>DASPJR010000041.1:0-24911 GCA_035628505.1 Planctomycetota bacterium | reverse complement strand
GTGGTGATCGTCATGGCGTCGGCAAGCTTCGCCGGGTAATGCGTCATGATCTGGCTGTCGATGCGGTCTTTGAGCGGCGTGATGATGCTGCCGCGGTTGGTGTAGTCCTCGGGGTTGGCTGTGTAGACGATAAGGATGTCCATCGGCAGCCGCACCGGGAAGCCGCGGATCTGAATGTCGCGCTCCTGCATGATGTTCAGCAAACCGACCTGGATCCGCGCCGGAAGATCGGGCAGCTCGTTGATGCAGAAGATGCCGCGGTTCGTGCGCGGGATGATGCCGTAGTGGATGACTTCTTCGCTGGCGTAATCCAGCCGCTTGTTGGCGGCCTTGATCGGGTCGATGTCGCCGATCAGGTCCGCGATGGTCACGTCTGGTGTCGCGAGTTTCTCGCGGTAGCGTTCTTCGCGCGGAATCCAGCGGATCTCAGTCGCGTCACCGCTCGCCGCAATGTGAGACTTAGCGCCGTTGGAGATCGGCGCAAGCGGATCTTCATTCAGCGGAAAACCCGTGAGTACCGGAATTTCCGGATCGAGGAACTGGATCAGCGCGCGTGCGATGCGCGTCTTGGCCTGGCCTCGAAGACCGAGCAGGATGAAGTCGTGGCGTGCCAGCACGGCATTGACGATCTGCGGGATGACGGTCTTTTCAAAGCCGACGATCCCGGGGAAAAGCGGACGCTTTTCTTTGAGCGCCTTGAGCATGTTGCGGCGGAGTTCATTGCGCACGGACTCGGGCTTGTAGCCGCTTTGTTTCAGTTCGCCGAGCGTTCGGGGTTTGGACTGTGCCATGGCGGGAGAGGACCTCTCAGTCTGACGTTCACAGCAGTTCAGGTTACGCTACACTCCGTCCATGCGCAATGTCGCCAGGCACCTCCACATCGGCGGCCTCTATTTCCTTCAGGCCATCAAAATGCGCCTGGAGTACCGCATGGATTTCTTCGTCGAGTGCCTCGCTTCACTGCTGCAGCAGGCCAGCGGCTTGTTAATGCTTAAGTTCGTGTTCGATCACTTTCACACGCTGAATGAATGGAGCCGCGATGAAGTGATCTTCATTTACGGCTTTTCGCTGATTCCTATGGCGTTCTTCGATGCGTTTGCGATGAGCTTCTACATGTTCTCGGATAAGTACATCGTCGGTGGCGAACTCGATCGTTTGATGCTTCGGCCGCTGAACAGTCTCTTCCAGTTGCTGATGGAAGGCGTCAGCTTCGACTTTCTCGCCGATCTGACGCTGGGCATCGTCGTACTTTCGTACGCGTGGCAAGCGGTCGGGCCGCCGGTGAGCGCCATCATTGTGTTGCAGCTTCTGCTCTGCATTGTCGGTGCCTGGGGCGTGCTGACCGGGGTGTTCTTGACGCTGACGTCGCTGTCGTTCTGGTCGCAGGATCGCATGAGCATTATGCCGCCGGTCTACAACCTGCTCAACTTCGCGCGCTACCCGCTCGACATCTACCGGCCGTTCGTCCGCATCCTGCTGACGTGGGTGGTGCCGTTCGGATTCGTGGCGTTTTATCCCTCGTCGGCATTCTTAGAAACCGGTTCGGACTTCCGCGAGTTCGCTTACTTCGTGCCGCTGGCCGGATTGCTGATGCTGTGCCTCGGCGCGGCGGTCTGGAAGCTAGGCACTCGCCACTATGCCGGCGCTGGAAGCTGAAGCAGGAACTTTTGCCGCGATGTCTTGAAGCGAGAGCTTCTTCGCTCCGTCTTTCGCGCAAGCCTGGATGAGCGTGCGAGCCTGCTCCCACGACGGGCCGCTGCCGCCGAGGCCGTTCTCGTCAAAGCTCACGACCAGCACCCCGCCGAGTTCCAGCGACTTCGGATCTCCGGCGGGAACGTAGGCGGCATCTTCTTCGTTCTCGCGCGCCACACGCAACAGAACGCCGCTGGCCGCGAGACGATCGGCCGTGGCGCGCGCGCTCCCGCGTTCGATCTGCAGAGAGTCGGCGATCTGTGAAACCTTCACGCCACCGGGGCACGGTTGCTGGAAGCGCCGCGTGACTTCGATGGCCACCGCAAGAATCAGCGGCGGAGAAGGGGCCGGATCGTTCGATTTCTGCTGCCCGCCGCGCTGCTGGCGCTCGGTGGCGAGGTGCTGCTCCTGCAGCGCACGCCGGAACTGCAGGCAGTACGCAATCTCAGCACCGGTAAGCACCAGCACCCAGTTCACATAAACCCAGAGGAACAACATCGGGATCAGCCCCAGCGAGCCGTACACGTGGTTGTAGCTGACGACCTGCGTCACGTAGAGATAGAAGAGCAGTTTCACCAGTTCCCAGCACAGCGCCGTAATGGCGCCGGCTTTGAGCGCGCAGGCAAACTTCACCTTCGCGTTGGGCATCACCATATAAAAAAAGGTGAAGGCGAGCGTGGTGAAGACCATCGGCAGAATGTACGTGCCGACAATCGGCAGCGCGCTGAGTTTCTCCGTCAGCGTGACGGAGAGGGCCAGCATGACCGGTCCCCAGAAAATCATGCTTGTGGCCACGGCGACGCGCATGAAGAACGAGCGCTGACTCGCCGCGCGCCAGATGACGTTGAAGGACTTTTCGACCGTACGGAAGAGCAACCCCACGGTGAGCATCAGGATCAGGAATCCGAAGACGCTCACCGCACCCGCGCGCTCGGCGAAGCCCACGATGTTTTCTCGGAAGACCTGTTTGAAGCGTTCCTGCTCGGGCGATTCCGGCGCATCGATAATCCAACTCTCTTCGCTCGGCACCATGGTCGCCGCGAGCGAATCGAGGACGCGCTCCTGCCGGTCCTTGAAAGCCGGACCGGAGAGCACCGCGAGAATGATCGCGACGACGGGAACGAGCGATGCGAGCGAACTGTACGCGAGCGCCGACGCGCGGAGAAAGATGTCGTCCTGTTTGATCTCCCGGGCGACGAGACGCCAGAGGGGAGTGGCGGAAGCGGTGCCGGCGTTCGGCACCGTCAGCACCGGTTGTATGGTGGCAATATCAGGCATGCGAAGAATCCAGAATTGGAATTCAGTATTCAGAATGCTGAATCCGAGGAAGTCCTTCTGGATTCTGAATTCTGGATTCTGAATTCTTCCGTTACGCCTTCTTCACCAGCGCCTCAATCCGCTTCGCGTACTCGAGGTAAATCGCAGCTGCTGCCGCCGGATCATCCACGTCCTTGCCGGCATGAACGGCGGCCTTCAGGTGCGGCTCGATTGAGAGCCAGCCGTCGTAGCCGCGCTTCTTCAGATCTTTGAGGATCGGCAACTGCTGTGGGTCTTCGTCGGGGTAGCAGGTGACGAACTTGCCTTCTTTGCCCGGCTTCGCCGCCTTGATGTGGATGTGGACGACGTGGTCCTTCACCTGGTTGTAGAAGTCCACCGTCGCGTGGTCGTTGTGGTCGTGAAGCGTGTTGTTTCCTGTATCGAAGATCAGTTTGAACGCGGGATTGTTGACCTTCTCCAGCATCTCGAGCGTCTGCGCCGGGCCTTCGCCGCCGAAGCCATTGCAGTTCTCGTGGCCGAGGATGATGCCGGCGTCCTGCGCCATCTTCGCCAGTATGCTCAGGCGCTTGAAGACTTCCTTCTTGTATGCCTCCCGCTCCATGTCCTTGTTGGGATAGCTCATGCAGCGGATGATCTTTGCCTTCGCCTTCTTCATGCGTGGAATGGCGCGCTTGAGCTCCTCCACGTCCACCTGGAAGTCGGTCGTGATCGGCCGCGCCCAGTTCGCGATCTGGCTGCCAAAGCCGGCGATCTGGATGCCGTTCGAGGTCAGCGTGTCGAGTGCCGCGTCAAACTGCGCGTCCGGGATGTCGCAGAAGTTCTTGCCTTCCAGGAGGCGCAGTTCGATCGACGACCAGCCGGCTTTCTTCGTGACGTCGATCTGTTCTTTAAGCGTCTTCCCGGCTTCGTCAGCGAACCCTGTGAATCGGAATGCCATGCGCCTCTCCTTGAGGTTGGACCGCAGATGAACGCAGATAGACGCAGATGTTGAAGAACAAAGACTCTGTGCTCTCTGTGTGCTCTGCTGTGAATTTAACGCCAGTAGAACTCACCTTTGTAGACGGTATCCACCGCGCCTTCGAGGAACGGTGCGCTCGACGTATCGCCCTTCTTCTCGAAGTGAATGGTCAGCGTTGCACCGCTGGCCGTGATCACCTTCACCGGCGAACTGTAGTTATGCACAAGGCCCGCGATGATCGCCGCTGCCGTCGAACCGGTGCCGCACGCGAATGTCTCGTCTTCCACGCCGCGTTCGTACGTGCGGATCTTGATCGTGTTGCCGCCCATGAGCTGCACGAAATTCGCGTTTGTGCCCTTGGGCTTGAAGACCTCGTGATAGCGGATGCAAGAGCCCGCGGCCTTTACGTCCACCTTTGACAGGTCATCGACAAACTGGATCGCATGCGGCACACCCGTGTTCATGAAGTACAGATCTACGTTCTTGCCAAGCACCGGCACGGCCTTTTTCAGTTCGAGCTTCGAAGGCTGCGAGAGCTGCACTTTCGCTGAAACGTTATCAGCAGCGCACGTGGCGTGCAGCGTTCCAGCAATCGTCTCGATCGTCTGCTTCTCTTTGGCCGCGCCAATCTGGCGCGCGAAGACGGTGATGCAGCGCGAGCCATTGCCGCACATCTCCGCTTCCGAGCCGTCGGCATTGAAAATGCGCATGCGGTAATCGTGGTTCGGCTTCGTCGCGCGCTCGACGAGGATGATGCCGTCAGCCCCGGCGGAGATCCTCCGCGGGCACGCGGCCTGCGCAAGCTTCACCGCTTCTCCCTCTCTAAGGAGATTCTCGCGGTTATCGATCATGATAAAATCGTTGCCCGTGCCGGACATCTTAACGAACGGAATCGTACGCATGGACCGTCAACACTCCTGAAGCCGTCGCAGAGGCGTTCCGCCCCCTTTCGCCTTTGGAAAGACGTGACGGATTATCATACAGCGCCCCGCGTTATTCAAATCGCAGTCGGAGGCCGGATCATGTGCGTAACGTCTGGCGGCTGCGAAAGACTCTCGGTGGCACGCCCTCCTTTTGGGCAAAGAGCCGTGAGAAATAGAGCGCGTTCTCGAACCCGCACTGCCGCGCGACTTCAGTAACGCTCATTCCAGTAGTGGCCAGGAGATCCTTCGCGCGCGAAAGCTGCACGCGCAGGATGTACTCCTTTACGGAGAAGCTCGTCTGGCGGCGAAAGTTCCGGCGCAAAGTCGGATAGCTGACGTTTACACGGCGCGCGAGTTCCTGAGGCGAGATGCCGCTGGCTGCTTCACGTTCAACCAATGCGATTGCACGCGACACCGCGGGATCGACGTTGCGGTGCATCCTCAACAGCCCTGTACGCAGGCCATGCGCCACCAGGATTAACTGGTGAACCATGGGGGCTGCGAGCGCCGATGAGAGTGGCCCGGCCTTCATGAAGACCTTGTCGATGCGGTCAAACAGCGAGCAGATTTCCTCATCGTTGCCGAACGTATCGATGGCGTGGGCGGGATTCAGGCAGCCCTGACGCGTCAGTTCATCGGGCAGCCTGCCGCCAAAGACGATCCAGCGTTCATCCCATGTGCTATCGTCGGGCGTATAGCTGTGCCATACACCCGGCAGGCACCACAGAAGCGCGCCTGCGCCAACGCGCTGCCGCCCCGTCACGGCGCTTTCAAAGAAGCCGCTGCCGCGCGCGATCAGCACCACCGCATAGCAATCCATCACACGGTGATTGACGAGATTGTGCGGCGGCTGCTTCCGGTGCATGCCTGTGGACGTAACCCAGATGCCCAGTCGCTGCTGCGCGGCGCTCGGTGTCGCGAAACGCCAGACGCGGTCGGGGGATCGATGCAGAGGATGCGTCGGCGGTTCGCGGCGCGGCGGCCGGGATAATTTCATTCCGGTGATCAGTTTCTGCATATTTTAGATCAATCCGTGCATTCACAGCTCAATTTCATGGTGGTTAAGTATAGCTGCGCTTGAACGAGCGTCGATCATTTCCTGCATGGAGAGTCCCACAAATGAATTCTGCGACTACAGCCGCCTCACCAGAACTGGATCGCCGGATCGTTCGGCTCTCCCGGCGTTATGTTAAACTCGATGGTGTCGAACTCGGGTTGTTGGACGCGAATGGATCTCCGCTGATGGATGGGGCTGAGCTTCGCCGCAACATGACGCGCGACGGCTATCTCCTCGTTCGGGGCCTCTTACCTGCTGCGTCCGTTCTTGCGGCGCGTCGAGTCGTCCTAAACCACCTCGCTACAGCAGGGCATCTTGATAATTCCCGCCCGATTGACGAAGGCATTCTTAAGCCCGGCGCGGCGGGAATGTATCTCGGTGGCCGCAAAGAGCTCACGCATCATCCGGATTTCACCGCGATGGCCGAGGCGCCGGAACTCTTTGGCTTCTTCGACCGGCTTTTCGGCGAAGCATCGATGACATTTGACTACAAGTGGCTGCGTGCGGTGGGCACCGGGGAACCCACGCCACCCCATTACGATGTCGTTTTCATGGGCCGCGGCACGGTCTCGAAGCTCTTCACCTGCTGGGTGGCGATGGGAGACATCAGTCTGGAGGAAGGTCCGCTGGCAATCTTGTGCGGTTCAGATTCACTGCCGAGCTACCAGAAAGTGCGCGAGACCTACGGCCGCGCCGACGTCGATCGCGATAGTATCAACAGCAACTTCTCCTACGATCCGCTCGAGATCACTTCGCTCTACGGCGGGCAATGGAAGACCGCGACATTCAGGACGGGCGACTGCCTCATCTTCGGCATGCATACGATGCACGCCTCGCTCAGAAACGAGACACAGCGCGTCCGAATTAGCGCCGACCTGCGTTTCCAACCGCGCTCGCAGCCGGTGGATGAACGCTGGATCGGCGCGAATCCGATCGCCAACTACCACTGGGCCGTCTATCCGGAAAAGCGGATACCGGTGGAAACTTCGCGCAAGGAGTGGGGCGTGTAAAGAAAGTGGCGCATCTCGACAGATGCGCCACTTCATGTAACTGTTGTTTCGCCAGTTTCTTACGGTACAGCTTTGATCAAGGTGCCCAGCGTCGAAAAGTCCGTCTTGATTAGATCAACGTCCACCTTGGTCGCATTCACGCCAGCGAGGATCGCGGCCACGTCCGCCGTGATCGCCTGCGCAATGGTCGGCGTCAGGCCGGCCGTCGCGGCGATCTTCGTGGATGTCTCCGTAATAATCTGCCGATCCTTGTCGGCCAGTTCGCCGTCATTCAGCGCGGCGTAACACGTCGAGACCAGAAGTTGCGTCGCCTCCAGATCCGGCGGCGTCCCGGTCTTCGACGCCGCGTTCAAGTCTTTGACCAGTTGGCCGATGCGGCTGTCCGTGTCGCGGATCTTGTCTTTCAGCGTCTCGAGATCAGTTTTCAGCCGCGTCAGCGCTGTCTGCACGTCACCGGGAAGAGCGCTGAACCGCGTTGTAGCGCTCACCAGGCCCGTTGCGGAAAGCCCATCGAGCATCACGTCGGCCGCGGCACGGCCGGTGAGCAGCAACTCCTTGCTCTTCAGCCGCTTGAACTCCTTCGAATAGATTTTGAACCACGCTCGCAGGCTGTCCCCCTGCGTAGGGGTGCCGGTGGTCGCGGCAGAAGCGCCGACACCTGACAGAATTGCTAAAATGCAGAGCCATTGGATGGTCTTCATGACGCATTCTCCTCGCCGCGTGGGATTCGGGAATGCTGCTCTTATATCGCAAAGCCGTCTTTTCTTTCAAGGTGCAGCGCGTTTTTCTGGTGGCCCGCCTCTTATCTGGGTGGTTCTAGTTCCGGCGCAATAATCTGCCTCCATCTTCGTCTGCATGGTGTGCAGCTTTTGACATGGCCGCGCGAGGTTCTAACGTAGTCCTCTTCTGTCTGGGCGGGGTCAGCTGATGCCGAAGTACTTTCTTCCTTTGTTGTTGCTCGCGGCAATCACAACCGGCGCGGCGGAGCCGCCTCCACTCGAAGTCGAGACGGACCCCGACGTGCTCCGTAAAGTCGGTAAGCTCGTGAAGAGTACGCTTCATGAAGACACGGCCGAACGCGAGAAGGGCTGGAAGGGCCTGAAGGACATGGGCAACCTCGCCGTTCCCGGACTGGTGGGGCTGTATCGACAGTCGACGACGACGCCGGAGATGACGCGTTCCATCCTGATTGCACTCGAAGATTCAAAAGACGCTCGCGCGGGGCCCGCGCTTGTTGAGATCCTTGCATCAAAAGACGCCGGGGTGCGCCGCGACGCAGCGCGCGCGATCGGAGACAGCAACTACAAGGCAGCCGTTCCAGCGCTCGAGAAGCTGGCCGGCGACGCGAACGAAGACGAAGAAGTACGGCTCTTCGCGGCCGCGGCAGGCGCGAAGCTCGGTGGCGAGAAGTCGATTGCCATCTTGCAGGAACTGCAGAAGTCTTCGAAAACAGAGATTCGCAGCCGCGCGACATTTGCGCTTGGCAAGGCCGGCGGCAAACAGCAGATCCCGGCGATCGAGAAGGGCTTGAGCGACTCCGACAGCAGCGTGCGCGAAGATGCCGTGGAAGCACTACGCTTGATCGGGGGTGAGGAAGTGCTCCCAGGGCTGGTCAAGGCTCTGGACGATGAGGATCACCGCGTCCGCGGTGCTGCGATGGATGCGCTTCGTCAGGTGACGAAACAGAAGATTGAGAACGATCCGGCTGCATGGCGCGAGTGGTGGAAGAAGAAGCAGGGCGGCGACGCAAAGCCTGAAGAGAAAGCCAAGCCCGAAGACGGCAAGAAGCCGCTGCCCGAAGAAACAAAAGAGAAGATCAAGGAAATGAAGCAGCAGAAAAAACAGGAGCTAGTCGACTGATGCGATTTGTAGCGTTCGTAATGTGCTGCCTGGCCGCGTTCGCAAGAATCGGAACCGCGGAAGAGAGCGTTGAAGTGACAGTGATCACGCTCGAAGGCGAAGAGAAAGCCGAGAAGCTGGCGGGTATCCGCACCGATGCGTTCGTGCTCGAGTCGGGTCGCGCCGCCTTCAAGGATGTCTCTGAAGTGCGGTTTGGTGGTGCCGATACCGCGCCGCCGCCCGCCACGATCTTCCTGCGCAACGGCGACCAACTAAAGGCCACCATTCTTTCTGGCGACGACACGAAGCTGAAGCTGAAGAACGGAGCGCTGGGAGAACTTGATCTCGAGAATCACTTTATCGACGGCATCACGTTCACCATTAAGGAGGGCCCCGCGCCGGACGCGATCGATGCATTCATGAAAGGCGCCGCGCCGAAAGAAGACCTTCTGCTGCTTCCAAAGGGGGATACGGTCAGCGGGTTCGTGGAACGGTTTTCCGATAAAGATTTGACCTTCAACGTTGGCGGCCAGTCGCGCCCATTTGCCTTCGACGCGATCGCAGCGTTCCGTCTGGCGCCGCTGAAAGAATACAAACGGCCGGACGCATTCGCGGCAACGCTGCTGCTGCGAGATGGCTCGCAGCTCACCGGAAAGCTCGGCGGCTTGAAGGACAACGCAATATCGTTCGAGTCCATCAGCGGGCAGGAGTGGCGCGCCGAAACAGGCGCAATCAAGAGCATCCTCTTCCAGGGTGGCAAGCTTGTTTACCTCTCCGACCTCAAACCCAAGGAGGTCGAGGAGAAGCCGTACGTGGGCGGAATGCCCGTCGTGTACGGCTGGCGCAAGGACCAGGCCGCGACAGGCGAGAAACTCACGATCGCCGGCAAGACGTACGCGCGCGGCATCGGCGTCCATAGTTTCGCACGTCTCAGCTTTGATGTCGGCGGTCAGTATGCGAAGCTGCTCTGCGACGTGGGGCTGGACGCCAGCGCGCCGCCGAACGCGGTGGCGTCGTGGAAGATCATCGCAGACGGTAAAGAACTCGCCGCGGGAACTGCGAAGGCAGGTGAAGCCGCGCAGACCGTCCGTAAGGAAGTCGCGGGCGTGAAGACGCTGGAGTTCATCTGCGATTATGGCAGCGACGATGACGACGCCGGAGACCACCTCGACTGGGCGAACGCGCGCCTGATCAAACCGTAATCACGCAGCCGGTCTGACGCTTCGTTATTGCCGCTTGCGTGCGGAATCGCGAACAGACGGCTTGCGCAGCCTCGAAGCATCAAGTAAATATGGAGTGCCAGCTTGCGCCTGAACGTCTCGGCGCCAGGCGCCTCCGCACCAGCAATCCCAGATCTTGGCGAGTGCGGGAAAAAGCCACGGAGAGGTGGCAGAGTGGTCTAATGCACGGCCTTGCTAAGGCCGCAGACGGGTAACCGTCTCGAGGGTTCGAATCCCTCCCTCTCCGCTCGATTTTACCTATAGAAACTACATGTGTCGCTGAGCCCCGGGCTGAGTTCCCGGCGGAGGGGTTTTTGCCAACGGGGTCCACATTGGGGTCCACGATGGGTGCCACTTCCGGGCCCTCGCTGAGGGACTCACCACCCACGGCCAACGCCTCCGAGTCAACCGCATAGTCTTAGCAAACTTGGCCGCCGGCTTCGACAGATACGTTCAGGCTGAGAACCCGCATCAGTAAAGGCGAACGCGTGTCCGACATCGACTGCATGAATGGCTTCGGGATAAATGTAAATGTGCAGCGTACCATCGATCAGATCGACTTCCTTGTTGCCTTTCGCGCTCCACGAGCTGCCCGTGTTCCACCCGTTGCCTGGTTCGTCTTTCAACTCCTCTCTGAACGCTCAAATTCGTCCGAGAACACCAGAGTGCCAAGGTCTTCTTCGGCCTTAAGAGACAGAACCACGCTGAGTGGCAGCAACAGCGCCGGCAAGTGCTTGATACGCATGAAAAGTTCTCGGTCAGAATTGAGAGATGCAGCTGATAATCAGCCATTGAGCGCTTCGGCGGGCTGATCCATGAGCGTAGAGTTGCACAACTGCTCTGCCAATACGGCGGGCCGCTCGCCGAAAAATCAAGGCACGCTATACCGGCCGTCGCCGCGCGCCTGCGTCTTTGATGTGTTGAACTTGAAGCTGGATGGAACACTGATCTGGAACGTGTGAGTGCCCATCTCCAGTCGGACCTGCACAGCTTTCCGAATGATCGCCTTCGGGTCATTACCGCCAACAATTCCCAGGGTGCTGAAGCCTCCATAAAGGCTGGTCTTCGATGCTTTGATTTTCAGTTGAACGGTGCCCTCCGGCTGCTTTGCGTCCTTCTTCAAGCTCCACTTCACGTTCTTTGCGCTCAACACGCGCCCCTTTGTGTCCACGCTTCCGCTGAAGCGCCGACCGGCAATCTCGATGGCGATTCCAGTTCCGGGCGCCAGTTTCTCATCGCCGAGATAGATCCGTGTTTCAAGGCTGAGTGAGTCCTTCTGTTCAGCCGTTCCGAAGCGCGTAACGTACTTGATGTAGCCGTCGAATTCTCCGATCTGGTCTTCGGGCAGCACCTCGATGATTCGTGTGCTCTGGCTCGACACCCCCGAAGCATCAGTCACTGTCAGCACAACTGTGTATGTGCCGGGCTGAGCGAAAATGTGCGACACCGTGGGACCATTCAGCGGAGAAGTTCCGTCGCCAAAATTCCAGCTGTATGTCAGCGCTTCATTCTCCGGATCAGTGCTCGCGCTGGCATCAAAGCTGAACGGCAATCCGCCGAATGCCACGAAATCGCTTGTGCTGAACTGAACCGCAGGCGCTTCGCTGACATAAACAGTAAACGTGGCCGAGGCAGAGCCACCCGCAGCATCACTGGCGGTTGCTGTAACGCTGTACGTTCCCGCTGCGGCATACGCGTGGACGGTCTGCGGGTCGGACGCGCTCTGGCCGTCGCCGAAGCTCCACGCAAACGTCAACAGGTCACCTTCGGCATCGCTGCCTTCTGCTGAGTACGCCACCGGGTCGCCGGGTCTAACGCGAATCGGTGTCACCGCTGCCTGTAGGGTGGGTTTGGTGTTAGTAACTGATATGGATACGGTCGCAGCTTCACTGTCCGCGACTCCGTCGTTCACTTTAAACGAGAACGAATCCGCTCCCGTGAAGTTGCCCAACGGGGTGTAGGTAAGATCCGGTAGTTTGCCGCTGAGCGTTCCATGAGCGGGCTCCTGAACAACGCTGAAGGAAATCGGATCACCGTCAACGTCTCCTCCGTTCAAGTGGATGCTTAGCGGGCGCCCCCAGGCGATCGTACGTTCCTGCGAGTCTGCGACCGGGGGCTGGTTCTGAACCAAAATGACGATGTTTGCGCTGTTACTGTCAGCGACGCCGTCATTTACCTTAAACGAGAAGCTGTCGATCCCCGCGAAGCCCTGTGCCGGGTGGTAAGTCAGGTTCGGCGCAGTGCCGCTCAGCGAGCCGTGTGCCGGCAAACTTGTGACCAGGTAGCTCAACGGATCGCCATCACTATCGTTCGCCTGAAGCAGAATCGTGGGAGGTACGCCCGAATGCGTGAAGACGCCTTGCTGTGATGCGGTTGGGGGGCTGTTGGTGACTGCAATGCTCACTATCGCGATGTTCCCATCTCCGAGACCATCGTTAGCTTTGAAGTTAAAACTGTCGGTACCGGTAAAATTCGCCGCTGGTGTATACGTCAGGTTTGGCGGCGTGCCCGACAATGTTCCATGCTGCGGCTGGGATGTGACGATGTACTGCAGCGGGTCGTTGTCAACATCGATAGCAACGAGCGTGATTGCTTTGGCCACGCCCCAATGCGTGCTCATGCTGAAGGAGAGACTCTGGGGTGTCGAATTCGAGACCGTGAAGGCGGCCGAAAAATTCCCGCCTTTCGTCCCGTTGCCCGACGGCAGCGTCTGATTGGGTTCGCCATCCAGCGCCAGTCCGTCACTGTCTAAGATACCATTCTGGCCGCTCACGAGCGTGACACGGTACAGATCGCTGCGCATTACAACGCCGCTCAGATCAACTACCAATGTTTTGTTGTTCAACGTGAAGCCCGTGGGATCGATGGCAACGTCATCATTGGTATCGAATTGATTATCCACACCCGCGCGCTTGAGCAGCACGCTTTGCGCGTTGAAGCACGCCGCGTTCATGCTCTTATCGAAGGTCACGCTGATGCTCGTCGCAGATGAGACAGTGCTGCCCGGCGCAGGGGACATCGCCATCACACGCGCTGCAGGTTTGAGAACGGTAAAGGTCGCGCTGTAATCCCCGCCAGCGTTACCATCTCCCGACGGAAACGCGGCATTCGGCTCGCCATCGAGATAATCACCGTTCGTATTGCGAATGCCCTTCACCGTTGCGAGTTCTGTAATTTCCTGCGCCGCCAGCGCGCGTCCATAGATTCGCACCTCATCGAGCAAGCCCGGAAGCGCGGCATGAGATCCAATTGGCGTCCACATTATCCAGAGTTTGCCGCTGTGCTCGACATTCCCGGCCGGCCCTGTCTGAGTGGCACGCAGCACGCCGTCCACGTACAGACACGAGACGCCGGTGGCCGCGTCAAATGTTCCGGCGAAATGGTGCCATGCGTTGAGGTAATTCGAGTTCGACTGAGTGTCGGTAACTCGCACCGTAGGCGGGTTCACAGCCTGGTTACCGCGAACGATCCACCACTCCATCTTTCCTGCGTCACTCCAGCGAAGGACATATCCGTTCGAGAAATGATCTGCCTTGCGCACCAGATCGGCAAGGCTGTTCGTGCGCGAGTTCGTGATATTCGCCCACGCGCTGACCGTGATTCCGCTTGTGGGTTCAAGCGAGGCCGAAGCCGGCACCTCAACGTAATCATCGACACCATCAAAGCTCAGGGCGCTTCCGGAAATCCCCTGCGCGGCTTGTCGCTGCGGCCCGTTAAGAAGCGTGCCCGTGTTGTTATTAGTTGTTGAATCCACCGCTGCCATTCCCGAGCTTTCGTCAAACTTCCAATATGCCGCGAGTCCATTTAAACCACCCTCTGCATTCCTGCTCCGCAGCACGACACGGTAGTCGCCGGGCGCGAGCGCCACTCCAGTCAGATCGAGTGTGGCCTCACTCGCGTTTACCGAAACGCCAGCCGGCATGATTGTCACGTCATCGCCCGTGTCGAAATTTCCATCCGCGCCGCTTGAAACAAGCACAAATGTGGTCGCGGTCACACTCGCAGACAGAAGGTTGGAGTTAAACGTAGCCACAATGCTGCTGGGTGACGCTTCCAGTTTGGCGAGCGGTGCCGGAGTTAGCCCGGTTACTTGCGGAATTGGCGGCACGATTGAGTATGTGGCGACGTAGTCGGATACGCTTGAGTTCGCAGCGCCGTCGAGCGGATTACCTATCAAATCGGTAATGGAACTGCTTAGCCGCAGGCGGTAATCGTCTGTGGGCTGCTGAATTCCGCTGAGGTCAATGGTCAGCGTGCTGCCGCTTACTCCCAGAGCCGGATTCAGCACGACGTCGTCTGCTGTTCCAAACGAATGGTCCGCTCCCGCGCGTGTTAAGGTAACTGAACTTACGCTCACGCTCGAGGCGGAGATGTTCTCGGTGAAATTCACTACGATGCTGCCGTGAGCCGTGCGAGATTGAGAACCTGGCGCGGGTGTCATCGAAGCGATGCGCGGTTGTATGCCGTCAATGGTTATGGCACTCGTGCGTGTGCAGGCTCCACCGTCTGGATTGGTAAGGACGAGATCCCACGCTCCGCTTGCCGCGCCGCTGAAATCGACATCGAAGCTCACACTGCCCGCACTATTCAGGCGAACATTCGTCGCGTGGATGCTTCCATGGCCCGATTTGGTAAAGCGAATCGCCGGCACAGCTTTCTTTTCGAACTCGCCGACGTACGGCCGCTGTGCATTGGCTTCGCTGGGAACATCGTTCCACTGGAAGCCCCACCAGTAAATGCCGTAATCCTCCCCGCCCCAGTCCGACGGCTCGCCCGGACCCCAATTCGTATAGCTGAAGGGCTCGCCGCTGCTCCACACGAAGGTGCCTTCGCTCTGCTCGTCCGTGAGGCCAATCCAATTGTTGGTGTAGCCTCCGAAGCGCCAGACGAAATCATCTTCTGACGCAGAGGTCGGCGTGGCAAGATGTCCGTTCTGGGCGGCCAGAAGGCTCTGCGCGTTATGCCAACTGGTCATCACATTGGAGTACGTGTAATAGTGACCGCCGAAGGGCATCGCACCGGGAGGGTGCAGAACGCCACCGGCGCTGAAGCTGCTCCCCGTGAATGTAAGGTTCTGAAGTGATTGTGCGCGCGCCGTTGTAAGGCTCAGCGCTCCGGCGCCCGGGCTTGATACGGTGTTAGTAACAGTAAAGGAGATTGGCGGCGCGGCTCCCTGGTTTCCGGAGAGGTCGAACATGCCGTGGGAGATGAAACTGACTGTGTAAGTCGCGCCGGGGTCCCATAAGCCTGTGGGCGTAAACGTCAAAATGTGCGGATCGGTCCACGCCCATGTTCCGGTCACACTACCGCCATTGATGGTGACAACGTTCCCAGCGCTCGTGCTTGTGTCCATTGCTTCGCTGAACGTAACCTGAATCTCTTCCCAGCGCTGAACACCAGTGGCGCCATTAACAGGAGTAGTACTCAAGACGGTCGGAGCCATCCGATCCGAAACCCGGTAACGCAGATCGGTCATGTCACTGGAATCGGGATTAGTGAGGCGCGCGGCGAGTTTATCGCCGCCGCCGCTGCCACGCTGCTTCAAGAGGAGGCGGTGCCAGCCGCTCGTGAGAGTGAAAGTGGCCGAAACCACACCTGGCGACTGTGTGAAGAGGATTGGCAGTTCCTCCGCATCTTTCCAGACGCGCAGTTCGTAGCTGTGATCCACGATCAGCTTCGCACTGCGGTCCGACGGCGCCCAGATGTAAATGCAATAGAACGCACTGTAATCGCCGCCGATCCCACCCCACACGCCATCTGCATCTGAGAGATCGGTCCAGACCATGGGGTTTTGTGTGGAGCTCAGCCGCGGATTCATCGAGTGGCCGGGGCTCGGCTGCTGAAAGCGCTCAGGCCCTTTACCTGCGAATTGGAAATTATCCCAGAGAATGGAGAGTCCGCTTGTGGGATAACCGGTAATGCGGTCAGCTGCCGAAGATCCCAAATGCAGCAGGCGTTTGAAATTGCCCGCCGGCAATGGCGGCCCGATCACCGCGAATGCAGCCGTCGTAAACGAAAAGCTGTAACTCGCCGCCATTGCCAGTCCGGCATTGTCGGTAGCAGTGTTAGCGATGTTCACCGTGTAGAGCGCGTTGTCACTCAGTGGTGCCGAGGGCGTGTAAGTCATCGTGAGGCCCGACCACTGAAACGTTCCGGTAGTCGGAGGCGTCGTCGAAAATGCCGCCTGCACCGAGGCTTGATTCATCGCTTCGCTGAAGGTGATGGAAACCGGCGCGTAATTATCGACAGCCGTCGCGTTGCTGGCTGGAACGGTACTAGAAACTGTCGGCGCTTGAACATTCAGCGAAAACGTCGAAATGAAGTTGCCTCCGGGGACTCCATCTCCGGACGGAAACGTGCCGGAAAATTCGCCGTCCAAAGCCACTCCGTCTGAGCTGGCAAGTCGTCCGAGAAGTGGCGCATCAGAATCAACCCACAGCGGATCCGCACCGCTTACCGCCGTGCTGCCGCCGAGCGTCAGCACGGTATTGTTAGGCGAGATGTCGGCCGCAGTCTGCCCTGAGCCTTCATTGAAGCGGTAGTACGCGCGCAAGCCGCTCTCATTACCGGCAAGCTGGACGCGCATGGCATCCTGAATCTGCTGCTGTGTTCGCGCGACATTCCAGATGCGCACTTCATCCAGCAGTCCGGGGTACTTTCCACCCCAGCCGCCGCTTTCGTTCGTGCCGCCAACGTACGACGTCGTGAAGCTTGAATCCCAGTTGATGTTGCCTGACCAGGCCACGCTCGCCTTCAATTGTCCATCGATGTAAAGCATAACCAGCGAACCGTCATATACGCCGGCGAAGTGATACCACTTTCCAGGCTGCATATCCGGGCCCTGGTAATGGGTCCCGTGATCCAGCGGAACAGAAAACGAGAACCGTCCTTCGTTCACAGTGGAGTCATAGGTCCACTGAAACGACATGTCGTTGAAGAACGCCTTATGCAGAATCATGTTTCCGCCGGGTCCGATCGACGGTTTCGCCCAGCACTCAACCGTCACTTTATTTCCCGAGCCGGTCAGCCATTTGCCCGCGGTGGTAAAATGATTCGTGCCGTCGAACTGGAGCGCTTTATCGCCGCCGTAACTGATGAGTTGAACGCGGTACCCTCCTTCAGGCAAACTCGCTGGCAGCGCGAAGGTGGCTTCATTCACCCCCGTAATTGCCGCGCTCAGCGCGGTAATTGTAGAATCGTCGGCGGTTCCGAAGGTGGCATCGCTGCCATGGTGAATAAGCCTGCAAGCCGCGGGAGTGAGCAGCGCTGCGTCGATGGACCGGTCGAAGGTGGCAATGATTGCCGTTGGCGCAGCGCTTAAGATCGCTCCCGGAGCAGGCGATAGGCTCTGCACGCGCGGCGCAGGTGAATGCACGGTCAGCGTCACCGTTGCGGGAGCGGACTCGTAGATTCCATCGCTTACCTTGTAGGTGAAGCTGTCGCTGCCGAAAAATCCATTTGCCGGCGTGTATGTAAAGGCTCCCGTTGCATTCAGCACAACTGAACCATTGCTTGGATCGGTAAGCTTCGTGGCGGCCAGCGTGCCACCGCGACTTAAGTTGGAATCATTGGCGATCACCCCGCTGGTTGAGTTCACATTCAGCGGCAAGTTGTGATTGACTGTATAACTATCGTCGCGCGCTTGCGGACGCGGAAGAAGATAGATCCCTCTAATCTCTTCCGGTGATAACGCTCGATTGTAAATACGCGCGTCGTCGATAATCCCCGGACTGGCCTGATCCGTGCACAAAAACTTCAAGTCCGCTCCATGGACCAGATTTCCATAGGAAGCCTGAACCGTTGTCGCACGCAGTACGCCGTCGACGTACAGCCGCCCCGTGCCCGTCGCCGCATCATAAGTCCCGGCGTAATGATGCCACGCGTTCAGATAAGCCGAATTGGGCTGCGTGTCTTTGACGACCAGGACGTTTCCTGATTTGTCCAGCCGCAACTGCAGGTAACCATCGGTCTGGCTCCAGCGAAGAAGATAGCCTACGCTGGTCGCCTTGCGCACGAGGTCCGCGAACTGGCCTGCGCGCGTGCTGGTAACATTGGCCCAGATGGAAACCGTCAACCCCGTCGCCGGTTCATGCAGCGCGTTCTGCGGTACGACGCACAGGTCATCCGCCCCGTCCAGCCGTAGTCCGCCGCCGTCAATGCCTGTGGTAAACAGTGGACCGTTCTGAAGATTCGCGCTCAACCCGTTACCCGACGAATCGGCGGCCACTGTGCCGGACCCATCGTTAAACTTCCACCAGCCCACGAGGCCCGTTTTGATTTCTCCGACAAACAGATAAACGGTCGCCACATTCGAGTCCGCTGTGCCGTCGTTCGCTTTGTACGTAAACGAGTCCGTGCCTTCAAAACCTCCGTTCGGGGTGTAACTGAAAGAACCATTCGTGTTGAAAGTTAGAGAGCCATTTGTTGGCGATACGACTATCGTCGCTGTCAGACTATCTCCATTAATATCAGTATCGTTGGCCAGCACACCGGACGCCGGAACGTTGATCGTTCCGTCAATGGCTACTGAATACGAATCGTCTTTTGCGGTGGGAGCAATCGGCGGCATGAGAGCCCGGATTTTCGCTGCAGAGAGCGCGCGGTTAAAGACGCGGGCATCATCGATCAGCCCCTTAAAGCTGTGATTCCCGTCATTTCCGCGGCCGCCGATACGCAGCGGTGCGTTGGATGACGGCAGACTTTTCGTGGAAGTCGCTGAACCGTCGAGCACGCCATCGACATAACACTTGAGCTCATCGGTTTGCGCATCGAATGTGGCCGCGACGTGGTACCAGCGGCCGGCCTGCAAAACGGTAGTCCCCTGAACGTTATCGTGTGACGTACCGATTAACACAAACGTCATCAGACGCCCGAATTCGTTAATGCGCAGGGCGTAACCAGACTGTCCACTCTGGTCGTTGTAGCGTTCAATGATGGCCTGATCTGCTGCGACGCCGCTGGTCTTCACCCAGGCAGCCAAAGTCCAGCCGAGTGTCGGCGTCAGGCTTGCTGAAGATGGGACGAGGACGTGCTGACTGTTTGTTCCGCTCAGGCTGATGGCATTTCCGATGAGACCGGGAGCCCACGTCGCGCCGTTCTGCAGCGTGCCGTGATTCCCATTCCCTGAAGAGTCCGCAGCCGAGGTGCCACTGCCTTCATCTAAACTCCACTGCCCCATCACGTCGCCAGCAAGAAGGGACGTCGAGCACAGCAGTAGCGAGGCGTAGAGCAGTAATGAGCATTTTACGAGTCGCACACTCTATCCCTCCTCAAATGGACACTGTGAGCGTCAGCAATGGCCGAGACTTCGGATGGACGAAACACAAGGTGAGGAGCAAGAAGTTAGAATCGAATAATAACTGCGATATTGTTCGAAACAAAACAAATCACACGTGCAGATGAAATAAAACGATGCATGAACCGAGCATTTCGCGGCCTCAATCTGATCGGCCTCTGGAGCAGACGAATCGTTGAACTCTCCTGCGTCCTCAGCTTTAAGAACTCCTGAAAGAGGAGTTGTTGGGTTGGGTTTTGCTACCGATTACGCCCTGCTCTCGGCGAAAGCGCCGCGTAACATGCCAAGCCCACGCCTATGGCTAATACCCCGAACGCAAGAAGCATTCGCTTTAGCATAGTTCACTTTTCAGGATACCAGCCGCGCCGTTCGCAGCCAGTAACCCGCTGGATGCGGCAATATGCCGAGCACTCGGCGTGCGGCCGGCGCTCGCCGCAGTCATACTCCAGCCCAGCGGCCTCTTCCTCGAACTCTGCGCGCTCGTCTGGCGTGCATTGCGCCAGATGGTCGCGCTGCTCGCGGGAGAGATGCTGGGGCTCGATGAACTGCATGGCGTTACTCAGGAGTGGTCGTGTACGTCGGCTTGCTTGTCGTCAGAGCATCTTCCTTCAGAGCGTGCCGTAGTCGCTCGAACTGGTAGTCCTGCGCAACTGTAAGCTTCGGATACAGCGCCTGGCCCTCCAGGTGAAGCGGTTCTCGATTCGCGCCGTGCGGTCCAATGCAGGTAAAATATGGCATCGACTGACCCCGTTTATGGCTTGCACACTGTGGACGCTGGCTTGCCGTTCTTCTCAGCTACTACAAACGCGGGCAAGGATTGTCTTCGCTGGTCGGCCTCTTCTCACCGGTGTGAGCGAGCAGACACAGCATTACAAGCGGGTTGCGGCGCATAGGATGCTCTTGGATATCGGCCTCAGACTAGCGCTGAGGCCAGTTATAGAGTCAACAAAGAAGCGAGCGAAAAGACGCGTGACGCAGTGTGCCGCTGCTAGTCCATTCAAGATAGCGAATCAGGGTCGACAGTAGAGGCTCGCAGTAGGTTGCGCCATTCAGCTTGAAGCGGGCGCCGAATGGCGGAACGGTTACCACCTGGCCCGCCAGCGCCTTCTTAATGCTGCGAACGGTGCCATGGCTGAAACCATACTCAACAGTGCCTGCATAGTGGAGCGCGCCGTCATTGTCCTGGTGGCCCAGAATCAGCGACTGGCCGTGCTCTCGTTTCTGATCCGCCGGCAGCCACCCGCAGATCAGGAAAGCGCTCTCTTTGAAGTTCTTAATCTTGAGCCAGTCTCGCCCGCGCTGGCCAGGTCGATAAGCGCTGTTCATCCGCTTCGCCACGATCCCCTCCAGTGCGTGCTGTCGGCTGATCTTTAGCATCGCAGCGCCATTCTCAGAGAATGCAGGCGTCTGCCAGTGGGATCCGCGAAGGCCTAGATCGTCCAAGCGCATGCGGCGCTCTGAATACGGACACGCCGTGAGGTCTCGCCCGCCCTGCTGAAGAATGTCGAAAGCCATGAAAGCTGCTGCATGCGGCGCACGGTGACCACGCCGTAATTTCTGCTGAATACGCTCGAAGCAAGGGCGGCCATCATCCCCAAGGCAGACCAGCTCGCCGTCGAGAACCAGGCGATGTTTTCGCGCCTGGGCCGCGAGAGCCTCAATCTCTGGGAAGTCCGCCGTCATGTCACGTAAAGTGCGGCTGTGGATGCTTAGGCGGCCACGGTTGAGGCCGACGAGAGCACGGAACCCGTCCCACTTGAATTCAAAGGCGTAGCCATGTGGTGGCAGTTTAGAAGCAGGCGAAAGAAGCATGGGGGCGAAGGTATGCATAGATCCTCCCCCTCCCCCGAAGCTTGCATTATTGCTGCGGCGAAGACAAAGACAAGCGCCTCTGAGTACCTCCTTGCAATCACAAGCCCGGCGTTAACACGAGCTACTGTCATCACACGGTTCAGCGCCGATCGGCGCTAAACTTGCGCCGTTCCATGCGCTACTCATGGTCACTGGCGCTTCATTCTGGAACAGTCTGCCACACATAAAACGCTATTTAGCTCTGTCGGACACCCACCTGCTGCGCAGATGCGCTTCAAAGCCCTCTACAGTGTCACGTACGCACGACTTTCGACCGGGTCGCTCTAGCAGAAGCGGTGCAGACGAGCTGTACAGAGGCTGGAAAGCAAGAGAAGCCCACTTTCACTAAATGATTTTTTTTTTGATAATGAGCTGCGCGTCGCTGACAGCCCTCGCAAGCGTGACGAAGCACTACTGATCGGCCACCATGACGCAGACAACGGTTGCGCTACGTTGGCGCGATCGAGTCGGCTTCAACCGCGACATGCTTTATAAGATCAAGAGACCGCTTACGCGAACGTAACTTTAACTCCGCCGTGTGGCACGCGTCGTTTTGCCGTGAAGGCAATCTCACGCAGAGCGAAATGAACGGCAGATAGAAGTTACGAGGCCGCGGGGCTCTAGCGGAATCAGCGTGGCATTTTCGCCGAGCCGGATTTGCCGGCCTTGGCGCTGTACGCCTGAGCCTGCTGGGCCTGATAGATATGGCCATCGACGACGAGCATAAGGGGGACAAACACCTTTGTATTCAGGTCTGCATCGATGAGGCCGCATGATCCGAGCGGCGTAGAAAAATTGCCAGGGCCGAGCTGAAGTTTGTAGGCAAAAGTACTGCTGCCCTTTCCCTTTCGTTTAAGACTAACTTTCCCGGCGGCGGTTTTGGCGCTTCCTTTTTCATTGAGCGTAAACTTGGCGGCGACGCCGCCGACATCGACCAAAAAAGCGCTTTCCTTCGGCTGGAACTCGGCCGAGAGCGGCAGCGTTCCCGAAAGAGACAGCGAATCCTTTTCCAAGAGCTTGAAGTTCAATTTGATTTTCAGAGATACCGGACCTAGCGGAAGTGCGGCGGCGGAGACGGCAACGCCCAGCGGTCTGTCTGCGGCATTTGTGGCCTGGCTGCCAGCGGCTACTTCAATGGCGTCCGTGAAGCCGTCGCCGTCCGTGTCGAGGCCCCCGGGAACGCCGGCGGCGATTACGGAGAGACTGAACGCGTCGCTGGCAGAGCCGCCGTTCGCATCTGAGAGCACAACGCTGATCGTGTAGGTTCCTGGCGCGCCATAGATGTGTGTGGGGCTGGCTCCAGTGCCCGTGGCACCGTCGCCGAAATTCCAATCGAATGCGAGCGTGTCGTAGTCGGGGTCTGAAGCGGGTGCTGTGAACGTGATGGCCGCTCCGGTGGTCGCGGGATTCGGCGAGGCCGTAAGTGCCGACACAATGGACGGTTCATTGTTGAGCACGGAAATGGATTGAGTGGCACTTGAGGCGGCGTAGTTCGTATCGTCGGGCGTGAACGTCAAGCTGAGAAGCTGATTGCCACGATCGAGGATCGTACCAGCGGGCGGCGAGTACACGAACGTGCCGGGCATGCTGGCGGTGGCATTCAATTGTGTGGACGACAGGGCCGTTCCGCGACGGATTGCTTCGGGGACAGCCCAGGAGACGGAAGATGGGGCTTGGGCGACAGTGAAAGAGCGATCGACAACCGGAGCGACATCCCAGATGGCGTGCCGCTTTGCGATGCGCGGATGGTTACCACGCCGGCGCCGGTCAGTGTGACAGTTGACGCATTGATTGTCGCCGGGCCGCTGGCGATGCTGAAGGTGGGCGCAAGGCCGGAGTTTGCGGAGGCGCTGACGGTGAAGCTGGCATCGCCAAACGTTTTATTGGACAGCGCGGCAAACGTGATGGATTGGGTCTTCTTATTTACAACAAAGGAGCGTTCGACGTAGGCGGAATTGTAATTCGCGTTTCCGGCTTGGGAGGCGCGGACGGTGACGACGCCCGCGCCCGTGAGCGTGATGGTGTTCGTTGCCTGGGTAATGGTCGCGGGCCCGCTGGCGATATTGAAGAGCAGCGGCAGGCCAGTGTTCACGGCGGCGCTGACGGTGAAATCGGGATCGCCGAGGGTTTTGTCGGGTAGCTTGTTGAAGGTGATCGACTGATTGGCTTTGGCCACGGTGAAGGTTTGAAAGACATCGCGCGCGGGCGTGTAGGTGGAATTTCCGGCTTGCGACGCACGGACAGTGACAATGCCAGCGCCGGTGATTGTTAGCGTTGAACCGTTGAGCGTGGCGGGGCCGCTTTGAATGCTGAAGCTGACGGGGAGACCGGAACTGGCAGTGGCTGACAACTGAAATGGATTATCGCCGAAAATCTTGTCAGGCAACGCGCTGAAGGAAATGGTTTGCCCGGGCGGATACGGCGCAGTGGTGTTGCGCAGTAAAGTGATGTCAGCGCTGTTAAAATTCACGGCAACCACATCGGGTTTGTTGTCAGCGTCGAACAAACCTGAAACAAGGAAGTGGGGCTGCGCACCGCCAGACGGCGGCAGAGATACACTAGTCGAATAAAAAATGGGTGAGCCGAAAGTTCCGGTACCATCATTTAGATGTACTATCAGGTTGCCTACATTAACAACTGCAAGATCTGCATGTCGATCACCGTCAAAATCAGCGCTGACAACTGTGACTGTGACGGAATTACCTGCGGAAGGATTGTAGTTTACAGCAGGCAGGAAAGTGCCGGTACCTGTGCCGAAGAGAACGCTGTATTTAGTACCTGAACCGAATGAAGCGATGTCGAGTACACCGTCCTCGTTGTAGTCAGCCCAAGCGAATGAGAAGTTGGTTGAAGGCACGCTGTAGTCCAAAAGAGGGCCAAAAGATCCATCCCCGTTGCCGAGTGCGACGGCTACATTCGATCCATTTCCGAAAACCAGGTCGGCGAAGCTGTCGCTATTGAGAGCTCCAGATGTGATGGCACGCGGACTGGCCGCTGCGCAGATGACGGCATGCGGCTGAAAGGTGCCATCGCCCCTGCCGAGCAGAAGTCCGATCGTCGAATCGCTATAATTGGCGATGGCCAAGTCGAGTTTGCCGTCGCCGTTGAAGTCTGCCACTGTCAGGGCCTCGGGCTGTTTACCCACCGCGTAGGAAACGTAATCGCCGAAGCTGCCATCTTTGTTTCCGAGAAGGATGGAGATGCGATCATTGTACTGAGCGACGGCCAGGTCGGGATTACCGTCGGCATTGAAGTCGCCAATCACAATGGCGCGCGGTTGGCCATTAGCGATGGGGTAACGGCGTGCGGGCCCGAAGGAGCCGTCGTTACGGCCAGTGTAAACCACCACGCCGGCGAAATACCAATTTCCAATCACGAGGTCGGTGGCGCCATCGTGGTTGAAGTCACCGGCAGCGCCAGGCTGTGAAATAAGCATGTCACCGCAGACGGCTGCGGCGGAAAACGTGCCATTGCCGTTCCCGGGAAAACAGCGCAATCCGCATTGACTTACACCAGGGCTCGACGTGTACGAGAAGTACATCATGTCCGCGTGTGAGTCGCCATTGAAGTCGGCGACAATAACCCTGGAAACGTAATCTGTTGATTCGAGGACTAGTGTGCTGGGGGAACCGAATCCACCAGATCCATTTCCGAGCATGACGCGCGGAGGATAATTCAGCGCAATGTCAGGATAGTTGTCCTCGTTGAAGTCACCCACGGCGAGTCGTGAGGGATTGCTGACCGGGATACTGGATGCGGCCGCAAATGTGCCGTTTCCGACTCCGAGC
>DASPJR010000040.1:0-8071 GCA_035628505.1 Planctomycetota bacterium | reverse complement strand
CCGCCAAAATTGACGCGCCGCCGGCATTTTCCGGATGGCTGGGAAGAACAGGCCACAGACGAGTCACGCCCGCTCGCGAGCCAGGATTTGTACAAGGCGAACTTTACCGGGAATTCGTTCTCAGCAGAGCTTGCCGGAAAGCTGGCTGAGCAGATCAAGACGCTGACAGCGCGGGGAATACGCGTGGTTGCCTTCCGCATGCCGGCGTATCCTGAATTGCAGAAGCTTGAAGACGAGCTCAGCGGATGGAACGAAATGGCGTTGAGAAGCCAGCTCGAATCCGCTGGGGCGATGTGGCTGACGTTTGATGCTTCGCGTTACGAGTACTACGACGGCAGCCATCTGCCCGCTCATAGCGCGCTCAAATTTTCCGAGGATCTTGCGCGCGCTATTGCTGAGCTGGAAAACAAGCCGAATTGACTTCTGGCACATTGTGCGTACTGTGCGTCTATGCTCTTCAACTCGCTGGTTTTCCTCGCCTTTTTAGGGATCTACTTCCTCTTCTGGCGGTACGTGAAACACCACGAGAGGGCTCGCAATCTCTACATCATTGTAATGTCTTCTATTTTTTATGGATGGTGGAACTGGTGGTTCCTGCTGCTGCTCTACGCCAGCGGATTGACCGACTTCTTCGCTGCGTGGCTGATGGAGATTTATCCTCGGCACCGAAAAAAACTGCTCATCCTCTCCATAATAATGAACCTGGGAATTCTCGGCTTTTTTAAATATTCCGGGTTTGCAATGAGTAATCTTGCGCCGTTGCTCGAGCCGTTCGGGATCAGCGTGCCGGTTCCAAGTTTTCTTCTGCCGCTAGGCATCAGCTTCTATACGTTTCAATCGATGAGCTACACAATTGATGTTTACTACGGCAATTGCAAGCCAACCAAGAGCGTAGTTCATTTTTTCGCGAGCTTAATTCTTTTTCCGCAACTGGTTGCCGGACCGATCCTTCGAGCAAAAGACATCCTGCCGCAGCTGCTTCCGGTCCCCTCGACGACAGAGACGCAGCGTTTCGACGGGTTGCGGCTGATCGCCCACGGCTATTTCAAGAAAGTCGTCATTGCCGACAATCTCGCACCCATAGTGGGAACCTCGTTTGTGCCATGGAACATGCCCGCCGACAGCAGTTTCTGGTGGGTGCTGACAATCATGTTCGCCTTCCAGATCTACTGTGACTTCAGCGGCTACACAGATATCGCGCGAGGCCTCGCCAAGTGGATGGGTTACGAGTTCCAGCTCAATTTTAATCATCCTTACAGCGCTGCCAGCATTCGCGATTTCTGGTCGCGCTGGCACATCTCCCTTTCGACATGGTTTCGCGACTACGTCTATGTCCCGCTGGGCGGCTCTCGCAAGGGAACTCTGCGGGCACATGGCAATATGTGGATAACAATGCTGCTCTCAGGACTCTGGCACGGAGCGGACTGGAAATTTCTCATCTGGGGGGCGTTGCATTCGGCTTACCTGAGCTTTGAACGGGTTACCGGATGGCCGGCGCTGCTGCTTGGCAGCAGTGAGCAGCCGCGCTTCTTGCGCTTGGCGCGGCGCGCAATCGTGACATCCCTGGTGCTTGTTCAGGTGCTGATTGCATGGGTGTTTTTTCGCGCCGAATCCACATCACAGGCGCTGTGGATCTTAAAAACCATGTTCAGCTTTTCATCCGCCCCGCACGCGTCGCTGGAGCCCTATCTGCCTTTTCTGTTCATCGGAATTGCTTACGAATTCTATATGTGTGTGTGTCCTGAGATTGAGCGCATGGTGCCGCAACGCTGGTCGAACTGGATTCAGCCCGCGGGAGTCGCTGCCATTCTGGCCGCGTGCGTATTTCTACGAGGTCCCGGCAACGCTTTCATTTACTTCCAATTCTAGGGACCTGGCATGAAGGTCGAACGAAGTGTTCTAACGCTCCTGATGTTCGCGTCCCTGCTTGTGCTGGGAAATGTCGTACGTCCGCACCGCGCGACGGTGAATCTCGATTCGTTCTGGTCAATCAAGACGCAGGCCCCGGCGGTTCACAGCATTGTCGTTGCCGGCGATTCTCGCGTGATGCAGGGCATTTCTCCAAAGGCCATGGAGGCAGCATGGCCAGGCCAGAGCGTCTGGAACTATGGTTACAATGCAGCGTGCCTCAACCGCTTCTACGTCACTTCTGCCGCTGCGAAGCTGGATCTGAAGAAGAAGAATCCTACTCTGGTCCTCGGTGTTTCGCCGTCATCCCTGACGCCCCATGCGTGTATGCGCAGCTGGCATAACGTACATTCGAAGATCACCGGGTTCGAAGCGTGGTGGCGCGTGAATCTGCTGCCTCTTTCGGATTTCGTGAAACCGTACCCCCTGGATGAAATCCTGCGGCCGTGGAACTACGACATTTACCTGCCTCAGCCGGACGGCTGGTGGGCACAGTACCCGCGCCACGAACGGCCGCTGGCGAGCCACCGGGAATATACCGAGAACTTCAAGGGGAATCTTCCATCACCTGAAATCATGGCTGAACTTTTCCAGGCTGTGCGCGAGCTTACCGGCCGGGGCATCCGCGTCGTAACTTTCAGGATGCCGTGCCATGTGGCGCTGCAACGGCTTGAGGATGAAATGAGCCAATGGGATGAAGCGTGCGTTCGCGAGAAGCTGCGCGAAGCTGGGGCCGTCTGGCTGACGTTCGATCCATCGAAATATCGTTATTATGATGGCAGCCACATGGCCGTAGAATTCGCGGTGCGCTTCTCTGAAGATCTTGCGCGCGAACTTCAAAAGTTGGATTAAGGCGGAGTCGTCAGCAGTATCGAATTGCGCCTCCCTCGTTTCGCACTAGACTATTCGCTTTAGGTTCGTGCCTGGAGCCCTTCCGTGTCGAGTGAACAAGTGAATAGTCCGCAGCCGTCTGCCGCTGAAACGTCCAATTCTCCGTCTACAAATTCCCAGGTTCCCGTCGAGTCTGATCCGGTTGTACGCGAGCAGGTAAAAAAGCGGCGAACGTTTGCCATCATCTCGCATCCGGACGCCGGTAAAACGACGCTGACAGAGAAGCTGCTGCTCTATTCCGGGTACCTGAACGTCGCCGGTTCGGTGCGCGCGCGCAAGAATCAGCGTGCGGTCACCTCGGACTGGATGGCGATGGAACGCGAGCGCGGTATCTCGATTACCTCCACGGTTTTGAACATCAATTTTCAGGGTTTCCAGATCAATCTGCTCGACACTCCCGGGCATCAGGACTTCAGCGAAGACACCTACCGCACGCTTACTGCCGCGGACTGCGCGGTCATGGTGATCGATGCCGCCAAGGGCATCGAAGCTCAGACGGAAAAGCTGTTCAAAGTCTGCGCCCTGCGGAAAATTCCGATCCTGACATTCATCAATAAGATGGACCGGCCCGGCCGCGAGCCGCTTCAACTGCTGGGCGAAATCGAGGAGGTCCTGGGCATCGGTGCCGCGCCGCTGAATTGGCCGATCGGCTCAGGCACGGATTTCCAGGGCGTCTACGACCGGCTTAAGAAGCAGGTAAATCTTTTCGAGCCCGTCGCGCACGGCTCCTTGATGGTTCCAACAAAAGTCGAAACGCTTGACGCCGAATCGTCGGCACTCGATCCGGATCTGCGGAAGAAACTGCGTGACGAAATCGAGCTGCTCGATGGCGCGGGTGCAAGCTTCGACCGAGACAAGTTCCTGCGTGCTGAAGTCACGCCCGTGTTTTTCGGCAGCGCGCTCACGAATTTCGGAATCGAGCCATTCCTGAGCGCATTCCTGGAGCTCAGCCCACCTCCGGGCGCGCGCGACAGCGATAAGGGACCCATACCCGCCGATCGCTCGCAATTCGCCGGATTCATTTTTAAAATTCAGGCGAACATGGATCCACGCCACCGCGACCGCATCGCGTTTGTGCGCGTCTGTTCCGGCCGTTTCGTGCGTGACATGAGCGTACAGCATGTTCAGAGCGGCGAGTCGATTCGCATCTCGCGCTCGCACCGCCTGTTTGCAAATAATCGCGAGAGCATGGACGAGGCGTATCCGGGCGACATCATCGGCATCGTCAACCCGGGCGGATTTCACCTCGGCGATACGCTCTGCGAAGGAAAGCCGTTTCAATACAAAGGCATGCCGCAGTTTTCGCCCGAACACTTCGCGATTCTCAGCTGCAACGAAACGCTGCGCCGCAAGCAGTTCGTCAAAGGCATCGATCAGCTTGTTGAAGAAGGCGCGATTCAAATCCTGAACGATCCTAACGCCTTCCGCAAAGAGCCGATCCTTGCGGCCGTCGGCCAGCTGCAGTTCGAAGTGGTGCAGTACCGCCTCGAAGCAGAATACGGCGCGAAGACAAGCATCCAGAAGCTGCCGTATTCGCTGGCGCGCTGGGTCGAAGGCACACCCGAGGATCTTGAAGCACTGCAGCTGCCTACCAGCGCTATGAAGACGCTGGATCGCGAGAACCACGTTGTCGCGCTCTTCGGCGGCAAGTGGGAACTCGAATACTGCATGAAGCAGAATCCGAAGCTGGAGTTCAAGACGGTGAGGTAACGACAAAAAGAGCCCCCTTGATTTTACGGGTAGAAAAAGTAAGATTCTTACAAGTAAGAGTAAGAGCAGGAGAACGTTTGCATGAAAATCACGTCCAAAGGCCAGGTGACCATTCCGCTCGAAGTTCGTGAGAGAGCAGGGTTTTTGCCCGAAACTGAGGTCGAGTTCGTTATTTCCGGAGATCGAGTCTACATTCAAAAAAAAAAGGTGAAAACCCGTGGCCGCCGGATCGTTGCAGCCCTTCGGGGGAAAGGCGACGTGAAGATGACGACCGACGAAATCATGGCACTGACCCGGGGTGAATAATGGGCAGTGTCCTGGTCGATGCTAATGTCATACTCGATCTTTTGACTGAAGACGAAAGATGGTCTGAATGGTCGAGCAACGTTGTTGAGGAACTCGCTGAAACCCATGCTCTCGCAATTAATCCGATTGTTTATGCAGAAATATCAATTCGTTTTTCAAGCATTGAAGACCTCGAGTCTGCGTTGAGCAATGCGAACTTCGAAAGGCTTCAAATTCCATGGGAAGCCGCTTTTCTCGCCGCGAAATGTCATCTGCAATATCGAAAGCGAGGAGGAAAACGAGTGGCAACACTCCCAGACTTTTTCGTCGGGGCTCATGCGTTGGTTGCAGGCTTGCCACTCTTGACGAGAGATTCGACACGATACAAGACTTACTTTCCCAAGCTTCAACTCATTGCGCCTAAAGTTTAGACTGCTTTTGCTCTCAGCCGCCGCATCAAGCCGAACAGCACCACCGAGATCGCCAGGAACAGCAGCGCCCGGCTCGTGAAGGACCATTCGTTTTTCGACGGTTTGGTCAAGGCTCGCAGGATGGGATCGTCACCGGTGGCTGAGGCTGCAACAGACGCGACTGGCGCCTCCGGCTCGGCGAGCTCGGGCCTGCCGCTCTCGAGCACTGCCGTGATCAGGCGCTCCAGCTGCTGATAGCTGATTTCAACGCTGTTCACCTTGCGAAAGCCGCTCAGTGATTCGGCGTCCGCCACGAAGAATTCGAATTTCCCGCTCGCGCGCCGCGCTAGGCGCTGATTCAGTCCGTCCGTGGCGATCGTGACCTGCCCGACATCTCCGCCCAGCACGTGCCACCGCTGCTCATTTTCAGAGCGCTTGAGCAGCAGCAGTGCATGTTCGCCTGCGCTGAAGTTGGGCTGGCCGGGTGAAATTACGCGGTAAGGCCCGTCGTAGCCGCCGAGGTATTCAATCTCAAGCGGCGCGGCGTTGGGTACATCGCCTTTGATCACGCGCTCGATACGCAGCGTTGCGGTGGATTTGCGTTCCCTGGAGTGAACTTCAAGAACCTTGACTTCCACGATGGCGTCGGCCAGGCGCAGAAGTTCGTTGAAATCGGAGGTCAGGCGGCTGGCGGCGGTGATCGGGAACTCGCTTGCCAAAATGACCAGAAGAACCGCTGAAAGAAGTGAATGGCAGCCGCGCGTCATCAGCAGGCTCCTCCTTAAGAAGTGCGTATGCATGCGCTCTGCCCGTCCGGAGGAATTCTCGCTCAAATCGAGCCACAGCCGTTCGTTTGCCGATTCGGCGCTGCGAAATGAAAAGCATGAGCATTCGACATGAGAAGTGTGAACAGAACGGCTGTGCACGGTTGTGAAAGGTGAACATCATCCCGCTCAGGAATTGCCGATCCCGAAAAAAGCGGCGGGTGATTTACCCGCCGCTTTTCGAATGACACATCTTGCCGGCGTTCAGCGGTTGCGACGCTGCTCGCGTGCTTCCTGGCGTGCTTCGCGAGCGGCTTCGCGCGCAGCCTGGTTGGCTGCGCGCTGCGCCTCACGCGCCTGCTGCATGGACTCACGCTGTGCCTCTCGGGCAGCACGCGTGGCCTCCATCTGCTGCTGGCGGGCTTCCATCTGCTGCTGGCGGGCGGCCTGTGCGGCCTCGCGCTGAGCTTCACGCTGTGCCTGCTGCTGAGCCTGCATCTGCTCACGGGCGGACGTTTCCTGAGCACGCTGCTGCTGCATCAGCTCGCGCTGTGATTCAGCCTGCTGGCGCCGCACCTCGCGCTGTGCCGCTTCGGCTGCGTCATTCTGCTGCTGCGGCTGTTGTGCGCGCAGCTGCTGGGCCTGCTCGCGGCGCTGCTGCTCAAGCTGCTGTCGTTCCTGAGCCTGCTGTCGCCGCTGCTCAGCCTGCTGTTGGCGCTGCTGCGCTTCCTGTTCGCGCCGCTGCTGCTCCAGGCGCTGACGCTCGGCCGCTTCCTGCCGGCGGGTCTCCTGCTGCTGGCGCCGCGCCTCAGCGGCCTGCTGCCGCCGCTGCTGTTCGAGCCGCTCGCGCTCTTCAGCCTGCTGCCGGCGGGCCTGCTGCTGCTGCTCACGCTGAGCCCGCGCCTGCTCCTGCTGCTGTTCACGTTGCTGTCGGCGCTGGTCGGCAGTCACGTCCACAGGGTGTTCGGCACGCTGCTGTACACTGGCATCGCGCTGCTGCCTGCGCTGCTCGGCACGGTCCTGGCGTGCATCACGCTTTTCGGCCTGTCGCTCCTGCGCGCGCTGGCGAACGGCTTCGCGCTGTGCGTTGCGTTCCTGCTCGCGCCGTGCGGCGTCTTCCGCGCGTGCATCACGCCGCTGGACGGCCTGCTGCTGGCGCATTTCCTGAGCCTCGGCCTGGGCGGCACGGCGTTGTTCGGCCTGCTGCTGCTGCGCCTCGCGCCGCTCGACTGCCACTCCCTGGCGCTGCTGCTGGGCCTGAGCCTGTTCCTGCCGGCGCTGCTCACGGCGTTCAGCCACTGCCTGGCGCCGCGCTTCGGCCTGTGCCAGACGCTGCTCCCGGACATCGTCGCGATCTGCAGTCAGAGCTTCGCGCCGCAGGCGGGCCGCTTCAACGCGTGCTGTCGCGGCCGCGGCACGCTGCTGCTGCAGGCGCTGGCGCTCCTCGGCGTTTTCTTCTCGACGCTCCTGACGCTGCTGAGCCAGCTTCTGACGGGCTTGAACGCGGTCTTCAAGACGCGATTGACGGGCGCTCTGCAAGGCCTCGCGTCGTCGCTGCTCGGCAAGCTGGCGTGCTTCACGCAATGCAGCCTGGTCCTGGACTCGGTTGAGGCGCAGCTCGCGGCGCACATCACGCAGCTGCCGCCGCGCTTCGATGCGTTCCAACCGTTCTTCTACGCGGGCCTGCGCTACTTCCGGCGAGAAGCGCGCTTCGCGTGCGATGCGCGGCCGGTACAGGCGGAAGCGATCGCCATCGACGTAGCCAGTCCGCAGAGGCAGACCGTCGATAAAGCGCGGCTCGTCCAGCGCGAGGCGGCGGATTCGGCGTTCGGAGCGGCGATTGATGAAGTCGAAATCGATGCCGAAGTTAACAAACGTTCCGCCGTGAAACGCCAGTCCTGTGGTGAAGAATGCATCGCGGTAAATGCGCCGGCCGATAAAGGGATCGACCACGTACGGCGTGTAGTAGTCGTATCCAAAATAATTCACCGGAATGTAGGTGTAGTCCCAGCTGTTCAAGCCAAAGTTGAAATCTATGCCAACGTTGCGGCCAAAGTAGCTGAAGCCGATTTCTGGAACCCACGAGGCCTCCGGAGGCAGCGG
>DASPJR010000039.1:0-53188 GCA_035628505.1 Planctomycetota bacterium | reverse complement strand
GAGCCGCTTCGAACAGGCCGGCGCGAATTCTGATTTCAACCTGAATCCCGACGCAAACGCCGGCGAGAACAAGCCCGTGGTCGGAGGCACCAAAGTCAGCCAGCCCGACGAAGCCGCCAGCGACTACACGCGCGCGCTGCTCAAGGCGAAGAAGCGCGCGAAGAAGGACGAATGATGTGTCAGTGGTCAGTTGTCATTGGTCAGTTGCAACAAGTGACGAGTGACTAATGACAAGTGGCAATTATCTGCTATGAATCTGCTCGAACGTATCAGCGATTATCTGGCCCTGCTGCTCAACGGCGGCATTCGCGTTCGCGTTAAGATGCACAACGGTCAACCGCAAATTTCCGGAAGCGGCCGCGCCGGACGCCTGAATTCCCAGGATTTGGTCCGAATCATCGCCGATCTGAAGCCCGACGCAGAGGGCACGATCGACGTTCACCAAGCCGAACGCGGCTGCCGCGTGAATGTCAGCGGGAGACTGAACGAGAGTAACTTTGCTCAACGTCTACGGAACGTGATTGTCAATGACGCCCGCTAAGTGCCCTCGACTCATCTTGGCCGACGGGCACGCACTGATCCAGCGTTAGACTCGCAACATTTTCGACCACACACTGTCATTCGCGGTCACTCATCACCTGCTCTTACCCTAGGGTAATTATGTTGCGCAACAAAAACAGTAACTCCTTATCCGAACTCAGATTAAAATATTGATATGTTGCGCGTCGTGTTGCGCAACACATAAGTGCTTCAGTGCAAACGTATTAGATTTTCAAAGTGTGAAATTCGCGGAAAAAAGGGTGATCGTTAGCGGGAACGGCAGCATCCAAAATTGTCAAGCATTCACACAACTACGCCCCAAATAAAGCCTTGCTGAGCTCGGAAAAATTTTAAATAAATCTCTGCGCCTCAGCGTCTCTGCGGTGAACCGAGATTACGCCAGCTTTTCAAAAACCTTCAAGCCCTCCGCGAGCACCGCGTCGCTGGCGGCGTAGCTGATGCGGAAGTGCGTGTCGCGGTTGGAGAAGACGTGGCCGGGGACCAGCAGCAGCCGATGCTTGATCGCCTCTTCGATGAAGGTCTGGCCGCTTGCGTACTTGGCCGGCACCTTCGGAAAGAGATAGAACGCGCCGCCGGGCTCTTCGCATTCGTAGCCGGCTTTGCGCAGGCCGCTGACCAGAAAGTCGCGCTTCTTTTTGTACGCGGCGACCTTGTCCGAGAGGTCAATCTTGAACGCGCCCAGAGCCGCCTTCTGCGCGGTGCTCGGCGCGCACACGAACGTGAACTGCTGCAGCTTGATCAGCTCGTTGACAAGATCGCGCGCGCCGGTCACCCAGCCCACGCGCCAGCCTGTCATCGCGAGCGTCTTCGAAAGTCCCCCGACGCAGAGCGTGCCTTCGGGATAAAACGCCCCGAGACTCTTGTCCGCGCTGCCGCTGTAGCTGAAGAGCTCGTAAATTTCATCGCTGATCACAATCAGGTTCTTCGCGCGCGCAAGATCCGCAAGATCGCGCTTGTTCTTCTCGGGCAGGCACGCGCCAGTCGGATTTCCCGGCGACATCGCGAGGATGACTTTCGTGCGCGGCGTGATGAGCTTCTCGAGCTTGGCCACGTCGACGCGGAAGTTCGGGTAGGTGTCGTAGAAGACGGCCTTGCCGCCGCACATCGTTGTCAGGTGCTTATAGCTGACGAAGAACGGATCGGGCACGAGCACTTCGTCACCTGGGTTCACAAGACCCAGCAGTGCGAGCGTCAATCCTCCGGACGTGCCGCTGGCGATCAGGCAGTCTTCGGGCCGCACGCCGTGGAGCTGCTGGTAGTGATCCAGCACGAGCGCGCGCAATTCGGGAAGTCCGGCGCTCGGCGGATAGCGGTTGAAGCCGCCGCGAATGGCATCGATGGCGGCGTCTTTGATCGGGTCAGGCACGTCGAAGTCCGGCTGGCCGATCGACAGGTTGATCGCATCCTTCACCGTCGCCGCGAGATCAAAAATCTTTCGAATTCCCGACGCCTCGATGCCCTGCACCCGCTCCGCGACGATCTTCGAGTAATCCATTACGTTCTTTCCGAAAAGCAGTTCTCTGTGAATCTTTGCGTACTCTGCGTCTCTGTGGTGAAGTCGTGTTCCGTTATTCCTACTTCCTCAAATCAAGCTCGCCGAATCCGCATCCAGGAAAAGCGTGCAGTGTGCCTGCTGCCGCAGGAACGATCCCGGGCAGGCGGTGCTGATGGGGCCATTAATTGTGCCTTTCACCGCGACCGCTTTGCGTTTCTCAGGAACGATGCAGAGCATGCGTTTGGCCGAGCAGAGCGCCGGAATCGTGAGCGTCAGAGCGTATTGCGGAACGGCGTCGATATTCGGGAAGTGCCCTTCCCCCGCCTGCTGCTGGCGGCAGGCCAGATCGAGCTTCACGATCTTGCACGGTTCAGGGTCGGTGAAATTCGCGACCGGCGGATCGTTAAACGCCAGGTGCCCGTTTTCACCGATGCCCAGGCAGCACAGATCAATCGGCTGCGTGGCGATCAGCTTTGCGTAGCGGCGGCACTCGGCGAGCGGCTCCATGGCGTCACCTTCCATGTAATGAAACACCTTCGGCTTGAGTTTCGCCGCAACGCGCTCGCGCATGTAGCGCCGGAAACTGGCCGGATGGTCGGCGCTGATGCCGAGGTACTCATCCATGTGAAAGAGCGTCACGCGCGACCAGTCCACGCCGCCGATCTTCACCAGCTGGTCCAGGAACTGAAGCTGCGAATTGCCCGTGGCGAGGATCGCCGCGGCGCTGCCGTTGGTCGCGATCGCATCCTTCAAAAGCGCCTGCGCGGCCTGAGCCGCATCGGCAGCCATCGCGGCAGTATCCGGAAAAACCCGCACATTCATTGCGCCCGCGGTAAATGTTCGTGTCGCTGCAGCCATCAGCCTCTCCCCCTTTTCTTCCGCGCGTTGCCGCGAAAGCCTGATACGATTACACGCCTAAAACATAAAAGGCTCAGTTTTTCCAAACCTTTGGAGCGATCAAATGAAAATTCGTTTTCATGGCGCCGTTCGCACTGTCACCGGGTCCCTGCATATCGTTGAAACGTCCCGCGGCGAGATCGTTCTGCTCGATTGCGGCCTCTTCCAGGGCCGCCGGTCCGAAGCACGCGAACGCAACACGAAGCTCCCGCTGGACCCCAGGCGCGTCAAAGCCATCGTACTCAGCCATGCCCATATCGACCATATAGGCAATCTGCCGACCTGGGTGGCGCAGGGACTCAAATGCCCCATCTTTGGCACGGGCGCGACCGTCGATCTGACCGGGCTGATGCTGCGTGATTCAGCGAAGATCCAGGAGCTCGACGCGCGCCATCTCAATCAGCGCCTGCGTCCCGGCGAGCCCGATATTCAGCCGCTGTACACGCTGCAGCATGCCGAAGCGGCGATTTCGCTGCTGCGGGGCCGCAATTACCGCGAATGGTTCGAGGTTCTGCCGGGCTTGCGCGCCTACTACACGGACGCCGGACACATTCTCGGCTCGGCCACGGTTACTCTGGAAGAGCGCAGCAGCGCTGGCATCAAGCGCCTGGCGTTCACGGGCGATATCGGCCGGCCAAATTCACCGATCTTGAAAGACGCCGAGCCCTTTCCGGCAGGCTGCGATGTGGTGCTGACCGAGTCCACCTATGGCGACCGCGAGCACCCGCCGCAGGCGGAGCTTCCTGAAGAACTGCGCAAAGTTCTTTACCAGACCATCGCCCGCGGCGGAAAAGTAATCATCCCCGCCTTCGCGCTCGGGCGCACGCAGACGATCATGTATGCGCTGCGTGAGCTTCAGAAAAAGGGCAAGCTGCCTGAAGTTCCCGTCTACGTGGATAGTCCGCTCGCGACCGGTGCAACAGAAATTGTTTCGCGCCATCCGGAATGTTACGACGCGCATGCGAACAAGGTATTGAATGACGACGGCATGCTCTTCGCCATTGACGGATTCGTTGCAACGCGTTCAAGCGAAGCGTCGCGCGCGCTGAACGAACAGAAGGGCCCGTTCGTGGTGATCGCCGCATCCGGCATGTGCGAAGCCGGGCGCATCCTCCACCACCTCGCGCACGGCGTCTCCGATCCGCGCAACACCATTCTGATCTGCGGCTTCCAGGCCGAACACACACTGGGGCGCAAGCTGGTTGAGCGCCAGCGGACGGTTAAAGTCTTAGGGCAGGAGATGACACTGCGGGCCGAAGTCGTCGTGCTGAACGGCTTCTCAGCGCATGCCGGCCGCAGCGAAATGACAACATTCCTGGATAAGTGCCGCCCGCACGGTCCGGTCTTCCTCGTTCACGGTGACGAAGAACGCTGCACCGCCTTCCAGTCGCACTTGAAGGAAAATGGTTTCAGCGACGTGCGGATTCCGAGCATCGCGGAAGAGTTTGTTCTTTAATGCATGATCCATAAATTGGAGAGGTGCCTGACTCCAAGAAAAAACGCTGCTCGAGTCTGCAGCGTTTTTTGGCTGACTGTGCAAACTACCGCGTTACTTCAGGTCGAAGCAAAGGAGTTCGCGCTGGTTGCGGACGTAGAGTTTTCCGTCTGCGACGATAGGCGGCGTCCACTGCTTTCCGCCCTTGGGCATTGCGAAACGGCCGAGCTCTTCAAAGGCTTTGGGGTTGGCTTTCGCGAGTACCACATCGCCTCCTTCGTTTCCGCTGACGGCAATGACAGCTCCGTCGACGCCGATCAGACCGCCGGCTTCGAAGCCCGGCTGCTTCCACGCAACAGAACCGTCCTTCGGATTCAGACAGACCAGTTCGCCGCCTGAATTCGCCTGGCCGCTGATGCCATATAGAAAGCCATCGATGTGAACAGGCGCATTGAACTGCGACTTCATGTTCTTGTTTGAGTACGTCAGTTCGGCTTTTCCGCCGCTGACCGTGACCAGTCCGCAACCTTTGCCGTAGCCGCTCGTCACAAAGACAGTGTTGCCGATGACGACCGGGTCCGCGCCGTTCACGTCATAGCTGGTTTCCCAGGGCACTCGCCATAGCAGCGCGCCATTTTCGGTGTCCACTCCAATGACGCTCATACCGGTGAACACGACATACTGGCGCTTGCCTTCAATTGTTGCGATGACCGGTGTCGCGTAACCAGGCTGGTCGTCGCCGCCACCCTTCCAGATCGTTTTGCCAGTGTTCTTGTCCAGCGCCACCACAGTTGCGCCGGGACCGCCCGCAACGACGATCAGCTTGTTACCATCAACAATCGGCGCGCCGGTGTAGCCCCAGGTCTCCCGCCGCCAGCGTCCCTTGAACTCGGCCTTTAGATCCACGTTCCAGAGTTTCGTGCCTTTTTCTGCATCAAGGCCATGAAGCATTCCTGACGGCCCGAGCGTGAAGACCTTGCCATCATCGTACGTGGGCGTGGAACGTCCGTTGCCCCACTGCGGATTTCCCGAATCGTAATCGTCCTTGTACTTGAAGCTCCAGAGATCCTTTCCACTGGCGGTATCCACGGCGCGCACGACGTCTTCCTTGCCCGCCTTGTCGATGATGAAAAGTTTTCCTGCGGCCACCGCGGGACCGGAATAACCGCCGTCGCCCAGCTTGATGCGCCAGAGTTCCTTCGGCGGCTTGGCTTTCCAGTCCTTGTTAAGGCCCTTCTCCGGCGAGACGCCATCCCCGTTCGGGCCGCGGAAGCGTGGCCAGTCGGCAGCGGACGCTGCCAGGCACAACAGGCTGAGAAGAAGAGAAGTAAGAATGCGCATGACATGAACTCCTGATGTTAAGAAAGTGTTTCGGTTGCGGACGCCTGAACGGGTGCAGCGGCAGGCTCCTCTTTTCGTTTGTTCTGCTCGGTTTCCATCACCCGGGAAGCCGCCCAGGCCGATGAATCCCCATGCAGCCGCGCCGTCTCGCCCAGGCGCCGCCAGCTCTTCGCTTCGATGCACAGATCGTAGAACGAGGGAATGTAAATACCCGGAATCTCCGGCGGCTGATCGCCCAGGTACTGCTGCCAGACGTCAAGGGCATCTTCCTTCTGGCCGGTGCGCCAGAGCAGCATGACGACCATTTCGACCGGCGTGCGGTCTTCCGGATTCGTTCCGTAAATCGCGAGCTTGGAACGGAAATGCGTGCAGGTGTCGGCCACGCCCTGTCCGAGCAGCGCACGGGCGAAGCGGGCCTGGTCGGCAAAGCCGGCTTCGAAAGGCGCCTTCGGCCAGGGCTGCTGATCTTTGGCCAGCATGCGGCCATACTCGGCTATGGAGAGGCACATGATCAAGTCTTCGGTCTTTTCAGTAATCAATCCGATGCGCGCGATTGCGGAGACATGCTGGGGGTCGGCGTGCGTGCGGTTGTTTTCGAACAGCCACGGACGAAGGCGGATCAGCTCAACCAAGTCCGTCTCCGGCGGCAGTTCTCCGAAACGCTCCATGATGTGGCGCCGCACCGCGATGACCAGTTCCTTATAGAGCTGCCGCACAAGCAGCTCGGCGGCGTAACGCTTGTCGGACTGGTCGACCGAGAATTCCTGATCAAAAACCGAGATTGCGCGGCACAGGCCGTGAGCTTCAAGCGTCATCAGAAAGCCGCGGCGCGGATGCGCGCCTTGCGAAATCGCCAGCGTCAGGATTTCTTCCGACGCCTCTCGCGGATCGAGATTTTCCAGCGCGGCGCGGATCGGTTCATGGTCTCCGACCGTCTTGTAATAGCGCCAGGCCTGGACGATGTTTCCGTCGTTGAGGTAGCGCTGCCCGATCTCGCGGCAGGTCTCTTCAACATAGTCTTCGTACTTCTTGCGCACTTCAGCCGAAAAACCGCGCAGCTCGCCGGGGTTGATCAGCGGCAGACCCATCTCATATCGTTTCTTCAGAAGCAGCGCGCGAAAGAGTGCGTGATGGTCGTGGTCGTACTGCAGGGCCTGGATGACCGCGTCCAGTCCGGCCGCCGCGCCGCCCGAGTCAAAGCTCATCGTTACATCATCGTACGCAATCATGCACTCACCGTTTCTGACTCTAGCGACGAATCACGCCAAAGATTCTTCGATCCTCATTGACCTGCGCCCGGACGGTGGCACGCAGCGGCCGAGTCCGTCTTGCGCTCGCGCGCATGCTTCACCAGATGGCCAGCCTCGGGCACGATGATCTTTTCCATCGCCAGCTTGCAGGCTTTCGGACTGCCTGGCAGGCAAAAAACGACTTTATTCCCGAGCACGCCCGCCGTCGCGCGCGAAAGCAGGCAGGCCATCCCCACCTGTTCGCGGCTGAGCATCGCAAACATGACGCTGAACGCGGGGATCTCTTTGTCAAAAAGTGGCCGCGCCGCCTCGATTGTCACATCGTACGGGCTGATTCCCGTGCCGCCGGTGCAGACGATGATATCCAGATCATTCATCGTTCGAAGCTGCGTCAGCGCCGCCGTGATCGCCGGCACGTCGTCTTTGACGATCTCGTACCAGAGCACCGAGTGCCCGGCGGCGAGCAGTTCTTCGCGGATGCCACCGCCGCCCGTGTCATTCTCTTTGGTGCGGGTGGTGGAAAGGGTCATGACCGCGCAGCGCAGTTTGGTCGGAGACGCCTGGCGGTGCTGAGTAACGGAATCGGTTGCCATGCTGCGAGTTTCTGCGCTGAATCACATGCTGTCAAACGCAACCCACTCTCACTTAATAAAACGGATGACGGCCTGGTACATCGGGTCCTTGTCATTGAGAATGCTAAGCATTTCCGAGATGTGGTTCTCATTCGGAACGTAGATCAGCTCAGTTTTTACACCTTTTTCGCGCAGCTTCGCTTCGAATTCGATCGCCTGCGCGGGCAGAGTCGGGTAGTCCCACTGGCAGTAGCCGACGACAAACGGTGACTCAGTCTTCCTGACGTGAAAGAGCGGCGACGCGTCGCGTCGCACGGCTTCGTCTTTGCCGAAGACGCTACTCTGGCTGTCGCCGATCACAATCAAATCGTAAACGCCGCTATGCGTGATGGTTCCCTTGATAATGTCCGGCGAGAGGCCATGTTTTTTGAGATGCTTCTCGTCTAACGTCAGCAGCGAACAGAGATGACCACCGGCAGAGTGGCCCGCGACGTAGATGCGCTTGGGGTCTCCACCGTATTGCTCAATGTTTTTCACAGTCCACGCGAAGGCGGCGGCAACATCTTCAATCTGCGCCGGATGCGGATACTTTGGCGCGAGACGGTAGCCGGGGATCACGCAGAGAATTCCCTCGCTGGCAAAGCGATTGCCCAGGCCGAAGTAAAGGCTCTTGTCGCCAAAACGCCACGCGCCTCCATGAATAAAAAACAAAACAGGCAGCGGCTTTTTCGCTTCCTTGGGCACGAAGACGTCGAGTTTCTGCTTGGCTTCGTCGACCGGCTTCTCGATGTAGGGAATGTCTTTTTCGGCCGTCACTTTCGACGGATCGGGCGCCGGGTACATGAGCGAGGTGATTGATCCGAGCGTGGGTCCCTCTACGTAAATCGGATTGGAATAGATCCACGGCCGCTCCTCGCCGTCGACATCCAGCCAGACCTCGACGCGGTAGGCACCTTCCTTCTGCGTGAAGTAGGTCATCGCGATATCGACGGTCTCCTGAACTTTCACGCCATTGTGAAAGAGCTTTATGCGTCCCTTCAGCGGGCTGAAGGCGATAAGACGCGTATTGCCCGAATAATGCGGAATCTTGTCACCGAGGTTATGCAGTCCCAGATTATTGAACGCGGCGAACGCGAAGCCAGTTGGATCGCAGAGCCAGTCATGCGCCACATACGCGCGGCCGTGGCGCAATGCCGTACGGATCTCCGCTTCGCTCTCGTCGCGAGCCATCAGGTGCGTGGTGAGATGGCGCATGCCCGTTGCGAGCAGGTCCACGCTTTCGCCGGCTATTTTGATTGAGGCCGGCGCGCCATCCGCGGCGATCGCTGGAGCGCGCCGCGTGGCCACGACTGAGTCATAGAACTCCCAGACATCCGCGCGGTAATCGCTGGCCGCAGCATAAATCTCGTCCGGGTACTGCTTGAACGCCGCGAGCAGTCTGGCGCGGGCCTCGTCGGTTGTGGTCTGCTGCTTAAGCGCATCGCCTAGCCGCACGAATTCGCGCAGACCGTCCAAGACCGTCACGCCGGCATGGACTGAGTCGTCAGCGTCGACACGTTCGAAGGCCGGATAGAAGCGCAGTTTCCTGCTTCCAGGCGGCCCAGCCGTGCTCAGAACGCCGTTTTCGTCCTCGGCGCCGCTGAGGCATAGAATGCCGTCGTGCGTTTCGGTCGCTGCTGCACCGTTGATCAGAAGCACTTGGACGCCGGCCTCTTTTGCCGCCTTTAGAAGGGCCTCCTTCTGCTGCGGATCGACCCGTAGATTCAAAATCGCACGGAAATCTCTGTAAAGCCCATGATTGGGAACGTGGGCAATCGTTCGTTCCCGCTTGAAGCGCTCGCGTGTGGCGTGAACCGCTTTAAGACGCTCCAGTTCCAGGCGCTGGCGAGCGGTCCGCTCGGCGGCCCCAGAGGGTACCGGGAGCAGCGAGGTCAAGACGGCCAGCGAGAGGAGCACATACGCTTTCATGCCAGGAAGTATAGCAAATCCGCACTGGGTTCTACGCCAAACTAAGGATTCAAAAATAAAATTCGCTAAAACGAACTACGGCTGTGACCGGTACCAACCTTGGGTGTATTTCGGTATAAGGCGGCATAGTTCTCATGAAACGACCGGAATGCCTGAAAAGGAAGGGATGGGGCCACATCGGCGGGGTCTGGCACGCCTTGGCATTTCTGGCGTTTGCCGTGCTCAATTCCAGCCAGGCACAGAGCGCTGAACTGGATTTCACCAAAGACATTCGCCCCCTGCTGCAGACATACTGTTTCGGCTGTCACGGCCCTGAAAAACAGAAGGCCGGGATCAACCTGGATAAGTTTAAAGACGCCGGTTCCATTCACCGCGAGCCGAAAACGTGGGAATCGGTGATCACGCAGCTCAGGGACCGCGAAATGCCGCCGGAAGGCAAGCCGCAGCCCAAAGAAGACGAGCGCATCAGGCTTGCCACCTGGATCGAAAAGACGCTCGAAAATATCGACTACAGCACCATCGTCAAAGACCCGGGGCGCATTGTCATTCACCGCCTGAGCCGCACGGAGTACAACAATACGGTCCGCGACCTGCTGGGCGTCACGTCGCAACCGGCCGACAGCTTTCCGTCCGACGGCAGCGGCGGCGGCGGTTTTGACAATAACGCAGACACCCTGTTTGTGCCGCCCATCCTGCTTGAAAAATACATGGATGCGGCCTCAAAAATTCTCAAAGAGGCCGACCCGAAACTGATTTTCGTCGCCAAACCCGGAAACAGCGCCTCGTCGCGACGCGAGGCAGCCCAGAAGATCCTTGACGAATTCGTACCGCGCGCGTTCCGGCGTCCGGTCGAAAAACCGGAACTGAGCCGCTACCTGGCGTTCTTCGATGAGTCTGACAAGCGGGGCGTAACGTTCGAAGAAAGCATCCGCAGCGTTCTCAAGGCGGTGCTGGTCTCGCCGAATTTCCTCTTCCGCATCGAACCGGATCAGCCATCGGCCGAGCCCTACCCCATCGGCCAATTTGAACTCGCCAGCCGGCTTTCATATTTCCTGTGGTCGTCGATGCCCGATGAGGAACTCTTCAAGCTCGCGCGCAAAAAGAAGCTGCGCGATCCCAAAGTGCTCGAAGAACAGATCCGCCGCATGCTCCTGGATCCCAAGTCGCGCGCGCTGGCCGACAATTTCGCGACGCAGTGGCTTGGCGTGCGGAACCTGAAGTCCGGCACCGCGCCGGATCCGGGAAAATTCCCGCAGTACACGGAGACGCTGCGCGATGCCATGTACGAGGAAGTCGTGCAGTTCTTCCATCACATCCTGCGAGACAACGCCAGCGTGCTGAATCTGCTCGATTCCGATTACGGATTCCTGAATGAGACTCTGGCTAAACATTACGGGATTCAGGGGGTCACGGGCCCCGACCATCGCCGCGTGGCGTTCAACAATCCCGCGCGCGGCGGCGTGCTTGGAATGGGCGCGGTTCTGACTCTGACCAGTTATCCGCAGCGCACCAGCCCGGTGCTGCGGGGCAAATGGGTGCTCGAAGAACTTCTCGGCAAACCCTCACCGCCGCCGCCGGCGAACGTCGGTCTGCTGCCGCCGGACGACAAGCCCAAGGATGGCCTGACCTTCCGCCAGCGTCTTGAAGACCACCGAAAGAAACCCGAGTGCGCCGCGTGTCACAAGCGCATGGATCCGCTCGGCTTCGGACTTGAAAACTTCGACCCAATCGGGCGCTGGCGTACAGAACTGGCCGGCAAGCCCGTCGACGCCTCGGGCACACTTGTGAACGGCAAGAAATTCAATGGTCCCGTTGAGCTGAAACAGCAATTGATGGGGCAAAAGGACGAGTTCACCCGCAACCTGGCCGAACGCATGCTCGCCTACGCGCTGGGCCGCGGGCTTGAATATTACGACACGCCCACAGTCAAAGCACTGACGGCAGCCACCATCAAGGAAGACTACCGCAGCCAGACAATGATCCGCGAAATCGTTAACAGCTTTCCGTTCCAGTACCGCCGCAATGCGCCGGTTACGCAGGAGCAGAAGAAGGAAACGAGCCAGGCCGAGACCAAAAAGGCCGTTCCAGCTGCCAAGCCCGAGCCTGAAGCGAAGGCCGGACAGGCAGCAAAGGCAAGCGAGGGGAAGAAAAAATGACAAACAAGCGCTGGCAAATCTCGCGACGAACCGTTCTGCGCGGAGTCGGCGCCGCGCTGGGCCTGCCGCTTCTCGAAGCCATGCGCCCGCTGACGGCGCACGCGCAAGAAGGTCCGAAGCAGCCCGTGCGCATGGCCTGTTTGTACATGCCTAACGGCATCAATCCTCATCACTGGACGCCCAAAGCCACCGGCAAGGATTTCGATCTGCCTGAACTGCTGGCGCCACTGGCAAATGTGAAAAGTGAGATTCTCGTCCTCACCGAGCTCATGAACAAAGCAGCCAACACTGGCGACGGTCATTACGTGAAAACCGGCGGCTGGCTGACAGGCACCACGATCACGAAGACGGTTGGCAGCGACCTTCGCAGTGGCGGCGTATCGATGGACCAGGTGGCGGCGCAGAAGATCGGCAACCTGACGCCGCTTCCATCACTCGAGCTGGGCATTGAACCGGTGACCTCTGGCGTCGACATCAATGTCGGCTACACGCGTCTTTACGGCTCGCACATTTCCTGGAGCACGCCGACGACACCAGTCGCGAAAGAAATCAATCCGCAGCTCGCGTTCGACCGCCTCTTCCGGCCCAAGACGAGCACCGAAAAGAAAGACGCAACCAGTGAAAAGAGCGTGCTCGATCTGGTGATGGGTGACGCTAAAAACCTGCGAGGAAAAGTCGGACACGCCGACCAGCTCAAGCTGGACGAGTATCTTGATTCCGTGCGCGCCATCGAAAAGCGGATTGCCTTTGAAGCCACTCGGCAGGCCGCGCAGTACAACGACGATCCGCTTGCACGCGCCGAAATTGAGAAGCTCGGCAAGCGCATCAAGGATTACTACATCGATCCGGGCAAGCTGCGCGAGCGCGGCGTAGACCACACCGAGCACGTCCGATTGATGCTCGACATAATGGTGCTGGCCTTCTGGACCGATTCAACGCGCATCAGTACATTCATGTTCGGGAACGCGGTGAGCGGAAAGAATTTCTCGTTCATTCCGGGCGTCAACAGCGGCCATCACCAGATTTCTCACCACGAAAACGACAAGGCCAAGCTGGAGGAGTACAAGAAGATCGGCGTCTGGCACCTGCAGCAGTACGCGTACATGCTCGAGAAGATGAAGCAGATCAAGGAAGGCGATGGGACGCTGCTGGATAACAGCATGATTCTGTTCGGAGCCGGCATGCGCGACGGCAACGCACACGATCCGCACAATCTTCCGCTGGTCCTCGCCGGTCGCGGCGGCAAGACAATCAAAACGGGCCGCCACCTGGTCTATCCCAAGAAAACGCCGTTCGCCAACCTGTTCCGCTCCATGCTCACGCGCGTGGGCGCGCCTGTGAGCAGCTTTGCCGACAGCACCGGCGAACTGCCGGGATTGGATGACGAGAATTTCGGACCGCCCAAAAAAACCTGAGCGGGGCCGCTGAATTCGCGCTTTACGCGCCGCTATGGTAAGCTGCGCGCGTGAACGATTTTTCGCGCAAACCTAATGTTCTGCTGGTGGCTGAACCCATTCAGCCCGGCGGCATCGCCATTTATGTGCGTTCTATCCTGGAAGGTCTCGACCACGCCGGCATCGAGCACCCGCTTCTAACCTCTGTCAATCCCTCGTACGGCTTGCTGCCCGAAAAGGAAAGTGCCAGCGTCCAGGTCGTACACGGTCTGTTCTGGAGCTTTTTCCGCCCATTCATTTTCAGAAAGCTCGTGGCGTGGGCGCGGCGGCATGAGATCACGATCATTCACGGGCTTTCGGCCGTCACCGCGCCAGTGTGCTGGCGACTGGCGCGCGCCTTGAATGTTCCGTACATCATCACGGTCCACCATTTTCAGAAAGCCGGCACGCTGCGCATGGAAAAGCACTGCCGCGGCTTCATCGCCGTTAGCGAATCCATTCGTGAGAACCTCGTGAATGACGCGGGGCTAGCCAAGGAGGACATCCGGCTGATCCCCGCCGGCATCCGCATCCCCGCGGAGCTCGTCGCGCGGCCGGCCACGTATCAGGCTGGAAGCAGCAGCTCAATTCCATTGATCAGTTCTTTCGGAAAACTCGTTCCGCGCAAGGATCATGCGACGTTCCTCAGAGCGGCGAAGCTGATCGTCGACCGGCTGGGCACCGATTGCAGTTTCGTCATCTCCGGAGAAGGGCCTGAAGAAACGCGCCTGCGAAAGCTCGCGCGGGACTTAAAGATCGACAAGCAGGTGACGTTCTGCCACGGCAACGTCGCTCATGCCGAGCTGCTGCGCGACACGGATGTCTACGTTCAATGTTCGCAGAACGAGGGCTTCGGCACCATGGTTCTGCAGGCCATGGCGCACGGTGTTCCTGTCGCCGCGACCTCCACCGGCGGGCTGCTTTCGCTGATCAAGGATGGCGAGACGGGCTTCCTCGTTCCGGTCGGCGATCACGAAGCACTCGCCGCCCGCGTGCTGACGCTGCTGAGCGACCATGAGCTCAGTCACCGCTTTGGAGAGGCAGCGAGAAAAATAGCGATGAACGAATACAACCTCGACGACATGATGAAAAACACGGTCGATTTCTATGTCGACGCATTGACTGAGGCGCCGGTGAGCGCCTGATGAATGCGGAGAGTGTGATGCCCGTTGACTATTCGTTTCCTGAAGATTTTACCTGGGGCGTCGCAACAGCGAGCTACCAGATCGAAGGCGCCGCCGCCGAAGACGGGCGCAAGCCGTCGCATCTGGGACACGTTCTGCCGCACTCCCGGTAAAGTGAAGAACAGCGACAATGGAAACGTCGCATGCGATCATTATAAACGCTACAAAGAAGACATCGCGCTGATGAAAGAGCTCGGCGTGAAGGCGTACCGCTTTTCGATTGCCTGGCCGCGCGTCATTCCCGATGGCGACGGTGCGATCAACCATAAGGGACTCGATTTTTACAGCCGGCTGGTCGATGCGCTGCTTGAGGCCGGCATTACCCCGTTCGCCACGTGCTACCATTGGGACATGCCTGAAGCCACCTATCAGAAACATTCCGGCTGGCACGGCCGGCAGAGCGCCCATGACTTCGCGCGTTACGCGGGCGTCGCCGCCAGAGCACTGGGCGACCGCGTGCAAAACTGGTTTACGGTCAACGAATTCATCTGCTTCACGCAGCTCAGCTATTTTCACGGTGTCCACGCGCCTGGCGAAACGGTGGACCGCAAAGCATTGAATCAGCTGACGCATCATGCGCTGCTCGGACACGGCATGGCTGTCGATGCCATCCGCGCTAATGCGCCGCGCCCGGTGCGCGTTGGTCTTGCTGAAAATTACCAGTGCTTTGTGCCGGTCGCTGAAACCCCGGAAGCAATCACGGCCGCCCGGCGGGCGTTTCGCGTCGAAAATGGCGGCATGATTGTGCCCGTCCTGACCGGCGCATACGACCCGGACTGGCTGAAAAACCAGGAAGACGCAGCCCCGAAGTTCAACGATGACGACATGAAACTGATCTCGCGGCCGCTCGATTTTGTCGCGCTGAATGTTTACACCGGCACGTATGTCCGGCCGGGCGGCGCGAACGGCTACGAAAAAATTGAGTGGCCCGCGGCGTACCCGCTTTACAACATCTTCTGGCTGCGGCATGTTCCCGATGCGCTGTACTGGGGGCTGCGCTTTGCATCGGAAGACCTTGGCGTCAAGACACTCTACATCAGTGAGAATGGCTGCTGCGCAAGCGACGTGCTCACCGAGAGCGGAGAGATTCTCGACGTGGACCGGCTGCAGTATCTGCGTGATTATCTCCGTGCGGCACACCGGGCGATCAGCGATGGCGTGAATCTGAAGGGGTACTTTCAGTGGAGCCTGCTCGACAATTTTGAGTGGGCCGAAGGCTACACCAAGCGCTTCGGACTTTATCACACCGACTACGAAACGCAGAAGCGCACGGCCAAACATAGCGCGCAGTGGTACGCACAGGTCACGCGTGCGAACAAGGTACTCTAATCGTTTTAAGCCGGCTCGATGTGGACCAGTGCATCCTCGATGCGCAGCGAGGACTCTCTTAATGCATCTTTCACCTGATGCGCGATTTCGTGTCCGCGCGCAACCGTTAGATTTCCGTCGACCTCCACATGCACATCCACAACCAGGCGCAGCCCATATTTGCGGATGCGGCACTGCTCGATGCCCACTACGCCGGGAACGGCTGTGGCAATTGCGCGCACCTGCTGCTCGATTTCCGGATGCTGCGCCTTGTCCATTATCTCGGCGATGGCGGCCCGCAGAATCTGCATGCCGTTGAACGCAATGATCACGCACGCCAGCAGCGCGGCCCAGTCATCGGCGCTCTCGTAGCCCTTGCCCATTGCAAGCGCGACAGAAATACCGATGAATGCCGCGGCAGAGGTCAGGGCATCGCTGCGGTGGTGCCAGGAATCGGCCTGAATCGAGGAACTCTGAATTGACGTGGCCACGCCGTGCGCGTAGCGCGCCATAATTTCTTTCGCGATCACCACGACGACGAGCACGATCAGCGTGAATGGCGCAGGGGCGTGATGCGGAACAAGAATTTCGCGCACGCTCTGAATCGCCAGGCCGATCGCGGCCGCTATCAGCGAAATGGCCACTGCCATGGCCGCGAGCGCCTCGGCTTTGCCGTGGCCATAGGGATGATTTTCATCCGCGGGAATATTGCCGATGCGAAGTCCGCTGTAGACGATAAGCGAGCTGAGAATGTCGAGGGCCGATTCCATTGCGTCTGCAATCAGCGCATACGAGTTTCCCAGCACGCCGCTGACGAGTTTGACGCCAACAAGAATCGCATTCACCAGTACGCCGAGCAGAACTGCCCGCAGTCCTTTCGCGTTGGCGGACTCCAGATCGGGAACAGCGTCAGCCATTGCGCTCAATCCTGTTCTGCCAGTGCAGCGATCTGCTCGCCGATACACAGCGACGCCGTCGCGGCCGGCGAGGGCGCATTCAAAACGTGAATAGCGTGCCGGTCACGCACAATCCGAAAGTCATCGAGCATCGACCCATCCGGCAGCAACGCCTGCGCGCGCACACCCGCGCCGCCGGGTTCCAGATGTTCGGACCGGATCTCCGGAAGCAGTTTCTGCAACGCCTGCACAAAAGCTGCCTTGCTGACTGAACGCCACATTTCACCTGCGCCGGTGCGCCAGTATTTTTTTGCCAGACGCAGGAAACCTCGGTAGGTCAGCGTCTCCACAGCGTCCCGCACACTGAATGATAACTTCGAATAGCCCTCGCGCTTGAGCGCCAGAACGGCATTGGGGCCGCACTCAACGCCGCCGCCGATCATGCGTGTGAAATGAACGCCGAGGAACGGAAAGCGCGGGTCTGGCACTGGATAGATGAGTCCTCTCACGAGGTTTTGTGCCGCCTGCGTGAGCTTGTAGTATTCACCGCGAAACGGAACGATCCTGGCGCCCGGTGACGCGCCGCTCATACGCGCGATCCGGTCTGAATGCAGGCCGCCACAATTGATCAGGAGCCGCGTTTCGATGTCGCCAGCCGACGTGCGGACGATGCTCAATCCAGCCGTGCCTTGTTGAATCCCGAGCACGCGTACTCCCGTCTGCAGTACCCCGCCATTTTTCTGAATCAGCTCCGCGTATTTGCGCGCGACGGCGCCATAATCAACGATGCCCGTGCCTGGAACCCAGAGTGCCTTGATTCCGGCTGCGTGCGGCTCGATCTCGCGAAGCCGCTCGGCGCCGATTTCTTCGATTCCTGGCACACCATTGGCCACGCCGCGGCGATGCAATTCGGCGAGAGCCGGCAATTCAGCTTCGTTCGTGGCCACAACAACTTTGCCGCAAATCTCGTGAGCGATGCCGTGCTCGAGGCAGAAACTGACCATCCGCTGCGCGCCTTGAACACACGTCTTTGCCTTCGCCGAGCCGGGCTTGTAGTAGAGTCCCGAATGAATGACGCCGCTGTTGTTGCCCGTCTGATGAGTGCCGACCAGGCTCTCTTTTTCAAGCACGCCCAGTTTGAGGCCAGGGCGGCGTTCAAGCAGTTTCAGGGCGGTGGCGAGGCCGACAATGCCGCCGCCAACGATGACAATATCGTAGCGGGAACTCATGCGCTGGCGTTCTTTCGCTTCCGGCTTTCAATCCACATATGCAGCGAGGATTTCAGATTCGAACGGTTCTGCTTGCCATACGGAACGGGCTGATGACTGGGCAGATTCATTTCGCGCAGATGTTTCTGGATCTCGCGCCGCGCAACCAGGTCGTGGATGACTTCGTCAGTCAGCGCGCCGCCGGAAAAGTTCATCGCTTCGACATGCTTTTTCACTGCGCGTTGAGCCAGCAGCAGATCGGCCGTCATCACCAGATCGCCGGGCTGTGCCTGTTCGACAATCCAGTTGTCCGCGGCATCGAAATCGCCTGTGACGACAGCCATCTTTGCATCATTACTGTTTTCAATCGCGGGAATGCCCTTGTTAGCGACGAAAATCGGCTTAATGCCGTGGCGCTTGCAGACGGTTACAATTTCAGTTTTCGCGGGGCAGGCGTCCGCATCGACAAAAATGTTCATTCCGCTATTTTCGCGAAAAGCCGCCGGGACGCAAAGAGATAGCAGGCGCCAGCTCTCAGATCCCTTTCGTGGCGGTGCTCTTTTCAGGAGGCGCAAAACCGCGGCGCAGCGTGTTTTCCGTCACCGTGCGCGGCTCAAGGAATTGAAGCAGGTAATCCGGTCCGCCCGCCTTGGAACCGATGCCCGACATCTTGAAGCCGCCAAACGGCTGGCGGTCAACCTTCGCGCCGGTTGTTCCGCGATTAATATAAAGATTGCCAACACGGAAGCCCTCGCGCGCCCTGGCAATGTTCGCGGGACTCCTCGAATAGATTCCGCCGGTCAACGCAAAGGGAACATCGAGCGCCATCGCGAGCGCGGCATCAAAGTCAGGGGCTTGCATCACCGACAACACGGGCCCGAATATTTCTTCCTGCGCAATTCGTGCGTGCGGCGGAACATCGCGGAAGATGACGGGACCGACAAACGTTCCCTGGCGCGTGAGCTCGCCTGCATCGATACCGAGGGCCAGCTTCGCTTCTTTCTTACCGATCTCGATGTACTCCTGGATTTTTTTGCGCGCCTTTTCTTCAATCACCGCAGGCACACGACAGCCGGGATCCTCCGCGACGGCAACCTTGATGCTAGCCGTCGCTTCCACCAGGCGCTTCAAAAACGGTTCGTACGCGGTGCCAACCACGATGGCGCGCGAGCAGGCAGAACATTTCTGGCCGGCATAGCCGAAGGCGCTCTGTACCACACCGAGCACCGCTTCGTCGAGATCCGCATCCTCATCGACGATAATGGCGTTCTTGCCTCCCATTTCGCAGATGACTTTCTTGACGCCCTGCTGGCCTTCGCGCGTTTTTGCGGCTTCGGCATTGATCCACAAACCGACTTCTTTGCTGCCCGTAAAAGCGATCACGTTGACATGCGGATGTGTCACCAGATGCGCGCCAACCGTCGAGCCGGCGCCTGGCAGGAAATTCACCACGCCATCAGGGAGGCCCGCTTCCTTGAAAATCTGCATCAGCAGGGCGCCGATCACGACCGTCGGTTCTGCCGGCTTCATGACGACTGTATTCCCGGCGACGAGCGCCGCACCGGTCATACCGGTAAGAATCGCGAGCGGAAAATTCCATGGCGAAATGATCGCTGCAACGCCGCGCGGCTGATAAAAGTTTTCGTTCACTTCGCCGGGCACCTGCGAGCGCCGTTGCGTCGCCATGATTTTTTCAGCTTCGTAAGCATAGTATTCAAGGAAGTCGATTGCTTCGGCCACGTCGCCGTCGGCTTCGCGCCACGGCTTGCCGGCCTCGTAAACTTCCCACGCACAGAGCTCAAAGCGCCGCTTGCGCATGATCGCGGCGGCTTTGCGAAGCAGTTCCGCTCGCCGAGCCACGCCTGCATCCCGCCAGCTGCCGCTCGTTTTGCGCGCGATCTGCACTGCGGCCTCGGCCTGTGGCACCGATGCTTTGCCGACGCGGCCCACGACTTCCGAACTGCGTGACGGGTTCAGCGATATGACTTCGCCGTCTCCACCCTTCTCCTCTTTGCCGCCAATTACCACCGGCCAGAACTGATTGAACTGCCTGCGCACGCTCTGCAGCGCCGCCGTGAAGTCGTTCCGTTCACGCTCGCTCAGGAATGCCGTGTCCGGCTCATTCGTGAAGCCCGTCGGGCGCGGAGCCTCAGGTTTCGCACTTTTAATTTCTGCCGAGACGCCGTTAGGATTGGCCAGCAGCTTCTCTTCGCTCACACCTTCAACGAAGCCCTGCCGCAGGAATGACTCATTGGCCGTATTTTCCAGCAGGCGCCGCACAAGATACGCCATGCCGGGTAGCAATTCGCCGAACGGCGCATACACACGCACGCGGTACCCTTCTTCGGCAAACGCTTCCTTCAGCGGGTCGGCCATGCCGTAGAGGCCCTGAATCTCAAAGCCATTCTTCGGAATGTTCAGCGCTTCGGCATGGGCGAGCGCGGCGGCGAGGCTGCGAACGTTGTGCGAGCCGAACGCTGCCTCCAGGTGCGGGTATGCTTCGAGCAGTTGGCGCGAGCAGCGCTCGAAATTCGCGTCGGTCTCATTCTTGTGCGAGAACACGGGGATCGGCCAGCCGTGCTGCTGCGCGTGAATCGTTTCGTAATCCCAGTATGCGCCCTTCACCAGCCGCACCGTCACCGGCGTGCCGCGCTGGCGCGCCCAGTCAGCCAACTCGGCCAGATCGTGCGCGCTGTCCTTCAGGTAAGCCTGGATGACGATTCCGAAATGGCGGTAGTTGCGGTACTTCGCCGCGCCGGCCAGATCCTTGAAGATCCGCAGAGTCAGATCTTTCAGCCGGTAATCTTCCATGTCCACGTTGACGAACGCATTCGCCGCCATCGCACGGTCAAAGAGTTCCGTCAGGCGCCTCGCGAGTCCGGCTTCGCTGCCGGCCACGTCGATCGGATCAAGCTGCGAATAAAGCGACGATAGTTTCACCGAAACGTTGATGCGCGGAATCGGACCTTTCGCGTCGGTGTCCAAGAGCGGATTGGCCGGCCAGCCTGGCGCAGCGCGCGCGAGTTCGTCGAGGATGTCCAGGTACTTCTGGTGATACGTGTCCGCCTCGGGCTCACTGACGACGGCTTCTCCGAGCTGGTCGAGCGTGGCGGCTAGATTTTTTTTGCGGAAGGCGACCAGTGCTTTTATTGCGTCAGCCGGGGTCGTGCCGGAAATAAATGTGCGCGCCATGTCCTCAACGGATTTGCGGATCGCACCGGCGCTGATAGCGGCGGTGATGCGCGAAAGGCCGGCGAGCGACGCGCCCCATCCCATGAACGCAGGGAACTGCTGGCCCGGCGAATTGAAATACTCATCCAGATGCCGGGCGACCTGTGAGCTGTCGCGCAGCATGGGCAGCACATCGACGAAACGGAAGAGCTGGACTTTCAACGCTTCGTCTTTGAGCGAGTAATCGATGAGCTTCGAATTCCACCACGCGCCGGCGGTCTTCTGTTTTTTTGCTTTGATCCTGGCGAAGAGCTGTCGGCCGAGCTGCTGCGTGCGCGCCTCGACGGCGGATTCCTGCATGATGCGGACCCTCGCTGATCCCCGCTGCTAATGATACAACGTGAGTTGGCAATCCGCCACGCACCGGGGACGTCGACGCGCGCTGAGACAGGTGCGAAGTTGCTGTTAGTCCGGCCGGTCGTTGGTCTTGGGTGGAGCGGCCACGCGGCGGGTTTCGTCGTAGTTTTCGGGAATCACGAACGGGCTTCCCAGCGCACCGCGCAGGTTGCTCGTGACGCGATCTTTATCGACTTTCTCGAAACTGACGACCTTGGTATCCAGGCGGCCGCCGGCGGCCAGATCCAGATGCAGTTCCATCGGCAGCTTCTTAAAGCTCTCCTTGTTCCTGCGCATGAACTCAGACATTTTCTCGCCGATGATCTGCAGCAGGTAAAGCATTTCAGCATTGTCGTAAGGCAGCTCGATGTCCGGATGCAGATACGCTTCCAGCGGCACATAGTTCGGGACGTCGTCTGCAATCACTTTCACCGGCTGGCAGTTCACGCCGGCGAGTGTCTTGGCCGCGCCGGCTGACTTGTCGAACGCGTAACGGCGTTTGTCGTCCAGCAGCGCGCGATACAGCTTTTCAACGCGCTCGCGCTGCGGTCCGGCGGGCTGCGCGTCCAGATCGTCCTGCTTGTCTTTCTTGCGCTTCTCGATGCGGCGGCGGCGTGCTTCGAAGTCTTCGACGACTTTCTTCTTATCGATATGGTTCAGGTTGATGATTTTTTTATTTTTCAGATCAACGACGATGCTCTCCGTCGGTTTTCCGGCATCCTTGCCGCCGTACTCATCGATGCAGACCATATCCTTATGGATGTACAGCTTCTGGCGAATGTCCTTCGCCGTCGGGCCTTCTTTGCCCATCTCGACGATATTGTAATCCTGCTCGACCACGAGGACCGTTTCGGCGGCGCGGCCCGTGAGTGCGGCAATGAGCGCGATAAGAGTAATCGTCCGTAAAAACATCCGAAGCATCTCCGTAAAGATCCGCCCCCTGCCACCCGTGCGGACATCTATACCAGTATCGACCGTCGTCCGCAAACGGGCCACGCATATTCAAGGGCGCGGCAGATTTCCATGTGCGTGCATTTGGCTTCAGTGATCCCGAAAAAACGCCGATTTAACTCGAGGGAGAATTATTCTCGGGGGGATCGACCAATGCTTCAAGCCATCTGGAGCTTCGTTGCCGTTTTGCTTCTCGTCGCCATGGGCTTCCTTGTCTACCAGGGCCGCAACACCGATACGAAAAACGATAACGGAATCACGGCGACGGCGACGCCGCCACCTGCTCCCGCGCCGGTGCCTGCTCCTGCTCCATTGCCGGTAGCACCGGCCCCACAGCCCGCGCCGGCGCAGCCGCCTGTTGTTCAGCCCCCAGCGCCTGCGCCAATCGTCGCCGAGCCAGAAATTAAACCTGCAAAAAAAGCAAAGCGCACTCACGTCGTTCAGACCGGCGACACGCTCTCAGGCATCTGCCGCAAGTACTACGGCACCCCCGATTACTTCGGCAAACTCGCAGAAGCTAACAACCTTCGCAGCCGCGACCACATCCGTGTCGGCCAGGTCCTTGTACTGCCCGATCTTCCCGTTGTTGAAAGCGCCGCCGCCACGGACGATGAGGAGCCACAGGTCAGCACTCAGAATTTTGAGCCGCAGCCGCCGACCTTGAACATCACTGTTCCGCGGCCCTGATCCCGTTCAACCTGCTTGGTCATTCAAAGGATGACGAAAGTCATCCTTTTCTATTTTGCTTTGGGCAAAACAGGCGTGCGGTTGGAAGGCGGCGTACCGCTGAAGCTTTCCATGCGCAGCGAGCCGGCGGAGTGGAACTCGCTCGTTTCCATATTCACGGTCAGACTCTTCGGCGCGATGAGCGCCATCTTTTTGTCGGTGAGATAAACGCGCACTTCGTCTTTCGCGACTTTCATCTCCATCACAAAATTCTTTTTCTGCATATCCAGAACTGCGTGATCGCAGAGTACCGTCTGCGTCGCGGTCTTAATTTCCACCCGGCCCGTACACTCCATGCTTTTCAGGCTGCCCGAAAAAACGCTCGTGCCTGCGGGTTGTCCGGGAGGCGGCAGAAGCAGCGTGAGCAGCGCTTCGTCAGAGGTGATCCGCATGCCCGGGTCGGTGGCTGTCGGGTCCTGCTGCAGAATGACATTGCGGGTGATGCGCACGCGTCCGCTCGATCCTTCGTAGAACATCTCGCCGTCTGCCTTCAGGCGGATTTTTCCACCCGGAGAGACGCCCAGGCCGGGAAGCATTCCGCCGGCAGTGCCCTGCGTTTTTGGCGGAGCCTGTCTCGGGTCGCCGGGAATAGTCATGATGGCAATCGGCCCGCCCGAGACACGGAAGGTATCCAGCCGCCGGTCATTGACGAACTTCTCGGCTTCGATCACGTCATCGCCCTGCCACAGTATCGCGCGAACGCCTTTCCTGAAGTCCCCTTCGATTGTGTACATATCCTTGATCAACTGACCTTGCGGACCGTACTGTGTTTCGTACGTGAGCAACTCGCCGCGGCCCTTCCGTTCAGCGGTGACCACCTCCACCCCGCCCTGCGCTTCAAGCAACTCGGTTTGCCCGGTCTTCAGATCGCGCACGACGCGGATCGTCTGGCCGCGCAGCACCGACTGCGTCGTGAGCTGCTCGATTTCGACGTCCTTCGTTAGAGTCAGAATTTCCTTGCCGCTCCGTTCTTCACGCGAAAAGTTTCCCACCGCCTTGATGATGATCTCGCCCGAATTCAGGTCCATCACGGCGTCGTCAGGCGCCGCTGGATTCGCCGTTTTCTTCGGCGCCGCAGGAGCTACCTTCTTCCACGGAAACACCGCGCTCGGCACGCGCTCGATTCGCTGCAACTCTTCTTCCGTCACCTTTGGCAGCGCCGGGGCATCGCCGGCCTGAATTGCCAGGCACCCCAGCAGTAGAGCGAGAACAGACATGCATTCAAAAATATCGTGACGGCTCATCATTTCTTCTCACCGCCCGTCGTGGCGCTCTTTAATCGAGCAGGACTGTTTTCCTTTCCGCGCGCAGCCGGAGCGGCTCCGCGGTACGGGAGCATCAACAGCATTCCGCCGGGGTTGAACGTTCCGGTTTTGCCATCAAGCGTCAGGCTTTTGCGAACGCTCAGCAGCCGGCTGCCGCCGTTTTCCTGGCTGAGGTAAACACGAACGTCGTTTTCCGGATCGCTCATCTCGAGCAGCGACTTTTCAGCTACGACATCACGGAACAAACGGTCGCATTGCATCAGCTGATCCTTGGTTGTCAGTTCCACGGCGCCGCGACAGTCGATGGAGCTCAATCCGCCCGAGAACAGATCGCCTGCAGGCGTTTTGACAGAGCCTGCGTTCGCTGCTGACGGATCGTCCTTCAGCTTGATGACAACTTCGTCGGCCAGGAGCTGCAGATCAGGCTGGCGCAGGATAACGTTTTTGCGGATCGTCACCGTGTTCGTCGCTCCGTCCTGCATGAATTCGCCATCACACTGAACAAAAAATGCCGAACCCGGATCGAACGTGATGTCCTTGATCAGGCCCTTCGCGCCCTGAGCCGTGTCCGGCTTGGCGTCGGCCGTTTTCGCCGTCGCGGCGTTGCGAATCACGGCAACGGCGCCGCCAAACGAGCTGAAGGTATTCTTGATGACATCGATCACAAACTTGTCCGAGCGGATGGCGCTGCCCTGCATGAACAGCGTCGCTTTCGCGCGTTTCGCGCGGCTGCCGATCACTGTCGTCACGTTTTTGACGAGCGTGCCGTCTTTTCCGAACGCCACGTCGACAGTGACGCGCTCGCCGATCGCCTGCAGGTCTCCCAGGCTCGCGTCGGCTTTGCCGATCGCTTCGAGGAATTCAACATCGCCGCCGGCGTTGCGCACGACGCGGATCTTCTGCCCGTGCATTTTCAGGCTGCCCTTGGGCTGAAGGATGGCCACGTTGTCCTGCAAAGTCAGAATTTCCTTGATGCGGTCCGGCGCGCCGGGCACCGGCAGATGCTTGATCTCGCGGCTCAGCGGGCCGCTCCAGGTAATGATTGTTTCCGCGCCGCCGAGGTCCAGCGGTCCCTGCGCCTTTTCTGCGCCCGTCGACATGGACGCAGCCGCGCCGGGGCGGATCACCAGGCGTTTGGGCCCGCTTGCGGGCATCGTCAGCGTCTGCGTGTTCTTTCGGTAGCAGAATTCACGAGCTGAGGCATCGCCTTTTGTTCCGTGACGGATCTGCGCCGGCGCATTGTTTTCGCCGACCAGGAAGAGGCTGTCGCTGGGGCCGTCGAAATAGAGCCGGTTGCAAATAATGCTGAATGGAATAGGCGGTGCCTTCTGGGCGGGATCGCTGCCCGGATCGGCGCCCAGCATTTTAACGCCGCCGATCGCTTCGGCGTATTCGGGCGGCGTATTCGGCGAGGGCATTGCGCCCGGAGCGTAGAGCAGCCGCAAATGATTGCAGGACATCTCCGTATCGGCCGGCGCGCTCGAGGCCGACGATGCATCTGCGGCAGTCACCTTCTTCATGCGCACATGATTGAGAAAATCAAAGCGGCGCGCGAGCTCGATTTGCTGTGGGGCGCCATCCGCTGCGCCTTTCTTGCGCGGCACGGCGGCAAGGTCGAACTCGGCAGGTCCGTCGCATTGAACGACCGTCCGCGATTGAACAGGAGAAGCATTTTCTTTTGGCGCTGCGCCCTTGGCCGCGCTGCCCTTGAACATTTCAAACGCTGCCATCGTGGCCGCGGTTGTTTCCATCTTGATCTCGCGCCGGAAGATTACGCGGTTACGCGTGACATTGCTCAGCCCGGCGATCCGTCCATCTTCGTCGGCCACTTCATTCATGCGATCGGTGAAGATGCCCGTTTCATAAACCATGCCGCGGCCTTCCACGACGATAGTTGTCGTCGTGCCATCGGGAAGATGCATGTAGTACGTGCCTTGCACCAGCGGGTCCGGCTCGTCCTCCTGTTCGCTGCAGGTGTAAATCGCCATCTCGGTCGAGCCCACCGCCGCTTCGCCCCACGTGCGCCAGCGCAGCCGCTCGCTGGTCATCGACGCCACGAGTTTTTCTGGTGCCTCGGGACTGATGCGTGAAAAGACCTCCACGGTCACCTTGCCTTTGGCCAGGCCCTCATTTGTTTTGATGTCGATGATCGCTTGCGGTGCGGTAATCACTACGCGTCCGCCTAGAGGTATGCTGTTGTCGCGCGGCGGCGGCTCGGCTTTTGAAGGCTTCGCGGCGCGCGTTTTTTTGGGCGCCTCTTCCTTGCGGGCGCCTGGTTTATTCCTTTCCTTCTTTGCGGCCGCACTTTTCTGATGCGCATCAAGTCCGATGAAATGCACCAGCCGCATGCGCGTCAGGACAAATTTCTGCCCTTCCTTTACTGCTTCATCGGCGGCCACGGCATAAATCAGATCGCCGCCTGAATCGCCTTCAGAAAAGCGCTCTGCCTGGAACTTGGTTGCCTTGCGGAAGCCTTCGCCGACGAGCTCCGCGGTATTGAAAAAACCTCCGCCATGCTCATCGGTAGAATCATACGCCCGGGCCTTGGCTTTCTTCCAGAGTTCCTCGGCGTTCGGCGGCAGGAACTGCGACTGTGGCGCCGGCGTATCCAGGGAAACTTCCGGCTTATCCAGCGAGACCACGCTACTTCCGGCTTCAGTGGGATCGTCGTCGGCTTCCTCGGCGCGCGCCAGGGGCGCGAGCAGAAGCAGGGCGATGAAGTAGTAGCGTGCAAGCCGTCTGTTCATGCCCGCCCCAGGTAGCGCTTGAGCGCCAGTTCCCACGAGCCGTCCGCACGCGTCTGCAGAAAATGCTCGACAATCGCGCGCACTCCGCCGCGCCCGCCGCGGCCGGATGAAACCACATGGCAGATCTTTTTCACCGAAGGATGCGCGTCCGCGGGGCAGCACGCCAGCCCTGCGACTTCAAGCACCGGCAAGTCGATGATGTCGTCCCCGACAAATGCTGCCTGCGCGGGAGTAAGGCCGTTTTCTTCAAGCAGCTGCGTAAACACAGGCAGCTTGACTTTGGCACCCTGCCTCACCAGCGCCGGCGGAATATTAAGCTCCTTGGCGCGGAAATCCACCACAGCCGATGATCGCCCCGTCAGAAGCGCAACCTTGATTTCAGCTTTCAGCAGGAACGTTATCCCTGCGCCGTCACGGACGCTGAAAAATTTGGACTCGACACCGTTGGAATCAATAATGATGCGCGAATCGGTCAACACGCCGTCGACATCGAAGACGACCATCTTGATGGCGCGGTAAACCGCAAAATCTGGCAACCCGCGGCCGCCGGCGCTGACGGTTAAGCTCGCATCGTCAATCATCAGACCAGGTCCTGAATGTCGAGCAGGCCCAGCACCTTCCGCTGCTTGTCGATCACCGGAAGCGCATTGATGCGGCTGGCGTGCATGAGTTGCTGCGCATCGACGACCAGCGCGTCGCTCTGAATCGATTTGCACGGGCTGGTCATGTGCTGGCCGATCGGGTCGCTGATCGTTTGCGGCCGCGTCAGCACCAGCCGGCCGAAATCGCCGTGCGTGAAAATGCCGCGAAGCCGGCCGGCGTTGTCGACGATGATCGCCGCGCCGTTTCGCGGCGGCCGGGCCATCAGCGCCAGAGCCTGGCCGACGGTGACATCTTCAGTCACTTCAACCATGCGGTCGTCACGGCGCATCGCGTCAACCACACGCATCATTTTCTTGCCGAGCGATCCGGCGGGGTGAAGCTTGGCAAAATCTTCCTGTGTAAAACCCCGAGCTTTGAGGACGGCCAGCGCCAGCGCATCGCCCATGGCCAGCATCGCCGTCGTGGAGGCGCTCGGCGCCATGCGCAGCGGACAGGGTTCTTCCAGGCGGCCGATTTCCAGAACCACATCGGCGGCGCGGCCAAGCGACGAATCGCGCGACGAGCTGATCGCGATCAGGCGGCAGCGGATATGCTTGAGCGTCGGCAGCAGGCGCAGCAGTTCTTCGGTCTCGCCAGAATTTGAAATCGCAAGCACAATATCCTGCGCTGTCACCATGCCCAGGTCGCCATGAACTGCCTCGGCCGGATGCATGAAAAGCGCCGGCGTCCCCGTCGAGGCAAACGTTGCCGCGATTTTCTGCGCGATCACGCCTGCTTTGCCCATGCCCGCGACAACGACGCGTCCAGCGGCAGAGAGACTCAGGATCGCGCTGGCAGCGGTGCTGAAATCGGCGCTGATGCGCTTTTCAAGCGACGCGACAGCGCGCGCTTCGCAGCGTATGACCTCGCGCGCGTAGTCGAGGTCCACCGAGGCAGACTTCGGCGCTCTTATCACCGGCTTTTCATTGGCGCTGATCTTCAAAACCGCATGCTCCGGGATGCACTCTCGGGATTGAGAAAACAGACGGCCCAGCAGGCCGGCTCCTTCAACAATTCGAAGGCAAGGAGTTTACGAGAAGCGGGCGGAGACTCAAGCGGAGCAAGACGATAGTTGAAGCCGTCTTCAGCGCGCGCGCCGCCGTGCAAAGTACTCGCTGATTGCATCCAGTTCCATGCAGTTGAGCACGCGCTCTTTCGGCACGCCGCCCTTACGGGCCATGCGCACGCCCCACTGGGTCAGATCCAGCTCCGAGATCGAATGTGCGTCGGGGTTTATGCTGAGCATGCAGCCAAGCTCGAGCGCGCGCTGGTGAAAGCGCCAGTCGACGTCCAGCCGGTACGGATTTGCGTTGATCTCGACCACCACACCATTCTTTGCGCACGCCCGCAGAACGGCATCGACATCTACGTCGTACGGCTCGCGGCGCAGAAGCAGGCGTCCGGTCATGTGTCCGAGAATGGTCGTGCGCGGATGCGACACCGCGTTGATCAGCCGCTGCGTCTGCGCGTCGCGCTTGAGCGTGAAACGGCTGTGCACGCTGGCGACGATGAAATCGAATGTCTTCAGGACTGAATCGGAGTAATCCAGCGAACCGTCTTCGAGTATGTCCGATTCGATGCCTTTGAATATGCGGAACGTTGTTTTGCTGCGCGCGTATTCCGCATTGAGCTCGTCGGCCAGCTTGTGCTGCGCGGCAATCTCCTCTTCTTTCAAGCCGCCTGCGTACGCCGCCGATTTCGAATGATCCGCAACGCCGTAATAAAAATATCCGCGCTCGCGCGTGGCCTCGGCCATGGTCGCGAGTGTCTCCGAGCCGTCGGAGAACTCGGTGTGGCTGTGCAGGATGCCGCGGATATCAGCAAGACCGACTAAGCGCGGCAGCTTGTTCTTTTTCGCACATTCGATTTCATTTTTCTCGCCGGCAAGCGCGCGGCCCTCACGCAGTTCGGGCTCGATGAAGGGGAGCTCAAGCGCGGCATACACGTCGCGCTCGTCTTTGCAGAGCACTTCGCCCTTCGGCACTCGAGATGACTTCTCATTAAACAGGCCGTTTTCGTCGAGCCGGAAGCCCAGCGCCTTTGCGTGTGCGGCGAGGAGTTCCAGATGATCGCTCGAGCCCGTCGCAAACAGCAGCTTCACACCATAATGCGCTTCGTCGCTGACGATCAGCCGCAAGTCCTTGTTGAACTCAATCTCCTGGCCGCTGTTCTGCGCGACGATCACGAGCTCATCCACCAGTTCGCAGCCGCGGCGTGAGGCGCCGGCTGGAACGATGCGCTTCAAGTCCGCGTGTGATTTCTGCAGATTTGCGCACGCCGCGCGCAGAAGCGTGTCGGCATCGTCCATGTGCCGCAGGCCGGAGCCTTTGCGCATGAACTCGAGGCCCTGCAGGATTTTTTTCTGAATTGCGGCGCCCAGCCCCTTGCACGCCTCCAGTTTTCCAGCCTTGCATGCCTCTTCCAGCGCCGCCAGGTCGGTGATGTTCAGCTCGGCATGCAGGATCGCAATGCGCCTGGCACCCAGTCCCGGAATGCCAAACATTTCCAGCACGCTCGCGGGCACCTGCTCGCGCATGAGCTCCAGCGTCGGGTGCGTTCCGGTGCGGTGCAGCTTGATGATCTTTTCGGCGATGGCCTCGCCCACACCCGGAATCTCGCGGAGCTTTCCGCGTGCGATGATGTCAGAAATCGGCTCAGTCAGAGCCATTAGATTTTCTGCGGCCTTGTAGTAGGCCCGGAACTTGAACGGTGATTCACCGGCCAGTTCCAGGCGCCGGCCGATTTCAATCAGAAGCCGCGAGACCGCGTTCGCATCGAGAGGAGTCATGCAGAAATTTTAGGCTGCGCGGCGAGCGAGATCAACTCACGTCGGCATCTTGCGATAATAGGTAATGCTGCCGAGCACCAGGAAAAGAATCGGCGGAAAGAGTGGTGCGAAACTCGGCCACGCGCCCGTGCGGCCTGCTTCAGTGCAGGCGACCGTCAGCGCCCACGACATTCCGCCCAGAAGGATGCTCAGCGCCACGCCCATGAACGGCCCGCGAACCTCGCTGACCAGCAGCGGAATGGTCAGCCACAGCAGGAAGACAGCCAGCGTCCATTCGGAAATGCGCCGCCACCATTCCACATTCAGCTCCGGCTTCACGCGGCTGGCGGCCTGCAGTTCGGTCAGGCCCATGACGCCCGATCCGAGCCGCTCGCTCTCCAGAAATGCCGGCGTGACTGCACCGCGCCATTCGGCTATCGGCTTTTTCTGCGTGCGCACCTGCCGGATCTCGCCGTCGGGCTGCGGCGCGGCGCCGGCATGGCCTTCGCTGCTGTACGAAATCAGATAGCCGTGCGGCGCAAAGCGTGATGCCGGATCCTTCGGCAGCTGCGGCTGCCTGGAATTAAATGCCACGAGTTTGTGCGTGTCGGTTCGCAGCTTCCAGGCTGTGCCGTCCCAGTACGCCTTGTCGGCAGTGATCACCGGAGTGCGCTCGTCCCGGCCCAGGTGGTAAATGCGCAGCGCCGTTCCCTCGCGCTTCGTCGATGAATACTGGCTCATCTGGAACAGCACGGGCCGGTTCTCGGAATCGACCGTGTGAATAGCCAGCGCGGTCGGCGCGGGATTGCGGTGATAGACGAGCGGCTTTAAGTAATCGCGCGTCATGATCAGCGCCGGCATACATGTCTCGCGCATCGCCGTCACGGCAAGTGAAAGCATCAGCGTCGTCGCGATGATCGGACGGAAGGCGCGTTGCAGGCGGATTCCCGACGACTTGAAAATCAGGTGTTCATTGTTGCGCACGATCGCCGTGACGCACAGCACACCCGCGAGCAGGATCAGCAGGGGTAGAATGTCGCAGATCATCTCCAGCGCGCGGATGCCGTAGTACGAGAACACATCGACCACCGCCTGCGCCTGTGTGCGCTTGATGCCGTCGAGCGGTTCGGCCGCGCGCTGGATGCCGTCGATGACTTCCTCGCCGTGCTGAAACAGATCCAGCGTGACGCGGATAGCCGATACGGAGAGCAGCACCACAAACAGCGGCGCAACGAACGATCCGGTGATGTAGCCGTCTGTCTTACCCCGGAATAACGCAAATCCGAACCGGCGCACCACGCCGCTTAAACTTTCCAGCGGCTTCGAGAAGGCTTCGCGCCAATCCACCACGCTTTGAATGACACTTGAGAGCCAGCTTGAAATATTCTCCAGCCAGCCGCGCTCGTAGGCACGCCAGAGTACGTAACCCATCAGCAGCAGCACGGCATTGGGGATGAACAGCGCCCAGAGCGGCAGCAGGCCTCCGCGCACCATCTCCTTGCTGACGATCATCATCGGATAATAAAGGAGAGCGTAAACGAGCAGGCCCAGCATAAAGCCAATTAACCGCGCGCTCTTGCGCACCAGCAAGCCCAGTCCGATTCCCAGGATCACCGTGGACAGCGGCAGGAAGCTGAGGCCCAGCTTGCGGTAGCATTCGGCTTCTTCGGCGTTGGCGCGATCGCGCGCGCCGCCGGTTCCATACGCTGCTTCAGACGCGATGCGCGCTTCGTTCCAGGACTGCGCCGCCAGCAGCGGCGCGGCTGCGTCGGCAGGCGATCCAGCCACCGCATGCGCGCCGAACTCCGCAGCGCGCTGTAGCATGAAATGGTGGCGCGCATGTCGGCTGTTCTTGATCAGCTCCGCCTGTTCGTAATTATCCCACCAGCCCACTTCGCCGCGTGTCTTGCCGAGGTCCAGCAATTTACTGGGACGCGGCAGGGTAATCTGCAGCGTGAATTCCTTACAGAAGGACTGCATGTCCGACAGATTCGGGCGGTTGGTTCCTCCCGCGCCGCTCTGCGGCTGGCGCTCTCCGAAAACCTGCGCATCTTTGAGCGTCAGAACGAGAATGCGTGAGCCGAACTGGTCGACCTGGCTGGGATCGGCAGTGTAGTCGCGCGCGAGCACCGTCTGGCCGACGTCCTGATTTTGAAAGTAAGCAATGTGGATGGGCCGGCGGATCTGCCCCGTTTTCTCGTCCTTTTCGTGTGGCAGCCAGTTGATGTGAACAACCCCGCCGCCCTCAGGCTTGAGCGGCACGCTGTTCCCGGGCCGCTCCAGGTTCGTGAAGAACTCGGGCTTATCGAGCTTGAAAATTTCATTGCGGATCGTTGAGTTGCCCCAGCTCAGCAGGCCCTGGTTGCACCACAGGCAGAAGCCCGAGAGCAGCAATCCGGCGATCAGAATTGGGAAGGCCAGCACGCGCAGCGGCGCGCCTCCGGCCTGCGCGGCGATGATTTCATTTTCAGCCGAGAGCCGCCCGAAGACCGTCGTCACCGCGATCATCGCCGCGGGCGGAATGGCCCACGAAAGCGCGCGCGGCAGCAGGTACGGAAAGAGCATCGCGACCTGCCCGGTCGTGACGCCAAATTCTTCATAATCGGCAGCCTTCATGAAGAAAACGCCGAGCAGCATCAGCAGGGTACAGGCCGTCACGGCGAGAACGAACGAAATCGCGAACTCGCCAAGTACGTAGCGCTGCAATGTCCAGGAACGGAAGATTCTCAGCATGCGGCCGCGTTCCCGCTGCCGTTTTCAATGCGCTTGAGCACATGGGCGCAGCTGGTGAGCACCACTTCAGGAGTAACCCAGGTCAGGCACGCGCGGTCTTTGCGTTCGCACGTGGTCTTCCAGCAGGGATGGCAATCGACGCCGCCGGTCTGCATGCGGTGCATGGAGCCGTACGGTCCGTTGCGCAGGGGATCGGTCGCGCCGAACACGGCCACCGAGCACACGTTGAACGCCACGGCCAGATGCAGCGGACCCGTATCGTTGCCGACAAAGAGCACGGCCTGCTGAGTCAATGCCGCGAGCTGGCGAAGGTCCGTGTCCGGAGCAACGAACGCGCCCTTCCCGGCGATGCCCGCGATCACCTGCGCCGCCTTCATCTCATCGGCTCCGGCCCAGGGAATGACGACGGAAAGGCCGTGCCTTGAAATGAGGCCCTTGGCGACCTCGCCAAACTGCTCCGGCGGCCAGCGCTTAGTGAACCAGGTCGCTCCGGGGTTGACGATGGCATAGCGGCTGACGCGGCCGTCGCTGTTGATCAGGCCGCATTTTTCCAGGAACGGCTTCATCTGTTGAATTTCGGGCGCGAAATTGGGCATCACCCACTCGGGTTTGTCCGGAACCCGCACGCCTAGCGGCTTCAGCAGCGAGAGATTGCGTTCAACGACGTGAACAGCTTCCGCCGACGGCTCCACGCGTTCGTTATTGAATATGATGTTGAATTCGCGGCTGTCTTCGCCTTTGAAGCCGATGCGCCGCTTGGCGCCGCTCCACCAGGACACCAGTCCGCTCTTGGTCAAGCCCTGCAGATCGATGGCTATTTCGTATTTTACAGCGGCAAGATCTTTGCGGAATTGCCGCACCGATCGCATGCGTTCCATGAACGTTCCCTGCGAACGCTTGAACGCGCGGCGTGGGAAGACGTGGAAGTGATCGACCATCGGGTGTTCTTTGAGCAGCGAATACGACAGATCTTCGATCGCCCAGCCGATCTCCGCGTTGGGAAAATGCCGCCTGAGCGCAACAAGCACCGGCACCGCGTGCAGACAATCGCCGAACGCGGAAAGACGAATCAGAAGTATCCTGGGACTGCCACCGATCACTGCTATTCCCTTCTCGTTTTCCAAACCTCTTACTTTACGTTTGAAGGCCGTTCACACAACTCCCGATAGGCTTTAAATACGCCTTCCACCATCGCTTCGGCCGAAAATAGCTCCCGCATGCGCACCCTGGCCGCCGCCGACATGTTCTCCCGCAGCGCCGGCTCAGCCATAAGCTTCAGGATCGACTCCGCCAGGCCCTTCACATCGCCGATTGCGACACTCAGCCCGGTCACTCCTTCTTTAACCACCTCAACCATCCCGCCCGCTCGTGTGATCACCGCCGGAAGCCCCGCCCCCTGCGCTTCGATCAGAGCCGTGCAGAGCCCTTCTGCTTCGCTGGCGTACAGCGCCAGTGAACTGCCTGCCCACAGCGGCCGCAGGTCGGTCAGAAATCCAAGAAAATGAACGAACGACGAAAGGCCAAGCGACTGCGTCAATTCCCGCAGTGCTTGCTCCTGATCGCCCTTTCCCGCCAGAGCCAGATGGACGGCCGAATGCCCCGCCGCCTTCAGCTTTTCATTCACCAGCGCAAGCGCCCGCAGCATCTCCGCCTGCCGTTTCTCACTGGTCAACGCCGCCGCGTGCGCAATGAGCAGTTCCCGCGCAGGCAACCCATGCCGGCGCTGGAATTCAGCCACGGTGGCCGCATCCGCTGCCGGCGGGAATTCAAGCCCGCTGTAGACGACGCGGATATGGCTGTCGCTGATTCCTGCAGCGTTCAGCTTTTCACGCACGGCTTCACTGATCGCGATCACGCGATCGACGCGGCCGCTATATTTCCATTTTCCTTTCAGGTCAAAGACTGTGCGGCGGTGCGCGACCACTCGCAGTTTCGCGCGCGAAAAAACCTGCGCGGCAAGCTGCCCCGGCATGACGGCATGGCCATCGTGCAGATGCAGAATATGAGGCCGCTCGGCGCGAAGCAATTTGATCAGCCGCAGCGTGCCCAGCGGGTCAATTTCACCGCGGAAGCGTATGGCCCTTGCAGGAATTTTCTCGGCCTGGCAGCGCTCTAATAAAGGAGAGCCTGGCGGGGCGACGACCAGGACCTTCTGTCCACGCGCCAGCAGGCCGCTGGCCAGCAGCCACAATTGGTTTTCGCCGCCACGCCACGACTTAGCCGTCGAAACATGAACGGAGTAAAGACTTTCCATCGGAACTAGGTTACTGCTTGAGGCTGATTAGGCAAGACGGCTGAGGTCGTTACTGCACGCAGAGCGAGACCACGTTTCGCGCTGCCGACTGGCGCAGCAGCACTACACAGGCCGCGCCGCTGCCGGTCGAGTTGTGCGAGGCAAAAGCAATCAACGCAGTGGGCGCCGCCGCTTCGCCTCTGAAGCGTTCCATGATGGATTGCGCCTCACTCGCTGAAATGTCACGCTCGGTCAGGACGGCCATCGCCGCACCCTTTTTCTCAAATGCCTGCGCATCCAGATCGAGTGAGGCAAACGCTGCATCTACGGCGCTCTCCGCATTATCAGCCAGCCCCAGCCCTGAAAGCACCGCTCCGCTCCCGCGCGCGCGCTCGCGCAGTGCCTGCATACTCAGCGTGCCTGTGGCTTCGTGCGACATGACTCCCAAAAGCGTGCGGACGAGCAGCAGCGTTTTCTGTTCAGCAGATGACTGCAGAACGCCAACCGGCGCCTGCTCCATTCCTGCAACCAGGACCTTGCGCGGGACGCGAATCGTCACGTCGGCTGCGAAGTTGATCTCTTTGAGTGCCGTTTCGATGGCGGAGCCATCGGCCGTTGGGCCTGCCGGAAGAGCCGGCTCCGCAAGAATGGCACAGACGGAAATGTCACGGGACTCGGCAATGGCCTGCGCAAGCGGCGGCATGAGCGCTCGCACCGATGGCTCGGCCAGCGACGCGACGATCAGCGCGCAGGATTTGCCTTCCACCAGGCGCGCGATCTCCGGCCGGCGCTGCTCGACGCTGTGTTTTGCGCGCTGCGCCGCGAATGGACCGTCGATGGCCGAGAGCAGAACCTTCTTTTCAAGACCCGTGGCGATCAATTCCGCCGGCTGCGTGTGAGCGGCGCTCCAGCGAACCGAGCTGAGCGTGTGAAGCTCGCCCGAATCTTCCGCGCCTCGCGCAGCAATGCGCCCGCCGAAGCTGCCGAGCCCGAGCACCAGAAGGTCGCCGCAATCGTGTTCGAAAAGATCGGCCATCGCTCGAAAGATCCGCATTTCTTAGAAGGAAGCCGCCAGTCGCCGCATGCTTTCGGACAAGCGGCCGAAGAACGAAGCACTGCGTTTTGTACGCAGTTCCAGCCGGCTCTGCGCCCCAACGTTCAGCAGCCCGCAGAGCGAACAGCCGCTGCTCCCGGCCAGTTCAGCCGGAATCTCGACGTCTTCTCCCAGGTGCCAGCGCGGCGTACCGACGCGCACGGTGGCGCCGCCGAAGCGCTTGGACATCCACACATCCATGCCCTTGATCTGCGCGCCGCCGCCAGTGAGCACGACGCCTACGCTGTGCCCGGCCGAAAATCCTGAGAGTCCCTCGCGCAGCGAGCGTGCCACCGGCGTCAGCAGCTCTTCGACGGTGCGCGAAAGCTCACGCGTCTCAACACGCACGCTGCCAAGGCCGTCTACAGCCGCGACTTCAACGGAATCCGGCAGCGCGGCGACCTGGTCTTCGCCCAGCGCGGCATGCGTGCGCATGAGGCGCTCGGCCGTTGCCGGCGCAATCCGGAAGCGGCGCGCAACAGCCATCACCACGCCTTCCATGCCGCCGACGGCGGCGATGCTGCGTCCGGACTGCGTGAGCGTCGGCGCGGTCTCTTTGCCGATAAACTGAATCTGTCGGAGGCGCCCGCCTTCCCACAGCGCGCCACGGAATGTTCCGGCGCCAAGGTCCAGCACCGCTGCGCCGAGCGCGCGCTCATCAGTTGTCAGCACGCCCAGCGAACACGAGATCGGTTCCAGCGAGACCGCTTCGATTTCAACGCCCGTCGCACGCACGGCTTTCAGGAGATTGTCGAGCCTGTCGCTGGAGGCAGACAGGAAAGTGGCCTGCATTTCAAGTTTGTCGCCGAGCAGACCCTCGGGTCGCTCGACGCCCTGCAGATCGCCCACGCCATACGGGCCGTCGAAGCGGTGGACAACGCGGCGCCCGGTGGACGGATCGGGGGAGACGCATTTGCGCAATCGCGCCACGTCCGCGGCGTTCACCGTGCGGTGCTCGCGGTCGAGATCCATCGCTGCTTTGACTGTCGCAAGCCTGGCGTCGCCGGAGAGGCCGACAACCACGGTCTTTACGTCCGCGTCTGCCTTGTCGGCGGCGGCTTCGATGGCGATGCCGATGGCTTCGCTGGCACGCTTCATGTCGACGATTTCACCGCCGCGAATGCCGAAGCTCGCGGCCGATTCAGCAGCAATCACAACCGGATGCTCGCCGCCGGTTTCCGCAACGGCGCAGGCGACGCGCGCGCTGCCGACATCGACAGCGACGATCAGCTCGCCGGCTTCTTCCAGTCCGCGCATCCGTGATTTTGTGAGGGAGTGCTTTTCTGAACGCATGATCCTGCTCCGCGAAGAATGCCGAAAAAAACAAACAACTGCTCAGCGCCGCGTACGCGTCCCGGACGACGAGTTCGTACTGCCAGTGGATGTCGCTGAGGGTTCGGCTGTCAAAGCAGCGGCCGCACGCGGCTTCACCGGGGCCTGCGCGTGGTAGACCTTGATGTATTCAAGCAGTGAAGGATCTTTAATCTCGCAGAGCCGCCGGCGGAGCAGATCCTTCTTCTCCATCGTGCGCGGTTCATCCATCGGCGGATCGTCGGTGAACGAACCCCAGTACACGGCCGGGCCGCGGTCCGTGATCACCAGCCACTGTCCTGACGGCTGGCGCATGATCGTCGCGATCTTGAGCTGACCGGGCGAGGTCGCGAGCACATCCTTGACTTCCTTTAGCAGCCCGAGCGCTTCAATCAGTTCTTTTTCGCGGACGGGCTTGCCCGTCTCCGTGCGGCCGCAGATCACACCGCTGATCAGCGGCGTGTCACGAACGGCAGGGCTGTCGGGCATCAGGTTCAGCACATGGCCGGACGGATCGAGAACCATCAGACGGTCAACGCGCGCCGCGGGCTTGCGCCACTCAATTTCGATGTCCATGTGTGACGGGTAGCGCAGACGCACCGATTGCACGCGCTCCACCCAAGGGCTTTCAGAAAGCTTCTCAGCGATTTTGTGGCTGAGCTTCGGCTCAAAGATGGAGCGGCCCGAAGCAAAATTCCCGAGCGTCACTACCTGCTCGTAGTCCTCGCGTGAAATCCACACCGGCCGCTGCTTGTTCACGAAAGCCTGGCGGATCACTTTTTCAGAGAGGCGGTCGCGTGCTGGCTGCGTATCACTCTGGCCGGAGGCGCTGACTGCTCCAAAGGAACGCCACAGCAGAACCGAGAATCCCGCACCCGCGATGAAGAAGAGGCAGATGGGAATCAGCGGGCGCAGAAAGCGGCCCAGGTTTTCGCCCAGCGTTCGCGCGAAACCCGGCGCTTCCGGTCCGGCGGCAACGCGCGCCGGCTTCTTCTTATTATCCCCGCTGCTTTTAGCACGAGACATGAAAATCCCCCCACACGAACAGGCCGCGCGACGACACCGCAGCGCTGAAGCACTGACACGTTCTCCCCGTATCTGTCTTCGGCAAAATCGCGCGCTTTTCTTAGGGGAAAGTTTTGCTTCACCTGCAGAGAATCTTTATGAACCGCCAAGACGCCGAGGCACCAAGAACGGATTTTGTATTGGGAATGGCATGGGCATTCCGTTGGTTCGGACCGGCTCACCCGTGCCGGGTGGCCCGGCCCAACGGGCCGGGTTCGCGAAGCGAACAAGAAGCCACAGAACCAACATTGCAGAAGTTGGCATCAACGCGCTTCTGATAGCTGTTGTATTACAACCAAGAACGGCGTCGCTTCTGTTCCGGCACACGCTTAGGACTCAGAACGTCTGTTCTGCGGCTTCTTGTCGCTGGCGCGACACGGCCCGTTGGGCCGTGCCACCCTCGGCATTCGTAGCACCCTTGCGTTCGCTGTAACCGTTCTTCAGGCGGCGTGCTTCTGGCTCATGGAACGAACGAGCGCCAGGCGCAGCAGTTCTTCACAGAGCTGCGTGAAATCCCGTCCGGCGGCGGCGGCGGCGCGCGGGAGCAAGCTGTGCGAGGTCATTCCGGGAAGCGTGTTCACTTCGAGTACCCACGGCATTCCGTTTTCATCGAGCATCACATCCGTGCGCGAATAATCGCGGCAGCCCAGCGCGCGGTGCGCGGCCAGCCCGATGGCCTGCACGCGTTTTGCAGTCTCGGCATCGAGATCCGCCGGGCAGATGATACGCGTGCGCTCGTCGCTGTACTTGGCGTGATAGTCGTAGAACTCGGTCGCAAGCTGCAGTTCGGCGATCGGCAGCGCTTCGTCGCCCAGCACCCCCACGGTCAGCTCGCGGCCTTTGATGAAGCGTTCGATGAGAATGCTGTCGCCGTATTCGGCAGCTTTGTTGATCGCCGGCGTGATCTGGTTTTCGTTGCGCACGATCGAAACGCCGAGGCTCGATCCGCCCGTCGCGGGCTTCACCACGATCGGCGGAACCAGGTACATGCCCGTCGCGTTGTTCTTTTCGAGATCGGCCACGTCGATGCACATCCACGCCGGCGTGCGGACGTTGCAGCGTTCAAACGCGCGCTTGGCCAGCATTTTGTCGAAGGCTGTCGAGGATGCGTCCACACCGCTGCCCGTATAGGGAATGTCGGCTTCTTCGAGAATCTCCTGGATGCGGCCGTCTTCACCGAATTCGCCGTGCAGCGCGAGCATCGCCACGTCGATGCCCAGATCCTGTGCGTCTTTGACGGTGAACGAATCATCGAGCAGCACGCGGTGAACATCGTGGCCGGCGGCGCTCAGCGCCTTGGCAACGTTCTCGCCGGATTCGATGGAGACCTCGCGCTCCGACGATGGCCCGCCGTAGAGCACGCCAATCGCCAGGCCATGCAGCAGATCTCGTCCGTTTGCCATATCGATCCTTTCTTACGTCATGCCGGCGTCTCGCCCGTGCAGTTGTGCGACGCCCGTAGCGCGTCCGGCAAATGCGCGAGCGTCTTCCCAACAGCGGCATGGGCAAGATGCCCATGCTACGGAGTTTTGGGGAACAGGGAGCGCTGGGGGGCAACTCCCTGAACCCCGCCCTTCCCGGATGGGAAGAGCATCAAGCTGTTTTCAACGCCGCGCTCACACGCCCGCGCGGCAGCAGTTCCTCTGAATCCATGCCCCACACTTCGACTTCAAGCTCCAGCTGTACGCCGCGGCTTTCGAGCACGCGCTGACGGATGAGGCGGATCAGCTGCACCAGTTCGTCTGCTGAGGCGGCTCCTTCGCACACCAGGAAATTCGCATGCACCGTCGAAACTTTCGCACCGCCGATGCTCATGCCCTTCATGCCCAGTTCATCAATCAGGCGTCCGGCAGGCGCGATGCCGGGCAGTTTCGGATTCTTAAACACGCATCCGGCCGAGCGCGCATCGACCGGCTGCGATGCGCACTTTTCGTTGAGAATCCGGAGCATCATTTCTTCGCTGTTGCGGCGGTCGCCCGAAGTAAGCTCCAGTTCGCATTCGGTAACAATGCGCCCATGCAGGTGCGAATTGCGATAGGTAAAGCCGCATTCGCGAGCTGAGAAATCGAACGGCCGCCCGTCGCGCTCAAATCCTTTCACACGCCGCACGCTCGTGCAGATTTCGCCATGCTTTCCGCCGGCGTTCATGCGCAGCGCCGCGCCCACCGTTCCCGGTACGCCCTGCAGACATTCAAGTCCCTGCAGCCCCTGCGAGACGCTCCACTTCACCAGCCCGGGCAGACTGTGCCCCGCGCCGACGTGAATGGAATCGCCCGAGCGGCGCAGAAAGCCGAAGCCGCTTTTCGGAAGCTTGATGACGAGGCCTTTTACGCCGCGGTCCGCCACGAGCAGATTCGTGCCGTGGCCGAGAAAACGCACCGGCACATTTTCTTCTGCCGCGCGCCAGAGAAGTTCGCCGAGCGCCCGCGCATTCGGCGGCTGCGCAAAATATTCAGCGGGCCCGCCGACGCGGTAGGTGGTCATCTTCGCCAGCGGAACGTTCTCGCTGACGAAGGGTTCAAAGCCCTGATACCAGCTCATCGGCGGCCCTCGTCACGTCGCCCGCGCCCTGCGTCACCAGCGTGTCGCCTTCCTTGGCCCACTTCAAAAGCATTGAGACGGCTTCGGCCCGGCTGGAGGCAGCAAACACTTCCACGTAGCCATGCTCGCGAATCGCGTCCGCCAGCGCATGATGATCGATTCCCGGGATCGGCTGCTCGCTCGCGGCATAGATCGGCATCAGGAAGACCGCATCGGCAGACGAGAAACATTTGGCGAACTGGTCCATCAACTGTGCCGTGCGCGTGTAACGGTGCGGCTGGAACAGCACGCCGAGGCGCTTTTCAGTCGACGCGCGCGCAGCGCGCAGCGTCATCTCAATCTCAGTGGGATGATGGCCGTAGTCGTCAACTACGCGAATGCCGCGCTTGATCGCTTTGATTTCGAAGCGTCGGCCGACACGTTCGATTCCGCCGAGCGCCTCCTTGACGCACGCGCCATCGACCCCGATCTGCCAGGCCACGCTGATGGCCGCAAGCGCGTTGAGTACGTTGTGTTCGCCGGGCATCGGCAGAACAATATCCTGCCACAGCGACGAGGGCGTCAGCGCATCAAAGCGCCAGCCGAGACCTTCGCTGCGCAGATTCAGCGCCTGCACGTCGTTGTGCTGCGAAAATCCATAGGAGAGCGTCGGGCGACGGCTGCGCTGCGCGGCGTTCTGCAGCGCGCGCATAACGCGTTCGTCATCGCCACAGCCGATCAGTACAGCCATCGGATCATGCTTGTCGACGCTGCTTAAAAACCGTGTCGCCGCTTCTTCAATCGCGTCCACCGTGCCGTAGTGATCGAGGTGATCGTTATCGATGTTCGTGAGCACCGGGATGCTCGGGATGACTTCATGCAACCGGTTGTCAGACTCGTCGACTTCCGCGACGAACTCCGTTCCCCGTCCGGTCCGCACATTGCCGCTCAGCGCCTTCACCACACCGCCGAGCAGCACCGACGGATCGCGACCGGCGGTGATCAGAATATTTGAAATCAACCAGGTCGTCGTCGTCTTGCCGTGCGCACCGGTCACGCAAACCGAGCGGATGCCGCGCGCGATCTTGCCCAGCATGCGCATGCGCGTGGTCACCGTCTTGCCGAGGCGCTCGGCCTGCTGCACTTCCGGGTGCGAGGAATCCACCGCCGCGGTGTGAACCAGTTCATCGCACTCGGAGATGTGACTGGGGCAATGCCCGGTATCAATGCGGATGCCTTTGGCGCGCAGCGCCGCGACTTGCCCGCCGCTCGAGCAGTCACAGCCGCTGACGATCGCGCCGCGTGCGGCACACAGTTCCATCAGCGCGCTGACGCCAATGCCGCCTGCGCCCATGAAATGAATGCGCCGCCCGGAGAAGTCTTCCGGATAGATGCGGGGCTGCGAGCCGGAATCACTCTGCAGATGAATCGGTGTGACGAGCGTGCCTTTAAGGCGTGTGTCAACAGAGGTAATCGGTTTGGCCTTTACAACCATGTTTATGCTGCAGCCTCCGTCGGTGCGGTCTGAACTTTCTTTGAATTCACCAGCGCCAGCAGGCGGTCAACGACTTCGGACCCGGCCTGCGGTGCAGCGAGCGACGCGGCGGCCATCGCCATTTTCTTGCGCCGCTCGGGCTGAAGCACGGCATCGGCCAGGCGCTGCGCCAGGCGGTCGATCTCGATGTTCTTCTGCAGCATCATCCAGCCGGCGCCGCGGTTGGCGAAGACCTTGGCGTTCTCGACCTGGTGGTTGTCGGCAGCGAACGGATAGGGAACCAGGATCGCCGGCAGCGCGAAGGCCGATATCTCGGCGAGCGACGTTGCACCGGCGCGCGCGAGCACCACGTCGGCCTGCGCGTAGAGCTCTTCCATCGCTTCTGTGAAGCCGATGACCTGCCCGCGTCCGCCTGCAGCGGCGAAGGCTTCGACACAGCGCGCTTCGTCTTCGCGGCCGGCCACGAGAATCATGCGCGCGCCCGGAATGATCTGTCTGATCTTCGGCCAGGCCTTGATGGCAATGTCGTTCAGCACGCGCGCGCCCTGAGATCCCCCGACCACGAGAATCGTGGGCTCGGCGGGCACGGCAGCGGTCGTGTTCTTTTCAGCGGCGATCGCGGCGGCTTTCAGAACTTCTTTGCGCAGGGGATTGCCGACGTACTTGACCAGCCGCGGATTGGGAAAGCCAGCGGCCGATTCGGAAAACTGCACGCCGATCTCGTCGGCAAAGCGCGCCAGGCCGCGCGTTGTTCGGCCGGGAATGACATTCTGTTCGAGCAACATGACCGGAATTTCGATGCCCCATCCGGCGAGCACCGGAAGCGCCGAGGCGTAGCCCCCCAGGCCGATGACGGCATCAGCGTTGAAGTTCAGCAGGGCGCGGCGGGCCTGCAGGTAACCTTTGCAGCCCAGCCATGCTTTTTTCGGAGCGGACAGTGAGAAGAAGCCGCCTTTGAGCGACGGCATCAATTCCAGGCGGAAGCCGTGCATCGGGATCACGCGTTCTTCCAGTCCGCCGCGCGCGCCCATGAATAGAACGCTGTGCTCGCTTCCGCGCGAGAGCAATTCTTCAGCGACAGCTAATCCCGGGAAGAGGTGGCCACCGGTTCCGCCACCCGCGACAACCAAGCGCATTTTTGAGAAGCCCCCAGCGGTACACTCGACACTCTTTCAAGTATCGGCGCGTGGTGCACGGTTCCTAAGCGGAACACGCGCGATTTGCAGGGGTTTTGTGCGCGAAAACCGCTTTTTTTTTCGCCAAGCACGCCAAGGACGCCAAGTGCGCCAAGAAGCACTACATGTAAAACCTTGGCGAGCTTGGCGTTCTCCGCAGTATCGCCAGGGTGGTTAGACAGGCAGGGGTTAGTGACATTTTTATTTTGTCGTATAACGTCAATGCTGAATACGCTTTGTAATGTTTTACAAAGAATTTCGTCCAAAATTCGCTTCCCAAAGTGTCTTAGTATAAGTGAGGGGCTTCCGCAGCGAAGCGTACTCGGAACGAGCATTCACCCGAACAGTTATGGCTGAGGTTGCACGGTGGCCGGCCGCAAACGCCAGCTGGCGCTGTTGCGGCGCGGTTCAGCGCCCAACGCAGCCGGCGGCGCATCGCAGCTTGGATGCGCGGCGACGTTCAGCAAAAGTCCAATCGATGCCAGCGCAAAGATCAGCGACGATCCGCCATAGCTGACCAGCGGCAGGCTGATTCCCTTGGTGGGCATGGAATGCGTCACCACGGCGATGTTGATGGCCGCCTGAAAACCGATGCACATGGTCACGCCGAGGGCGATCAGGCTTCCCAGGAGATCCGGCGCGCGCGAGGCCACACGCCAGCCTTGCAGAACAAGAACGCAGAAGAGCAGAATCACCGACCACGTGCCGATCAGGCCGAATTCTTCACCTATCAGCGCGAAGATAAAATCGTTGTGCGCCTCAGGCAAATAGAGCAGCTTTGAATGTCCCTGCCCCAGCCCTGCGCCAAAAATGCCGCCGGAGCCCTGGGCCATAAGCGACTGCGTGATCTGAAAGCCTTTGCCCAGTTCGTCAACGTCGCCGCTGAAGAACGTAAAAATACGCGAGCGGACGTGGTCAAATTTCGTGTAAGCCAGGGCGGCGCCAACGGGAAGGGCCACCAGAATAGCGGGGATTGCAAAGCGCAGCTGCACGCCGCCGACAAACAGCAGCGCGCCCATCACGCTCGCCAGCAGCGCGGCTGAACCCAGATCAGGCTCGAGCGCGATGAGAACGACGATGAGTCCGGTAATCGCCGCGCCCGGCAGAAAGCCTTCCTTGAAGGTGTGAATCTTTTCGCGCGCCGAGAAAATCCATCCGGAAAGGCCCAGGATCATCAGCATTTTCGCTGCTTCGGAGGGCTGAAACGTCAGCGGCCCCAATGTGTACCAGCGGCGCGCGCCGTTGATCTTTTTGGCGACACCCGGAACAAGCACGCCGATCAGCAGGATTGCGGCGATCGCGATGTACCACTTCCAGTAGCGGGCCAGACGGTGATAGTCGAGGAGGCTCGTGATCGCCAAAGCCATGCAGCCGGCCAGCATGTAAACGGCATGGCGTTCGAGAAAATACGTCGGCGTTCCGAACTTCTTCTCGGCAAACACAAAGCTGGCGCTGTAAACCATCACCAGCCCCAGCGAGAGCAGCGTGCCGGTGACGATCAGGAGAGTTCGGCGGGCGTTGTCCATGTCAATCCGGGGACCTGAACGACTTCAACACGGAGGCACGGAGAACACGGAGGTCACGGAGCTTTCCTGAATTGTTTTTCTCCGTGCGTCTCTGTGTCCTCCGTGTCTCCGGGGTGAGGTCGTCATCCGTTACTTGATGCGCAGCGCGGCCACGCAGAAGACCGCCAGCAGCACCGAGACAATGAAAAAGCGCGTGACGATTTTCGTTTCGGACCAGCCGACTTTCTCGAAGTGATGATGCAGCGGCGCAATTTTGAAGACGCGGCGGCCGAAGTACTTGAACGAGAAGATCTGAATCAGCACCGACATCGCTTCCGCGACGAACACACCGCCGATGATGACCAGCAGCAGTTCCTGTTTGACACAGAGCGACACCAGGCCAACCAGTCCGCCGAGCGGCAGCGATCCGGTATCGCCCATGAAAATCTCGGCCGGATGCGCATTGAACCAGAGGAATCCCAGGCACGCTCCCGAAAGCGCCGCGCAGACCACCGCGAGTTCCTCCGCACCACGCACGCGCGGGATGCCAAGGTGCTCGGCGATGCCGCTGTGGCCGGCGAAATAGGCGATCAGTCCGAAGGCGACGGCGACTGTGGTAATGCAGAGAGTCGCCAGGCCGTCGAGGCCATCGGTGAGATTCACCGCGTTCGAGCTGCCGGTCATCACGAAGGCCGACCAGCCGATGAAGAACAGGCCCAGAACCGGCCACCAGCTCATGTCGGTGAACGGAATGACAAGCGTGGTGTTGATCTTCGGATCACCATACCACGTCAGATATAGCCCGACGCCGCCGCCGATCAGGAATTGATAGAACAGTTTTTCAGCTTTGGTGAGGCCGTCTTTTTTCGTGTGCGTCAGCTTGATGTAATCATCGTAAAAACCGACGGCGCCCAGCGCCAGAAGCGTCAGGAAGCACAGCGGCATGAAAACGGAATTCAGGCGGCACCACAAGGCCATGGTGACGAGCAGCGAACCGAGAATAATGACGCCGCCCATCGTCGGGGTGTTCTTCTTCGAGGCGTGTTTTTCAATCAGGAATTCTGAATCTTTTTTGCTGACGTCTTCTTCAACTTTGCGGCGCTTCAGGAAATTGATGAACCACGGACCAAAAGCGATACACAGCACGAACGCGGTAACAGCCGCGAACGCCGCACGAAAGCTGACAGACTTAAAGACTGCCAGAACCTCCCACCAGTCTCTAGCAAGAAGGTGCAGGTAATAGAACACGATGCGGAGTCCTCATGCCGGTACTAGGCAGAGGTATCGGCGAAACTTAACGCGACGTGCAGAAAAAAGTGCCGGCTGGAGTCGAAGATGTATTGCGAATCTTCGTCACTCGTCACCCGTCACTCGCGGTTTAATCGGCGGGTGGCCCAGACGACTTCTGTCGTCTGGGCGCGCCAGCGCAAGAGGTTACATCCTGCGCGTTGCCGGTGATTAATCCGCGAGGCAGCACGAATGATGTAACCTCGTGCGCTTCGCGCCCAGACGGCGGGCGCCGTCTGGGCCACCCGTCACCGGTCACTCGTCACTATGAATTAGTCGGCGGGTGGCCCAGACGACTTCTGTCGTCTGGGCGCGCCAGCGCAAGAGGTTACTCCATACGCGTCGCCCGTGATTAATCCGCAAGGCAGCACGAATGATGCAACCTCGTGCGCTTCGCGCCCAGACGGCGGCGCCGTCTAAGCCACCCGTCACGCGTCCTTCAGTCGGTTTCAAGCACCTGGCAGCAACGCTCAAGATGGATGCCGTGCGAGCCCTTCACGAGCACCACGTCTCCGGCGGCCAGGCGCGGTTTGAGCCGTTCGCCGGCTTCTTCAGGCGACGTGCAGGGAATCCAAAGCGATCGGTCCAGACCTTTGCCAACCGCCGCCGCGCCGGTAAGCGACGAAGCTTCTCCGACAGTGAGCAGACCGGCGACATTGCAGTCGGCGATCTGCTTTCCCAGGGCGATGTGGTAGTGCGCTGATTCGCCGCCGAGTTCCAGCATGTCACCGGCAACAACGAAACGCCGCGCGGCTTTCATCGAAACAAGCGTCGCGAGCGCAGCGGTGAAACTTGCGGGATTGGCGTTGTAGGCGTCGTCGATCAGAGTGAAATCGCGAACGGTGCGGACAGTAAAGCGGCGTGCGATGCCCTCGAAGGTTGACACGCCCCGTACAGCCGTGATGAACGGAATGCCGGCCGCAATCGCAGCCGCGATCACCGCCAGCGCATTCGAGACCTGGTGCATTCCGGGCACGCGCAGATGACAATCGGCAATCGCATCGCCGCAGCGCACCATGAATTCAGCGCATCCGTCGGAAGCGATGCGCACATGCTTGGCGCGCACGCTCGCGGTCGGCGCCTGCCCGAACGTCAGCGTTTTTCCCTTGGTGAGATTCAGCCACAGAGGCAGATACGGGCTATCGGCATTGAGAATGGCAACATCGCCGCTCTGCTGAAAGCGGAAGATATCCGCCTTCTCGCGCGCAACGTTTTCAACACTGTGGAAGGCTTCCAGGTGCGACTCCGCGGCGCAGGTGAGAATGGCAATGTTCGGCCGCGCAACCTGCGCCAGCTGGCGGATCTCACCGGGGTGATTAGTGCCGAGTTCCAGCACAGCCGCGTCGTGTTCCTCCGTAAGGCCAAGAACGGTGTGCGAAAGGCCGACGGCATTGTTGAAGCTGCCCTTCGCCTTGTGAACGTTCAGCCCGGCGGCGTGCTGCAGCACATGCGAGAGCATCTCCTTCGTCGTCGACTTTCCGACGGAGCCCGTGACGCCGAACCAGAGCTTGGCGCTCATCTTTTCGCGATGCGCCGCGGCAATGCCAAGGTAGCCTTCGCGCGTATCGTTGACCAGGATCGCCCCGGCACTCTCCGGCAAATCGCGCGCGGCATCCGGAGAATCGAGCAGCACCGCCGCAGCGCCGTGCTTCACCACGGCTTCACGCGCAAAGCGATTGCCGTCAAAATTGTCTCCGCGGAGGGCGACAAACAACGCGCCTGGCAGAGGCGAGCGCGTATCGCTGAAGTGCCCGCGGACGATCGCGTCAGCGCGACCGCGCAGCAGTTTTCCGCCGGACGCCTTTGCAAGTTGGATTAACGGTTCAGCGATCACTTCATGCCCCTCATTCAATAGAGCACCTCTGTGCTCTCTGTGTCCTCTGTGGTAGATGTTCGAGCCGCTCAGCCCGCAGCGCCGTAGCGCCGATTCATCGCTTCGCGAGCCGCTTCGGTGTCCGAGAAGTGGCGCTTCTCCTTGCCGAAGATCTGGTAATTTTCGTGGCCCTTGCCGGCGATCAGCACCACGTCGCCCACGCGCGCTTCGCGGATGGCCATGTCAATCGCCTTCGAGCGGTCTGCTTCGACGATGAACTTCTGGTGCCGCTTCACGCCGCCACAGATGTCCGCGATGATCGCCTGCGGATCTTCGGTACGCGGATTGTCGCTCGTGATCACGCCAAGATCGGCCATTTCTTCGACGGCGCGAGCCATCTTCGGACGCTTGGTGCGGTCACGGTCGCCGCCGCAGCCGAAAACGGTGATCAATCGAGACGGCCGCAATTCCCGCAGCGCGCGCATCACGCTGCGCAAGGCGTCGTCGGTGTGCGCGTAATCGACCAGCACGCGGAAAGGAACATCTTTCCGATCGACGGACTCAAGCCGCCCGGGCACTCCCGCGAACGCAGCCAGCCCGCCAATGACTTCGTCGAAGCTCAGTCCCATGGCGACGGCGGCCGCGATCGCACCGAGGCAGTTCTGAACGTTATGCGCCCCGACAAGGCCCCACGTTACCTGCCGCTTGCCCCAGGGCGTATCGACCTGGAAGCGCGTGCCGTGAATGTCCATGCTGCGAATGCGCCCGCACATGGCCGCGTCAGTCTTGGGATCGAGCGTGAAGCCGATGACCTTGGCTTTCGTGACGCTCGCGTAATAGGCCGCCGCAGGATCGTCCATATTCAGCACCGCGACGGCGTCGCTGGAAAGATTGCGGAAGAGAATGCTTTTAGCCTCGCGGTACTCTTCCATCGTGCGGTGGTAATCGAGATGATCCTGCGTCAAATTCGTGAACACGCCTACAGCAAAGTCGAGCCCCGCGACGCGGTGCTGGCAGAGCGAGTGGCTGGAGGCTTCCATGAACGCGCCGTGGCATCCAGCATCAGCCATCTTGCGCAGGTAGCTGTGCAGATCGATCGACTCCGGCGTCGTCAGCGGTGCCTCGATGCTTTCGTCGCCGAGGTCGTATTCAATCGTGCCGAGCATCCCGCATTTTTTTCCCGCGCTGCGCAGCAGGTGGCGGATCAGATAAGCGGTGGTGGACTTGCCGTTCGTGCCGGTGACGGCGCCGAGTTTCATCTGCTTGTCAGCGCGCCCAAAAAACTCGCGCGCAGCCAGAGCCATGCCGAGCCGCGCGTCTTTGCATACGAGTTGCGGAAGATGCGTTAAAGGTTCAGCGCGATCGGTGAGAATTGCGGCGGCGCCTTTTTCAGCGGCCTGTTTTGCGTAAATGCTGCCATCGATTTTCGTTCCAGGCAGAGCGGCGAACAGATCGCCGGGTTTGACGACGCGCGAATCGCAGCTGATCCCCGTTACGTTGACGTTGGGCGCAGGCGAAACGATCTGCGCCGAGGCTGCGCTGGCAAGCGTTTCAAGTTTCATGCTCTCGTTCCTTTCTGCGCCGCGACCTTAATGAGAGGCGGCCAGCCGCTTCACTTCAAGAATTGCCTTCTTCTGTTCATCGGCAGAACGCGGCGGAACATTGAGCACTGTCAGGCCTTTGCGCAAAACTTCGCGGGCCGCCGGGCACGCCACGGTGCCACCGTAATAACCCGTGCCTTTGTGCGGCTCATCGACGGTAACCAGGCAAACCAGGCGGGGATTTTCAGCCGGAGCGAAGCCGCAGAAGGATCCGATGTAAAGCGTGCTGCTGTATTTTTTCGTGACCGGATCGATTTTCTTGGTCGTGCCGGTCTTGCCGCCGATAGTCCATTCGCTGCAGAAAGCTTTCAGGCCCGTGCCGCCGGGCTGTACGACCTTGGTGAGAACGTCGCGCATCTGGGCGCTGGTCTGTTCGCTGATCACGCGACGAACCGCCTGCGGGTGAAGGTTGTAGAGTTCCTCGCCCTGCTCATTAACGATGCGTTGGACAATCTTCGGCCGGTAGAGCACGCCGCCGTTGACGACTGCGCCATAGGCGGCAACGAGCTGAAGCGGCGTGACGGCCACTTCGTGGCCCATAGAAATGGAATATATGCTGTCGTTGCTCCAGACCTTTCGCGCTCGGACCATACCCTTGGCTTCGCCGGGCAGATTAATTCCGGTGGGCTCGCCAAAACCGAAGAGCTTCACCGTTTCATAAAGACCTTTTACGCCCAAACGCATGCCGATTTTCGCCGCCCCGATGTTGCTCGACTTGACGATGACGTCGTCGAATGAGAGCAGGCCGTATGCATGAGCATCGTGCAGCACGCGGTAGCCCAGCGGCCAGGCTCCGTTTTCGCAGTCGATCATTTCGTTGCGCCGCCAGAGCCTGCGCTCAAGCGCCATTGCCGCGGCAAACGTTTTAAATGTCGAGCCCGGCTCATAATTGTCGGTGATCACGCGGTTACGGCGATGATCACTCGGGCTTTGCGCTGGGCGATTTGGATCGAACTGCGGCGTCGAGGCCATCGCCAGGATCGCGCCGTTGCTCACATCCATCACGACGCACGTGGCCGACTTCGGGCTGAACTGTTCGTGAATGAGCGCAAGCTGCTCTTCGGCGGTCTGCTGAACGCGTGCATCAATCGTGAGCGTAATCGACAGGCCATCGCGCGGCGGCTTGTTGTCACCGGGGCCGATCGCGCCGTCATTAAGAGCGATCAGGCGGCGCGCGGCATCGCGGTAGTAGCGCAGGTAACCGGGCGTGCCGCTGAGAATTGAATCGAGCTCCAGTTCAAGACCTTCCATGCCGCCATCCATGCCGGCCCAGCCAATCAGATGGCAGGCGAGGTTGCCCTGCGGATAGGTGCGGCGGAACGTGTCTTCGAAGCCGATGCCTTTTATCTTCAGCGCACGGATTTTGTCGGAGGTATCTTCGTCTACGTCGCGGGCCAGGTAGACAACCCGCGTTTTTTCGCCATCGCGCTCCATCTTTGCCTTCAAACGTGCAGCGGGAATCTTCAGCAGCGGCGCGAGCTTTTGCGCGGCCTCCTCAGGATTCTTGAGCAGCTTCAAGTCGGCGATCACCGTGTCGCGCGGAATGCAAAAAGCCAGCGGCAGATCGCTGCGGTCACTGATCGGGCCGCGCTGCGCGTGCGTGGCAATGCAGGTAACCTTCTGGTTATCGGCTTTTGCTTTCCAGGCCTCGGCCTGCTTGACCTGAATTTGAAATAGCCGTACCGAGAGCCCGAGGTAAATGCAGATAAGCGTGCCGAAAAGCAATCCGATGCGCAGGCGCGCGCCGGATGAAATGCCGCCCTCGCGCCGCCAGCCGCGGCAGGTCTGATGCGGATCTTCCTTTGCCGCCGGCGCGCAACACGCATGCGTTTCATGCATCGACGGGCCGGAGAGAGGCGGGATCGAGGAATCGGAATTCACCGTTTCGAACACTCTCTTTCAGCGATGCGGGTTGTGAACGGTTGAGTATGCGGCAGCGGGAGCAGGCACGCGACGCGCGGCCTGCGGAGAACCGAGAGAACGAGCGTGATCGGTCGTGACCGCCAGCATGTCTTTGGGCGTAACGACTTCGGCCTGGACAATGGGGCCGACTTTCAGCTGCAGTTCCTGCGCGCGCGTGGTGACTGCGCGCGGAGATTGCAGCGCGCGATGCTTGATGCGGGCCAACTCGATTTCCGCCCGAATTTCGCGCAGATCGCGTTCAAGCCCGCCGATCTGGTAGCAGAGCTCAATCTGGCGCTGGCCGTCGTGCACGGAAAGCAGGCCCGCGCACGCGATAATTCCCAGCAGGAGAAAATGGCGGCCGCTCAACATGGATTAAAGCCCGACAATCGCGGCCTGCCCGCCGGTTTTCTGATCGCTGTCGCGTTTTCAGGACCCAGCATTCAGGACTTTGCGTACGGCTCGCAGCTTGGCACTTCGGCTGCGCGGATTGTCTTTCAGCTCCCCCTCGCCTGGACTGACGAACTTGACTATCTGTTGGAATCGTCCGGTTGAGGCCAAAGCTTTAAAGCGTTGTTTCACGATCCGGTCTTCAAGTGAATGAAATGTGATCAGCGCCAGCGTGCCGCCATCCGCCAGAAGTTCGGGCGCATCGGCAAGAAATTCTTCGAGAGCTTTGAGCTCCTCGTTGACCGCCAGCCGCAGCGCCTGGAAAACTTTTGTGGCCGGATGCGTATGGCGCCAGCCCCTCACGCGCAGCACGCGGCGAACGAGTTCCTCAAGCTGTCCGGTGGTTTCAATGGGCTCCGTCTTGCGCTGAGCCACAATCGCGCGGGCGATCGGGCGCGCTTTGCGCTCTTCGCCGAGAAAGAAAAAAATATCCGCAAGCTCTTCTTCCCGGTCGTAGCGCAGAATGTCGGCTGCAGTGCGCTGCAGCGTCGGATCCATGCGCATGTCGAGTGGGTGATCGAAGCGGAAGCTGAAACCGCGCTCGGGCGTGTCGAACTGCATCGAGCTGACGCCCAGATCGGCCAGCATCCCGTGCGGCGCCGGCGCGGCTGCATTCTTCAGCAGCGTAGCGACATT
>DASPJR010000038.1:0-130854 GCA_035628505.1 Planctomycetota bacterium | reverse complement strand
CGTACTCCTGCGGCTTGTCGCTCAGCCCGCAGCCCATGTGATCGGGCACGACGCAGCGGTACTTATCGCGCAGCGCCAGAACAAGATTGCGGTAATAGAAACTCCAGGTGGGATTGCCGTGCAACATGACCACAGCTTTGCCGTGCGTGCGCGGGCCCTCATCCAGATAATGGAGGCGCAGTTTGCCGTGGGCGTAGGAGAGATAGTTGGATTCAAACGGGTACAGGTCGCGAAAAGCGTTGACGTTCACGGGCTTCCTCAGGGTTCAGGGGCTAGGGTTCAGGGTCTAGGGTATAAGGGTAGAACTCGGAATTTCGAAGCCTAAAACGCGTTACCCTGGACCCTATCCCCTGAACCCTGGACCCTGAGTCTTACTTCGGAACGTAGAGGCTGCCTTTGCCGCTCTTTCCTTGCGTGGCTTTATAGACGTACGGCAGGCCGGTCGAGCCCAGCGACGTGCCGTCGCTGAAAGTGATCGCGTACGGTACCGTGATGATCACGCCGCTGATGTCCGTATTAATTGCGCCGGTCTTCGCCAGCGCCGTAACCAGGTTGACATTCTTCAGATTAATCGTGAGCGACGCGCGCGAGGGTGTGAAGCGCACCGACATCTGCGGCGAGGTGAATTTGCCCTTTTCGTCGAGCTGAAAGAAGAAATCCGACGTGCCCACACGCAGCGAGCCGGTCAGACCGGCAGTCTGCATTGTCGCAGGCACGGGAACCGACCGGGACGAAAGTGAGAAGCGATCGAGCGAGAGCTTGGCGAAGTTGAGCGAGAATTTACTGCTCTTCACCGGAAGCGTCTGCCCGGCGAGCACCGTTGCCGTGCGCGTGGCCGTGGCGTTGCCGCTGTCGGTAATCGTGAGTGTCACGAAGTAGAGTCCCGGCGCCGTGTATGTCTTGGAGACCAGCGGCGTCGTGGCGATGGTCCCATCGCCCAGGTCCCAGCGGAAACTGGTGATCAGGCCGTCGAGGTCGTACGAGCCGAACGAGCTGAGGCTGCTGCTGAGCGGCGCGATGCCGACGCTGGGGCTGATGGAGAGCACCGCCACGGGCGGTTTGTTATCCACGGCGATAATCACTGAACTGGTCGCCGAGCCGCCACGGTCGTCGACGACTTTCAACGTGGCTCGGAAGCTTCCCACGTCAAACGTGTGCTGAACCTGCGCGCCTTCGGCCGTCGTGCCGTCGCCGAAATCCCAGATATAGCGGCTGATCGAGCCGTCCGGATCGCTCGAGGCCGATGCATCGAACGTGACCGGGAATGGCGGCATGCCCGACGTGTTGCTGGAGGTGATCCGCGCGACGGGCGCAAGGTTTTCTGATCCCACGTGTGTACTGGCGAGAGTGAAGTTCACCGGCGAGGCCAGCGTGGTTCCGCGCACCGAGAGCAGGTACTCGCCGGCCGGCGGCGCCTGCAGCAGGATCTGCTCGATCGTGTCCACCGTGTTAGTGCCCGTTGTTGCATTCAAATGCGGCGCGCCTGCGTTCAGCACGAAAGGGAAGAAAATCGTCTGATCCGATGCGCGGATCAGACGCAGGTCCAGATCGTTAACGATCGAGCGTGCCGCCAGGATGTCGCCAGGCTCGTCGGTCCAGCAGAGGGTTGCCTTGATCGGGCTGACGCCGTCGCTGTTGATCACATAAAAACGTTCGGGAGACTGGGCGTCGAGCGTGGCGCTGATAATTCTGCCCGGAGTCGCGCTGTCGGCATCGAAGAGGTTGATCGCGTTTTTGACATCCAGCATGCCGAAGCCGTGCAGATAATCCGGACCGGGGCGGCCCATGTCGGTAGCTGTCTGAGCATACACAGCACGCAGGTAATGCGCCGGCGCATTGGCAACGCTCGAAAAACGCTTCTTGTACTGTTCCATGAAGAGCGCCGTTGCGCCGGTCACAACCGCGCACGCCATGGATGTTCCTGAGAGCCGCGCGTACTCGCTGCCTGGCGTGGCGTCATTGTTGCATGAATTCACATTGTCGCCGTTGGCAAGAATCTCCGGTCGCACACGGCCGTCGTTTGTCGGGCCGCTGGATGAGCCGGGCAGAACGACGGTCGAGCCGACCGGCACGCCCGCCTGAATGCCATCCTGCACAGCGCCGACAGTCAGGATATTCTTGGCCGTCGAAGAGGAGTCGGCGGTGTCGTAGTACTCGCCGTCCGTGCCCAGTGTTCCGTCGTGCGGGTTGCCCGGTCCAGTGTCGTTGCGGTCGTTGCCAACTGCCTTGATCAGCACGACACTCTCGGTTCGGACCAGCGCGTCCCAGTTGCGCGAGAAGCTCGAGTACGATCCGAAATCGGCCTGGTTGTTGTTGAAGACGCCGTTGTCCCAGCCGATCACGAAGCCATATGAATGATTGGAGATAATCGCCGAGAAACTGTTCTTGGCCTGCAGCGGCTCATTCACGTCGTCGCCGGCGAGGTCGAACGAAACCAGCGTGCAGCTGCGTGCCATTCCGCGCGCCAGAGCTGAGACATCAGCCAGTCCGGTTCCGCCTATTGTTCCGGCCACATGCGTCGAATGCTGCGCGGGAATTTCAGAGACGACATCGGGCCCCAGCGTCAGCCGCGGACTGTAATCAGGGTGATTAAAAATCGCTGCCTGGTCGCGCACCAGCACGGTCACGCCTGAACCGGTCAGATTATAAGGTGCGGCCAGCATCTCCGGAACGTTCGATGCATTGGCGGACTCTTCGTTGCATACGCGCTTCTGAGGACGCGGCAATCCCACCGCGTAAACGCCGCCAATGGCTGCCAGCTTCAGCGAAAACTCGCGAGCGGGCGGGCCGCTGACTTCGACAGCGGTTGTCACTCCAGCAACGTTCGCCGCACGCTCCACGTTCAGCACGCGTCCGCCGAGCGCTTGCACGGCTGTAGCAAGTGATTTCACATCAGCATGCGGATAAAGCTCCAGGCGCCGCTTGAGCATGCCGTTGTCTTCCATGGCATACGCGGGTCGCTCATCGGAAAGTAATTCCGGAAGAAGCCGGTCCGCCGGTTCGCAACGCACCCAGCCAAGAATGCGCGGCACAAAAGCATCCCGCGCGGCCTGCAACTTTCTGAACGTTGCCCGCGCGTGAAAGGCGCACGCGACCGTCGGCATGTTCAGCTCAATGCCGAGCGCCGCCAGAGCGGCGCGGTCCGGCGCATCGAGCGGTCCGCCGAACTGTACGACCCAGTCGGTGGGCTCATCAGGAATGATTTCGGCGGGCAGATCCGTCGAAGGCATCAGCGAACGAGATCGCAGTACGACAGGCGCAGCTTGCTGCGGCCAGTAAGCAGCGTCGCGGCGCGCTTCTGCCGGAATTCGCGCAAGTGGCGGCGGCGTTGCAGGAGCGGGTTTTTCTGAAATCGTTTTGTTCGGCGGCGCAGAGGAATGGCGCTGAAGCAGGAAGTACACGGCTGCGCCGAGCGTCACGCAGACACCGATCCACAACGCCCTGTTGCGTGCGTCGCGCGACATACGGACCATTCCGCTCGGAAATAGAAAACACTTCACCAGTATAAGACAGCTCAGACCGGTGACTGCTTCACGCCGTTAACTGACGGTTCAGTCTAGTAAAACCTGCTTCAAAGGCAACGGTTGTAAAATTTTACATGATGTGCGTGCACAACCTTTTTGCCCTCCTTAGTTTGTCACAAGAGCCCGCTTTGCGACATTAAATCTGGGAGCATTCCCACTCACCTCCGGTTGTGGTGCGAACTTTAGTTCGCACGTTTTCGCGAACTGAAGTTCGCGCCACATCTGAGGGGAGAAGGAAAGGCAACTTCCGTCTCGACGGGTTTTGTGAAATAAGCTAAGCTTTCTGGCACTCTTCATCGGGGGGACTCAGCTTGTCTGACGCACCTAAAAAACTTTCGCGGCGCCTGCCCGGCCCAGCCAAACCCGGCACCCGCCCCGCTTCGAACCGGATGAAACCGGTCTCCAAGCGCCAGGAGGTCCAGACCGAAGAAGCGGCCGAGGAGGAAGCAGTTGTCTCCGACGAGCCCATTTTCGAAGACGGCGACGTGCCGGTGCTGAAAACAAAAGTGCCGCTGCCCGGCGACGACGGGCTGCTCTCCGAAGACACGCTGTATTCCGACAAGGACGAAGACCCGAAAAAGAAACTCCGTGAGATCCAGAAGAAGACCGAGTCAGCCCGCATGGAGGCGGCTCGCGAGAAGGCCAGCTCGCGCACGAACATCAACCCCGTCAAAAAAGCGGCCACGTCCGGCTCAGACTGGATAAAAACACCCGACCCCGATGCAGAGACTGTTGAAGAAGACCTGACCGAAACGGTCGCGGACGAAGAAGAAACTGAAGAGGAAGAAGTTGAAGAGAAGACCACGTCGCGCTCGAAGATTTCCACGCGCGGCAGTCAGCGCCTGAAAGACGCCTCGCGCTCGGGTAATTCGCGCCGCGCGGTGAAAGTCGACGCAGAGGATGACACGCGGCGCTCTGGCCGTAAATCGATGCGCTCATCGGCGCCCGGCAAGCCGCTGCTCTCGAAAAAGAACATCGTGCTGCTCAGCGTCGGCGCGCTGGTAATGCTGGCGGCGGTCGTCGGGTACGGCCCGGCGATGAAAGCCTGGCATCTCAAAAACCTGGATGAAGGCAGCAGCCTGGAGGCGCGCAAGAACGCCGCTGAGGCGCTGTTTGAAGCTTACAACGCCACAAGCGCGGGCATCGGCAGCGTGCATATGATTTTTGCGCAGCGCCTGAGCCCGTCGAATCCGGAGCTGCGCGAAGCATCGATTTACGGGCTCGAGTTGGTCGGCACACATCCCACCGGACGCGACTATGCGCTGAAAACGATTTCCGATGAGATGGGCGCGGCCGACGCCGCCGGCAAGGCAGCGTACGTCAGCGCGCTGAAAGCGATTGCCAAGCCGCTGGCAGACAAAGCGCCCGCCAATCTTCCCAAGGCCGACCTGGAAGCGGCGCAGCTGATGGCCAAAGCGCTGCTGAATGCGGCTGAAAACAAGGAACTCAAGCCGGAGGTCCGCGGCGCGGCGGTCGAGGCGCTCTCCAGCCTGATCGTTCCAGGTGTCAGCAAAGCGCTGCTGGCGATCGCCAAGGCCGAGAAAGGCGAACTGCGTTCGAAGGCGCAGCGGGGCTTCGTGGCCACGGCGCTGCCGGACGTCGCGGGCGAGCTGCTCGAAACGATGGTCGGTGACGATAAGGAACTGGCCACTGAAGCGAAGCGTTCGTTCGGCCGCATCCGCACCGAAACAAAGAGTGAGCTGCTGCTGCCGCTGGTCAAGCATCCGCGTGATGACGTGCGCAAGGAAATCGTCGAGGCGCTCGGCGGACGCACCGGCGATTCGAAGGCGGCAGAAGGCATCACGACCGCGTTGAGCGACAAGGTCGCAGAAATCCGCGTGCTGGCCGTGAAAGCCATCCCGAACACAGGCATCAAAGGCTCCGCCAGCCAGCTCAGCGCGCTGGTCACCGATCCGGATGAAGCCGTGCGTATCGCCAACGCGGAAACGCTCGGCGTACTGCGGGATCCCGAGTCGAAAGCCGTGATCCTCGGCGCGTTCCAGAAGGGTATCGAAGGCAAGACGCAGGAAGCCTATATCACGGCGCTGGGCAAGCGCGTGGGCGGCAAGGACCTGGCCTCCATCGGCATGGTCATCGGACTGCTCGACGCCAACCCCGCCGCCGAAAATGCAATCAAGCAGGCGCTGATACTCCTGTCGTTGAATGGCCAGGAACGCCGCCGCGCGCAGCGCGCCAATTGGTCGGCGGATGACTGGAAGAAGTGGTACGCAAAAATCAAGGAGCGCGAAACGACCCGTGCCGATGCAATCAAGAAACTCGAAGCGGTGCGCGCGCAGATGAATTCAGACCGCTCGACCTGGGCCGCCCTGTCCAAGCAGGCCGAATTGAGTTTGGATGTGCTCGAAAAGTGCAAGGAGATGTGCAAGCCGGACGATGCTGAAGACATTCCGCTGCTGGATGCGGAGATGAAGAAATACACGACCGTAAAGGAGTATTTCTTTAAAGGCGCGAGCATCGACATGCGTCGATGATGGAAAGCAGCCGGCTCATCCGTTAAACTGCGGCTGTGCAGTTAAAGTCTGGCACAAGGAAGAAGTCCATGTCACGAATTGCCTGTTCGATTGCTCTGGCCGCCGTCCTTTTTTCTATCGCCGGCTGCACCACGACCGCTGCGAAGAAGGCGCTCAACAAGCCGCAGCTTTCCGACTCCTACACCGCATTCGATGCCGGCGCCTCGGATTCCAACAAGCGCAAAGCCGAGAAGGTCGAGCCGGTGAAAGAAGACATGGATGCTGAAATCGCGGTCACCAAGCTTGTAGAACAGCTGCAGCGCCAGGAAGCGGCGTACACGCTTTCGGCCGAAGAGCAGCTGCTGGCGTGGGGCCGCAAACAGGGTGTCGACAAGATCGTCTATAATAAGGTGCGCCTGCTGCTGAAGCATCCGCGCGTGGAAGTCCGCGCGCCGGCGCTGCGTCTGGTGAAACTCTACGGCGGCCGCGATTCGATTCCCGATCTGATTGAATGTCTGGGCGATCCGGAACCGCCGATCCGCACCGAAGCGTTCAAGTCGCTGCAGGCCAAGACCAAGCGCGATTTCGGCTACCAGCCCAACGGCGGAGAAGTGGCGCGCTGGAAGTCTGTGGAAGACTGGCGGCAGTGGTGGCAGGCCGAGCAGCGCAAGGTCGCCGTTCAGCCGGCCAGCGTGTATGAAGAAAAGCCGCTCGCTGAGCCCAAGATCGTCACGCCCAAGAACTGATTTCGCACGTTCTAATCACGACTTCAACACGGAGGCACGGAGAGCAGGGAGGCCACGGAGGTCTCCTTTATTGACGCCTGACCTGGCGGCACTTGGTGCGTTATTCTGTTCATTCTAAGATAAAGGAAGAGAAAGGAGTATTTCGTATGACACCCATTCGCAGCGTTCAACCCGCCACCGGACAGCCGCCGATTGGCCCATACAGCCCGGCGACCGTTGTCGGCAACACCGTGTATGTTTCCGGACAGATTCCGCGCGATGCGTCCGGTAAGCTGATCGCCGACAGCATCGAAAACGCAACCCGCCAGTCGCTTGAAAACCTGCGAGAGGTCCTGCGCGCCGCTGGCTGCACGCCATCGCATGTGGTGAAGACCACGGTGTTCATGCAGGATCTTTCCGAGTTCGACGGCATGAACAGGATTTACGGTGAATTTTTCGGCGAACACCGCCCGGCACGCTCGACGGTGCAGGTTGCGAAGCTGCCGGCCGGCGCGCGTGTCGAGATCGATTGCATCGCCGTGGTTTGACAGCCGTGCAAAAGCCGTTTAGGTTGCTCGTTTCGAGCTCCGCGCAACGCGGAGCTCCCAGCCTGAAAACTTTTGCTTATGAATCGCCTCCTGATCCTCGTTGGAATCGTTCTCCTGGCAATTGCCGCATTTTTTGTACTCAGCATGAGCGGCGGATCGCAAACGTCGGGCAGCCGGTCCAAAGTTCTGCACCTGGCCATAGATACGGATCCCAAGACGCTCGATCCAATCGGAATCACAGACACCATCTCCGATGGCGTCGCGCGAAAAATCCACAACACGCTCGTGCGCTTCAATAACAAGCTCGAAGTAATTCCCGACCTGGCCGAAAAGTTTGACGTTTCTGAGGACGGCAAGAACTACACCTTCACTCTGCGCAAAGGCGTGAAGTTTCACAACGGCCGCGAAATGAAAGCCGAGGACGTCGTTTACAGCTTCACGCGTCTGCTCGGCCCGGAAAGCAAGCGCCCAGAGTGGATCAAGCCGATGGTCAAAGGTTCGGAGAGCTGCGATGGCGTCAAACCGCCTGAAGGCCTCCGCGCCAGCGGCGACTATGAGGTAATTATCGAGCTCACCAAGCCGTTTGCGCCGTTCATACAGCATCTTTGCACAGTTAACTGCGCCATCGTGCCGAAAGAAGCGGTGGAAGACAAAAGCAAAGCCTTCGCGCGTAATCCGGTTGGCGTGGGAGCGTTCAAGCTCACGCAATGGAGCACCGGCCAGGTTCTGACGCTGGACCGCAACGACGGCTACTTCAAGGGCAAGCCCAAGCTCGACGCAGTACAATTCCACATCGTCAAAGACGCCAACACGCGCATGGAACAATTCTTCGCGGGCGAGCTCGATGCGGCATCCGATCTTCCGGCCGGCCGCGTGAAAGAGGCTCTCCAGCGCGCGGGCGAAGCCGACAGTTTCACCTACACGGCTCTGCGCACGAATTACATCGGCTTCGGCATGCCGAACGGCAACTTCAAGGACAAGGCGGACCTGAAGCCGCTCGGCACAAATAAGCTGGTGCGGCAGGCGATCAGCTATGCGCTCGATCGCGACTACCTCTGCAACGTAATCCTCGAAGGCCGCGGCGTTCCGGCTAGAGGCGTTCTGCCGCCGGGCCTGCCGGGCTTTAAAGAAGGGCGGCCGGGCTGGCCGAAGGATATCGAGAAAGCCAAGGCACTCTTAAAGGAGGCGGGATTCCCTGACGGCAAGGGCATTCCAGAGCTATCGCTGCTGCACCGCAACGATGAGAACACGAAGAAGCTGGCGCAGGTGTTCATCAGCGACCTCGAAAAAATCGGAATCAAGTGTTCGCTCCAGGCGCGCGACTGGAACAGCTTCCTGGAAGCGGTAGAGCGCGAGCCCAAGCAGCTTTTCTGGCTCGGCTGGGTGGCAGACTATCCCGATCCCGACAACTTCCTGTACGTGCTGTTCAACAGCAAGCAGTTCGGCTCGCCGGGAAATCATACGTGGTACAGCAATCCTGAAGTGGACGCATTAACCGAGAAGGCGCGCAATCTGACTGACATCAACGAGCGTATTCCGCTGTATCAGAAAGCCGAGGATATCATTCTCGAGGACTGTCCCTGGATCTGCACATACCACGTGAAAAACGTGTTGCTGCTCCGCCGCAACGTCAAAGGCATCCGCGAAAACGCCACAGGCCTTGACACTGGCTCGGAATTCCCGCAGGTTGATTTCGCGTTCGTGGATAAAGAGTGATGAGTCTGGAGTCTCGGAGTCCGGTGTCTGGAGTCTATGAGTCGCGAGAGTAGGAGTTGGGGAGTCCAAGCTACGCGACTTTAGAAGTTGGGAGGGGAAAATGGCAACTATTCAACGCTTCGAAGATGTATTAGGTTGGCAGCGCGCGAGAGAACTTACCCGGCAAGTGTATGAGTTTACGTGTGAAGATCTGTTCTCCAAAGATTTCGCATTGAGAGACCAAATTCGACGAGCATCGATTTCGATCATGCTGAACATTGCAGAAGGATTTGCGCGGCGAACAGACAAGGATTTTGCCCGGTTCTTGAGTAATGCACACGGATCAGCCGCCGAGGTTCAATCCGCGTTGTACGTTGCCTTGGATCAAGGCTACATCAACGACGCACAATTTAAATCGGCCTATGTTACGTGCGACGAGTGTTCGCGGCTCGTGCAAGGCTTTTCGAATTTTCTGCTGCGCGCAGATTTGAAGACTCCTGACTCCCGACTCTAAGACGCCCGACTCATGTCCAAGTACCTCTTCCGCCGTCTGCTGCAGTCTGTTCCCGTCATCATCGGCGTGGCGCTGATTGCGTTTGTGCTCACGCAGCTGAGCGGCAATCCCGTGCGCAGCCTGCTCGCGCAGGGAACGAATCCAGAAACCATCCGGCGCGTGAACGAGTTCTACGGCTTCAACAAGCCCTGGTACGAGCGCTTCGGGAAATACATGGGAAATCTCGCGACCGGAAACCTCGGCGCGTCTATTCTCAATCACGGCGAGCCCGTCCGCGAGATGATTGTCAATGGCATGCGCGTTACCCTCAAGCTTGCGCTGGGCGCGGTCATCTTCGCGACGATCATGGGCATCGCGCTTGGAATTTTATCTGCCTGGAAACCCTATTCGCTCGTGGATTACGCTTCGTCTGTCTTTGCGGCGATCGGCGTATCGTTTCCCGCGTTCTTTCTGGCGATGCTTTTAATGATGGTCTTCGCGATTCATTACAAATGGTTTCCCGTCGGCGACTACCGGCCGGGCGAAATTAAATACCTCGTGCTGCCGTGCCTGACGCTGGGCCTGATCAGCACAGCCTCGATCGCGCGGCTGACGCGTAACTGCATGCTCGAAACGCTCTCGCAGGATTTCATCCGCAGCGGACGCGCAAAGGGCCTGAAAAAGTGGACGGTGCTGCTCGGCCACGCTCTGCCGAACGCGCTGGTGCCGGTCATCACTATCATCGGTACGGACTTCGCGAGCCTGCTGGTCGGTGCCGTGTTGACAGAGACCGTCTTCAATATTCCCGGCATGGGCCAGGTGATCAGCGCTGCGATCTTCGGGCGCGATCTGCCCGTCGTAATGGGCTGCTGCATTGTCTTCGCCCTCGTGTTCATCCTCATCAATCTTGTGGTCGATGTTTCTTACGCATTCCTGGACCCGCGGATACGGCATGCCGACTGACCCGCAAGCGATCTCACCTCTTCCGCCATCAGGTGCCGTCGAGACGCCCGGCGGGATGCCGGATTCGCTGGCCTCACAGGTCTGGCGGCGGCTGAGCCGCAATCCGCGTACGATCGTGGCGATGCTGATTGTCGCCACGATGATCGCCATGGCCTTGTTTGCCGACATGATCTCGCCGTACGATTACAAAGCCCAGCACCGCGGCAGCGAACTGGTGGCACCGAGCGCCGCACACTGGTTCGGAACGGATGAACTCGGGCGCGACGTGCTCTCCCGCGTGATGTACGGCGCCCAGGTCTCGATGCTCGTAGGCGTCTGCGCAACGGCACTGTCACTGTGCATCGGAATTCTGGTCGGGCTTTTGTCGGGCTATTTCAGCGGGCCGGTCGATGCGGTGCTTATGCGGCTGACTGACACCGTTGCCGCATTCCCCAGCCTGCTGCTGGCTGTGGCAATCGCGGCACTTTACGAGCGCACGTCGGTGCTCATTCTCTTTCTCGCGCTGGGGCTGGTGGGCTGGACGGGCATCGCTCGCATCGTCCGCGCACAAGTCCTGACGCTCCGCACGCTCGATTATGTCTCCGCCGCCCGCGCGCTGGGCGCCAGCGATCTGCGCATCATGCTGCGGCACATACTGCCAAACTGCGTATCCCCGATTATCGTTGTGGCCACGCTTGCGGTTGGCGGGAATATTCTGAGCGAAGCGGGCCTTTCCTTTCTGGGGCTGGGCGTGCAGGATCCTTTTCCAAGTTGGGGCGGCATGCTCTCGAACGCGCGGACGTACTTCAAAGGGAACTGGTGGGTCGCGGTTTTCCCCGGCTTATCCATCGTTATGACGGTGCTGGCGTTCAACCTCCTGGGTGACGGCCTGCGCGACGCGCTTGATCCCAAGAAATCTGCCGCGGGTTAAAAATTTCCGAATTCATTCCGAAGTGCACGTGCCATTTTTCCGTCCAGAGATAAGATGAGAAGTCTTGAGTCTGGAGTCCGCGAGTCCTGAGTCCAGGCTGTGAAAATCGTGTCCAACTCGGCCAGATCGCGCCTACCTTTATTGACAGGAATCCTGCCGCATGCGTGAGCGTCACATTTTCTGGGACATTGCCGTCGTCGGCCTGCTGGGAATGGTTGCAGTTTTCAACGGCATCGTGCTGCTGCAGAACAACAATCTGGAAAAACTGCTGATCGAGCAGAACAAGCGCTCGAACGAAATCTCCTCGCAGAACCGCGACATCCTCGGGCGCCTCGATCGCGGACTGAAAGTCGACACCAGGTCCGGTACTGGCGATCCAGACAAGGTGGCTGGCAATCTGCCTTTCACTCCGCTGGGCGGCACGCTTTATACCGAGCGCGACGTGCCCAAGTTCGTCCACGGGGACGAAAATGCGGAAGATGGCGGAACACTCTATCGTCATATGGGTTCAGAGCCCAATTCACTGAACACGATCGTGGAAAGCGATGCGACACTCACGGACTATGTTTTCAGCTTCTGCGTCGACACACTGGCCTCGCGCTCGTTCGATGACTTCAAGGTATGGGAACCCAAGCTGGCGCAGGCATGGGAAAAGAGCATGATCTGCCGCGGCCTGGTGGGCAAAAAGAACGCCCGCGAACTGGCCGATAAACTCAATGCAGCGCTCAAGGACGCTGACCGCTCGCGCCTGCACATCTCGAAAATCTCCGCTGAAAACGATGAGATTCTGCGCATCGAACTCGGCGATGTGGACGGCTCCTACCGCGACGAAGTCCAGAAAATCCTGGGGGAGAATGCGGTCGACAAGCAGTTCTGGATTTACGTCAGCTTCGAAGGAGAAAAGTTCAGCGACGGCACGGAAATTAATGCAAAAACAGTTGGTGAACGGCTCGAAGGCGTAATCCAGAAGGCCGGCGTCTCCGCGCGCATCCTGCCGCGCTGGCAGCGCGAGAACTCGGTCGTGATCCAGGTCGCCGGGGACGGCGCAGGCGCCGAAAAGGCAATCCGCGATTACATCGCCACCGACGCCAACAAGGGCGAAATCATCGACCCGAAATCGTCAACCGGCAAACGCACCGACAAGGTGCTCACGTTCGACATCACCGAAGAGTATGCGTTTGAAGAAAAGCCGGTCTTCACGTTCCATCTTCGCCGCGATGTCAAGTGGCACGATGGCGCGCCGTTTACCGGCAAAGACGTGATTTTCTCGTTCAACGCAATGATGAATCCAAAGGTCGAAGCGGCTTCGCAGCGCAATTACCTTCAGGACGTCGAGAGCTGCAAACTGGTTAACGATGACTACACGGTACAGTTCGTCTGGAAAAAGCCGTACTTCCTGGCCTTCAATTTCGCCGCGGGCATCGACATTCTGCCCGAACACCTCTTCAAGTTCACCGACCCGGAACAGTTCAATAAGGGCGAGCAGAACCAGAGGCTCATCGGCAACGGACCGTACCGCCTGGAACGCTGGGACCGCAAGCAGCAGTTCGTGCTTGTGCGCAATGAGGATTACTATGACAAGAAGCCGCACTTCAAGAAGATCGTCATCCGGATCGTTCAGGACGACACCGTCGCGCTGCAGATGCTGCAGGCCGGCGATCTGGATCTGCTCTCTCTGAACAAGTCGCAGGCGAAGGATAAATCGGCCGATCCGAAGTTTACCAGCCGTTTCAATATCAACGTGTCGGTGGCCAACGTTTACCGTTATATCGGCTGGAACGCGCGGCTTCCGATGTTCGGCAATCCCAAAGTTCGCAAGGCATTAACGATGCTCGTGGACCGTCAGCGCGTCATCGACGACATCTATCGCGGCTACGCGCTGCCGCTTCACGGCCCCTCGCACCCAGACAGCCCCAATTACACCCCCGAAATAAACAAGTTTGCTGTCCCTTACGATCCCGCGGCCGCGGCGAAAGTTCTTGCAGAGGAAGGCTGGAAAGACACCAACGGCGACAACGTGCTCGACAAGGATGGCAAGCCGTTCAAATTCAATCTCCTGTTCGCCTCCGGCAGCCCGCAATACGAACAGCTGGCCAACCTGGTGAAGAATACGTTCGCGCAGGTTGGAATCGAAGTAATCGTCGCGCCGCTTGAATGGACTGTGTTCATTCAGAAGATCGAACGCCTCCAGTTCGACGCCTGCATTCTGGGCTGGCGCCTGGGGCTCGAGGACGATCCGTACCAGCTCTGGCATTCGTCGCAGACCGGCGAAAAGGCGTCGAACCATTGCGGCTTCGTCAACAAAGAGGCAGACCGCCTGATCGAGATGGGACGGCGTGAATTGAACGAAGAAAAACGGCGCAAGATCTTCCAGCGCTTCCAGCAGATTATCGCCGAGCAGCAACCGTATACGTTCCTGTTCGTCGAGAAGCGCACCATTGCCGTCAACAAAGACATCCAGAACGTCGTCTACAAGCTGCCGGGCGCCGACATCGGGCGCTGGTGGATGCCCAAGGCCAAACAGAAGAACTGAGCGCACCACATTTCCGGGCGGGCCATGTACACATACATTATAAAACGTCTGCTGCTGCTGTTTCCGATGCTCATTGGCATCACCTTTATCTCCTTCTTGGTGATGCAGCTGGCGCCGGGCGGCGCGGGAACCGGCGGCGGCGGCGGTGAACTGGCTGCGGGAAAACTGACCAAAGACCAGCGCGACGCAATGAACCGGGCCTTCCACCTCGATAAGCCCATTCACCTGCGTTACCTCTACTGGCTGGGCGTGATCCAGCCCAAGCCGACTCAGGAGGAACTCGCGGCAGCCAAAGAAGGAAAACCGATTCCGTGGCGCGGCATTATCTTCGGCGATTTCGGCCCCTCGATGGAGACGCGTTCCATCCCGGTCTGGCAACGCCTGCGTGAAGCCATTCCCGTTACAATTCTTCTGAATGTCATTTCGTTCACGGTGATTTACGTGCTGGCCATTCCCATAGGCGTCTACTCGGCCACGCATCAGAATTCCCTCATCGACCGCACCTCAACCGTGGGGCTGTTCATGCTCTTTTCGCTGCCGAGCATGTTCGTCGGAATCATGCTGATCAAATGGATGGTTTCTCTTCCGCCTGAGTACAGGTTGCCTTTTCAGGGCGTTGAGCCGGCGAACAGGGACGAATTAACGACGCTGCAATGGTTGTGGGGATCCATCCGTCATCTCATTCTGCCGGTGATAACCATGAGCTACGCCGGACTGTCCGTGATCTCGCGCTATATGCGCGCCAGTATGATTGACGTGATCCGCGCCGATTATATCCGAACGGCCCGTGCCAAGGGGCTGCCGGAAACGCTGGTGGTCTACAAGCACGCGCTGCGCAATTCGCTCATTCCGATTATTACGCTCCTGGGCGGACTGCTCCCAAGTCTTATCGGCGGAAGCGTGATCATCGAGGCCATCTTCGGCGTGCCGGGAATGGGCAAACTCGGCTATCAGGCGCTGCTGGCGCGCGATTACACCGTGCTGATGGCCGACATCACCATCATTGCCATTCTTGTGATGCTCGGATTTCTGATCTCCGATCTTCTGTACCTTGCCGCCGATCCGCGTATTTCGTTTGACGAAAAGGGTTGATGCCAGTCATGAGCAACAATCCTTCTCCCAATCCCCAGCCACCGATTCCGGACGCGCCCGAGCCGTCCGCACCGGGCATCGTTCCGGGACATCCGGAACAGACTCTTCCGGAAGTCGCGCCGAAGGGCTATTGGGATCTGGTCTGGGGGCAGTTCAAAAAAAACAAGATTGCGCTGGTCAGCTTCGCGACCATTTTCCTATTGATGCTGGTGGCGGCCTGGTCACCATTGCTCGCCAATGGCAAGCCACTGATCTGGACCCGTGACGGCAAAACGACGTATCCGCTGCTGCAGTACCTGGTCGCGCCGACATCCACGCTGAGCATTGATTACTTCTTCAATTATCTCCTCTTTGTGTCGCTGACGCTTCCTGTCACGCTCGGGTTGGCTTACTTTCTTTCGCGATCTGAAGCGCGGCGCAAGACTCGGCAACGGCTGTATCTGCAGTTTGGCCTGGCCGGCGCAGTACTGGCTGTAATCCCCTTTCTCGGTTTCAGTGACCGGACTCTCCTGCGCAAATGGCGCATGGACAGCATCGATTATCCACGTCTTGCGCAGGAGCTTGATCGAAGCAAAGGCGATTACGCGCTCTTTCCGCCGGTGGGCGAAGACCCCATCACGCCCACGCGCGATTACCTGAAAAAACCTTCTGCGCAGCATCCGCTTGGAACGGACCGCGAGGGGCGCGACGTGCTGGCGCGCATGCTGCACGGCGCGCGCGTGTCGCTCTCGGTGGGGTTTGTGGCCGAAACTATCGCGGTGCTGCTGGGCGTCTTCTTCGGCGCACTCGCCGGCTATTACCGCGGCTGGGTCGACATCGCCATCTCCCGCTTTATTGAAATCGTGATCTGCTTTCCGTCATTCTTCCTGATTCTGACGATTGTCGCGTTTATCGAGCCCGAGAAGCGCAGCATATTCCACATCATGATCGTGATCGGCGCGACCGGCTGGACCGGGATTGCGCGCCTGGTCCGCGGCGAATTCCTGAAACTCGCCGACCAGGATTTCGTGCAGTCTGCCCGCGCGCTGGGCTGCTCGAATTCGCGCCTGATGTTCCGCCACATCCTGCCCAACGCGATGGGCCCGGTGCTGGTCTCGGCAGCATTCGGTGTGGCGGGTGCGATTCTCACCGAGTCAGGCCTCAGTTATCTTGGGTTTGGCGCCCCGCCGCCGACGCCGACGTGGGGGGAAATGATCAGCCAGGGCAAGGAGCACCTCGATGAGGCCTGGTGGCTGATTGTGTATCCCGGGCTTTCGATTTTCTTTACCGTGACCGTTTACAATCTCGCCGGCGACGGCCTGCGCGACGCGATGGATCCGAAGATGAGGAAATAACTGCGGTTTCTTGTTCATGGTCTCTGGTTTCTAGTTTAGAGAGCCAGAACCAGAAACGAGAAACCAGAAACTGAGAACCATGAGCGACGATCTTCTCCTCGACGTAAAAGACCTCCGAACGCATTTCCACACCGATGCCGGCGTCGCGCGCGCGGTGGACGGCATCAGCTTCAACATCAAGCGCGGCGAATGCGTCGCACTCGTGGGCGAGTCCGGCTGCGGAAAGTCGGTCACGAGCCTGACCGTCATGCGGCTGCTGGCGATGCCCCCGGCGCGCATTCCGACGGGACAGATCCTGTTCGAAGGCCGCGACCTGCTGAAGCTGAGCGAAGAAGAAATGTGCATGGTGCGCGGCCGCGACATCGCCATGATTTTCCAGGAGCCGCAGAGCGCGCTCAATCCGGTCTTCACCGTCGGTGACCAGATCGCCGAAGCGTACATGACGCACAATCCGGGCGCCCGGGCCAAAGAAGCGTGGGAGCGCACTATTGACGCGATGCGGCAGGTCGGCATTCCCGATTCCGAGCGCCGCGCGCTGGATTATCCGCATCAACTTTCCGGCGGAATGAAGCAACGCATCTGTATCGCCATGGCACTGATCTGCGACCCGAAAATGATCATCGCCGACGAGCCGACCACGGCGCTGGACGTGACCATCCAGGCTCAGATCCTCGAGCTTCTCATGAAGTTGCAGCAGGAGCGTCATCTGTCGCTGCTGCTGATCACGCACGACCTGGGCGTTGTCGCTGAAATGGCGGAGCGCACCTGCGTGATGTACGCCGGGAAGATTATCGAGCAGAGCCCGACCGCCGACATTTTCAAGCGTCCGCTGCACCCGTACACACAGGGCCTGCTGCGCGCGCGGCCCGGATCGATCGGTGGCGAGAAGCATCGCCTCTCAGTGATCCCCGGAATTGTGCCGGCGGCCACGCAGTTCAAAGACAATTGCCGCTTCAACCCGCGCTGCCCGCTCTGCACGGAGATCTGCATTGAGAAAGAACCGCTGCTGGAGGAGTTCGGCGGCAATCACCGCGCGGCGTGCTGGCACACGAAGCCGGAGGGCATCGATGCGTGGAAGGTTGAGCCGGTCCAGAAAGGGCAACTCGCATGATTGCTGAAACCGCCGTGAGCAGCACGGCCCAGGCGCCGGCCGCGAAAACCGGTGCGCCGCTGCTTGAAGTCAACGGCCTGACGAAACATTTTCCAATCAAGCGCGGTCTGCTCGCGCACACCGTTGGTCACGTGAAAGCGGTGACAAACGTCACGCTCTCGGTCAACGCAGGCGAAACCGTGGGACTGGTCGGAGAATCAGGCTGCGGCAAAACCACTCTCGGCCGGACCGTGCTCCGCCTGATCGAGCCCACCAGCGGCGAGATCAAGTTCGAAGGCGTTGATCTGGCGAAGCTCTCGCAGGACCAGCTGCGGCCCTATCGCAAGAAGATGCAGATCATTTTTCAGGATCCGTACTCGAGCCTGAACCCGCGCATGACCGTTGAACAGATCATCGCCGAAGGTCTGATCGTTCACGGCATGGGGGGAAATGTGCGCGAGCGGCGCCTCATCGTCCAGGATCTGCTTCGTCGCGTCGGCCTTCCGCCGCAGGCTATCGAACGCTACCCGCATGAGTTTTCCGGCGGGCAGCGCCAGCGTATCGGCATCGCGCGCGCGCTTGCTGTGAATCCGAAATTCATTGTCTGCGACGAAGCGGTCAGTGCGCTCGACGTTTCCGTTCAGGCGCAGATTATCAATCTGCTCATGGACCTGCAGCAGGAAAGCGGCATCAGCTACCTGTTCATTGCGCACGATCTTTCGGTCGTTGAACACATCAGCAAGCGCGTGGCCGTGATGTACCTCGGGCACGTGGTCGAATACGCCGAGACGAAGGAACTGTATTCCAATCCGCAGCACCCGTATACGCGCGCGCTGCTCTCGGCTGTTCCCAAGCGCACCCCCGAAGACGCGAAAAATCGCAAGGTTCTCACCGGCGAGCCGCCCAGTCCGATTAACCCGCCGCCAGGCTGTCCTTTCGAGCCGCGATGCCCGCTGGCCCGCCCTGACTGTCGCGCCGCGCTTCCGCCACAAGAACCCATCGGAGCGCCCGGCCACATCGTCCGTTGCCCGCCGGTCGTGCACGACGGCGCGGGAGCGGCACTCAAGAATTAGTGGCTGCCCAGCCGCTTCACTTCCTGTCCGGCCATCAGTTCATGCGCTTCGGCGAGCGCCGCCGGGATTTCCTTCGCGAACGGTGAATTCTTGAGCGCCATTGAGAAATCGAGGCCTTTCAGATTGTCAGCGCGATTTCCCGGAAACCAGTGGTCGGCCTTGCCAAGCAGGTTGTAGCGCATCTTACCGTATTCGATCATGTCGAACGCCTTGGCAAAGTTGCGCAGCCGCAGAATCTCGAAGATGTTCACTTCGCCGGGCGCGTGATTCCATTCAGGAATTCCGACGTGCCAGCTCTTGACCCACTCTTCGCCGAGCGTCTTCACCAGTTCGCTTTGCATGCGTGTTTCAATGGGCTTCAGAATTGCCTGCGCATCGACGCCTGGTTTAAGAAATTGCAGCGTCTTGAGGTGCTCGTCGAAATCGGTCGGCCGCGCGGCGCCGACAGAGAGCGTGTGGATCTGCGGGCGCGTGAGGCACCAGAGATCGTTGAAGACGATCGGCGAGAGCGGATCGGTCATCTGCACCAGCTTTTTACTGGGCTCGTAAAGTTTGCCGCCCTTATCGCTGGGGCTGATGATGAAGACGCCCATGTCCAGCTTGGTGGCAAGTTCAACCGCTGGCCAGTTGAACTGATTCACGTAGTACCAATGCAGATTGACGTACTCAAACCGGCCGTCTTTGATCGCCTCAAGAATCACCTGCAGGCTGCCGTGCGTTGAGAATCCGACGTGGCGCGCGCGGCCCTGTTTCTTCAGTGCCAGCGCCTGTTCAAGGCAGCCGCCTTTGCGCAGCGACCACTCGAGGCGCTCTTCGTTGTTGATGCCGTGAATGGCGAGCAGATCGACATAGTCGAGCTTGAGCAGCGACATTGATTTGTCGAAGTTCTCGTTAAACTTCTTCGGATCGGCTTCAGGGCCGATCTTTGTCTGCACGATCATCTTCTCGCGCGGCAGCTTCGGCAGCACATGACCAAGCTGCTCTTCGCTGGTGCCGTAACCGCGCGCGGTCTCGATGTGGTTGATGCCGACCTCAAGCGAGCGGTGGATGCAGGCTTCAAGATTTTTCTGGTTCTCAGGCGTGAACTTGTCTTTGTCATTCCACGACTGCTGGTAACGCATGCCTCCGCAGGAGAACACGGGCATCTGCAAATTCGTTTTTCCGAAGCGGCGGTAAAGCATTTTCTGAATCGCTCCTTCAGCAGGAAGACACGAAGACTCGAAGGCACAAAGAAAGGAATTTAAGTAGAGGCGGCACTGGCGTAAACTGCGTTTGTATTCAACGGGCGGTGATTATGGAAGGCTTAATTGCATTGTTTATCTGTCTTGGCGCCTTGCTGGCCGTCGTGATTGCCGGCTTTTACCGCCTGAAATTCCGTTATCTCGAAATGGCGTTTGCCTTGATCGTCTCGACATTGCCGCTGGGGCTGCTCCTGAAATCGTACCGTGAAAGTTCGGGCTCTGAAGAACTCCTGAAGCTGATTGCCTTCGGCTTGTTCCCCATTCCCTTGTTTCTCGTCGGGCTTGGCTGGGGGCTTGGCAAGGCTAATCTGCTGGCGGTGAAGAGCAGCTGGGGACGCATTGGCTATATGTTGGTTGGACTCGGGCTGGTGATTGGATTACTGGCGATCACTCCGGCCGTGATGATGCTCTTCATACTCGCTTCGCACCCGCGCGGCATGTTAAGCACATTTCTGACCTACGCGTTTCTTTCGCTTTTCGCGATCCCCGGATTGATTCTACAGTCTCGGTGCAGACATCTGGAGCAGTCCCTTCCCGTCAACCGTTCAGAATCGTCTCAATCTCGCTGACCGTCTCCGCGCTCAGCACTACATCCCCTGCCCTCGCTGTCTCTTCGATCTGCGCAGGCTTGCGCACGCCGACGATCGCGCTCGTGACTTCCTCGCGGCGCAACACCCACGCGAGCGCCAGTTGTGAACACGTGAGATTATTCTTTGCAGCAATTGCTTTGAGCTTGTCGACGATCGCGAGCGTTTTCGAAATCGCCGGCTCGGTAAAGGCCTTGTGATTCTTGCGGAAATCATTTGCGGGCAGCGCCGCAAGGCGCTCGCGCGTGAATGCGCCGGTAAGCAGGCCGTGCTGCATGGGGCTGTAAACGAGCACGCTGATGTTATTCGCTTTGCAGAACGGCAGATGCTCCGCTTCAACTTCGCGGCGCAGCATGTTGTACGGCGGCTGCGATGAGGTGATCGGGAGAACCGGCTGAGCGCGCTTCATCTGCGCGACAGAAAAGTTCGACACACCGGCGTAGCGCACTTTTCCTGCCTTCACCAGTTTGCCGATCTCCGTCCAGGCGGACTCGACAAGTTCGTCCGGTTCAGGCCAGTGAATCTGGTAGAGATCGATGCAGTCAATCTGAAGGCGCCGCAAGCTGTTCTCACACTCTTCACGGATGAACTCGGGACGCAAGTCGCCGTAGAGCTGGTTGTCCGCGCTCTGGCGGCGGCCACATTTCGTAGCAATGATGACTTTGTCGCGAACACCTTTGATCGCACGGCCAACGACTTCTTCGGAATGACCCAGGCCATAAACGGCAGCCGTGTCGATCCAGTTTACGCCGCAATCCAGCGCGCGGCGAATGGCTGCGATCGAATCGTTGTCATCCTGCGGCCCCCAGCCGGCTTTCCAGTCCGGCCCGCCGGCAGCCCAACTGCCAAAGCCGATGGTGGTCAGCTCCAGGTTCGTCGTTCCCAGCCGTCGCTTGCGCATGAGCGTCTCCTTACGGATGAACCCGCGTTTTACCATCGCTTCATTTCCAAGCAACCCGGTGATTTTGGCGACTCGGCGCGCATGGCGTTAAGGAAACTCAACGGTGTGACGATACTTCTGATGAAATTCTCGCGTGAACTCGGGGGAGGCGGCGTGGACGGGCACATCGTTGACGGTTTGATTATTGGCTTTCTGCTGCTGCAGACGTATCTGGGCTGGCGGCGCGGCCTGCTATGGCAGGCGGCAGGCGTGGCCAGCATTGCCTTCGGCGTCATTCTCGGGCTGGCACTCGCGCCGCTGCTGTCCGGATTTCTGGTCGAACACGTCACCAGCAATCTCTTTCGCGCGAAGCTCATCGCGTTCCTGTTCATCGTCGGAAGCGTCGGCTTCGGTCTGCGCATGGCCGCTGCCGTGGCCGAAGTTCACTCGGAGCGAGGCTTGCCGAAAAGCGAGCGTGAACTGCGCCGGGCGGATGACCGGATTCTCGGCGGTATATTTGGCGCGATGAAAGGCTGCGTGATGACTTTCGTCATCGTCGCCGCGGCCGTCTCGCTGTGGCCGAACGCGCGCGTGTGGAGCGAATCGCAGCTCGCCTCGCCTTTTGCAATCGCGGGCTCGCGTCTGCTTCCGGGCGGAGCTGTAAACGAAGTGAAACGCTGGGCCGCCCGCTCCGCGTCGGACATTCGCGAAGGCCTGGACATTCGATGACGCGCTTTGTGTTCGCTATTTCTGGATACCTATTTTCAACAGACGGCTGAACCGTTCGGCGCTGTACTGCAGAACGGCAAGGGCAAGGGCGCGCGCGAAAGGCGAAATTGCGTCCTGGGGCAGCCGGTTGAACAGGTTTTCGATCTTCTTGTCGCTCAGCGCCAGCACGCGGCCAATCCAGAAACGTGTCGCCTCAGGCTCAAGCTCAAACGCACGCTCGACCGCCGCGTGCGCAGAAAGCGGATCGGCCGCTGTCTCGTCGGGAAAAATTCCAGAAAGGCAGCGCGCAATATAATCGCCTACCTGGTTTGTGGTCAGCAGCACCTTGCGCTGCTCGTCAGTCTGCTCGCGGCCGAGCGATGAGGCGTGATCGAAGCTTGCCGCGAGGAAGTAGCGGCTGAAATCGTCTTCGCGAGCCCAGGGCTGAATGTCTATGACACCCCAGTTTTCGTGATGGCGGTCTTCGTTATTGACCCAGGCATCAAAGACGAGATAGCCGATGAACGTATCGCGTGTGCGCTTGATCTCGGGCGGCGGGTTCCAGCGCAGCGGCTGATTGATGCGATCCAGAAGCGCGAAATTATTCTCGAGCGTATGCAAGCGTGGGTTCGGCTCGCCGGAGAGCGTCAGCCGTGCGAGCAAGTCCTTCGCTTCCACAAGTTCTTCGCCCGGCTGCAGCACGCTCGCAGTCACAACGCCATAGTTGCCACGCCATTTGGCCAGTTCGACGTAAGCCGCGGGCAGCCCGATCTCAGCGGCCAGTTCGCTTGTGATTTTCTCGCTCCAGTGTTCGCCGGTGCCTTCACGCGCCTGTTTATAGAGCAGCTGCTTGCCCTGCAGCCAGAATTTGATTGTCGTCCCCTTCTCTTCGACGTCTTCAGCAGCTTCGTTTGGCACGTCGATGACCGGAAAGCATTCGCCGTCCGTGAGCGGAATGGGCTGGCAGGTGTTGCGGCTTACTTCAGTGGGAAGCATGATCGTCTCCGTTACTGGCGCGCAGGCTGAACTTCCAGCGGCTGCAGCGAAGCCAGCGACTGTTCGATGGGTATGTCAGTCCGCTTGCCGCGCTCGAGAAATACGCTGCTGTGTGTGTAGCCGACTTCTCGCAGTGTCCTGAGCGCGAGCTCAAAATCGGCGCCGGTGCGCTCGGGCCGATGTGCATCGGCGCCGATCACGACCGGAATTTTCCGCGCGTGCATTTCCAGCAGCATCACGCGGCCGGGATTCATCTCTGGAACGTCTTTGTTCAGACCGGAGGTGTTGAGCTCCATGGCAATGCCGGTCTTCGCTATGCGGTCGAGCACTTTACGAATATCGCTGAGCACGGCCTCGACATTCCAGCGGCGCGGATGGCAGTTCTTCACGAGGTCCGGATGAGCGAGCGTATCGAACAATCCGGTCTCGGCCGCCATCGCGAGATGATCAAAATAGATGCGTTGAAATTCAAGTACGTCATTCTTGAGATAGAGAACCTGGTAGTCCCGAATCTGAGGGTGCACCGAGCCGAGAACGTACGTGAACGGACGGCTGGCATGAAGCTTTTCAAGATAGGATTCAACGCCCGGAAAATAATCGCTTTCAAGCCCGAGGCGCACATCGACGCGGCCGTTGTATTCCGCACGCGCACTGGACACGCGGTCGATATAGTCATCCACTTCGTCGTCTGTCATTCGGTAGGGGGCGGTGTAGCCGTTAGGCATTGGATTGTGATCTGTAACAATGATGCCCTTCAACCCACGTTGCCAGGCGACAGCAGCGTAGTCCGACGGCTCCCCGATCGCGTGCCGGCATAGCGGCGTGTGCATGTGTGTTTCGTAGAGCACTCTTTTGATCGCGTTATCCATGTTTCAAACGCTATAATTTCCTCCTGAACAATTCAACACACCGCGGGCCAGATGAACCAGCCCGGCGAACGCGCAGCCGGTCCGATAAATATTCTTGTTACGGCCATGCTAGCGGCCTGTTACGTGTAGCGGCCGGTGCAGGAGGGGATTCCCAGCAAGGGAACACTTCTGCGCTGGCAACTCCGTTCAGGAGTGAGAATCGAATCGATTGTTCGCGGGGTAATCAGTTTCCGACGACGGCCTCGAGCACAACCGGATCAACCGGTTTTGTCAGGTGCATGTCGAAACCTGCGTCGCGGGCGCGGCGCTGATCCTCTTCCTGTCCGTAGCCGGTCATCGCAATGAGGTGACAGTTCGTCACCAACTGGCGCGAGCGGATGGCTTTGGCCACCTCATATCCGTCGATACCCGGCAAGCCAATATCGCAGAGGATGACCTGGGGACGCAGATCGCTTGCGCGGCTGAGACCTTCCTGTCCGTTGTGCGCGACAGCGACATTATGGCCCATCAATTCCAGTAAGATTTTCAGCGTCTCCGCTGAATCGATATTGTCTTCAATCAGCAAAACTTTCTTCCGCGTGTGCGGCTTGGATCGCGCCGTATCGGACTGCTGTGGAGTTTCGAATTGCGCGCGCAACGTTACAGTCATGTGAACCCCCCGGTTTAATCCTTCGCTGGCCGCTTCAATGCGCCCGTCATGCAGTTCAATCAGCTTCTTTGCCAGAACAAGTCCCAGGCCAAGACCGCCGCGGCTTCGATCGAGAGTTCTGTCCGCCTGGTTGAAGGGCTGAAAAACGCGGCTCAGCATTTCGCGCGTCATTCCGATGCCGGTATCCCAGACATGGATCACGGCCGTTCTATCGAGCGGTCGCGCCTGAAGGTCGACTTTCACGCGCCCGCCCTTTTCCGTGAATTTCCCGGCATTGTGAAGCAGATTCCCGATCACTTGTGTAATGCGCGTCTTGTCGATGTTCACCCATACCGGGTAGGGCGGAAGTTCAACCTGCAGGCGAATGCCTGACGCCTCAAAAGAGCTGGCATGATCGTCGGTGCAGGCTTTGACGAGCGCCGTCAGATCCATGCGTTCTTTGCGCAGCGTGATCTGCCCCCGCGAGATGCGGGCGACGTCGAGCAGATCGTCTACCATGCGGGCCAGGTGCTGCACCTGGCGCTCCATCGATTCACGCGCGACCGCGCGCTGTGTGTCGTCGCAATTGGCCATCTTCCAGATGTGAAGCCCGGCCCGGATGGGGGCCAGTGGATTTCGCAGCTCGTGGGCAAGCATCGCCAGGAAGTGATCGCGATCCTGGACGTCTCGCTCGCGCGACTGAAGCAGTTCCCGAACTTCGAACTGCCGCCCGCGCGCGCGCAGCCCGGCGCGAATGGCGCTTACCAGCGACACGCGGGGTATTGGGCGCCGCAGAATCGTGACATTGCCGGAGTTGTACGCGCGCTCGATACAATCCTTATTAAGCATGCCGCGGCTTGGGTCTCCGGCCAGGATAAAGATAGGCAGATCCGACCAGACGGGCTGAGATTCAATCAGATTCAAGAGTGCTGCCGCGGAGGCGCCGTCCAGTGCTTCTTCGGCGATAACCAGCGCGGCGGCGTGGGAGAGCTCTGTGGTAGACGTGAGTGTCTGCAAGCTGCGGGAACGGATGCCGGTGCTCTCGAGCACGCTGCAGACCATGTTGCTGTCTCGTCCCGTAGGAGCCACGACTACAACTTCGCTCCAGCCAGCCGCGATATTCATCGATGTGTTGCTCATGCATGCGTTTTCTTCAAAAGGTCCGCCGCTTGACCTCTGAAGATGGGCACTCCAGTAAGTACGCCCTGGAAGTGCTCAAGCGGTGGACCGATCTCTATCCCGGATGAACCGACAGACATTTCACGTATGTTCGTTTCGTGCGGGCCACCCCGCCGCTTAACAACGGACACGGACTTTTGAATGCGCCCGGCGTGCTCGAAATACCGCAGCAGTACAACGGTGTCGGCCAGGTAGCTGACATCGATGGGCGTCTGCATCGCTCCGATCATGCCCTGCTGCGCGACGACCAGCAGCACCAGCACGTTGCGGCGCCCGAGGAAAGCAAGCAGATCGCGAAGATGCACGGACAGGAAACGCTCATCGGCGACGGCATTCAGGTAACCATTAAGGCTGTCAATCACGACGATGCTGGCATTGCCCGAATCGACCGCGTCTTTGACATTCTGCGTAAACTGTCCCGACGACAATGCAGCCGGATTGAGCTGCTTGATGACGAGACTGCGGTTGGCAACGAACTGTTCCACGTCCATGCCCAGGCCGCGCGCGCGTGTGAAAAAGGTCGTAGGCCCTTCCTCAAAGCTGTAGAACACCGCGCGCTCCTTGCGCAGCATGGCGGCGTTTATGTACTGCGTAGCGAGAGTAGACTTACCGCATCCGGCAGGGCCAATGAAAAGCGTGCTCGATCCACGTTCTAATCCGCCGCCCAGCATTCTGTCGAGGGCGGGAATTCCGCTGGAAAAAAGCTCGGGCTTGCGCGGTGTGAATTCCAATTCCTGCTGAATGCGGGGGTGAACGATCAGCCCACCGGTGGCGATATGGAAATCGTGGTATCCACCGCTGAACTTCACGCCGCGCAGCTTGACAACGCGCAGTCGCCGGCGCTCGGCGCCATAATCGGGGAGCGTCTGCTCAAGTTCGATAACGCCGTGCGCCAGGCTCTGGACATGCAGATCGCCGCGATCCGCGGTGCGATCGTCCAGCAGCAGTACCGTGCAGCGGCGGCCGGCGAAGTACTGTTTTAGGGCAAGAATCTGGCGGCGGTAACGCAGTGCGCTCTGCGCCAGGAGCCGCATTTCGGCGCAGGAATCGAAAATGACACGGGCCGGCTGCACGCGCTCGCATTGATCCAGCAGTTTCTGCGTGGTCTGGTTCAGATCCACTTCGGACGGCGGAAAAACCGTCTGCTGCGTTTCAAGTTTGAGGCTTTCTTCCATTGCAGCCAACTCGAAGATCTCAATCTTATCCAACGACCAGCCGTGGGAGCGGGCAACAGCGCGCAGTTCCTCTGCAGTCTCAGACAGCGTGATGTATAAACCGCGCTCACCCTTTTCAGCCCCGTGCAGTAGAAACTGCAATGCCATTGTTGTCTTACCTGAACCCGGATCGCCTTGAACCAGATAAACCCGATCCTTCGGCAAGCCGCCGCTGATAATGGAGTCCAGCCCGTCGATTCCGAATCGCGCGCATTCGTTCTGCATGACCTTGCTCCCGCATTGCTCCAATGACGCTTTGCTTTCCAGCTGGCGTGTTTTCCGCCAGTAAATTTTCAAATTCAAAAACGAAAGTACGGCGCGAAACACTCCTCATGCTCGGCGCTCATTATTTCATTGGTGCTTCACCTCGAGCTGTGAAATTTTTTTTCAAATTCAAACAAGACAGGAGCCGCACGAGCAATAGGTATGCCCGTGTATATGCTGATTTGGTTTTGAGGAGGCAACCCAATCTGGCTTAGCGGCCGACGTCGACTGTTCCCAAAGTCAGCCAGCCGTCCCGATCTTTACCGACTTGGGAGTTTGCAAAGCGGAGTGGTTTTCCGGTTGGCAATGGGTTTGTGATACGCAGCAGTACCGTGTACATCCCTGGCTTAAGAGATCGCCTGTCAATCTCGTCCGTCCAGGTGCGCGCAGGAGCTGAAGGCAGCAGATTCAGCAGTGACCCTGAACCATGAACTGTATGGACAAGTTTCCTATCGGCGTCCAGCAATCCAAGTTCAGGCTTCCAGTCGTAATAGAACGGCGCCACCCCTTTATTAAGGAGCTCCGTGCGAACGCTTATAGATTCAGCTTTTATCTCAAAGGTGACGGCGGAGATGTAGAATTCATATCCCATGCGGCAGACCTGCTCGATCGCACGCGCACGCCGTTCAGCTGGCACATTCTTCCTGAACATGCCGCTATCCATCAGCCAGGTGGCGTGAGTCGCCTGCACGCATTGGTTGAAATCCTGAATCTTTTTATTGCCAGGAGCGGCATCGAAAACGTAGCCCCAGGCTTCGGGCCGGATCTCTCCACCGATGGGGCAGCTCTTCCACTTGTCCAGAGCCGCCGGACCGGCGCGTCGAAGCGCGGACATAAAGAACCAATCGTCGCTGCGATTTCCCGTTTCAAGCGTTGCCCAGGCAAAGGAGTCGTCATGATAGCCGAAGCGTCGGGCATGATTGGGCGTCTGCGATTCGTCGTGCTCGCCTGCTGGGTAGCGCAGCAGGACATGCGTTTTCTTGAACGCGGCGGTATAGGCATCCAGGACTTCAGCCTGCACCGGCTTTGAAGCAAAAAGCTCCCCGCGTGGATACGTGTGCCATTCACCCCACATGCCCAGCAGTCCTGCAGTGATGAACCCGATGCGCGGATCGCCATCGTAGCGCCTGCCCAGCGCAGCGATGAAATCCTTCAGCAGCTGGCGCAGCCGTGGATCGCTATAGTCGGGGGTTTCATTCTCCTTTCCTTCTCCTGCGGCTGCGTCAGGATTATTCCACGCATGGACCTTCAGTCCTGCTTGGATAAGAAACGCAGGGATCGCGTTCTTTTTTCCGGGGTACTCGAGAAAAATGCGGAAGATGGCCTGATTGCCGCGCCCGGCGATATCGTTGAGCAGCTTTTCGAGCGGCTGCCAATCGAACGTTCCGGTATTCGTCACAAGCGCCGAGAGCGGCAGATAATTGAACTCGAGGCTGTGCGGAAAAAAATCGCGGCCCTGGCCTGCGTAGGGCACCAGACCCTTCAGCGGATTGTCAGGCGGCGCCGGAGCGTAAGCCAGCTCGATGCGTGTCTCGCCGGCCGTGAGCACGCCTCCGGCGAGGATCAACAACGCCGCAACGTGGAGAACGCGACTCGGTCTTTCCGGAGTCATCTGCAACGGACCAGAACGCGCAAACGCTTCATTCGCCACTGCCCGGCGCTTGATGAAAACGTCCAATCCGGATTGTTCTGCGGCTGATTGCCGATACCGATATCCGCGCCGCCGCCGTGCGACCAGTGATTAATCGCAAACAGCGTCTGCCGGGCCTCATAGTTGTGCACCTGCATGGAGCCATATCCTTCGCCTCCGGATGCCGCGTCTCCGAAGTCGAAGGTCCCGTCCGAGGCGTTGGGAACCTTCTTACCGTTCTGCGGGCCATAGTTACTGTTCCAGAATTCGATATTGCCGGTCGTCAGCGCGGTTCCCTGCGTAATACCTTTGACGTTCGAAACCACGTTCATCCTGGAGACGTTCTGCTGAAAGCGCGCGCCGGACGCGGTGGTTGGCACACCGATTTTTTTCACATCATTCGTGAACGCGTCCATTGAAACATACAGGTACTTCGTCTCGGCATTGCCCGGCTGCAACTCAATGAAATACGCGACGCGGTCGAAAGGCTTTGTGATCTGCGCGCTGTTGTCCACGCCATAGGTGATGGTCTTGCCGAGCTTCGCCAGGTCCAGATCGTAGACAAGCTGATACTCTTTGGCTTCAGGAACATAAAGTTCCAGGCGGTCCGGCGGAGGCGGAAGTGATTTCAATTCATCCAGCAGCTTGCGTGCTTCAAGTGCAGCCGGCGCGGAGCCATAGGAGCCCGCAATTTCTTTCAACCGCGACTGGTATGTCCACGGATCGTTGGCGTTCTGCTTATAGAACTCTTGCGCTTCCTGTAGCAGCTTGCCTGCGCGGTGATTGCGGTAGTCCTGCAGCTCCTGCTCGGCCTTTTTGGCGCGGTCGGCCGCGGAGAGTTCGGGCTCCGAACTCTTTTGCGGCGCAAACATCGAGACCGGCGGCGGCGATTCAGTCCCGGACGCTTTCTGCGGCTGCACGGACGCGGGATCAACCTGTGCCGATGCGGTCATTGAACCGCTCTGCTTTGGATTTCCTTGATCGCGCGCCTGTTCTGTTGAAACAACTGCAGCCGGCGATTGCTGCGCCGCCCGGTTCGATTTACCGCGCAGCGTCAGTCCTATACCCACGATCGTGAGCACGACACCTGCAATCATCAGGTATGTTGTTGCCTTTGAATCTTCCTGTGCGGGCGCAGAAAGTGCTGTGGCTCCTGTCTTCGCTGCGTGAGTACCTGTTGCCTTGCGTGGATGTGCAGGCGCGGAGTGTAAAATGGGTTTTATGGGCTGCTTGCCGGAGCCGGTAGCGGCTTTGTCTGCTGGAGCACACCCTGCGCAAAACCAGGCGTTGTCAGAGGTCTGAAACGCACGCCGCTCAGTGATTTCGCGCTCGGGGATTCGCTGACCACACGCTTCACAGAAAACGATGAGCATCTAGCAGGCACCTGAGCCACGTTGCCGGTGCCGGCAGTATATCACGGGCTGATTGCAACAGGCAACTTTTACTGAATGACCAGCGTCTTCACCCAGTCGTAGCATGCCTGCTCAATCTGCTCGATGCTGAGCTTATCATTAAAGACCGCGCGCAAAGTAGCGAGTGCGTCAGCGTCTTTTCTGTCGCGGATGCGCGTGTAGAACAGCTCGAGTTTGTCCTGCTCCTGAAGCCACTGCATCAGGTAGCGCGAAGCAGCGTAATTGGAGCCCGAATGCTCGCCATAGAACTCATCGTCGCTCATCTTTAAAAGCTTTGAAAACCTTACGGGCGTGTTGTTACGCAGATCGTTCTGCAGACCGGTCAGGCGCCAGTTGGTCACACCAATCACTTTCCCGCCACGGCCCCGGCCGCTGGCTTCAAACAGGCTTCCCAAGCCCTCATTCAGCCAGGCGGGTATCTCGCCGAAATCGGCCTCGGCCATGGCGTGGACCATCTCGTGAAGGAGAGTGCCGCCCCCGGTCGCGATATTCATCACCAGAGCTTTACGCTGGCGGCTGTAATAGCCGTACGGGGTGGTAGGTTTGGAATTGTACAGCTTCTTGTTCCACGTCTCATAGCTGAGCTTGTCCTTAAAGAGCAGAACTTTAACGGGCTCGGTGCGCGGTGTTTTTGTGAAGAGCTGGCGCTGGATATCGGCGGCATAGCGCCCAATCGTGTGCTGCGTAAAGCGGGGCGCTTCGTTCTCCTCCAGATCGGTCGCAACGATCCAGGGACCTACGCGCGTAATAAAGAACCCGGGCAGTTCCTCGCGCAGTTCGGCCGTCAGTTTCTCTGTCGCGGCTTTTTCAGGTTCCGGCCAGGGCAGCGCGGTTCGCGAGCGGGCGATGACCAGTCCGTTATCATTGCTCCCGTTGCCCGAGCCGCCTGATGCCTCTGCGAAAAGTGATCCGCTGCAGACGAGCAGAACATTCCCGGCTACAAGGAAAATCGTCCGTCGCAAGATCATGCCGCCTCCTTAATAAGGCTCGCTCCGCAATTACGACGTATGAACCCGCCAGAAGTTGCAACAAAACCGCCGCGAGCCGGATTCTTTACAAAACCCGATACAAATCACCTCCCCGGCAAGATCGTGGTAAGCTCAGTGCATCTTTAGTAGCATTAATAAGCAATAAAGAGAGGATGTAGCGACCAAATTTCTTTTAAGGAGGGTGCACCTGTGCGGAAACATATCGCCATGCTGGCGCTGAGCGCTGTATTGCTGCTGGCCGGGGCGGCACACGCAGAAGACGTTTTCGGCATAACGACGACTAACCTTCTCGTTCGGTTCTCCACGAGCTCCCCGGGAACGCTAATCAGCTCCGTGCCCGTAACCGGCCTGCAGTCCGGTGAAAGCATTGTCGGGATTGATTTCCGCCCGAACACCGGCCAGCTCTATGGCCTTGGAAATTCAAACCGGCTGTATGTCATCAATGTCGTCACCGGCGCCGCGACGGCGCTGGGCACAACTTCCTTCACACCCGCCCTCGTGGGCACAGCCTTCGGCATGGATTTCAACCCCACGGCCGACCGCCTGCGTGTCGTCACCGACACGGGCATGAATCTGCGTCTGGATCCGCGCGATGGTACCGTGCAGTCGCAGGATTTCTCGCTCGCGTACGCACCGCTCGATCCCAATGAAGGCGCCGTTCCGCACATCGTCGGCGCGGCCTACACCGACAACTATGCGGGAGCGCCCGCGACGACGCTGTACGATATCGATTCGACGCAGGACGTGCTGGTCACGCAAGGCTCCATTGGTGGAACGATCAGCCCCAACGGTTCGGGCAGCTCGACTCCACTTTTCACCATCGGCAAGCTCGGCGTTGACGCCTCCGACAACCTGGGCTTCGATATCTCAGGCGCCAGCGGCACGGCGTATGCCTCGATTCAGGTCATCGGCGAGACGGCAAGCAAGTTGTTCACCATCAATCTTGCGACCGGAACCGCGACGCTTTTAGGAGCAATCGGTAGCACCGATCCGCTTCGCGATATCTCCGTCGTTCCGCCTCCGACAACCTTCGACGTCGTCGCTCTGCGCACGAATAACACGCTGGTCCGCTTCGATCACCGAGTGCCGAGCCTGGTTACAAATTCCGTAAATATCACCGGCCTGCAGACCGGTGAAAGCATCCTTGGCATCGACTTCCGTCCCGCTAACGGCAAGCTCTACGGCCTGGGCAGCACCAGCCGCCTGTACACGATTGACTATCTCACCGGAGCCGCGACGCAGGTGGGCACCGGCGCGTTCAGCACCGCATTGAACGGCACCGAATTCGGCGTCGACTTTAATCCGGTCGTCGACAGGCTGCGCGTGACCAGCAACACCGAGCAGAACCTGCGCATCGATCCCGACACTGCGGCCGTCACAGTCGACACGCCGCTCGCTTACGTCGCGGGCGATCCAAATGTGCTGAACCCCAATACTAACCTTCCTAATCCCAACGTCATCGGCGGCGCTTACGCTCCGGCCGCAGCCAGTGGCAACGCGCCGCTGTACGCAATAGATTCGACGCAGGACGTTCTGCTCGTGATCGGAACAACTGACGGCTCAGTCTCCCCCAATACCGGAGAGATGCGGACGATCGGCGCGCTTGGACTGAATGCCGGCACGCAGACGGGATTCGACATCACGTCGAACGGCAACGTGACTTCCGCCTTCGCGGCGATCAACAATGGTTTCTACACGATCAACCTCACAACCGGTGCAGCCACGCAGGTGGGCAACCTGAACATCGGCGGCGGCGTGAACATCCGCGGGATCGCTGTTATTCCGCAGACAGCTGAGGCAATCCTCCAGTTCAGCGCCGATTCGTTCTACGTCATCGAAAAGAATACCGCATCAATCACGGTAACGCGCACCGGCGGGACACAGGGAACCGTCAGTGTCGATTACGCCATCACCGGCGGCACAGCGACGGCCGGCACGGACTACACGGCGTCCTCTGGTACACTCGTGTTCGTCGACGGCGAAACCTCCCGCACGATCTTCATCCCCGCGCTCGACGATAACATCCTGGAGCTTTTCGAGACCGTCACGCTGCAGCTGCAGAACCCCATAGGTGCCGAGCTCGGCGCGCAGACCACCACGCGGCTGGATATCGCCGACAAGGACGATCATGACGGCGACGGCTTTATCAATGCAATCGAGACGGCGTTCGGTTCGTCCCCGACGAGCGCCACGTCAACGCCTTTCAACGGCGCGCCGGCTGGAACGGCTCAGCCGCTGACCGTGCTGAAAGCGGGCATCAAGCTCAACTTCATCAAGCCGCTGAGCGATTCGATCGCAATCGCCGGTGAACTTCCCTTCCCGACCGGCTTCACGACCGACGGCAAAGATGTGATCGTGAACATCGGCGGGGTGAATGGAATCATCAAGACGTTCAAACTCGATGCAAAAGGCAAAAGCACGCCCAAGAGCAGCGAGACGTTCGCCATTGGCCTGAAGCCGAAGAACGGCGTCTCCAAGTACGCGATCAAGCTGAGCAAGAACGATTACCGCGCGCAGCTGGCGGAGGAAGGGTTCACGGCCGATGCCGATCTGTCAAAAGTTGAGCGCACGCTGCAGATCAACATTTATTTCAACAACGTGAACTATCAGGTGACAAAGACGTTCATCTACAGCGCAAAGAAAGGCAAGAGCGGCAGCGCAACATTGCAGAAGCCGCCGAAACCGTAACTTTTCGCGTGCTCGAGAAAGCGTTCAGAAAAACTCTTCCTTCGGGAAGAGTTTTTTTATGCAAGTCCGGCGCTTTCAATCTACTTGCATGGCAGGTTTGCCGATCTAATCTGAGTCGTTGATTTCGTAGCGGACACGGCCTCTGAAGAGGCTTTCTTTCTGCTGTGCTGACAGCCACTGAAATAAAAATCACATGCGCCGACGGGAAACGGAAGATCGCACGACGGTTCTGGTCATTGGCGGTATGCATTGCGCCGCCTGCGTCGGCCGGGTCGAAAAGGCGTTGCGCTCGCGCGCCGGCGTTGAAACGGCCGGCGTCAACCTGCTCACCCGCCTGGCCACTGTGCGGCATTCCACGGAAATCAAATCGCGGGAACTGATCGAAGCTGTTGCCGCTGTCGGCTACCAGGCCACGCTGGCTGCGCCCAGTTCAGACACGCGCGCGCAGATGAGCTTCGGCGATACGATCGACGTCATCGCCAGCCGCAAATCACGTTTCGTCGCCGGCGCCATCTTCACGCTGCTGATCCTGATCATCAATCAGGTTTGGGTCGCTAACGACGTTGCCAAGCTCGGGCTGCTCTTCCTGCTCGCGACGCCGGTGCAGATCACTGTCGGCTGGGAATATTACCGCGGCTTCATTCACGCGCTGCGGCGCTGGAGCTTCAATCTCGACACGCTGGTGGTAGTGGGATCGACGGCAGCGTATCTGCAGGGATTTCTCTGCTTTATCGGCCAGGTCAGCAACGATCCCAATCTCATGCGCGATGCTACCTCGCCTGACCCCGTCGCCCCGCAGTTCCACATCGCCGCGCTGATCCTCACCATCGTCAGCCTCGGAAAATGGCTGGAAGCGCGCGCAAGAGAATCAACCAGCCAGCTCTGGGGCAGCCTGATCGAGATCACTCCCAAGGAAGCCTGCGTGCTGCGCGATGGCCGCGAGCAGATCATTCCGGCCGGCGTGGTCGCAGTGGGCGACATCGTTCTCGTGCGGCCGCATGAAAAGATTCCCGTGGATGGCGAAATCGTCGACGGCGCAACCGAAGTGAACGAGGCGCTGATCACCGGCGAAAGCCGGCCTGTTCCGAAGGTGAAAGGTGACAGGGTCATTGTCGCGAGCGTGAATGGCTCGGGCTTCATCCGCGTGCGCGCGGTGGGCGTCGGCGCCGATTCCACGATCGCGCAGATCGGCCGCATGGTCTCCGAGGCGCAGGAAAAGAAGCTGCGCGTCGAACAGATGGCCGACCGCGTCTCGGCGGTCCTCGTTCCAGTCACGCTGGCCATTGCCGCGGCCGCCTTCGCGACCTGGTATTTCGGACCGATTGCGGTGCAGGGCCTGATCAATCGCGGCTGGGCCATCCGTCCGCTGCTCGAAGAGAACGGTGCGCTGAGCTTCTTGAATTTCCTGCTGCAGGAATGGCCGGTCTCGACGTCGCTCCAGCCGGCGATTGCCGTGCTGGTTGTTGCCTGCCCCTTCGCCGTGGGGCTGGCCACACCGACAGCAGTGATTATCGCTACCGGCCTCGGCGCGCGGCGGGGAATCCTGATTAAGGGCGGCGAAGCGATCGAAGCCGCGGCGCGCATCACGGACGTTGTGTTCGACAAATCCGGAACGCTGACCGACGGCTCGTTCTCGGTCACCGAAGTGCTGACCATGCCCGGAGTGGAACGCGAGAATTTCCTGACGCTTGCCGGTTCACTCGAAGCCTGCTCCGAGCACGCGTTGGCCAAAGGGGTGGTGAAAGAAGCCAAGCGCAGCACCGTCCAGCTTCGCAAGGTCGACAATTTCGAGCCGCTCCCCGGCCGCGGGCTGAAAGGCACGGTGGGACGCAAGAGCTATCTGGTCGGCTCGCGCAGCCTGATTGAAGAACGCGGCTATAAGCTGAAAGGTGATTTCAAAAAGAGCGTTGAGGCGGCCGAAAGCTGCGGCCATACCATGATTTTTCTGGCCGAGGAAGATGCCGATATTGTGGGCGCGATTGGGCTCAATGACCGCGTCAAAGAAACCGCTCCTGGCGCAATCGCCGATCTGCACGCGCAAGGTCTGCGGGTTCATCTGCTATCGGGAGACAATCCGAGCGCCGCGCAGAATGTCGCCCGGCAATGCGGTCTGAAGCCCGAAGACGTTCACGCCTTGATGAAGCCCGAGGACAAAGTCGACTTTCTACGGCAGCTCAAATCGCAGGGGCGGCGCGCGGCGGCCGTGGGCGACGGCATCAATGACGCGCCCGCGCTCGCGGCCGCGGATGTGGGCTTCGCGCTGGGCACCGGAACAGACATCGCCGTGGAGTCCGGGCAGATCGTGCTGGTCTCGCCTGATGTCCGCGGCGTGACGCGCGCCATTCGCCTCTCACGCCAGGCCGCCCGCATCATTCATATGAACCTGGCTGTCGCGTTCGCATTCAATATGTTCATGCTGCCCTATGCCTTTATTAATAATTTGAAACCGGCGTATGGCGCGTCGATTATGGCGCTCAGTTCCATACTGGTCATCGCCAATTCACTTCGCCTGACATGGTCCAGCGGAGACGACACGACTCCGCCGGCGCGGCCCGATGCACCGCATGCCGAAAAACCACTGGCCGTGAACTCGGCACGCTGATTTTTACAGCTGAATCAGACAGAGTCAGGAAAGCAGTCTCACGGCGGACTGATAGTCGTGGGCAATGCTGAGTTCGTCATGCACTCCGATCAGGTGAAGAAGCTGGAGGATGCATTTGGATGGACTCATCAGCACGATATTACCGTTGCGTTCGCGCGCTCCGACACTGACGTTGATAAACAGCCCCAGGCCGGCTGAAGAAAAGTAGTCAATTGCTTCCAGGTTGAGAATCACGCGGCAGACGCCGTTTCCGAACAGAATCTCCAATTCTTCCTGAAGGTCATTGCAGGTGCGGGAATCGATGCGGCCGGTCAGGTGCATGACCACCAGGTTGCGGTCCGGAACTTCTTCGAGTTCTATCAGCAAATCGTTGCCGGCCATGGTCGCCTCGATTCGATAATACCTCGTTACAAATAATGATGCACAATGGTAGTATAGCGTTTCCTGAATTCAGACACGTTTCTTAAGAATCATGTGTGCAGGAAAGTGCACGTGTGCCGCACGTGACGTCAGGGAAGGCAGCGACTCATTCGTCGTCTTTGCTTGGTTTTTTCGGCTGCGGCTGAGCGTGCTTTTCTCCGGGTTTGGAGGCTAGCGTGCTGTTCTTGTTAATGCGCTCGAGCTCTTCCTGCTTGTATTTCTCCAGCAGATTCTTGTCGAGCACGAAAACGCGGTTCTTGTTTTCATTCCACCACGACTTCAGGTTGGCCGGGGAATTCTTATCTGTCGCCGAAAGGTTGGCCTTCGTAATCGTGTTGAAAATCTTGAGGTACTTTTCGAACTCGGCGCGCTGCTTACCAATAAAAACATTTGGATCACCGCCGATGGTCCCATTCATCGAGCCGGCTTTGCCGCCCTCATTGCGGTAGCCATCAAGATTCAGGAACTCGGGGTAGCGCATCTTGCTGCCGTATTCGGACATGGCTTCGAAGATCGCGTATTTAAATTCAGAATTTCCCATGCACTCGGCGAAGGCGATGCGCAGGTCCACATCATTGGGCTTGAGTGACTGAAAGTGCTGAACCAGGATCTGCGACAAATAGGGATCGGTCGCCGGCATCTGCGAAAGTCTTTTAAATGCCGCCGTGCGCACTTCAGGAAAAGGATTAACTGATACGACAGTCGAGAGAATCTGCCAGGTGCTCACGTGCGTCGAGCCTTCCAGCTTTTCCAGCGCAGCCAGGTGGTCCTGGCGATACTGGCTATTGTACACTTTCTTGAATTCTTCCTGCTTGGCGAGGTCTTCAGCCGGTATTCCGGCATGGACATGGCTGAGTGCGATGGCGCACAGCAAAAGCAGCATTCGAAACATAGCCCGGTCCTCACAAGCGGCCAGCGAACCTCAACAGCTTAAATGCTTTACAGCTCATGAATAGACATTTTTTTGCGTGTAGATCCAGTCAGCGAAACTGCTGCAGAGCCCAGTTTGCCCGTTGACGAATGTCCGCGTCGGAATCGTTCACACATTGAGCAAGTGCCTGCCTGCAGGGTTCGGCGCAGACATTGCCGGCGGCGGTGATTGCCCCAAGGCGAAGGCCTTTTAACGTTGTACGGCGAAGTGCGCTGGCTTTGAACGCTCGGTCGAAGATCTCCGGCGTCATCGTGATGCAATCGGCCAGCGTCATCGACTGCCACGGCAGCGGTTCGGCCAGTTCTGCATCCGGCGCCGCCGTACGCTGTGGCGCGTTGAACGGGCAGACCGTCTGGCACAGATCGCACCCGGCAGCCCAGGCACCCTGGTCCTTCCACATGCTTTCAGGCGTCTCGCCGCGGCGTTCGATGTTCCATGTCACCAGGCACCGCTGTGCATCGAGTACGCCGGGTTCGACCAGGGCCTGTGTCGGACACACATCCAGGCAGCGCCGGCACGTTCCGCAGTGCTGCTGGGCGGGGGCATCAGGTTCGGGCGTGGAATCCATCAGCACTTCGGCCAGAAGGAAGAAGGATCCCAGCCGGGGATGGATGAGGCATGCGTTTTTGCCGATCCAGCCCAGCCCGGCCGCTTCCGCCCATGCGCGTTCCAGAATCGGTCCGGTATCCACGTAGGCGCGAGCACGGCCGCATACACGTTCTTTTATCAAAGCTGCCGATAGCAGCTTGAGGCGTTTTTCGAAAATCTTGTGATAGTCCCGGCCGCGTGCGTAGCCGGCAATGTGAGCAACGAGGTCCTTGCCGGGTTCGCCGCGAGAGGCTCCATCGTAAAAGGCGCCCAGCGCCAGCACCGAGCGCGCCCACGAAAAACGCTCGCTGGTCTTGCTCCGCGCCTGCTGCGAACGAAGCATATACTCAAGCGGACCGTGATAGCGCTGCTCAAGCCAGCGCTGGTAGGCTTCGGAGCGCGGGGTGGATTCAGAAATCAACGCGATGCCGCACAGAGAAAAACCGGACTCAGCGGCAAGCGCCAGTGCGCGCGCACGCTGCTCAGATGGACTGAGGAGAGGAAAAGTGTCCACGCCGGACGGTGCGGTGGAGCGGGTCAACATAGAGTGCTAGGGACAGCGGTGCCACGTTCAGCTTTCGCGGAGCTCACGCTCGCGATTCTCTTCATCGTATGAATGGAGCACAGCAAGCAGCTGGGTTGTAGTTAACATCTCCAGATCGACAAGGATCATTCCGATAGGCTGATGCTGGCCGTTTTTATCGAGCATTTTCTGAACCGCCAGAGCCTTCTCGACCTGATGCACTGAAACAAGGCCCAGACGCACGGCCCGCATGCCAAACGGCTCAAGCCGCTGCGACGATTCGTTTCGACTCATAAGGCCCCTGCCCCCTTACCGGCACCACGGAAGGTATGTTAAGGGAAAAAGGAAAGGCGGTCAACCTGTTAGGAGAGAAGCAGGGTGCGGGTCGGGCGCGGTTGACTTTTATTGTCACGCACATGACGGAAAATGCTAGAAACGTGTGCAATACCAAATTTATACATTTAATGCAACATGTGTTATTGATTGACTTTATAGTAAAACAACGAGACAAAAATTAGCATTTTTAAGGTGGTCACCCATTTGCATTGAACAATGTGCGTACCGAGTACACCAGGATTAAGCGGATGTCGAGCTTCGGTCTGTGACCGACAAACTACGAGCCGCGCAACGAAAGGAGCTGGACATGAAAAAGGGCTTTACGCTGATCGAGCTGATGATCGTCGTCGCGATCATTGCCATCATCGCAGCCATTGCAATCCCGAGCTTGCTGCGCTCGAGAATGGCTGCCAATCAGACCGCTGCGGCGGCTGCCTGCAAGGCGTTCGCTGAAGCAGAAGAAATTTTCCACCGCACGGACTATGATCAGGACGGCGTGCTCGAATACACCAGCCGCATGAAGGGCGACAACAGCCTGCTGGAAAAGGTCAGCGGCGCGGGCGATCTGGCCCTGGTTGACCGCTCCTTCGCGGGTGCTGAAGGTCCTCCGACCACGGCAGCGCCGAAGGCCGGCTATGTTTTCACCGTGCTGACCTCGCAGGGCGCGGCGGGCACGGGCGGTGCGCGCAGCTACATGACCGGCACGAACATGACTCTCGGCTACGGCCTCTGCGCCATGCCGGGCGCGTATGACGGCACCGGCCGCGACACGTTCGTCATCAACAACAACGGCACGATCTTCCAGGCCGACCGCGGCACCGGCACGACGACGTTCGAAGACGTCTTCAACCCGGTCAGCGGCACGTGGACTCCGACCGAATAAGCAAGTTCCCTCGACGCAACAAAAGGGCGGCCTTCGGGCCGCCTTTTTTGTTGCCCTTCTGATTCCACTCTGCCGCGCATCTTTTCTGGCCTGATACTTGTATGCTCGCATGGAGACCAGCTTTAAACAGCCGCTTGGATGACATTTTCGGGGAAGATTGCCATGAAACGTCACCTTGGCTTTACGTTGATCGAGCTCATGATTGTCGTGGCCATTATCGCGGTCATTGCGGCAAATGCGCTCCCAGGCCTTATGCGCAGCCGCATGGCAGCCAACGAAACATCTGCCGTGGCGGCCTGCAAAGCTTACGCGGAAGGCCAGGAGATCTACCATCGCATCGAGTACGACAAAGAAGGCGTGCTGGAGTACTCGCAAAAAATGTCAGGCGATAACAGCCTGCTGGAGACAACCACCGGCGCACGCTCGTACATGATGGGTACGAATATGGTCAGCGGCTACGGGCTCTCAGCGGTTTGCGGGACGTATGAAGGAACCGGACGCAACACCTACATCATCGATCAGCATGGTACGATTTTTCGGGCGGATCGCGCCACGGGGTCGACACTCCACAGGACCGAGCTTAACCCCGCGCTCGCCAGACTTTACGCCTGCGGAATAATCTGCTAACCTGTGCGCCGCACCAAGTTACCGGAGAAGCTTATGACCAAGCGCGAAGGTTTCACGCTGATTGAACTCATGATCGTCGTAGCGATCATTGCCATCATCGCAGCTATCGCCATCCCCAGCCTGATCCGTTCGCGGCTTGCGGCCAACGAAGCGGCGGCCGTGGCGGCCTGCAAAGCCTATTCAGAGGCGCAGGAAGTCTATCATCGTACCGATTACGACAGAGATGGCGTGCTCGAGTACTCCCAGAAAATGGCCGGCAACAACAGCCTCCTCGAGACACAGGCCGGTCTCGGAGATCTGGCACTTGTCGATAAGGCACTTGCGAGCGCGGAAGGCGCCCCGGGCAGCGCGCCACTTCGTGCCGGTTATGTCTTTACAGTCCTGACCTCGCAGGGCGCCAGCGCCTCCGGAGGTGCGCGTACCTATATGGTCGGGACGAACATGCTCATGGGCTACGGTCTGTGCGCAGTGCCGGGAGCCTATGACGGCACCGGGCGCAACACCTTTGTGGTTAATCAGGATGGCGTTGTATTCCAGGCCGATCGCGGCTCTGCGACGACCACGCATGAAGACACGTTTAACCCCGCAGAGCCCCTCTTTACGCCAACGCAGTGAGGCTCTCAGACCGTCGCGCCAGGGGCGGGCGCAGCCGGCAACGTCCGGCGGCGCAGTTGCCCGCAGGCTGCGTCGACACGCTTGCCCTTTGAAAAACGGATAGTCGTGGGGATGTGTGCCTTATCCAGCACGGACTTGAACGCTTCCTGCGCTTTGATCTCCGGCCGCTGATACCCGGTTTCGCTGACTGGATTGAAGGGGATCAAATTGACTTTGCACGGATGAGTCTGCAGCAATCCGACAAGTTCTTTCGCCTGCTCGACTGAATCGTTCACGCCCGCTAGCAGCACGTATTCGTAGGTGACGATGCGCCGTGTCTTGCGCGAGAACTCTTCGACGGCATCCATGATCTCACGGATAGGATAGCGGCGTGACACGGGAATCAGCTTCTGCCGGGTTGGCTCGTCGGGAGCGTGCAGCGAAATGGCCAGCTCGATCTGCAGTTTTTCGTCGGCCATGCGCCGTATTCCCGGCACGATTCCAACCGTTGAAATCGTGATCCGCCGCGCGCCGATGCCGCAACCCTTGGGCGGCGGACTGTTGAGATTGCGAACAGTCTTCAGCACTTCATCGTAATTGTGGAACGGCTCGCCCATTCCCATGAACACCACGTGGCTGGAGTGCAGTCCGGAGCGGCCCCACATCTGAAGGTACTGCTCAAGAATCTCATGCGCCTGCAGATGACGCTCAAAGCCGCTTAAGCCGGTCGCACAGAACACACAGCCCATCGCGCAGCCGACCTGGCTGGAAAGGCATGTCGTTACGCGGTCAGGCGTACGAATCTGCACGGATTCGATCGTCGCGCCGTCTGCGGCACGCCACAGCCACTTTGTGGCATCGTCGCCTTCGCTGGTCTCCACGGCTTGAAGCTCATAAAGGGGCGCGAGTTGCGAGAGCTTCTCTCGCAGCGATTTGCTCAGGTTGGTGATCTGATCAAAGCTTGCCACACCCTGCCGGAAGACGAAATCGCGTAATTGCGTGGCCCTGAAGGCCGGCTCTTTCAAACTTTTGAAGAGAGCGACCAATTCATCGTCAGATAAGGCGGAGATTGGACGCGGCCGTGCGGGTGTGGTGGATGTTTTCTGCTCGCTCATGCTTTGATTTTACGGCCTATGCAGCGCTGGGCAATACGCTTCGAGAGTTTGTTTCACAGTGGCTGGCGGTGCACCGTGACACGTGCGGCTTCACCTCCGCATTGATATGGTCGATACATCTAAACTGGTCTCTAATATGAGAGATGATTTGACGTTTTCTTTTTCGGAGAGCTAACATGAGCTATCGCCTCAAACGCACTGGCATTCATTGCACGTTAGTCGTCGCCTTTTTGCTCGGACGCGCCAGCGCGGGCGAGAAGGCGCCAACCATCGCGGATATTCTCCCCGACGGCACGATCATGTTTGCCGAAGTCGCAACCTGGTCGCACTGGTCCAAGGACTTCAACAATACGTCACTGGCCAGGATTTTCTCCGAGCCTGAAGTACGCACCTTTCTTGCAGGCCCCTTCAGCCAGGTCTCAACGCTCATCCGCAAGGCCACAGAATTGAAAGAAAATCCCGATGCGCCGGCTCCTAAAGCGCCCGCTCCGCAACCGGGAACGGCCAACGCGGTCAGCTCGTTCTTCGCCCTCATGAGCGACCTGGCGCGGGGGCCGTTCAGCGTTGCCGTGCGCTATTCGCCGGAAGACGCACAAGCAAAGCGCGTCCCCGCTGTGGCGGTGGTGCTGGGACTTTCTGATCAGCAGAACGTCGAAGCGACAAACAATGTCCTGGCCGGCGTCCTCGACAAGCTCCTGAAAGACTGGAAAATCGAAGCCGTCACCGTCACTGATTATCAGAATACCAAGCTGCTTTCTCTGACCACCGAAGCTGCCGGCCAGCGCAAGAACGTGCTGACGCTGATGCTTCACAAAGGGCGCCTGGTCTTCAGCAACGAAGTCAAGCTGTGCACGCAAATCATCGACGGCATGGCCGGCACGCTCGCCAAGCGGCTTTCCGATACCGAGGCTTACAAGAATACCGGACTGGCCGGTGATGAACACCTGATTGCATTTCTGGATGTCGCCGGATTGCAGAAAGCGCTCGGTGCCGTCGAACAGCCTGCCGACGCACCGAACCAGCTGGACGACTTTTTCGTGCTCGCCGGCTTGAACAAGACGATTGCTGTTGCCTGGTCCCTGAAGATGTCGGGCCCGGCGTTCGAATCCCGGACCGCCATTTTTACACAAGGCGAACGGCAGGGTCTGCTCGGTACGCTCTCTGAAGAGCCCGTCAGCAATGATGCGCTGAAGCTCTGCGCGAGGACCACGCCTCTGGCCGCCGCCTTCCGCCTGCAGCCGGAAAAAGTAATGCCCTTCATCCGCAACGCCGTGAAGGCCGTACAGGGCCAGAAAGGGCTTGAGGACCTCAACACCGTTGAAAAGCAGCTTAATGCCGAGCTCGGCAAAGACCTTGAAGCCGAAGTGCGCGCAGCGTTCGGCAATGAAGTGGTCGTGACGAGTCTGGCGCAGCTGGATAATGCCGGGCCGATCGGAGCCGTGTCGGCTTTCGCAGCATCGCTCTCAATCAAAGACGCCAAGCGTGCCGAAGAACTCCTGGCCCAGGTGCTCACGCGCGTGTCGGCCAAGATGGATCCGAACGGCGTCGCCGCTAATGTACTGAAGGAGGTCGAGTTCGACGGCGGAAAGATCCGTTATATGAATCCTCCGCGTCTGGCGAGCATCATCGGGGTGTCGCCGGCATTCATGGTGGCTGAGAACCGGCTTGTAATGGCTCTGGACGTTCCCACGCTCAAGCGCGCAATCAAGACGCTCAAGAGCAGTGAAACGCTCGCGGACTCTGAAGCACTGAAGACAGGGCTGGGCGGCGTGGGCGGAAAACTCGGGCCGATGTTCAGTTATGTGGATTGGGCGTACATGTACAAATCGGTATTCAGCCTCAGCACGGCAGCGCTGAAGCTTGTGGCCCCTACAGATATCCTGAAAGAGATCGGCATCGACATGAATCTGCTGCCTTCTACCGAAACGGTTTCGCAGCATCTTTTCCCGGGCATGTCAGTCGCGCGCATCACTCCCAACGGCGTGATGCTCACCAGCCGCAGCCCGGTGCCCTCTATGGAGGTCATTGCCCCTCCGATGGCAGCCGTGACGGCCGTGTTCGCGAGCTTCCGGCCATTTGTCATGCCACCAGCCAAAAAGTAGCCGGCGTTTCATCCCCCGTCTCAACAGCCGCACCGGCAATCCGTGCGGCTGTTTTGTTACTCGCAGCCGCGAAGCGAAAATGCTGAACGTAAAGTCTTGCACCATGTGCGCGTGTAAAGTCAGGCGGCCTCGGCGTTAGTACGCGGGCACAACATTTGAGCTTCCCTCAGCCCCCGCTGGCCGAAGGCCGTTCCTTCGCAGCGCTCGCTATGGGATACATACAATGCCGCGTTTTCCTGTTTATTTTGAGCAGCGCACTGCCGAATCGTTCCCACCTCTTGTATCGGTTATCATTCCGGCATTTAACGCCGAGCGCTTCCTTGCTGAAACACTGCGCGCGGTGCTGGCTCAGACTTACCGCGAGCTTGAAGTTCTCGTGGTCGATGACGGTTCGAAAGACAACACCGTCGCCATCGCAGAATCTTTCGCCCAGCGGGATTCCCGCGTGCGTGTCCTCAGGCAGCGTAACAGCGGAGTCGCCGTGGCCCGGAATCTTGCCATATCCCAGTCGCGCGGCGAATTCATTGCGCCCGTGGACGCCGACGACATCTGGTACCCGCACAAAATTGAAAAACAGGTGAAGTGTTTCCTCGAATCACGAACTCCGCTGGGTCTGGTCTATGGCTGGTCTACGGCCATTTCAGAGACGTCCAGGCTGCTGGGGTCTTGCGCGAACTGGAAGATCGAAGGCCATGTTTATCCCGCGTTGATACTGCGCAACTTCATCGGCAACGCCAGCGTCCCGCTCTTCCGCCGTAGTGTGCTCGAAGAGATCGGCGGATACGACTGCAACCTGCACGCGCAGAACGCGCAAGGCTGTGAGGACTGGGACATCACCCTGCGCGTTGCCGAGCGCTACGCATTCGGCCTCGTACCTGAATTCCTGGTCGGCTATCGGCAGATTCGCGGAAGCATGTCGGCCAATGTTTCCGTCATGGGCAAATCGTATGATCTGATTGTCGAGGACATTAAGACGCGCCATCCCGAAATCCCCGACGACCTGCTGCGCTGGTCACAGAGTTATTTCTATCTCTACCTGATGAGCAAAGCCTATCTCTCCAGCAATGTGCGGGGAGCCTTGCCCTGGCTCAGCCGCGCGATGCGGTGCGACAAAACACTGCTGCTGGCGCCCGTGGTATACCGGGTCTACCTGATGAGCTCGCTGCGGCTCCTGGCCGAGCCCCTCACGACGCGTCTCTGGCCGCAGCGCGAAGAATGGCTCGATTTCCGCAGCATGCTTACGTTTCAGCGCAAGCGCATCAAAACGCTCCCGCAGCTGATGCGTAAAGCCAATCAGCCGCATTGGTGCTGGAAACCTTACGACATTTTAGCGCAGCATCGCATGAACACTGTTCTTAACGCAGCGCCTGCTAACCGTACCGTTGCTGCGGAGATGGCGCACTAAAACGCATCTTCTCCAATCACTGCTTTATGTCGCGGCGGTAAGTGGTTAAATACTCGCATGAGCAAGCCTCGGGGATCCGCTGATCTTTTCGCCGCCGCCGCGCAGAATGTCAAAAAACAGGGCGCTCCGCTGGCCGAGCGCATGCGGCCACGAACGCTCGATGAATACGTCGGGCAGCAGGACATTCTCGGGCCGGGAAAAATCCTGCGCCGCATTTACGAAGAAGAGCAGAAAGCCAAAGCGTCCGGCTCGCACACTCTCAAGCCTCTGCCGTCGCTGATCTTCTGGGGCCCGCCAGGCACCGGAAAAACAACGCTCGCATTCCTGGTTGCAAAGGCGGCCAACGCGCATTTCGAAATGTTTTCCGCCGTCAGCAGCGGTGTGAAGGAAGCGCGCGAAGCGATCGCCGCGGCGCGGGAGAGGCTTTCGTTTGAGCAGCGCCGCACCGTCTTGTTCGTCGACGAAATTCACCGCTTCAATAAAGCCCAGCAGGACGCTTTCCTGCCGGCGGTTGAAGATGGAACGCTTGCGCTTCTCGGCGCGACGACTGAGAATCCCTCGTTTGAAGTGAACAGCGCGCTGTTGTCGCGCAGCCGCGTTTTCGTGCTCAAGCATCTGACCGAAGAAGACATCCGCCAGCTTTTGGACCGCGCCATGTCCGACGCCGATCGCGGCCTGGGCGGACGAGGGCTCGTGCTGCCTGCTGAATCGCGCGACAAACTCGCGCAGCTTGCCGGCGGCGACGCGCGCAGCGCGCTGAACGCGCTGGAACTCGCGGCGCTTGTTGCTCCCGAGGTGCCCGATCCGGCCGACCCGTCCAAGACGCAGCGCGTCATCTCCGTTGAACTCGCACAGGAAGCGCTGCAGCGCAATACGATTCTTTATGACCAGTCGGGTGAAGAGCATTACAACCTGATCAGCGCTTTGCATAAATCGATCCGCCACTCCGATCCGGATGCAGCGCTTTATTATCTTGCCCGCATGATCGTCGGCGGCGAGGACCCCATGTTCATCGCGCGCCGGCTGGTGCGTGCGGCGAGCGAAGACATCGGCATGGCTGACCCGCAGGCGGTGATTCAGGCGCTGGCCGCAAAGCAGGCCGTTGAATTCATTGGTTATCCCGAGTGCGACACGGCGCTCGCGCAGGCCACCGTTTATCTCTGTGTCGCGCCCAAATCGAACACGATCTATAACGCGATCAGGGCGGCGAAAGCCGAAGTCGAAGCGACCGGGCCGCTGCCAGTTCCGCTGCATCTTCGCAATGCGCCGACGCCTTTAATGAAGGCGCTCGATTACGGCAAGGGCTATCAGTACGACCACAACTGGCCCGACAAAGTCTCGCCGCAGGAAGCCATGCCGGAGGGCCTCGAGGGCCGCAAATTCTACGAGCCCGGCACGCTGGGCTTCGAAAAGGACGTGATCAAACGGCTGGAGTATTTTGAGCGCATAAAGCAGAAGCTGCGGGACGGCTGAATCCCTCTCCCCTCTGGGGAGAGGGCGGACACGAGCGCAGCGAGTGCCGGGTGAGGGGTAACGGCTTCTTGCAAGAGACGGTTACCCCTCATCCCAGTCTCGCTGCGCTCGCTCGGCCTTCTCCCCAGAGGGGAGAAGGAACAGCGCCGAAAACTCTTCGCACGCGCGAAGTGTTATGTTAATATCACAGTATGACAGCAAACCAGCCAGGCGAGCTTTCCGCGCCGAACCCGGCGCCGACTTCCGTTTCCGCGGACGAGACTTTCCGGCTGCCATCCACTGCGCTCTTTCTTGGACTGATGCCCGTCTTCTCCGGCCTGGCGCGCCGCGCTGATCTGGCGGCGATTCTCTCGGATGATCCCAAGGCCGGCAAAGACCGCCGCTCGCACGTGCGGACGTATATCGTTCACTCCGGGCGCGAGACGCAGGCCAAGACCAGCCTCACCCTTTTCGATGACGATCCGATGTGGGGCGAAGGCGAACTGAGTTTGCTGATTAAACGCCAGTTCGGCCCAACGGGATTAAAGCATCTGCTCGGCGTGATGATCGCCGCCGAAGAAGCGAGCGTCTCAGGCGGCCAGCCTGGCGCGTTTATCTTCGATGCCAGCCGCCACCTGGATATTCTGGGTTACTCGCGCTCCAACCGCGTAAACGGCAAGGGCTATCACACCGCCAAGCACTTAAGAGAAGCGCGCGAGATTGTTACACTGCTCTGCTCGCTGACAATCGTGCAGGAAACGCGTTTTGGCGCCCGGCGTGGCGCGACGCTGAAAATCCGGCTGCTGCTGGATGAGGCCTCCGCCGAAGCGTGGGAAGAAACTGTCGCCGACGGCGAGAAACTCAAAGAGCGCATCACCACGAACGAAAAGATTTTCCTGCGCTTCAATCCCCATCTGTTCAGCGCCGCCGCCGAAGGCAGCAACGAACTGCGCTATCAGTACACGCATCAGCTGCGCAAGCTCTCGCGCGAAAATGCCCGCACGCACGGACTGACGCTGACGCTCGGCGTTCATCTTCCCATAAAGTTCCGCATGAACGGCTGCCAGCCGCTGCAGCTGAGCGCGCGCGCGTTCCTGCGCATGGCGGGCATTGCCGAAGACGAATACACGCGCTTTGAACATCTTGAGCGGCTCGAAAACACGCTGCGGCACATGGTCGAGCAGGGTTATATCAGCAGCTTCGAGACCTCTCGCTACCGCTATGTCGCGGCGCCGCAGACGCCGCTTCCGCCAGGCACCGCTAAAGTTCCGAGACCCGGTGAGGGGCCGCCGCGCAAGCTGCGCGCACAACTGGAGCTCAAGCCTGGCGGCAACGATCTGCCGCGCGAACCGATGGAAGAGATGTGGCAGGTCGAGCCGCCGCAGTTCCTGCGCGATCTGCTCAAGAAAGCCGAGCAGGCCACGCTCGAAACGCGCTCAAACCTGGAAAGTTTTGTTCAAACCAGCGCCGCGCGTTCGACGCGCAACAGCCAGCCGCTTCTGCCGGGAATCGATTCCAGCGGCCGCCCGCCCGAGCCAGGCGAGCTGCTGCGAAAAGTGCGGCAGAGCCTCGGCCTTCAGCAGGCCGAGCTCGCCAAGAAACTGAACGTCACGCAGGCCGCGATCTCAATGGCCGAAGCCGGCAAGCGCCCGCGAATGGCCAAGCGCCTGCTGGAAGCCGCTCGGCGGCTGGGTGCGACGAACTAGCTCACGCAAAGGCGCAAAGGCGCAAAGGCGCTAAGAACAGGGTCTAGGGTTCAGGGTTGAGGGTCCAGGGTTGAGGGTCCAGGGTTGAGGGTCCAGGGTAGACCGCCAAAACTTTACACCTGCCCTCACTCTTATACTAAGACGATTTGCTATCGCGATTTGTCGGGAATTTTTTCTAAAAACTTTTTACCACACTCAGATTCCGAGTTTCCGTGCGTTTTCTACTGGGAACGCGCAGGGAGTAACCTCTTGCGCTGACGCGCCCAGACGACTGCGTCGTCTGGGCCACCCACCGCGCGTTTCTTAGCGCCTTTGCGTCTTTGCGTGAGCTACAAACCCCGTAGCGCCTTGAGCCGTTCAAGCAGCGTGGGGTGCGAGTAGTGCCAGGCGCTGTAGGCGGGATGAGGCGTGAGCGTCGCCAGGTTTTTCTCGAAGAGCTTCAGGAGCGCGCCTTCCAGAGGCGTGTGGTCGCCGACGGCCTCGCGTGCGTAGGCGTCGGCTTCGTATTCGTGCTTGCGCGAGAGCTTGTGGAACAGCGGGCCGACCCAGAAGGTAAAATCGCCGATGACAATGCTGAACAGGATCAGGCCCATCGCCGTATCGGGCATCGCGATTGAAAAGGCTTGAAAGAGAGGGTGCCAGTCGATCATCAGGCTGAGCAGATAAACTCCGCCGATCGTCAGCACCGACGAGAGAATCAGCATCTTGACGATGTGCTTACGTTTGTAATGCCCGATCTCGTGAGCGAGCACCGCCGCCAGTTCGGGAACGTTGAGCTGCTGGATAAGTGTGTCGAACAGAACGATGCGCTTTGATTTGCCAATGCCCGTGAAGTACGCGTTCGAGTGTGCCGAGCGGCGCGAGCCATCCACGACGAAGATGCCGTTAGTCTCGAACGCGCACTTTTTCGCGAGCGCTTCCAGCTCGGATTTAAGCTCGCCTTCCTGCAGCGGCGTGAATTTATTAAAGAGCGGCGCGATGACGAGCGGGAAGAGAATCATCATCAGAAATTGAAACGCAATGATAAACAGCCCCGCCCACAGCCACCAGAGCGGCCAGCCGGAATTGACGACTGCCAGCAACGCGTAGAGAAACGGCACGCCGAGCACCAGCGAGACCAGCAGGCCTTTCAGTTTATCGAGCCAGAACGTGCCCCACGTCGTTTTGTTGAAGCCGAAGCGCTCTTCGAGCCAGAAGGTGCTGTAGATCTGCAGCGGCAGATGCATCAATGAATTGGCGATGCTGAACCAGAGGATCAGCAGCACGCCAAACGTGAGCTCCGGCAATTCAAACATCCGCAGCACCGCATTAAAGCCCATCAGGATCGGAGAGAAAACGAAGAGCAGCGTGATGCCCACGTCCCATAGTGCGGCGACGTGGCCAAAGCGCGTGCGCGCGAGCGCGTAATCGATGCTGCGCTCGTAGTTTTCCGCCGAAATCACATCCTTCAGTGTGTCAGGAATCTGCCCTCGCCGTGAGGCGACATAACTTGCATTCAGCACGGCCAGCGTGCGCTCAACGAGGAAGCGCAGAGACATGAAACCGAGGAAGGCATAAAGAAAAATTTCGTGCTCGCCCATACCGTTACGTTATGGTCGAAGGCAGGAATTGCAATCGTTCACTTATTCTCGCTCGCATGCTGCTCGCGAACCGGGAGCACAATCTGCTGCGGCCGGGCGTCTTTAAAATCGGTGAAGACTTCAAAAACTTCGTGCGGCGGTTGAGGATTGGCTATTTGCCAGACAGCCGTGCCATTCTCGTCCGTCATCAGATCGGCTGCGTTGTGCTGATCGGACACGGTGCTGCGCTGAATGCGCAGCCGCGTCGCGCTCGGCGTGCCGTCGCGAAGCCGCGCCAGGAACCGGATACGATTCTCAAGCCCGCGCACGAGCCGGCCGCCTTCCGGGTGGGCCTCAACAATGACGGGGCTCTCGCCAATGTACACCGGCAGGCTCCCCGATGCTGCAGTTCCGTCCGCATCACTCAGGTCCAGGCATACGCGGTATGCGCCGCCTGCCGCTTCGAGGCGGTCCTCTGGCAGCGACTCGAAATCGAACTCGCCCCTGCCATCCATGCCGGCTGTCGCTTCGATTTTCTGCAGCACGTCACCTTTTGGTGAACTCAGCGTGAGGCGAACGCGTGAGCCATTGACCGCGCCGCCTTCCAGTTGGAACTTTCCGGTGATTCGGTCGCGCACGCCAAACCACGGGCGATCGGCAAGCAGCACAACCTTCAGTGACTTGCCTGCAGCGTCAGGGCGGAGACTGGACGAACCGGCTGGTTTTCTGACGAAGATTGCCGCGGCAAGCAGAAGCAGTGGAACGATAAAGAGGAAACCAAGCGTGGTCAACGACGGCGAGCGCAAGACTTTGTTCGCTTCCCGTTCCGGATGCATGAACAAATGGTACAGGATGCCAGCTGCGGGATCGAAAATTTTTCAAGGAACTGTCGCAACTTTATTTGCCAGTCTGAAAAAAGCTGTGGCATTCAGCGCCGGATGACACTCAGGCGCTACAACACCTTACCCATTGGTGGCGCCGGCAACCGGGTCGTTAACCTCGGCGGAGATGAATTTTTTGTTGATTCCCAGGAAGCGCTCGATGGCATCCTCCAGGCTTTCAGCCGCCGTAGCCACGCCTTTATTCCCTGAACAGATTATCGCTTCGTGTTCGGTCTCTGAAAAAAAGACCTCAAAGGCGCGCTCGGTCAGCGGCTCGCCCGATTCCCCCAAGGCCCAAGCCTCAGCTCCAACGATATTTCCGCTCAGATGCCCTAACGCTTCCTGGAAGTGATAGGCGGGCAACGCCCGCGCGTGGACGCGATTCATTCGATATCGCTTAACACTGCCGATCCGCATCATCCTAGCCTCCAGTGGTGTGCGTTTAACAAAACGGATTCCGCACCCGTGATAATTCCACTAATTCTGCTGAGGCATGTAAAAAAGAGCTACTCTTTGGAGAGTTCCATCGAGAGCGTTTTCAGGAAGGGACCGAATTGGGCGAGGTTGCGCTTGTCGACTTCGACCAGCGTTTCGTGCGCTTTCAGGATCAGCCGGCGGCGTTCTTCAGCGGGCACGTTGCGTTCGGAAAGAATGGTCGTCTCGATCGACTTGAGGTCGCAGCTCCCGCGCAGCTTCACGAACTTGTCGACGCCGAGCATGTTCATCAGATCGCGAACTTCAGGCGAAACGTTGACAGCGCTGATCACACCCTGTCCGCCGTCGCTGTTCAATGTCGACTGCCGGTCGGTCGCGGACTTGCCTGCAAGCTCGTTGGCCAGAGTCGCTGCCGCTTCTTCAGGGCTCAGTTCGCGCAGTTCGCTTGGCTGGGTATCAGGCTGAATCTTCGGCAATGCCTGCGACTCGCTGGACTTCGACAGCGCCGTCTGCATTCCGACCATGACGCCCATGAAGGTGCTGTCCAGACCGTTGCAGCGTTCCATGTCGAAGACGAATCGCTTGAAGCCGGCTTTGCGCTGCTGCTCGGCAAACTCCGCCAGAGCCGAAGCGGTAATCATGTTTCCTTTACCGACAACGCGAATCACAACGAGATCCGCGCCACGGGCAACGGCGATGTAGTCTTTGGCCGTGCCGGACTCCTGCTTGAGGCCGTTGGGCTTGCGGTGGTCTGAGTTCGAATGCGTACTTCTATCGCTGGTCATGGAGCCTTTGCCGTGATGCACTGCGCTTCCTCAGAATTTGCAGCAAAGTTCTGTGTTGTCAAAATGAAATCACAACGCATGATGCGAGAAAAACATTCACCGCGCTTGCCTCGTGCGTCTGTCGCGTCAGACACTTCATTTTTTCTCAACAACCCAGATATTGCGATAGAACACCGGGTTGCCGTGATCCTGCAGGTGGAACGGACCGCCGCCCGGCACTTCCTTCGAGCCGCCGCCGGTTTCTTTGGGAATGTCGAGATCTTCGTGGATGACCACGCCGTTATGCTTGCAGGTCATCTTCGCGTTCGCGATTTTCTTTCCGCTCTCATCGAACTTGGCGCCGGTGAACTCAATGTCGTATGTCTGCCAGGTCAGCGGCGGAAAACACATGTTCACTTTCGGCTTCGCAACAGTGTAGACGCCGCCGCACTCGTTATTTTCGCCCTTCAGGCCGAAAGAGTCGAGCACCTGGACTTCGTAGCGGCCCTGCTGGTAGACGCCGCTGTTGCCCCGATCCTGCCCGCGACCGTTCGGCTTGAATGGAAGGAGAAATTCGATGTGCAGCGTGTAGCTGTCGAATTTTTTCTTCGACGTCGCGCCAGCTTTCAAGAAACCGCGCTCGTCGATCTTTCCGTTGAATTCGTTGATCGTGCCGTCGAAGAGAACAACAGCACCTTCCGGGGGCTTAAGGCCAAGTGTCGGGCTCTGCCGCATGACTTTCTTCAGAGCCAGCTTGTCTCCTTTGTCTGAGCTTCCTGTCAGCGTTTCGGCCGCGATGCTGATAGTCCAGGTCTTGCCATCGCCGGGCCCGTTGAAAGTTGCTTTGTCGCCTTCGCTAGTGCCCTTGATCTCGAAGCTTTTCATATCCCAGCCGGCGCCGGGGAGGCCGCCTGATTCCAGCTTTGCGTTGAAGTTCGTGCCGCCCAGCGCAATGACCTGTGCGCCGAATTTGGACTTTGTGCCATCGCCGGCTGTGAGCTCACCTTCGTACTCGCCCTGGATCTTGAATTCAGGTCCGGCGGTCTCGGGCGTCAGCGCAAGACCTTCATTGGCGGGCGTGCCGGCGAAGGCTATCTGGCCCAGAAACGAAAGCAGAATTACGGCTGTCAGCCTGACGATTGACATAGTGCAAATTCCTCAATGAATGTGAAAACGAAACCTCTCTCCTTTACACCCCAGACGCCCCCACGTTGCCGAAAATTCACCTTGAGCAGGAATTTGCAAAAATAGTACGTGTACGTAACGGTGGCGCGGTGTATCATTCCTAGACCCGTCGAGCGACCGTCGCGATCCTGTGGAGGAGCCCATGCCCAAGCTGAGCAAAAGCGCCAAGGTCAAGACCGCTTCCGCCGCCTACCCCCTGGACGTCTTCTACGCCGCAGCCGGTTTGAAACTTCCCCGCATCACCGAGATTGACGGCGCGACGATGCTGGAGCCCTACCGGACTCTTCTGGTTCACAAAGGCGACATGACGCCGGCGCTTGAAAACCATTACGGCAGCAGCATTCACATCCAGATTCTGCAGATGCACAACAAGCGCGACAGCTACACGCGCGAAGTCGTGCTGCGCCTCGACGGCAGCGAACGGCCCATCGAGTTCGGCGCGATCGAAATCAAGCTCGATCTGTTCGTCAAGAAAGCGCGTGAGGAAATCATCGAAGGCGTGCGGCCGCTGGGCGCGATCATGCGCGAATACAGCGTCGTTCACACCAGCCGCCCCAGCGCATTTCTGCAGATTCAATCTGACGGCGTCATCAACGAGGCGCTTGAACTCTCCGGCAACATGACTCTCTTCGGCCGCCGCAACACGCTCATCAACCCTGAGGGCCAGCCGCTGGCGGAGATCGTCGAAATTCTTGCTCCGGCTCTGTAAGCCCACCGCAAAAAACGCGAGGACACGAAAAAGATGCAGACGAAGGCAAACGGCAGTCCATACGATGTGATCATCATCGGCGCCGGTCCGGCGGGATCTTCCGCTGCGGCTGTGCTGGCCGAACACGGGCATAAGGTGCTCGTGATCGAACGCGAAAAGTTCCCGCGCTATCACATCGGCGAATCGCTGCTGCCGTTCACGTATTTCCCGCTCAAGCGCATCGGCATGATCGAGAAGATGCGCAACTCGCCGTTCATCAAAAAATTCAGCGTGCAGTTCGTGGGCCGCTCGGGCAAGGCTTCGCTGCCGTTTTATTTCTTCACGCGCTACGAACAGGACGTCGCGCAAACCTGGCAGGTGCTGCGTTCCGAGTTCGATCAGATGCTGATGGAGAACGCGCGCGAGAAGGGCGCGGAAGTCATCGAAGAGACGAATGTACGCGAACTGCTCAAGGACAACGGCCGTGTGATCGGCGTGCGCGCGCAGGACAAGAGCGGCAAGCTCATCGATTTCCACGCGCCGATGACGATGGATTGCTCCGGCCGCGAAAGCTTCACGGCCTCGCGGCAGAACTGGCGCATCCGCGATCCGCAGCTGAACAAAGTTGCCTGCTGGACGTACTACAAAGGCGCGCAGCGCGATCCGGGTCTCGACGCGGGCGCGACGACCGTGGCTTACGTGCAGGGCAAAGGCTGGTTCTGGTACATCCCGCAGCACAATGACATGATCAGCGTCGGCGTCGTTGCGGATGGTGATTATCTCACCCGCGAAAACGTGCGCGAGCCCAAAGACATTTTTCACCGCGAAGTCGAGATGAATCAGTGGATCAAGGATCACCTCGCCGTCGGCCAGCAGACCGGGCCTTATTTCATCACGGGCGAATACAGCTTCCGCTCGAAGCACTGCGCGATGGACGGTCTTGTTCTTGTCGGCGACGCGTACGGCTTCCTCGATCCGGTGTTCTCGTCGGGCGTAATGCTGGCCCTGAAGAGCGGCATTCTGTCGGCAGATCTGGTGCATGATGCTCTCGTTGCGAAAGACTACTCGGCCAGACGCTTCGAAAAATACGCGCAGACGATGATCCAGGGCATCGAAAACATGCGCTCGCTGGTCTACGCGTTCTACGACCTGAAGTTCAGCTTCCGCGAGCTCGGCAAGAAGTATCCGGACCTGCTCGGCGACGTTACGGATTGCCTCTCCGGCGACGTGAACAAGAGCTTCGACAAGCTCTACACCGCCTGCCGCGAGTTCGCCGAAATGCCCTCGCCGCTGCCGTACGGGGAGCCGCTGGTCGGCTGAACGGAACGGATTGAACCACGAAGGACACGAAGGACACGAAGAACAGCCATCATAATTTCGACTGTGCCGCGGCAGCCTTGTGTTCTTTGCGTCTTCGCGTCTTTGCGTGAGCTCAGCTTTTCGTGGCCACCAGCCGGTAAATCGGCCGCCCGGCTTTCATGTACTTTACTTCAAAGTTTGTCCGCCCCTGTGGAGCGTCCTCCCACGGCTCAGGGTGTTCCTTCACGTCCAGAACCGTGCGCAGGCGCGGCAGGATCTCGCTGTAGTACTCGGCGTGGTCGGTCGCGAAGAAAAGCGGGCAGCCGGGCTTGAGCGTGCGCTTTAAGTCCGCGCAGAAACTTTCGCTGAACAGTCGCCGCTTGCGGTGGCGCTTCTTGGGCCACGGATCAGGAAAATAAATGTGGTACTGGTCGACGCATTCGTTCGCGAAAAAGCGGCTGATCAGGTACGCGGCGTCGATGCGGCACGAGCGGAAATTCGGAATCTTGCGCCGCTCGCCGCGCTCGCGCATCAGCATGTAATATTCGCCGGCCTGCTCGATGCCCAGGCAGTTCCACTCCGGATGCGCCACGGCCATCGACATGATCGTCCTGCCGCCCCCGCAGCCGATTTCGACAACCAGCGGCGCACTGCGGCCGTACACGCGCGCGAAGTCAGCCGGCTCGCCAAGCTGCTCCAGCGGCGGCAGCTCAAAGGGAGTCTTCGGTTGATTCGGTTGCGGATTGCGAATTTCGGATTTCGGATTTTCTTCCGCAGCGTCTTCTTCTATTTCGAGCATTTTTCGAGTTGGCCTTGGTTCTAAACACGACTTCAACACAGAGACACAGAGGTCACAGAGAGCACAGAGAACAACCTTTTATAAACTCCCGATGAACGCGGATAACGCTGATAGTCAACGCCTCTGCGTTTATCTGCGTACATCTGCGGCTCTTTAAAAAAGCCGTTCTCTGTGTCCTCCGTGTTCTCTGTGCCTCTGTGTTGAAGTCGTGTTCAGTTCGTCGTGTTCCGTTGGTTCACTTCGCCGTCTGCATTTCTTTATGCCTGACGGCTGCGGAAATATCCAGCAGCAGCGACTCGGTTTCCTCCCAGCCGATGCAGGCGTCGGTGATCGAGCAGCCGTATTCGAGCTTCGCGCCTTCCTTCCACGCCTGGTTGCCGGGCTTCAAATTGCTTTCGAGCATCACGCCCATAATCGCCGGCTGGCCTTCGCGCAGCTGGCGCGCCACTTCGCGGCAGACAGCGCCCTGTTTGGTGTGATCCTTGTTGGCGTTGCCGTGCGAGCAGTCCACCATGACCGGTCGCACGATGCCTTCTTCAGCCACGAGCGACGCGGCCTTGGCGATATCAGCCGGGCCGTAGTTGGTCTTGCCGCCGCCGCCGCGCAGGACGATGTGGCGGTCGGGATTGCCGACGGTCTTCACAACGGAGGTGATGCCGTCGCCGTTGATGCCGAGGAAACTGTGCGGATGGCGCGCGGAGATCATCGCGTTCAGCGCGACCTGCAGCCCGCCGTCAGTTCCGTTCTTGAAGCCGACCGGCATCGACAGGCCGCTGGCCATCTCGCGGTGCGTCTGGCTCTCGGTCGTGCGCGCGCCAATGGCGACCCAGCTCACGAGATCGGAAATGTACTGCGGCGTCACGGGATCGAGCATCTCCGTTGCGCAGGGCATGCCGAAATCATTAATCCTCAGGAGCAGCTTGCGGGCAATCTCAAGGCCCGTGGCGATGTCGCAGGTGCCGTCGAGATGCGGATCGTTGATCAGACCTTTCCAGCCAACGGTGGTGCGGGGTTTCTCAAAATAGGTGCGCATGACGATGACGAGCTGATCCTTCGTCTTGTCAGCGACGCGCTTGAGGCGCTGCGCATAGTCGAAGGCGGCTTCGGGGTCGTGGATGGAGCACGGTCCGATGACGACCAGCAGACGCTGCATGTCGCGGCCGTGGATGATGTCGCGGATCGCATGCCGCGTCTCGACGACAAGCTCTTCAGCTCGCGGCGAAATGGGGAGCCTGGCCTTCACTGCGCGCGGGGCAATCAAGGGAGTCACCTCCGTAACATTCCGATCATCAATCTTTTCATGCTCTGACATCTTTGGTTCCTATCTCACGCAAAGACGCAAAGTCGCAAAGAACTGAAAGAAACAAAGGATTTCTTCATGTTCCGTCGCGGCTGCGTCACTCCTTCAATCCATTCACCACTCTTGAGATTCCATCTTTAATCAAGACATCGCCGAAGTTGATCAGTAGTCCCAATCTTTTCCCGGACAATTTCAAGTACGTGAAAAGTTGCCGTTTGTGAACTGGATGGATCTCCTCAACGGCCTTCAACTCAACAACAACCAGGTCTTCTACCAGCAAGTCCATTTCGTAGCCGATTCCCAGATCCACTTCCTCGTACCGTACCGGCAACTGAACCTTAGTCTGGACCTTCAGTTTTCGTTTACGCAGTTCATAGAGCAATGCGCCGTGGTAAGCAGATTCCAGCAACCCCGGTCCGAGTGCCGTATGAACTTTGTACGCAGCGTCGACGATGACTTTTGAAAGTTCATTCTCTGTCATCGTCGGTTCTGCTCCTATTTTTCTTCCCTTCTTTTCTTTCTTTGCGCCTTCGCGTCTTTGCGTGAGACAAAAAGAAAGCCCTGAGTCTCCTCAGGGCTTCGGGTCAGCTTCAACGTTTCACGGCTTACGTTTACGCAGCTTCCCTCAGCCCTGGCAGCCGCCAGGGAAAGGTAAAGAACGCGTAAAAGTAACCGTTCAGCTGCATGTGTCAATCCTTTGTACGTCTGCATACTATTACACCGGCCCGCAAGCGGCGTCAACAAAAACTTCACAGCCAACTTCTGTAAAAAGTTGCACATGCTGTTGACGTGCAAAGCGGGCTCAACCCTTCTGCCCGACGAGATGCTTTCGACCGAGGCAGAAATCTGTAAAAAAGTGCACACGTGCAGCCAAAATTTACCGCTCCAAACTGTACCCTAATATAGGGACGCGTGAGCCGCGCATTTATTGCGCAGAATCTTTTCAGAATTCAGTTCGCGTAACTGCAGGTGGTTGCTTTCGCTCCAGCGCACCGCAAAATAGCGTACGCGCATCACCGGAGCTTTTTATGCCACGCCTGTATTCACGCCGTCATGCGCTTGCAGCCGGTGCTGCTGGCGCGCTCGCCGCGCGCTTTGCCGCCGCCGACGAGAAGACGTACAAAGCCTGTGTAATCGGCCATACCGGACGCGGCAATTACGGCCACGGCCTCGACAAAGCGTTCCAGGGCTTTTCGAACATCACCGTCGCGGCGGTCGCGGATCCGAATGAAAAAGGACGCGATGCGGCGCTTAAGCGGACGGGCGCTCAGCGCGCATACGCAGACTACCGCGAGATGCTCGAGAAAGAGAAACCGCAGCTGGTCTCACTGGGCATGCGCTGGGTCGAAAAACGCCTGGAGATGATCACGGCCATCGCTGAATCCGGCGCGCATGTGTTCATGGAAAAGCCGATCGCCGAGTCGCTCGAAGAAGCGGACGCGATCATTGCCGTCGCCGAGAAACACAAGATCAAGATCGCCGTCGGCCATCACATGCGGCTCGTGCCCGCGATTCTGCATCTCAAGAAAAGCGTCGATGACGGCCTGCTCGGCGAGATCCTCGAAGTGCGCACGCGCGGCAAGGAAGATCACCGCGCCGGCGGCGAAGATCTTATGGTCCTCGGCACGCACTGCCTGTATCTCATGCGCCTGTTCTGTGGTGAGCCACAGTGGTGTTCGGCGCGTGTAACGCAGAACGGAAAGGACATCACGCGCGAAGACGCGCGCGCCGCGACCGAGCCGCTGGGTCCGGTCGCCGGAGACACGATTCACGCGACCTACGCATTCGCCAATGGCGTGCAGGGATTCTTCGATTCGCAGAAAGCGCGCAAAACGAAAGACGCGTTTCAGTGCGTCGTGTACGGTTCAAAAGGCGTGGCGCAGTTCATCATCGACGTGAACGCACAGATTTTCTGGCTGAATGATCCGGCGTGGCACCCGGGCAAGAGCGGCGCAAGCTGGCAGCCTCTGCCGGGATCACCGCCAAACGAGTGCGATGGTTTGAAAGGCTTCGACGGCGCCAACCGCGCGCTCGTAAAGGAGTGGCTCCGCGAGATCGAAGGTGGTGGCGAATCCGCCGGCAGCATCTATCACGCACGCAGAACGCTCGAGATGATCATGGCCGTCTACGCTTCACACCTGAAAGGCGCCCGTGTGCCGTTCCCTCTCGCCGAACGCAAGCACCCGCTTGTGTAAAGTCGCGAGTGCCTGAATATAGCGCAGGTATGCAGCCTGCGAGTACCCTCTCGTGGCGCGGGCGCAGACGGGGAAGTGGCTGACGTTCTTTAATTACTTCCGTCTTGATTAGCACTGACGGTGCTGGGCAAGTTGATCGAACTTTTTACCTTCTCGCGGATCGACACAACGGCCTCGTCCTTTTCAAGGCCAGCACCGGCAGTCCAGGGCCGGTTCAGCTCGTCTTTATCCAGCGTGTATGGAACGTTCAAAATGTTCGCCAGCGCGAACCAGGCGCTTTTGCGCACTTCATAATCTTCGGAGTCCAAGCAAGGAGCGATGGCCAGAGCTGCGCGCTTGCGGTCGGCGGGCGCGGCGGTTTCCAGTCCACCGTAACCCTGCAACGCTAGCAGTACGATAAGGGGCGATTGTACTGTGCCCTTCTCAAAGGCGTTGCTCACGATTCTCAGTTGTACCCCGTAATCAGGAATTCCGCGTATTGCGTCGATGATCCCGGGCAGCATTGCTGCATTCGCGTCTTCTGATAATAGTGCCGGGAAAAGCGCTTCGGAACGCGCCGGCGGCATGTACCGCGCATAAAGTTGGGCCGAGTCCGCCTGAAGTGCCCACTTATTTTGAACGAGAGCATCGAACTTGGAAATAAACTCGTGGCGACGACAACGAAAGGCCACTGCCAAGATGTTCATGTGAAAATTGTATGGAACAGTTGACGATGCAACGGGCTCCAGAAAGGGTTCGATTTCGTGCGCGGGTGCTTTTCTGCCGAAGTAACGGCCTACATTGTTCAGCATCCAGAATGGCATCGGAATCTTTCCCTGCCCGCCGCGGCGCGCATAATCAAGCGCAGCCTCAGGGTCCGTCTTTGTCAAACCAGTGAATGCATCCTCGCGAATTGCCCAGAGTTTTGACGTATTCAGCTCAGTCTTTAAACGCTCCGGCGAGACACGCCCGCTGCGCAGTACATCGCCGTAGACGTCAACGACTTTGGGGTGCGCCGGCCACGACAGCACTTCCGCAGAAGCTTCGCTGACAAAGCGCGGCGTCATATCGATAACCGTCCTGCGCCACGGGCTTTCACTGCCGTAATAGCGAATGCGAAGTGTGCACGCGCTGTAAACGAAGAGCGGGAAAGGAAGCAAAATAAAGCTCAGCAGCGCCACCAGCCGCACCTGCCAGCGTATCCTGTAGCCCCAGCGCTCACGCGCATTCCAGGCTTCTGTTCCGGTGGAACGGCGCCTGTTTTCGCGCCGGTCCAGCCAGATCGAAACAGGCAGCGCGAGCACGAACGCCAGCAGAAAGACGCCAGCAATTACCGGCATCGCCGTATCGCTGAACCATTCGCGAAGACGCCAGGTTGTCAACGTTCGCGCCGCGAACGCCAGCCAGAGCAGCACGCCGGCCGCTTCGATTGGGAGCACGATAATAAGACACACAGGCACACGGCTGGTCGCTCCGCCTCGAAGCGCCTGTATGGAAAGCAGCCCGGACCAGCAATAGGTGGCGAACGCTGTGGCGAGCGCGACGCCTACAAAGACAAGGTCGTCGACACTATTGCGCTGGAGCCCCAGGATTACGGCGGCAATAACGAAGGCAAGAATGCCTATGCTGTGAACCAGCAGGGCACTGCGTCCAATTGCATTTGCAGGCGAAGCAACGGTGGGATCACTCATATCGAGTGAACCCTACCACACACAGTCGTGCAGCCGCCACACATTACACATGTGCAATGAAAAAATGCTAGAGGCCGGCGCGCAGTTTGGGTCAGGATTCTCGGCGCTTAAGTGCGCGTTCCGTTGCGCCCGCTGCGCCAAGTGCGACGACGACGCCGATGAGAATGTTGCCCACCAGGCGTTCTTCATACCAGTGCGCGAAGCGGAATGCGGCATCGGGGCGCGCACGCAGATGCGCCAGGATCACTTCAGGCGTGTAATGGCGCGCACTGGCATTCAGGCGCGGCTGGTGAGCCTTGTAGTGCGTCAGCGGCCAGCCAAGACTTTGCTCAAAATCCATTGAGCCGTTATCGCGTAGAACTATCTCGGTCTCCGGCGTGAGATTCACCCACAGCAGCGTGCCGGCCAGCGTCATCAGAACAACAGGCGTCAGCGGATGAACCCAGGCGTGCGCGACGAGCGCGTCGCCATCGGGCTGTTTCTGAAATGCCGCGCGCCTCAGCACGCGTGAGCACGCCACTGAGCCCAGCAACGCGAGCAACAGACTTCCGCCATTGAGCGCCACGCCGCTCCAGACCCATCCGCCGTATTCACGAATGGAAAGTTTCAAGGTACCGGCTTCGCTCGCTCTGGCATCAATTCCGCTGTCCCAGAGAACGAATGGAAAGCCATGGCGAATGCCGCCGCGGTGACCGCTCGCGGTGCGCTCTTCGTAGGCGTCTCGTGAGAAATCGAAATTCAGCCAGACAAACAGCCCGAAAACGAGAAAGATCGGAAGCAGGTACGTCCAATGCTGCATGTCGCGACGCTGGGATTGCATGGTGCTCATCTCTGAAGGCTGATCAAACCGCGCGGCATGCTGTATCGTACCCTGTAGCAGGCCCACTTGTCCAAGCGAATGTTATCATCTTTTCACAGAAGGCAGCTTCAACTGATTGCTGCTTTCGTATGAGGGCTTTCCTTGCTATTTCACAGCTTCGTTTTTGCAGCGCTACGGTGTATATCGAAGCGGCCGATGTGATTTTTTGTTATCAAAAGTGAGGCTTCTGATCTCATGCTTAAACGCGCCCTGCTGTTTTCCCTTCTCTGCTCGCTGTTAACAGTCTGCGCCGGGGAAAACCCCTTTGCTGCGGGCGTTCGGACAACGCCGGCGCTCACGCCCGAGCAGGAAGCGAAGACGTTTCACCTTCCGCCCGGATTCGAGATTCAGCTCGTCGCGGCCGAGCCTGACATCAGCAAGCCGATGAATCTGGCGTTCGACGCCAAAGGCCGCCTGTGGATGACGCAATCGCAGGAATATCCGTTTCCGGTGAAGGGCGACGCCAAGGGAAAAGACAAAGTCATGGTTCTCGAAGACTTTGGACCCGACGGCAAGGCGCGCAAAATCACTTGCTTTGCCGACGGGCTGAACATCCCCATCGGCCTCTACCCGTTCCACGGCGGCTGCGTGGTCATGAGCATCCCCAACGTGTGGCTGTTCCAGGACACCGATAACGACGGCGTGGCCGACAAGCGCGAGATTCTCTATGGCCCCATTGGTTATGAAAAAGACACGCACGGCATGATCAGTTCCTTTCAACGCGGCTTCGACGGCTGGCTTTATGCGACGCACGGCTTCAACAACACGACGACGCTGAAAGGCAAAGACGGCAGCAGCATCACCATGAACTCAGGCAATACCTTCCGCGTGCGCCTGGATGGCTCGCGCGTGGAGCAGCACACATGGGGGCAGGTGAATCCCTTCGGCCTGGCCTTCGATCCGCTTGGAAATCTCTACTCGGCCGATTGCCACAGCTCGCCGATTTACCAGCTGCTGCGCGGATCGTATTATCCCAGCTTTGGAAAACCGCACGACGGCCTCGGCTTCGGCCCCACGATGCTCAATCACAGCCACGGCTCGACGGCGATCGGCGGAATTGTTTATTATGCGGACGACAAGTTTCCCGAAGAATTCCGCGGCAACGTTTTTTGCGGAAACCCGATGACTTGCCGCATCAATCGTGACAAGCTTGAAGACCGCGGCACGACGCGGATCGCCAAAGAAATGCCGGACCTGCTCAAATGCGACGATCCCTGGTTCCGCCCGGTAAACATGTGCCTCGGACCCGACGGCGCCATTTACGTTGCTGACTTTTACAACCGCATCATCGGCCATTACGAAGTTCCCCTCACCCACCCCGGCCGCGACCGGGAGAGAGGCCGCGTCTGGCGCATCGTCTATAAAGGAGAGAACGCAGGCGAGACCAAGGCGCCTGATCTGTCCGCCGCCTCGACCGCCGATCTCATTACCGCGCTGGGCAATAGCAACCTGAGCGTTCGCACGCTGGCTTCCAATCAGCTCACGGACCGCATCGGCAAGCCGGCCGCCGACGACGTGAAGAAAAAACTGCGCAGCGATGCCAATGCCTGGCAGAAACTGCACGGCATCTGGATTCTCCACCGCTTCGGAACGCTGGATGCCGATCTGCTCGCCGCCGCCGCGAAAGATGCCTCGCGCGAAGTCCGGACGCATGCCATGCGCGTGCTCTCGGAAACCGATGCGATCAACGCCGATCAGCGCGCGCTTCTGTTCGCTGGCTTGAAGGACGCCGACGCCTTCGTTCAACGCGCGGCCGCCGACGCGCTGGGCCGCCACCCTCATGGCGATAACGTCGCGCCGCTTCTGGAGCTCCGCAAGCGCATCCCCGCCGACGATACGCATCATCTCCACACGGTCCGTATGGCGCTGCGCAATCAACTGCGCCCGGCCGGCGGCAATACGGACGTGATCACGCAGTTCAAGTCGCAGCCGTTTTCGGAAGAGGATTCACGCGTTCTGGCCGACATCGCCCTGGCGGTGCAGAGTCCCGAATCTGCAGCGTTCGTAATGAAGCATCTTCGCAGCTTCAACGAGAGTCGCGACAAAATGGCGGCGTACCTGAAGCATGCCTCGCGCTTCCTGCCGCAAAGCGACGTGGAGGGACTGGCGGCGTTCGTGCGCGAAAAGTTTCCTGCAGACGACGACCTGCAGATTGCTCTGTTCAAATCCATGCAGGAAGGCATGGCGCAGCGCGGCGGAGAATTCACCGGAGCCGTTCGCACATGGGCCGCGGAACTCGCCGGAAAGGTGCTCGCGGCAAAGGAAGCGCCGGCCAGCGCCTGGTCGTTCACACCGCTGGAAGGCGCGAAGAACGCAACCAATCCGTGGGAGACGCAGAAGCGCGCTTCGGCGGATGGCAACAAAGACGCAGTGTTCCTCAGCAGCCTGCCAAAAAGCGAGCAGCACACAGGCACGCTGCGCTCGAAGACGTTTGCACTTCCCGCGAAGCTTTCGTTCTATCTCGCCGGACACAACGGAGTGCCGCCGAAAGACCATCCGCCTAAAAACTTCGTTCGTCTGCGAGATTCCGCCAACGGCGAGCTGCTGATGGAAGCTTTGCCGCCGCGCAACGACACCGCACAGAAAGTGGAGTGGGATCTGGCGAAGTTCACCGGCCGCAGCGGCTTTATCGAGCTCGTGGATGGTGACACCGCAACGGCGTATGCGTGGCTCGCAGCCGGACGTTTCGAGCCCGCTGTGGTCGAGATGCCGCGCGACGTTTCCGATGCCGCATCCACCCGGCTGATGGCCATTGATATTGCGCGCACCCTGAAGCTTTCGCAGTACGAAACGCAGCTCAGAGCAATGCTGACTGACCGCGCGAACGATAATGACACGCGAGCGGCCGTGGCGAAGGCGCTGCTGGCCATCAACGCCACGAGCACGCCCGCGATCGCCACAATCCTGAGCGATGCCAGTGAGTCGTCCGGCCTTCGCGAGAAAACGGCGCAGGCTCTGGCCGATTCCAACACAGCCGAGGCACGCGCAGCGCTGGCAGAAGCGCTCAACAAAGCACCGGCAAGCCTGCAGACGAAGTACGCTCTGTCGCTGGCCGCAACGCCAGAGGGCGCTGCCGCGCTGATGGCCAACATCGAAGCGGGCAAAGCCTCCGCGCGGTTGCTGCAGGACCGCAAAATCAAGGAACGTCTGGAAGGGGCGAAGCTGCCGAATCTTGGCGAACGCATGGCGAAGATGACCAAGGGCCTGGCTGCCGTTGACGCCGAATTGCAGAAGCTCATCGACAAGCGCCGCAACGAATTCGATTCGGCTAAAGCTTCAGCCGCCAAAGGCCAGGCCGTCTTCACGAAGGCATGCGCGGTCTGCCACAAGATCGACAACCAGGGCGCCACGATCGGACCGCAGCTCGACGGAGTCGGCAGCCGCGGGCTCGAACGCATCGTTGAAGACATCCTGGATCCGAATCGCAGCGTCGATCCCGCCTTCCGCTACAGCGTCGTGCAGCTCAACGACGGTCGCATCGTCAACGGCCTGCTGCGCCGCGAAGAAGGCGAGCTCCTGGTTTTTGCCGACACAACGGGCAAGGAATCATCCGTCCCGAAAGCCGAGATTAAATCCAAAAAGGAGTCTGCTTTCTCGCTGATGCCGGACAACATGGGCGAAGTTTTGTCCCAGGAAGACTTCAACGACCTGGTTGCATTCCTCCTCACGAAAATCGCGAAGTAAGTACCCTCTCCCTCCGGGAGAGGGCCGACGTGAGCGGAGGGAACGCGGGGTGAGGGGCTGGCGCTGGCACACCGAGCTTGTCGCGAAACAGCATTGTCCGGCCTGTCAAACTTGCTAGCCTAATGCGGCCACACTGACGGGAGGGGAAATCACCTTCAGGAAGCACGATCCATGCAACACGCTCTCGTCCGCCGCTTTCCCGCCACCTCTCTCCTTGCGCTTTGCCTGCTGTTCCTTTCGTTCGCATACGCGGAAGAAAAGGCCGCAGTTGCCGAGCCGGTAAATCCGACGGCAATTCCGGTTCAGCCCGCAGTCGATGCACGCATTAATCGGAACGAGCTGCTCGGGCATATTAAGTTTCTTTCTTCCCCCGAGCTGCGCGGCCGCGAGGCCGGCACGCCCGAACAGCTCAAAGCAGCGCAGTACGTCGCGGATGAATTCAAGCGCTTTGGCCTTGAGCCGTATGGCGATACCGACGAAAAAGGCGTGCGCAGCTACTTTCAGGATTTCCCGATTACAGTTTCGAAAGGCGCTCTGGCCGAGAGCGCGCTGGTGCTGAAATCCGGCGACAAAGAAAAGAAATACGAGCTCGGCAAAGACTTCGCTCCTTTCCCGATGGGCGACAAGAAAGCTTCCGCCGAATCGGGCGTGGTTTTCGCCGGCTACAGCATTATTGCTCCCGAGCATTCCTACGATGACTTCGGCGATCTGGACCTTGCCGGCAAGTGGGTGCTGATTCTCCGCTACGAGCCACAGGAGAAAGACTCCAAGAGCAATTTTGACGGCAAAGAACACAGCAAGTATGCGGCACTCGTCTCAAAAATCATGAACTGCGTGATGCGCCGCGCCGCAGGTGTTGTCATCGTCACCGGACCTGCCGGGCGCGAAAAGGAGCCGGACACTGTCACAGATTCAAAAGGCGCCCTGATGGGCGAATTTTCGATTCCCGTTCTGCAGATCACGCGCAAGACCGCCGACGAGCTGCTTGAGCCCAGCGGAAAGAAGCTCGGAGATCTGCAGGCGGCCATCGACAAGGACCTGTCCAATCACTCCTTCGAGCTCAAGGACGTGAAGCTCAGCGGCGTCAGCGCGCTGGACCTCGACAGGAAGAAGACGTCGAACATCATTGCCCGGCTGCCCGGACGCGATGGCAAGCTGCGCAAAGAACACGTGGTCATCGGCGCTCATACCGACCACGTCGGACTCGGCTGGCAGAATTCGCTTCTCGGAAAAGAGGGCCGAAACAAGATTCATCCCGGCGCCGACGACAACGCCAGCGGAACGGCGGGCCTGCTCGAGATTGCGCAGCATTACGGCTCCTTAAAGGAGGGCGACCGCCCGCGTCGCTCTATTCTGTTCATCGGCTTCACGGGCGAGGAGTCCGGCCTGCTCGGCTCGCAGTACTATCTGCGCAATACGAAAGTGCCTCTCGCCGACACAATCGCGATGCTGAACCTCGACATGATTGGGCGTTCGGCGACCGGTGACGTGCAGGTTGCCGGCGTTGGCACCGCAAAAGGCTTCAAGGATCTCGTGCTGAAGCACACGAAGAATGCGAAGTTCGCGAACGACGAGGGCATGAAAGTTCACCTGGGAAGTTCCGGCACCGGGCCGAGCGATCACGCGGCGTTTTTCGAGAAGAAGATTCCGGTGCTGTTTTTCTTCACGGGCATTCACCCCGATTATCATCGTCCCAGCGACACGTGGGAAAAAATCAATGCGCCCGTGGCTGAAGCAGTTGCCGATCTCGCGCGGAAGCTGCTGTTCGAAATCGCCGATAACAAGACACGGCCGGAATTTATCGCTCAGAGCGCGCAAGGATTCCTGGGCGTTTCGCCGGACAACAGCAAAAAGGACGCGAAGGGTTATCTTGTTGGACAAGTCGTGCCGGACAGCCCTGCGGCGCAGGCGGGTATAAAAGCGGGCGATCTGATCACGAACATTAACGGCCAGCACCTCAGCAACGCGATGGACCTGAACATCGGCCTGATCGATTTCAGTCCCGGCGACAGCGTGGACCTGACCGGCCGCCGGGGAGACGAGACGCTGCAGTTCAAAGTGAAGCTTGGAACACGTTCGGCCGAGAAGAAAAAATAGCAGCGGATCCTTATGTCGCGACGGCGCATCAAAAATTTAAGCCGGAAGAAAAAGCGGACAGCGCCGGGAGCCTCCCCCGGAACGCTCGCGCTGCCCGAAGGCGCAAAGCGACCGACCATTCACCTCTTCTCGTATTCGGGCGACTTCCTTGAGGAACGCGATATCGCGTCCGTCGCCGATCTTCAGGCGCCGCTGAAGAATACGGCACTGACGCACTGGATTGAAGTGCGTGGCCTCGGTGACGAGAGAATGCTGCGCGAGCTCGCCGAGCTCTTCCAAATACATCCACTCACTCTGGAAGACGTGGTTCACGTTCCGCAGCGGCCCAAGACAGAAATCTTTCAGGAGCATCAGTTCATCATCGCGCGCATGGTTGCGATGAAATCGAAAGAAGACATCGAAGCCGAGCAGGTCAGCATTTTTCTGGGCAGGAAATATGTGTTGACCATCCGCGAAGATGGCGAAGATTGCCTGAATCCAGTGCGCGAACGGCTGCGACGCAAAGGGGGCATTCACCGCAAAGCCGGCGCGGATTATCTCTGCTACTCGATTATTGACGCGATCGTCGACAATTACTTTCCCGTGCTCGAAAATTACGGTGAATACCTGGAGCAGCTCGAACAGGAAACGGTTGCACAGCCCGCACGGCAGACTCTGGGTTTTATTCACACCGCCAAGCGCGAACTGCTCGATTTGCGTCGTATTCTCTGGCCGCAGCGCGACACCGTGAACCAGCTTATCCGCGACGAGAGTCCATTCATATCAGCTCAGGTGCGCGTGTACCTGCGCGACTGCTACGATCATGCCGTGCAGGTAATGGACATGGTCGAGACGTACCGTGAAATAACGTCGGGACTCCACGACGTCTATTTGTCGTCGATCGGAAATCGCACGAATGAAATCATGAAAGTGCTGACAATCATCTCGACAATTTTTATCCCGCTCACGTTTATTGCGGGCGTGTACGGAATGAACTTCGACCCTGAAACATCGCCGTGGAACATGCCCGAGCTCAAAGCGCGCTACGGCTACCCTGTCACGATGCTGGTTATGTTCCTGATCGGGATGTCGCTCTTATATTTCTTCTGGAACAAGGGGTGGATCTTCGCCGGCGCGCCGCCCGAACCGCGCCACGCTGAATTGCCGCACGACAAAAAATAACTCCATTCTTGCCGTTCTTGGCGACTTGGCGTCTTTGCGGTTCAACCGGGCCCGACATTGCCGTAGGCGTGGACTTTCTCGCAGATCATCCGCAGCTTGCTTTCGATGTCGCCGCCGGCGGTCTTGAACGCGTCGGCGTCGATTGTGAGCGGAGCGCCTAAGACGACCAGCGGCGCGCCGTACTCGGGCGTGCGCATGGCCTGCTCGACAGACAATCCACCCACGGCCTGCACCGGAACTTTCACCGCACTGACAATCTCGCGGAGTTGATCGAGCGGGCTCGGGCACGTGCCGCCGGCCGCGACGATGCCGCGACGCTGGTCGTAGCCGATGTGGTGAATCACGAAGTCGCAGCCGAGATCTTCAAGCCGCTTTGCGGAGGCCACCATGTCTGGCGCGCCAAGATTATCGCCCATGACCTTCACGCCGAAATCTTTTCCGGCCTTCACGACAATCTTGATCGTCTCCGGGTGCGCGCGCTCCATCACGACCACATGCGTGGCGCCGGCCTTGGCCATCATCTGAACTTCCAGCCAGCCACCGTCCATTGTTTTCAAATCCGCGACGATCGGCGTCTTCGGAAATTTTTGACGGAGTGCGCGCACGCCATTCATCCCTTCGGCAATGATCAGCGGCGTGCCGGCCTCAAGCCAATCGACGCCCGCACGCAACGCCATCTCTGCCGTTTCGAGCGCTTCGGGAATGTTGGTCACGTCGAGCGAAATCTGAACGATGGTTTTCATGTAGTCCTCGTTTTAGTTGAACCGCCAAGACGCCAAGGCGTCAGGTACGGCGGGTTTGGAGTTAGCTAAGCCCGTGCTGCTTCATTTTCTTGCGCAGGAATTCCGCTGACAGTCGCAGGTGCTCCCATCCCACAGCGGGATCCTGCCCATCTTCAATGCTCACCCAGCCTTTGAAACCGGCGGCTTTGAGAATTGAAAAAATCTTATCGAAATCGTTGAGGCCTTTGCCGACGATGCCGTGCTTCAGGATCTGCGCGTAGCCGGCTTGCGGATGCGCTTCGATCTTGCGCAGGTCCTCGACCGTGCCGCCTTCGAAATAGCGGTCGCTGGCGTGCATCGTCACGACGCGGTGCTTCACCGCTTCGAGCATCTCGATAGGATCTTCGCCCGCGATGATCGTATTTGACGGATCATAGTTCACGCCAAAGTTGGGCGACTCTGGAATCGCGGCGAGCAGTTCGAGAAAGACCTCCATTTTTTGCGCGAACTCCGGCTGCTGCCAGAAGCCGTCTTTGTAATGATTCTCAAGAATGAGCGTGACGCCGTGCTTCTCGGCATGCGGCAGGCATGCCTTGATGCAATCGGCCGCGTAGCGCACACCATCTTTGCGCGAGACCTCCGCCCGTCTCTGCCCGCTCAGCACGCGGCAGAATTTGCCGCCGAGAGCCGCTGTCACCTCGATGACCTGCTTCTGCGCATCGACTTCGGCCTGGCGTGCGGCGGCATCGGGCTTCGTGAAGTCCGGCGAATAACACATCATCGGTATGCTGTAACCGCGCGCTTCTACAATAGAGCGTACGCGCCGGATCTCGTCTTTTTCGCGCGGCGCAAAGCCCCAGTAGAACTCGAGGCCGTCAACGTCCAGCTTCTCCGCACAGCCGGCGATCCACTGATCGACCGTCATTGTTTTGTGAACGCACAGCTCATCGAGAAAACACTTGGGAAAGGCGGCGAGGGGCATGGTTCCTCTCTGGACTCTGAAAAAAATCGTTGGATAGTTACCTTCTCGATTACACCGGGATCAGCACGCGCGATGGACTTTATTCATTCGTGGATTGTTCCACCCGACGCAGTCGGCGGGCCGCTCGCGTATGTTATCGCCGCGATGGGCGCGCTGTTTCTCGTGTCGGTCGACAAAGGCGGGCTGAACGCAGGCATCGCGATCATGGCAGTGCCGCTCTTTCTGCAGGTCGCTCCGGCAAAGTTCGTCATCGGTCTCTGGCTTCCGGTTCTGATCGTCTGCGACTTTTGCACGGTCCGCAATTATCCGAGCGAATGGCAGCCGCGCGCGATCAGTAAGCTCTGGCTGCCCGTCATCATCGCGGTGATCGGCACAACGATTCTTCTTAACAGCATCAATCTTGAAGCCGGATCGCCCCAGGCCAGGCAACTTGATGCATGGCTGAAACTGTCTGTCGCCATTATTTCAGTCTCGTTTCTGCTGCTGAAGCTCCGCCCGGCACCGGACGGCGAAGCGCCTCCGTGGCAGCCGACGCACGGCGCAAGCTGGCTGGTCGGCATCATCGGTGGTGTCACGACGACGATCGCGCACGCTGCCGGTCCGATCGTGACGATGTACCTGCTGCCGCAGAAACTCGACCGGCGCGAATACGTTGGGACATCCGGCCGCTTTTATTTTCTGCTGAACGTGCTGAAGCTGCCGTCGTTCGTCTACGTTGGCCTGACGAACTGGACGTCGCTGCGCTATGCGCTCTGGCTGATGGTGATCGCACCCTTTGGGGTGGGGCTCGGCTCGTGGCTGAACAAGCGCATGGACCCCGTGTGGTTCGTGCGGATTATCCACGCGTCGCTTGTGCTGGTCGCAATCAAGTTTGCGCTCGACGCGTGGAAAGTGATGAGCTGAAGTTATTTCTTTTGTACGTCGCGCTTCGCCGCCCAGAACAGCGCCTGCGCGATCATGCGTTTGAAATCCTCGTTAGAAAAATCTTCGGGCCCGCCAAGCGACGTATAAAAGATCCGCCCGCCTTTGTATTCCCGCGTCCACGTGAGCGGCTCGGTCTTATCGCCTGCCGTTCCGGTCATCAGAAGCTCCACATCCGCCGCGTGCCCTGTGTTGCGGTAAAGACTGTTTGGCGAGGAGAACGGCTTCACGCCGGCGAGTACCGGATGCGCCTTCCCTTTGTCAGTGAAAATGGTCTCGGTCGCCGGACCCTTGCCGTAGTGATTCTTGTAATTTCCACCCAGCACCTGGGTGTCGAACTCGAGCCAGTTCTGAAATGCGTGACTGGCTGTGCGCACGCCGACAATCGGCCGGCCGTTCTCACAGTACTTTTTGATCTTATTGAGCTGATCGTCGGGCAGTGTCATGCGCTTGGTGAACAGCAGCACCACGTCGCAGCCGTCGAGGTTCTCAAGGCCTTTCAGATCGGTGCCGCGCTCGACGCCCGTCGCTCGCGTGCAGACGACGTTGAAATTCTGCTCGAGGTATTTCTGAAAGCTGTCGCAGCATTCGTCGGATTTGTACTCCGTCGAGGCCGAGAGCATGCAAACCTTCAGCGGCGCGTCGCCGCCGTAAACGGCGAACGCAAAAAGGGCGGCAACGATAAATGCAATTCGTGTCATCAGCTTCTCCACTTCAGTTCGATTCGTTCCATGTGCTGGGGGTGATCTTTCTTGATGCAGTGCAACTGCAGCACCGCGCCATTCTCAAGAAGTTGCAGATCTACCCAGCCGTTCGGCACGCCTTCTTTGAAGACGTACGCAACCGTCGGCAAATTCACGCAATGCAGGTCCTCTCGCTTCGTCGGCTCCCAGACGTGCGTGTGGCCATACATCAGAAGCTTGACCTGCTTGCGCGGCTGAAGAATTTCCAGCAGCACTTTCGTGTCGGTGAGTCCTTTGATCACGGGCCGCTCGTCGAGCTGATGATGCACCATCACAATCGCGGGCTTGTCGGCCGCCGCGTCGAGCGCCTTCGGCAGCCACGCGAGCTGCTGCTCGCCAAGCACGCCAGGCGTGACGTTGGTCTTATCAAGGGAATCGAGCACGAAAACGTTTGCGCGCGGCAGCTTCAAGATCGTAATCTGCCGGCCTTCCACCGCGCTCCGCGATTCCTTCGTTTCGGCAAACGCGTTCCAGACATTTTCTCGATGATCATGATTGCCCATGCCCAGGTGAACGGGCATGCCCGCTTCGCGCACCGGCTTGAGCAGCTCAAGCAGCCGCGCGTAATCGCCGGTCTCGCCGGTGCTGTGCGCGCAGTCGCCATTAATGATCACTCCGGCGGCTCGTTTCTCCATCGCCGTGAGCTCGCCGATGACCTGCTTCATATTTTCATACATGACAGCGCCGCGGTTGGCCTTCTTTGGATTTGCATCGATGTGAGTATCAGAGAGCAGAAAAAGCCTGTGCGGATCGGCCTCCTTTTCCGCTGCGAAGGATCCCCGCGCAAACAGCGACGCCAGGCCGGCGGCAGATGCGCCCAGGAATTTTCGTCTCGACAGAGGCGCAAGGGAGATCGGCATGGCTGGGCTCCTTGGACGGGTCTGCTAGAGCATACACCGCTTTTCCGGAGAAAAAATGGCCCGCCTGCAGGTTCAGTCCGGACACGAAAAGACACGAAGAAAAGATGTTTCATCTTTTCTTCGTGTCGTCTTTTGTCTCTGCCGTCGTTTTAAGGAGACGTTCAGCCCGCGATCTTCTGGATACGGATGACCGAGTACTTCGTGCGGTGTCCGCGGCGGCGGCCCAGCGAATTGGTCATGACGCGATGGTGCGCAATCAGCTTCTCGCCCTTGATGTGGTCTTCCACCACGCCGGTGACTTTCGCACCTGCGACGGTCGGTGTGCCAACCTTCACCTGTCCGCCTTCGCTTCCAACCAGCAGAACCTGGTCGAAGGTAATGGCATCGCCTTTCTTGGCGCTGAGCTGGTCGACTTGGAGCAGATCGCCTTCGCGAACCTTGTACTGATGGCCCCGGTCGTTAAGAATTGCGTACATAGTCGTCAACCTCACTTACTTTCTTCAAGATCCACTCGCCGCCTTCTTTGGCGGTCGAGACCTGCATCTGGCTCAACGAAACAACCGGATCCCCACAGACCTCAATGGTTATCCCGTGAGCTTCCTCCATCCGCACCAGGTCCTTGCGGAACTGGTTAAGAATCGCAAAAGCGACCACAGAATTCAAGAGCACCTTTACACGTTTTACCGCCTTGTCCTTAAGCTGACTCTTGAGCTCCCGGAGCATTTCGAGCCCAACCGATTCGGACGACTTGATATGACCCGAGCCCGAGCAGTGCGGACAGCGCTCAAAGAGCGTCTTGCGCAGGCTGTGCCGCACGCGCTGGCGCGTCATTTCGACGACGCCGAGCATGCTCACCGGCAGCACGTTGATGCGCGCCTTGTCACGTGCCAGGTGCGACTTAAGCTCGCGCTCCACACGGCGGCGATGCTCGTGAATTTCCATATCGATGAAGTCGATCATCACGAGGCCGCCGATATCGCGCAGGCGCAATTGCCGCGCGATTTCGCGCGCCGCTTCCAAATTGGTCTGCAGAATCGTGTCGTCCTGGTTGCGCTTTTCGCGGAAGCGGCCGGTGTTGACGTCGATCGCTACCAGCGCTTCGGTCTGCTCGATAACGATCGAACCGCCGCTGCGCAGGTTCACCTTGCGGTTGAACAGACGCTGCAGCTGCTGCTCGACGCCGTACTTGTGAAAGAGCGGCTCGGCATCTGAATAGAGCTTAAGCTTGTGTTCGTTGCCCGGAGAGGTCTCGCGGACAAACTCGCGCGCACGCTCCAGGACCACCGGATCGTCAATCACAATTTCCGTGACGTCGTCAGTGATCACGTCGCGGAAGACGCGGGTGACGACGTCGCCTTCCTGGTAAATCAGATTTGGCGCTTTCGTGACACGCGCCTTCTTCTTCATGTTCTCCCAGACATTCATGAGGTAATTCATGTCACGCTGGAGTTCGTCTTTCGAGCGGCCGGTTCCGGCCGTGCGCACAATCACGCCCATATCGTCCGGCGGGTTGATCTGGGCGAGTGCGTCTTTCAGTGCGCGGCGCTGTTCTTCGTTTTCAATGCGCTTCGAGACGCCCAGCCGCTGAACGGCCGGCATCAGCACCAGGTAGCGGCCGGGAATGCTGATATATGTCGTAAGTGCCGGGCCCTTCTGGCCAATGCCTTCCTTCGCGACCTGGATCAAAACTTCCTGACCTTCACGCAGCATTTCCTGAATTGTGTAGCGGCGGTCATGCGGCCGTTCGCGTCCGCTTCGTCCGCCGCCACGATGCTGTTCGCGCGGGGCCAGCACCGGCGCAGGCTGACCGGGCGCGGGAATGGGCAGTGCTTCCATGGCCTGCGCAGCAACCTCAGTTCCAGCGCTTGCAGCAGTCTCTGTGGCCACCGCGGCGCTGTCGCTGACGTCGGCTGGTCCGCCGGAGGCCTCTTCGGAAGAATCGGTTTCCGCTTCGGAAGAATCGGTTTCCGCTTCTGCAGATCCGGCGTTCTCAGGCTCTGGCACGCCCATTTCCTGGGCGAAGTTTTCTTCGATGTCCGTGCCGCGCCGGTGAAGCGTCTCAATTGGATTTCTCTCGGCCGAAGCCGTATCCAGATCTGCCGCTTCGTCCAGCTTCACGTTGGCACTTTCGTCAGGCTGCGTCTGCGCCACGTCCTGTGCGTTGCCTGTCGATGGACTCAGCGATTCCTGAGCGGTACCCATCTCTTCTGCAGATGCGGCAGGGGATGGTGCGGCGTCGTCGTGCGCTGGAGTTGTATCCTGTACGGGTGCGGCGCTGATCGCTTCAGTTGAATCGGCTGTGCCTTCGAGGGCGTCCTCTTCGTCGTCTTCGCCGTCGTCCTCGTCGCTGGAATTGGCGTCATCAGCGTCTTCGGCACTCGTTACAGCAGGCGGCACATCGGCCTCAGGCGCGGCATTCAGATCATCGTCAAAGTCGTCTTCGTCCGTCGTTCCACCAGTGCCTTCACTGATATCGGCGGAGGGCGCAGCCGTGGGCGGAACGTTGCCCCGACCATCAGCTTCGCTCGGCGGCAGTCCGATTTCATTTTCAACAGCGGACACGGGCGCCGGAGTTTCGCTCGAGGAGGACGGTTGAGCGGCAGGCGTTTGGGGTGCGGCATCAGTCGTCTGAGCCGGCACATTTTCCTGGGCGGCCGGCGTGCTGACGGCGGCAGGTGCCTGACCCGGCGCTGGCGCAAGCATCGGCGCCGGACCCATTGGCCGGCCACGGCCAGAGCGGCCACGTCCGCCACGGCGGCGGCGCCGGCGTTTGTTATTACCCTGGCCACCATTGAAAACCGGTTGTCCATTCGTCGGCACCACTGCGGCAGTCACCGGCTGTCCGGCAGGCATTGCGGTTACGCCGGCAGGAGCAGGCTGGACGTTTTCGGCAGAGGAAGCAACGGGTGCAGGAGTCGGCGGTTCTACTCGCGCGGGCTGCTGCTGTGAAGATTGCGATTGCGACGATTGACGGTTCTGATTGTTTCGATTGTCCCGCCCGTCACGATTTCCTCGCGGCGGGAGCTTTGTGACGACGTCGCTGTAACCGCCATCGGGAGGAATGCAGTCCGACGCGTGCAGGAATCCGTTGCGCTCAGCGCCCAGGTCCACGAACGCGGCCTGCAGCGAGGGCTCCACGTTAACGACGCGCCCCTTGTATATATTGCCGGCCTGCTGTCCATGGCTCTTGCGTTCCATGAAAATTTCGGCCAGCTCATTGTTCTCGAGAATTGCGACCCGGATCTCGCCAGGCTCAGTGGCGTTGAGCAGCACAACCTTGCGCATTGCCGGCGGAGCGTTCTGCGGCGAAACTGAAGAGCTCTCCAGAGTCGATTCGCGCCAGCGTCCCGAGCCGCGCTGATTGCGATCGTTTCGCTCGTTACGCTGCTGCTGCGGACGCGGCGTCTGCGGCGCGACTGCCACAGCGGGCGCTTCGCCGGCTGCAGGAGCAATTCCTTCAGATGGCGCGGTCGTGACAACCGTAAGCGCAGCGGATGCCGTGTTCGAAGCATCTCCAACGATCGCCGGCTGCAGAACAGTCGTCTCGGCTGACACATCGGCTTCAACCGGAATAGGAGCCGCCTGTGCAGCCGCCGGAAGGTCTACTTGCGGCGCAATAAAACTCTGAACAGTCTCTGCCGGAGGCGTTGCAGCAATCTGCTGCTGCTGCTGAGGCTGAGGCTGAGGCTGTTGGGGCTGTGCTGCAGGCGCGGTGTACTGCGGGCGCGGCTGTTGCTCGCGCGAATCCTGTCGATGCTGGCCGGAAGGCTGCTGTTGCGAGTAGGGCTGCCGCTGCTGTCCGTGCTGATGCTGGCCGTGCTGATGCTGGCCATGCTGATGCTGGCCATGCTGCTGCTGGCCGCGGTTATCGCGCTCTCCACGCTCACCGCGGTCGCCGCGGCCACGTCGCCGGCGGCGGCGGCGCCGTCCACCGCCTTCATGCTGCGTGTGGCCGGTCTGTCCATGAATCATCGGTTTGACGTGCTGGAACGGAACGGTTCCTCCAGGCGTGCTGACCTGCAGCAATCCGCTTACGATCTGGCTGGCACGGCGCGCTGCGGCTTCATCGGCGGCCAGATCATCGGGGCTAGGCTGCGGTAAAGCGCTCTGCGGCTGCGGCGATTCATCTTCATACTCGTCGCCGCCATCGTCGTTATCTTCGCCGGAAGCAACGACACGCTCTGCCGGCTCGGATGCGGCATGCGCTTCGGACGTCCGGGTTTCAGCAGGACTGGCTTGGGGCGCCGGAGGCGGTGCGCTTACGGAGGGCTCACCGGATCCTGCGCTTGGGAATTCTGCGGCTGGAGATCCTGCGGCGGTTCGTTCTCCAGACTCATCCGCTCCCTCTCCAGCAGAAGCTCCCTCTCCTTCAACTGCTGCTCGGTCATCTCCGGAGCTGGCTGCAGTTCCATCAGCAGCTTCGTCACTCTCACTTTTTTCATCTGGCTCAGCGGCTGTTTCGTCAGCAGGCTCAGCACTTCCAGCGGCCGCGCCGATCCCTTTTGACTTGGACGGACGTCCACGAGCAGGTCGCCGTCGTCCGCGCGATTTAGATCCAGAAGAGCCGGCCTTAGATCCACGTTTTGCGTTCCCTTTTCCCGCGGCCGAGCGAAGGGAAGCGCTGGAGCCTGAAGCATTTCCTTCAGACTCTCCGGAGTCACTTCCAGATTCGCTTCCTTCAGATGCAGGCGGTAGCGGATCCGCAGCGGAATCTGCCCCGCCCGGCGCGGCGGAACTTCCTTCACTGCCTTCAGAACCAGACCCGGGGGAAAAGAGGACGCCAGACGATCGAAGATAATGTGGGGTTCCAAACATTGTGTGAGTTCGATTTCCGCGGCTTCGTCCAGGGATGCCACACCGACTTCGAGCGCGACGGGAAAGACGATGCGCGGCCGGGGATTGAATCCCTCGGTCAAACGCACCGGCAAAGCGGCCCGGCGCACGGCGCGCATGATCGCGCGCATAAGATCATGGTGTGAGATGAAGCGGATCGCTTCACCCTTTTCGAAGCGGATTTCTACCTTTTGCTGGATCATCGCAGCGTCTAAAGAAGCCTCCGGTCGGGGCAGGCCTGGAACGGCCTGCCGGAGTCACTCTACAGCCGGCGCCGCCCGTCCGGAAATTCCGGCCCCGCGGCGCGCCGCCTGTCCTGACTCACCGGCCTTGTTCGCGCGAAAAACCCATCTTGCCCAAACGAGTCAAGTAGCGCGCACGGCTTGAGTTGCCGTGTCCCTATTCAGCAGCTACTTTGCGGACCGGGAACGCCCCGGGCCCTTATTTTACCATCCAGGGCCCGCGTTCCGTTGAAGAGAACAGCTCTTCATCGCGTGCCCCGTGTCTGATCTTAAAACCATCTCTGGCGCTGTTTTCCATGCAGACATTCGGCGCCAAATTGCGCCCGGTCTGCCTCAATCTGTGTTCCCGCGCCTCGCCAATCACCGGCGCCATTTTCGCAGGTGTTACTTTCGCCGAAGGCGCTGTCGGGTCAAGCCAATAAGTCAAAAGAAATAAAATACATTGTGTTGAAAACAAGCGGGCGCGGTGACAGTGCACCGCGCCCGCGCTTTCATCATCAACCAGATTAAAGTTCAGCGACCGGCCTCTTCTTCGCCCAGTGCGGTGAACGGCTTGGCCCAATCGGCTTTGAACTTTTCCAGATCCTTCTCAAACGTGCCGGTTTCGTAGAAGTCGATGATCGTCGGCGTCACGAACACCAGCAGGTTGCGCGCGTTGACATCCTTCGTCTTGTGCTTGAACAGATGGCCGATAAACGGAATGTCTCCGAAGATCGGTACTTTGCGCTCAGCGAAGTTTTCGGTCTCTTCCTTCATGCCGCCGATGACGCCTGTTTCGCCGTTGCGCAGCATCATCTTCGTCACCACGATGCTCTGAGTCGTCTGCGGCAGGCGCAGCTGGCTGGCGCCCGAGCCGAACGTTTCAAAGCCCTGGAAGTTCTCAGTCTTGGGAACGATCGTCATCAGGATGTTGTTTTCAGGCCCGGTCACATGCGCGATCACCAGGAGCTGGAAGCCGAGCTTCAGAGGCGAACCGGCCGCTTCGCGGAAACCGCCGACGTTTCCGCCGCCTTCCGTGTTGGACACGATGGTTTCCGCGTAACGGATGAGCTGTCCGACCTGGATGGTCGCTTCTTCGTTGTCCAGAGTTACAATCTGCGGAGCCTGGATGATGCGGCCACGGGTCTTGTTGCGGATCATTTCCAGCGTTGCCTGCATGTTCTGAAAGCCCATGCTGCCCAGTGACACCGAGTTCGTGGTCGTCACGTCGAGGCTGCCGCCCTGGGTGTTTACGCCACGGCGGAGTGAAAAAATATCGTTTGTGGAGGCCACCCCACCGGTCAGCGGATCCACGACGCGCCGCGTACCAGGCGAGATTGCCAAGTCGCCGAGCAGCGAGCGCGACAGGCCGTTGGTGACGTCGAAGGGGAACGCCGAGAGCCAGTTCTGAACTGGAGTGACCTGGAAGCGGATACCTTCGCCCCAGTCGATGCCCAGCCGCTCCGAATCTCCATCGTCGAGCTGCACGAGTTTGACGGCCACATGCACCTGCTTGGGCGGAATATCAAGCTTGGAGATGATCGACTGCATCTGGTCCAGCGCCGTTGATGTGTCGCGGACAATAATTGTGTTGGTGCGCTTTTCGAAGGAGATCTGTCCCTGCGGCGTGCGCATCTTGAGAAGCACGTCGATCAACGATTGGCCGACTACCTGAGCATTGGCACCACCGCCGTCGCGCGATTCTTCGCGCTTTGTAAAATCGCTGGTGAGCACAGCAGTATAGCGCGAGCCTTCCGGCGACAGGTACGCCAGGCGGAAGATGCGGATATCGTGCTGAGTGGCGATTTTTCCAGGCGTGGTGATGCGGATGACATTGTTGGGCTCGTCGACCAGCACCTTATCGAGCGTGCGGACGACGATGCTCAGCGCATCCTTCCACGGCACGTTTTCAAGGCGCATGGAGACCGTACCCGTGACTTCCGAGTCGATCACCACATTGGCGTTGGACTGAATCGCAATTGTATTGATCACGTCGCGAACGTCGGCATTATTGAACACCATCGAGACTTTTTCGGGCGTCTCAAGCCAGATGATGTTCTGCGCGATCATCGTATCATCGACGATCATGCCGTACTTGCGGGCGATAAAGTCGAGGATGGCGCGGTAGGTGACGTTCTCGAGCTTGAACGTGACCAGGAGCTTGTTGTCCTTGTCGCGCTTGACGCGGATGTTCTTGTTGCTGACGGTGGAAAGATAATCAAGCACCTGCTTGAGCGGGCGCTCGTTCACTTCAAGAGAAATGAAGGCACCTGATGTCTTGGCAGTGCTTTCGCCGACACCTGCGCCTGTCACGGCTTCTACTCTTTTGGGAACAAGAACCGGAGCTTCTTCCTCCGCTCGCAGCAAGCTGCTGGCGGCGACGCCGAGAAGAAGCAATAGAGCAAGCAATGCGTGCGATCGCCACGCATGGCGCATAGCGTGCACGCGAGTGAACGTCATCCCCTCAACCAAAGGCCCCTCCTGCCCCCCAGCGAATGATCATCCCACTCTTTACCGTGGAATGACCCTTCTCCCTTTTTAAAAGAAAGCACGAGTATATCGCGCTTTATTCTTCTGTCATTACTATTTTGCTATTTCAGACCAGGTTAACTTCACCTTGAAGCTTTCCGGCGTCACCAGAATCACCTGATCCTGCTGGATGTCATCGACAGACACAACGTAATTCTCGCCTGACGTGACAAGGTCCCCTTTGCCGACACGCTCCCCGTTCACGATGGCCCGTGAACCGCGATCGCGCGCAACAATGCCAGTCAGGCGCATGTTGCTTTCATCAAACTTTTTGCGCGAATCCTGTCGCATTTTCATGCGTTCAGCGGCTTTGCGCAGCGCTTCAAGCCTGTTACGCACCGGTTGCCATTCGGGAACAGTTCCCGCGTTGGGTGTATCGGCAAAAACCTTCATGCCCGCATCACATTTTGCAATGACTTCAATGGCGTGGCCTTCCTGGCCTACCTCGAGAAAGCCGATTTCAGCTTCGTTGTAGAGGTTTTCAGCTTCCTTCTGTTTGGCGATGATCAGCTTGGGATCGATGTCGACTTTTCCCGGTTCAGTCGGCTTATCCACGCCGGGCGTGGTCGATCCCGAATCATCACCGATCTTGGGTGTGATGGAAAAGGTAAACGGATCGCGGCGCCCGCGCGGATCGAAAATCCACTTGTCGTTTTTCTTGTCCGGCTGTGCCGCCGGCTCAGCTGCCGCGCCAGTTCCGGGATCGGGCGGTGGAACCACCGGCTCACCCGCGCGAACGCTTCCGCTGATGCACAGCAGCAGCACTGCCGCCAGCATCGTCGCGAAGAGCTTCTCGCGCCTCTCTGTATTCTTATACGCCATGGCTTCTGACCTCACTGCTGCGGCCGGTTGTATTTGTAAGTGACCAGATCCACGTTGATCTCGTGCTGCGAGCCGGAGAGAACAACGCCTGAATTCTTGGGCATGATCGAAAGCCCCTCGAATGCGAGAAAGCGCGGAAATTCTTCTTCGAGTTTGTTCATCAACTTGCACCAGCCCATGAAGTCGCCTTCGAATTTCGTTCTCCAGACCTGGCGCGTGTAGCTGGCGCTGAAGTCGCCTCCACCGCTGGTGCCGGAAGCGATGAAGCTTTTCAGCGCGCATTTTGAATCGTTGGAAACTTTCTGAACGTCCAGGCTCAACTGCGCCACTTCGTCCTGTTCGGGCAGCTGGCGTTCCTGCTCCTTGAAGCGCTCGGTGAGTTGCTTGAGTTCCAGGGTCTTGGTATCGCCCTGTTTCACGAATTCTTCGAGCTGCTTCTTTTCGCCCAGCAGAGCTTTATGTTCCTTTTCAAGCTTCTGCCATTCACCATGGATGTAATAAAAGCCACCGCCGAGCGCAGCATTCACCACGAGCACCACGGCGATCGTGACGATCATTCGCGTTCGTTCGGACCAGTCGTTGGCAGCCATTGTCAGTTCCTTTTGTGCGTTGCGAACGTTTATTCAACTGCTTACTGCGCTGTCGGGGAGCGCATTTCAAAGCCCATCGTCAGCACAAAGTCCATCCCGTTCGTGGGAATCTTGAGAGCCTTAAGCAGCTTCTTTTCTTTGTCGTTGAGCTGAGGAGCGGGAATCGTTGTCGCTCCACGGTTCACCAGCGTGACGCGGTCAAACTTCGCTGACAGGAACATATTCACGCCCGTCTTCGCATCCACGTCGCGTTCACGGAACTCTTTCTCCAGCCGGGTCATCAGATCGAACAGACGCTGAGCCTGATCGAGATCCGTTTCGCCGGTGGTGTAACCTGAAAGATTGATCTTGTAGCGCTTGCCGGCACCAGGAAGTCCTGAAGACGCGGTGTTGTCGGCAACCACATTGAAGGAACGGAACCAGGCGCCATCGGGCGGCACGGCGTCGCAGAGGCGGTCGAGAATGCGGGCAAAGCGCACGCGGCTCTGGATCAGCTTGTCGAGCGTATCGACCTTCTGCTTGAGAGCATCGATCGCCGCAATCGTCTTCTCCACTTCCTCTTTGCGCTTCTTGAGAGCTTCGATTTCAACCTTGCGGTTCTTGATCTCACCCTTCATGTTCGGGATTTCAACCAGCCAGAACTTTGCGACGAAGAAGCTGATCACGGTCGCGGCCACGACACCAACAAGAATGGTGGCCAGTCGCGCCGGCGGCGTGCCTTCGGTCTGCCGCATCTCTTCGGGAAGTAGATTAATCTCTATCATTGCTTAAAGGACCTCGTCTGGGTCTTTTTCGTCCGCTCCGAAATTCCGGAGCGGCGGTGCCGCTTACATGTTGCGGATACGGCTGGCCAGTCCCAGCGCGACCGCCATGTCTGAATTGGCTCCACCCATCCCGCCCGGATTGAAGCTCGTGATCTCCAGGCCTTCCGTCGGATCCCAGATCTTGACGGGCAGATTAAAAATCTGCGCCAGCATCGTATCAATTCCAGGGAACAGCACCGATCCGCCCGAAATGTAAACTTCCTTCACTTCCTGATCGTACTGATTTTCGTGGTAATCGAACGAGAGCCGGATTTCGCTGCCGATGTCTTCGAGCACCGGAAGCATGGCGTCCTGCATGGACTCAAGCGCGCCACCCGGATCCTTCTTCATCTTTTCGACGTCCTTGGGGTCTTCGCCGAAGCGCTTGGCGACCGCGTCCGTCAGGTCGTTTCCGCCCATGAAGATTTCGCGCTGAAAGAAGGAAGAATTTCCGCGCATGATATTGATATCGCTCTTGCTGGCACCGATATCCACCATCGCGCGCACTTCAGTATCGTTGATGCCAAGGCTCAGGTTGCGTAGTTCGAAAGCATTGCCCAGCGCAAGGAAGTCGACGTCGATCACCGCCGGGCTCAGGCCGACGGACTGGAGAAGATTGATGTGTTCATCGATAAGGTTTTTCTTGGCGGCCACGAGCAGGACTTTCATCTGCCCGGTGCCCGAAGCCGACACGGCATCGCCTTCCTGAAGGCGCTTGGCATCAAGCTGGACTTCGGTGACGTCGAAGGGGATGTATTTGTCGGCTTCGTATTCCATCGCCTGCTTGAGCTCGGCGTCTGGAATCGTCATCATGGGAACCTGGCGGTGGATGACCGAGCGGCCGGAAACCGAGCTGACCACGCGCTTGGTTTTTATACCGCCTTCTTTCAACGCCTTGGTGATGGCCTCGCCGGCGGCTTCCGGTCCTTCGACCTCAGCCTTGCCCATTCCTGTGATCACCAGACTCTGGCCGACGCGCGTCAATTCGACAGCTTTGACACACGAGGAGCCGATATCCAGACCCAGCAGGCTTTTCTTGCGCCCAAAAAGACCCATTTACGGCTCCCTAAAAGACGATTGGCAAGTGATTGCCAGCATTGGTACCGGAGACACGCCGGTACGTCAAGCCGCAAATACCTGAGTTTTGCGCAATGTGGCGAGCTGAGCCATATCGACGCAAAGTGCTGCAGCCAGACCGATGTGTTCGTTCCCTCATCGTTGACGCACCTGCTTTTCAGCGCCCTACTGCTATTTTTTCAGCGTCTTCAGTAATGCAGTGACTTCGCCGGGCTTTGGAAACCTACCAACGTTATCCTTCGAATATATTACTTTTTCGTCAGCCCTGACGTCAAAAACGCCTCCTTTACCAGGGATCAGCTGCGCATTCAGTCCCAGCTCTTTCTTTATCTCTGCTGCCACACGGGTAGCATCTGGTAAATAATTTCACATAGTGCAGTAAGTAATTGTAACGCTCATCGGTTCCTCTCTTCCTCTCATAAGTACGGTCGTGCTCGGCACTTCTATCGCTATTACGAAGCCGGGCTCATGAGATCAGCGGTAGATTGTTTTCATCCAATCCAACGTGCGCCGGATGCCCTCCTCCAGTTCCACAGTCGTCCTGTGATCCAGATCACGTTGCGCCTTGGAACAGTCTACCAGCTTCTGTTTTGTCGTCAAAATTTCGGATTCTCTGTACGTCACAAGTTTTTTGTCGCTCTTTTTAAGGTGCTTCAGGATGATTCGTGAGCACGTTTCAATGTCGTGAAAATCGGTTCCACCAATGTTGTAAACCTCGCCCGGCTTGAAGTTCCCGCTGATGTTCGCCAGCGTCCGGCTCATGTCCGCGATGTAGGTGCTGGTGCGCTTGTGCCCTTTGTAAACAATGTAAGGAATATTATGCAGAGCCCGGTAGCAGAACAGGCAGATCACCGATCGGTATGGACTGTAGTACTCGCCGGGACCGTACGTATTAAATAATCGCACGCGCACGCTTTGGGTTTTGAACTGCTGCGCTGAGTTCAGCACTTGCTGTTCGTTGACCCATTTTGTCATGGCGTAGTCGTTGAGCTGCTTGATCTCAACTTTGTCCATCACCTCTTCGCTCATCACGCCTTCGTAATCGCCATACACTTCCGAGGAGGAAAAATAGATGGCCTTGAACCCCTCGCGCTCCTGCATGCGCAGAATGTTCTTGGTGCCCACGGCGTTGGTCTTCCAGAGATTTTCGTAATAATCTTCGCCGTTCCACCGGCCGAACTCAGCGGCCAGATGATAGACCACATCGAATTTCTGTGCTTTGGGCGTGTACCCGTGCGGCCAGCCGCCACCCTGCCAGAGCCGTTCCACCTGACGGTATTCGCTCACGTCGCAGCGCGCGTAATTAGGCGCATTATGATGGTGGCGGATGTCGGCAACGAAGACTCGGTGACCGCGCTTTTCCAGTTCCGGCACGAGGTGACTTCCAACGGCGCCGAGCCCGCCGGTAACAAGAATATGGAGCGGCTTGTCCGCTCTGGACTGAGAACGTGCCACGGCACCTCCCGGATTTTCTTAAGCAAAGACGCCAGATGTAGCGCAGCGCGCCATATAGCGCAAGCGGTTAGCCCGCGGATGTGCCTGCAGGCAGGCTCTGCACTCGACATTACTTGCAGCGTCGTTTGCACCGTCCGGGCACGATGTTGTATGCTTTGAGTTCAAATCTCCCAATTGGCTGCATGCGGCGCGGAACACGCGATACTTTCAATGCCGAATCTTGAACTTCGTCTTATCTCCACCTTTGAAACACTTGATTGCGGACTGGCCTTCGCGAGCCCGCTTACGCTTCCTGCCATTTCCACGCTTCAGGATGAGCTCACCGATCTGCCCGCTAAAATTCAGGCGCTTGCAAAAGAGGAACTGGAACAAGGCGATGTCACCTTTCTCTACCAGCACGCGCTCCCGGGAACGCCGCGCTCCGGCGTCCTGAAGTTCGCGCTCGAAGCACCGCGCGGCAAGCCGTACTGGATTGAACCGCTGGAGCTGACTTTTCACTATCTTTCCTGGCGCCACTCCGATGATCTGTACCTCGCCTGCATTCCCGCGCTGAATGTCCAGGTGCTGGCGCAGTCGCCAGAAAAACTGGCAGAGTTGCTGCCACGGCAGGCACGTTTCGCACTGGAACGCTTCAAAGCACTGGATTCGCTGGAAAATCTCGCTGCACTGCAGCGCGTGAGCTCGCTCCATATAAGTGCGCAGACAATTCAAATCGCGCCGCTATCGCCGCGGCAGCGCGCTCAGAAAGATGAACAGACAAAGCCTGAGAAACCGGTCATTCAGGAGGTTGGCGAAGATTTAACGACTCAGGCACTGAGTGAAGCATTCGAGATCGATGAGCTGATTGCTCTAATCGCCGAAGCGCTGACCTCCGATCCGCCGCGCAGCGTGCTGCTCTGCGGCAAGTCCGGCTGCGGAAAAACCGCAGCGATTCGTGAGCTGGTCCGCCAGCGCGCCAGACATCATCTCGGACACACGCCGTTCTGGAATACAAGCGGCTCGCGCCTGGTCGCGGGAATGACCGGGTATGGCATGTGGCAGGAGCGCTGCCAGAAGCTCTGCCGCGAGGCCGCGCATGCGCGGGCCATTGTGGTGCTGGGAAATATTCTTGAATTGCTTGATGTCGGAAAGGCTGAGGGCATCGCCCAGGGCGTGGGCGGATTCCTGCGGCCGTACATCGCGCGGGGCGAACTGCTGGTTATTGGCGAATGCACGCCGGAGCAGATCCCGCTTATCGAACGGCGGGACCCGCAACTCCTCGCCGTTCTGCAGCGCATCGACGTCAGCGAGCCCGACGAGCAGCGGGGCCGGCGCATCCTGGAACGGCAGGCCGAGTCTCTTCGCAAGGATTACGACGTGTCACTTACTGCCGGCGCGATCGATAAGATCGACCGCCTGCACCGGCGTTATGCGACGTACTCGGCATTTCCCGGACGTCCGCTCCGTTTTCTCGACAGCGTCGTCTTTAATGCACAGCGCGGCACGCAGTTGAATGAAACGGATGTCGCGAGCGCCTTTTCGCGTGAAACCGGTCTGCCTGCGTTCATGCTGGATCCTTCGGTGCGGCTGGAATTGGATGAAGCACGCGCCTGGTTTGCGCAGCGCGTTCTTGGGCAACCTCAGGCGATCGAGACCGTGCTGGATGTACTTGTCGCCATCAAAGCCGGGCTCGCCAGACCACGGCGGCCGCTCGCCTCGTTGCTGTTCATTGGGCCGACCGGCGTGGGCAAGACTGAGATGGCCAAGGCGCTGGCCGAGCTCTTCTTCGGCGACCGCACGCGGCTCTCGCGGTTCGACATGAGCGAATTTGCTGAAGGCGATGCCGTGTACCGCCTGGTCGGAAGCCCGGGTCGCGGCGAAGGCGTGCTCACGGCGAAAGTGCGCGAGCAGCCCTTTTCAGTGATTCTCTTCGATGAAATCGAAAAGGCGCATCCGGCCTGTTTTGACCTGCTCCTGCAGGTGCTTGGTGATGCGCGGCTCACGGACGCAGCCGGCCGCGTGGCCGAATTTTCAAATGCCATCGTGATTCTCACGTCAAACCTGGGCGCTGAATCGTACCAGCTTGGCCGCAGCGGATTTGCGGCCTCCGGACGTGGCGCTGAATCGGCACAGAGCCACTTCACGGACGAAGTGCAGCGCTTTTTCAGGCCCGAATTCGTCAACCGTCTCGACCATATTCTGCCGTTTGCACCGCTGAATGCGAAGACGCTGCGGCAGATTGCCGCGCGCGAAATTGAGCTCGTGCGCCAGCGTGACGGGCTTCTGCTGCGCCGCGCTGCCTTGAAAGTCGACGATGCGGCGCTCGATTTTCTGACTGCACGAGGAAGTGACACGCGCTATGGCGCGCGGCCGCTCAAGCGCGAGATCGACCGGCAACTGCTTGCGCCTCTGGCGGAAAAATTGAATTCCTATGCAGCCGAGTCACTCTTTATCGCCGAAGCCGGCATTGGAGAAGGCGGTCTGAAGATCAACGCCAGCGCGCGTTCCGGCGACGAGAGCGACACAGCGATTTACACTGCCGGCGTTGCAACACTATGCGGCGATCTGCGGCGGAAAATGCAGCGCCTGCAGCGCTGCTCCGCCATCAGCGAACTGCGAAGCGACATCTGGCGCCTGGAGCGGCTGCTGGCGCGGCTGCAGGCATCTGGCGCACCGCCGCGCGGAACCGAAAAGCTGCCGCATCTTCAGCGCCTGCTGCGCGAATTTGAAAAGCTCCTCGATGACACGCACCGCGTGGAAGAGCAGGTCACGCTGCGTCTGCTCGGCCGTTCGCAGCAGCCTCTGGACATCGCGCAGGAGCATCTGCGCGCGCTGCAGCAGCGCTTGAGCGAGCTGATGCTTGCGCTTTATGCGCTGCAGTTTGAGCGCCCCGATTACCTGCTGCTGGGGATTTATGCCGAGGAGCGCAGCATTCAGTACACGCTGCTGGAAGCCTACCTCGCGCTGGCACACGAGCACAGTTATGCGGTCATGATGCAGATCATTCATCTCTGCTCGCGCCGCTGCACCTGCCCTTCTCCGCTGGATGTCGATCCCAAAGATGCGGCGCTCGCGCCTTATACGATCGACCGGGCTTCTGAAATTTTCGATCGGGCACAGGCGTGGCGCGATAAGGCACTCGGTTTTGTGCTGGTTCTGCGAGGGGCGCTCGTAGCGCCGCGGCTGCTTGGCGAACACGGCGACCACGTGTTTAAGCTCGCTAAAAGCACCGCTCGCTGCCGCGTCGAAACCTCATCGATGCCTCTGAAGTCCTACACGTCACCTGAAGGACTCGGACGAAAGGGCGCGATGAGTCCTCTTCCCGTGCGCCGCGAGTTCGATATGGCCGGCCGCTCACTGACGGATGCTCATCTTGGCAAATCGTTCAGCTGGACCGGTGCGAGTTTAAACGCGCTGATCAGCGACATGATTGAACAGCAGTTGCAGCGACGCGTCGAGGAACTGCTGCAGCAATGAAGATGACGATTCCTGTCTATATTGAGCAGCAGCGGCAGAACGATACCGCCATGTTTTCGGCGCGGCCCTTGTTCTTTCCTGAGCCGGAGGCGCAGGGCGAGCATCTCAATCGCGTGCTCACGCGCCTCACGGGCCGGCTGACCAGTGCCATCGCCGATTTAGCGCGCGGGCGTGACCACCGGCCACTGCTGCGCTACACATTCTGTCCCACGTTCGCCGACAGCATGCTCGACATTCCTGTCCAGTTGCAGGATCGCACGCTCACGCTGCGAATCCTGCTCGTCGTGTTCGATGCGATGGGCCGCACTGTCGCGTTCTCACCGCAGCATCCGCGGCTGTGGTTCACCGTCGAAGGGGGACAATCCCTCCGCGAGCGGGCTGCAGAGGTCTATTCACAGCATTTCAAAAAGCTGGCGCGCGAGCGGCCTGCCGACGTGGTGCTCGACCCGGAGCGCGATGGACTGAAAGGCAAAGCGTGGGTCACCACGGTTGATGTCGAGGTCACCGCCAAGCAGGACAAGCTCGCCGAAGCGCATCCGTTCGCTTTCCTGGGTCCGCAGAAAGTTCCAGAAGGGCAGATGGAGCTCAACCGCGTCGGCCGCTGCCTGGACTGGCTGTATCCCGATGAACTTGAGCGCGCACTCTTCCGTGACGATGAAGTGTCGCAGTTGCAAAAGCTGCTCGAAGATCCGCAGCGGCGGGCGGTGCTGATCGTCGGAGCCCCCGGAGTCGGCAAGACAGCGTTGATCCACGAGACGCTGTACCGCCGGCACAGCGCGCGCAGCCGCCAGCCTGGAACGCGGCGTAATACATGGCTGCTCTCGCCCCAACGGCTGATCTTGGGCATGTCTTATGTCGGCGAGTGGGAGAACCGGGTACTGGCGATTCTCGAGGCTGCCAGGCAGCGCCAGCACACGCTGTACTTCGATGACCTGCTCGGCCTTTTTCACGCTGGTCAAACGTCGCAATCACAGCTTAGCGTTGCCCACGTACTAAAGCCCTTCATTGAACGCCGCGAAGTCCGCGTCCTCGGTGAAATTACACCCGAGGCGTTCCGCGTGCTGCAGGAAGTGGACCGTGGCTTTGCCGATCTTTTTCAAATCCTGCGACTGTCCGAACCGCCCGAGGAACAGACGCTGCGCATCCTCATTCGTGTCCAGCAGGAGCTCGAAGGCCGCCACAACATGCGCTTCGATCTCGATTGTCTTCCGACCATCATCGATCTGCAGCGGCGCTACGTACGTGACATCGTCTTCCCCGGCAAAGCAGCCAGCTTCATGCGGCAGCTTGCAGTGAAATCGTCAAATGGCGCAGTCCGCCGCGTGTCGGTGCTCTCCGAGTTCCAGAACAAAAGCGGCTTGAGCATGAACGTCCTCGATCAGAAGCGGAAGCTCACGCGCGAGGAGATTATCGAGGGGATCGGGAGCCGGATCATCGGGCAGCGTGCCGCCGCCGAGGCGTTTGCGGATGCGATCTGTATCGCCAAGGCTCGGCTGAATGACCCGGGCAAGCCGGTGGCCGTGTTTTTGTTCCTGGGCCCGACGGGAGTCGGCAAGACGCAGTGCGCCAAAGCGCTGGCGGAATATCTCTTCGGCAGCGCCGAGCGGCTCGTGCGGTTCGATCTGAACGAATTTGTGGCGGAGGATTCCGTCGCGCGCCTGGCCGGAACGCTCTGGCAGCCTGATGGTCTGCTCACCAGCGCCGTGCGCCGCCAGCCGTTTTCAGTCGTGCTACTCGACGAAGTCGAGAAAGCGCATCCCGCGATCTTCGATCTTCTGCTGCAGGTGCTCGGCGAAGGCCGCCTGACTGACGCTCGTGGCCGCACCGTGGACTTCACCAATACGATCGTGATCATGACGTCGAATCTGGGTGTGCAGGAAGCCAGTTCCTCGCTGGGCCTCAAGCGGGCGGACAGGAGCGGCGACGCCAGTGTTTATGTTCGCGCCGCGGAGCGTTTTTTCAGGCCCGAGTTTTTCAACCGCATTGACCGTGTGCTGCCGTTCACGCGCCTGAGCCGCGATGAAATCAGCAAAATTGCCACGCTGCTGATCGCGGATGTGTTTCAGCGCGAAGGCCTCACGCGCCGGAAGTGTATTCTAGAAATTCATCCCGCGGCCATGGAGCGCGTCATCGAAGAGGGGTACCATCCCGAACTCGGTGCGCGGGCACTCAAGCGTGCAATTGAGCGGCAGCTTACGCGGCCAGCGGCCGAATACCTCGCGGCGTTTCCGCCCTTTGCGCCGGCTGTAATCAGTCTCTATCCGCGCGCGCAGGGTGTCGCCGCGCATGTACGCGCGCTCGTGGATATGCCGTGCCTTGCCGGGAACCACTCGCAACGCGATGTCTTGCGGCGTCTGAAAAAAGAGGAAATACTGGCGTGTGCGCGTGCCGCGTTGAAGCGCTTCGAGAAGGCAATCGATACACACCGTCCGCCTGGCCAGATCGACACCACTCCCGCGTATCAGCATTACTTCGCGCTGCGTGAGGCATTCACGCGGCTGAAGGGCTGGACTGAGACACTCAGCGATCTGCTGGGCAAGCCCAGACACCGAAACGTGCGGCGCGGCGCAGTTCACTCCCGCGTAAACCGCGCAACCATCAAGCGCCTGGGTGAGTCGATGCGCGCGAACTGGTCCTCGCTTTTTGCCGCACAGGACATCCACGCGTTTGTGCGCGATCTGGCGGTGGATGCTTCGAACGAGAATGATTTCGGTGAGCTGGCGGGAAAAATTGTTGAGCACTGCAGCCTGCTCGATCTGATGCTCAGCGAGCGCAAGCAGCAGCCGGCGGCTTTGATTTTCCGCTGGTTCGGCGCTAATCCTCCTTGGGCCCGCTTTCTTCCCAACCTCTACCTGGAAGCGTTTCGCAGTATCGGAGGTGTCGACGTCAGCGAGATCGTAGGTCTTCCGGATCTCCATATCGGCCTCCTGCTCGACGGCAATTTTGCACATGCGCTGGCTTGCAATGAAGCGAGCACGCAAATTGAATACTGGCAAGGCGACATGACGGCGCTTCACGTCATCGCATTGCCGCTCAAGCGCGCCGAAACCGCAACGCAGGACGTGCTCGATTTCCTGAAGTCACGCGAGACCTGGCTTGCGCAGCTGGCTTCCGGGCAGGAAAAACCGGAAGACGACCCCATCGTTCTGCGGCCTGTGTTGCGAATTTACGACGAGCGGCAGTGTGCCATCGACATGCGTTCTCTGCAGGTCACCAGTGAAGCCGTGACGGCGCGCGACATGCGCAGTTTCATCTGCGGGGCGCTTGCACCAAGCCTGGAGTTCCTCAATGCGGAGGAACAAAAAACATGACGCATTGCAGGCTGATGGCACTGGTCTGGCGTGATTTCAACGACTGCTACACGGCCAGCGTTCCCGAGATGAATGCTTCGGCGAGTGGAAATTCACGCCGTGAAGCGCTCAACCAGATTGAGGATTTCGTCACGTGGACCGCGCGCAAAGAAGGCATAAGCCCGCCCGAACTGACAGAGGCTCGGCTTGAGTATTTCTCCGTGCTGCTGCGGCCGGAGTACCGGACGGAAACGCGCGTATTCGCGTGTGACGAGCACATCTCCCTTCGCGTGGCGTGTGTCTCCGCCAAATGCAGCGAGAACATGCTGCTGGGTTGGCTGCCGCTGCTCGGGATTCGCTTCTACTGCCACGCGCACGACAAGCTTAAATCCCTGGTCGAGCATTATGTCCGCGAACGCTTGAGCGGCTCGACGCCCGGTCAGATTGCCCGTTACCTGCAGCCGCCGGAAATCGAACTTACCGAGCTGGTCATTCGCATTCCGCGGAACGACAGCAATGTTGCACAATCGCTGAAACAGACGGTGCTGCATTCCGTTGCCGATCCGCTCGATGATCGCACACTGCGCCGCCACATCGGCAGGCCCTATGAACGTGAACGCGAGGTTGCTGACCTTGCGCAGCGGCTCTGGTCGGAGCGATCACACATTCTGCTGGTTGGCGAAGCGGGAGTTGGAAAAACGGCGGTGCTCGGCGAAGCCGTGCGGCGCGCGTGCAAACTCGACGACGCCTTGCGCAAGCAGAATCACTCTGGCGAGGAAAAGGAGCCGCAGCCGCGCTGCCGCCGTTTCTGGCTGACACAGGCCGGACGCATCATTGCCGGCATGCGCTACCTGGGCATGTGGGAGGAGCGCTGCGAGGAACTGATCCAGGAACTCGGCGAATGCAACGGCATCCTGTGTTTCGAATCGCTGCTCGATCTCGTGCGGCTCGGCGGCCGCGAGCCTGTCGAAAGCATCGCCGCGTTTTTCATGCCGTACATGCAGCGCAACGAAGCGCGCCTGGTGGCTGAGTGCACTCCCGCGGAGCTGGATGCCTGCCGTCGCCTGCTGCCTGGCTTTATCGAGCTCTTCCATATCGTAAAGATCGAGCCCTTCGAGCGCTTCGCCTCGCAGCGCGTACTGCAGGGTGTGTCGGCGGCGATGCAGCAGAACATTTCAGTGCAAATCGAGCGCCAGGCGCTTGATCAGATTTACCGGCTCTTCTCGCGCTTCCGGCCGTACGACGCTTTCCCGGGTCAGGCCGTGGCGTTCTTAAAAGACGTGATGCAGCAGGCGCGTCGCAGGAAAGCCGAAGCGGTTTCAGCCGATGACGTGATCTCTGCGTTTGTCCGCAAAACCGGATTGCCTGAGCGTTTTCTGCGCGACGATGTGCCGCTGCAGCGTCACGAAGTGGAAGGCTGGTTTCAGAAACAGGTCATTGGCCAGGCCAGTGCGTGCGAGCACGCGGCCAGCCTGGTGCTGACTTTCAAAGCCGGGCTCAACGATGCGAAGCGTCCGCTCGGCGTGCTGCTCTTCTGTGGTCAAACCGGCGTGGGCAAAACAGAGCTCGCACGCGCGCTCGCGCGCTATCTGTTTGGCCATGGCGACGAAGCCCACGAGCGCCTCGTGCGGCTGGACATGAGCGAATATGGAGGCGGCGACGGCGCCACGCGGCTCCTGAGCGGCAGTGACGGCGCGCCAAGTGATTTCATACAGCGCATGCGCCGCCAGCCCTTTTCCGTGGTTCTTTTTGATGAGATCGAGAAGGCTTCGCCGGACGTGTTCGATGTACTGATGGGTCTCTTCGATGAAGGGCGCCTGAGCGACACGTACGGACGAGTCACGAACTTCCGCAGCGCGATTATCATTCTGACATCCAATCTTGGCGCTGACAAGCATGAGGCCGCTGGATTTCAGATGCAGCGCACGCCCTCTTACCAGGACGAAGCGTTCAAGTTTTTCCGCCCCGAATTCTTCAACCGCATCGATGCTGTGGTCAGCTTCGGCGCGCTGCCTCCGGAGATTATCCGCCAGATTACGGAAAAGGAGCTGCAGGCAATCGCCGCACGCGAGGGTTTCCGCGCCGCAGGTCTGAAACTCGAATGGACACCGCAAATCGTCGCGCGTCTTGCCGAAGCTGGATTTGACAGGCGCTATGGCGCGCGTCCGCTTCAGCGCACGCTTGAGCGGATGGTGATTGCGCCGCTTTCCAGGCACGTCGTCCAGAATCCGGCGCTGAAAAATGTAACGCTGAAACTCGATCTGGATGCTGCCGGATTGATCAGCGTTTCGGAAAAATAAAAAGGAGCGGCCCGGCTGTTCAGCCGGGCCGCGGTTAACACTATTCTCAGCAGTCTTTACGGCTTGCGCAGGTCGGCCTTCCCCTTCGTGCCGCTCTGGCGGTAAACCATTTCGAAGGACATGGCCAGGTAATACTGCGTTCCTACCTGCAGCGTGGCTGGCATGTAGATGATTACCGGATCACCCTTCTTGACCGCTGGGTTATAGGTCGCGCCAATGGATTCGGCAACCTCCGTGAGCGCGGCGCGTCCGCCGACTTTGAAGCTCATGCGTTTCTTCTTCATGTCGATCTGCAGCTTCTGTACGGAAGTCGCCTTACCCTTTCCGCGCTTGTCCAGAGAGACGTTGTAGACCTGCGCCAGCGGGCCCTTGCCCAGTGTCAGGATCACCTGAGCACCGGTGATGCTGCTGAGGGTCATGCCAGCGGGGAAGACCAGCTGGCCAATTGAACCGCCCATGCTTGTTCGTGAGCGGTCAACGAAGTTCACCGAGAGCTTGCCCGCTCCGCCCTGTGGCTTCTGCTGTCCGGCGCCGCCGACGAGGATACCGGTTACTCCCGGCGGCAGCGCGCCGCCACCGTTTGTGGCGCTCGATGTTGAAGAGCTCACGAAGATGGTCACGCTGCTGGTTGAGACCACGCCTTCGGGTGAGGTGGCTGTGACTGTCGTGACGTAAACGCCCGGCGTCGTGTAGATGTGCGTGACGCTGGGGCCGGTAGCCGACGTGCCGTCGCCGAAGTCCCACACGATTGTCGAGGCCGATGTCGTCGCCGCGCCAAAGACCACCGGCTGGCCGGCAATGACTGCATCCGGAGTTACCGACGGCGGCGACGTGAACGACGGCGGCGGAGTGATTGTGATGTTAATCGTCGCCGCGACGCTGATCTGGCCTGCCGGCGTTCCTGCGGCAGCGTCATCCGTGATAGTGAACGTGAAGCTGTCGGTACCGGAGAAGCCCGTGTTGGGAATGTACGTCACGACGCCCGTCTGCGGATTGAGGTTTGCCAGAGTGCCGTTTACCGGCTGCGTCGCGATGGCGAATGTCAGAACCTGGACGGCGTCCTCGTCGCCGTCTTCTCCGCTCAGTGTGATGATCAGCGGTTTCTCATAGCCGCTGACGATTGTCTGCCCGTATCCCTCAGGTCTGTCGTTTGACGGCGAAACGTTAATCGTCACCGTTGCGGGGGCGCTGGAGAGATTGGTGACAGGTCCTGCCGAGGCGTCATCCATGACGGTGAACGTGAACGAATCCGGACCGTTATAATTCTCGTTCGAGGTATAGGTGACCTGACCGGTTGCTGCGTTGAAGTTGGAGAGTGTCCCATGTGCGGGCTGCGTAACGATCACATACGTCAGCACCTGCGCCACTTCGGGATCGTTATCGACGCCGGCGAGCGTAATGTTCAAGCCGACATCTTCCACCGCGACAACCGCTTGCGCCTGCACTGCCGGAGTGTCATTGACGGGCGTTATGTTGATTGTGACCACCGCCGGCAGAGAGGTCGCGAAAGGCGAGCTGACCGTGAAGGTAAAGGTGTCCACCCCGTTGTAATTGAGGTTCGGCGTGTAAACCACGTTCGGCGGCGTGCCGCTGATGCTGCCATGCTGCGGAAGAACCGTGATTGTATAAGTGAGCGGCTGGTTATTGGCTTCCGAACCCGTGAGAGCAATTGCGAGCGCGGTATCTTCGGGCGTCGTGACCGTCTGCGGATCGGCAATCGGCCGGTCCTGTACACTCTGGATCAGATCCGGCAGCGGCGTACTGCTGGCGTTGAAGCTTGCCGAACCGGAGTAATCAGCCGTGATCATATGATTTCCTGCTGTCAATGTAGACGTGGTGAACTGTGCTACTCCCGAGCCGTTCAATGCGACGTTGCCCAGGAGCGTTGCGCCATCATAGAAGTCTACCGTTCCAGTGGGAGTACCCGCGCCCGGTGCTACCGCGGCGACAGTCACAGTGAATGTCACAGACTGGTTCAGTGATGAAGGATTGTTTGAAGAAATAATCGTGGTGGTCGTATTGGCGTGGTTGACCACCTGTCCGCCTGCCAGCGCTCCGGTGCTGCCAATGAAGCTGACGCTGCCACTGTAAATCGCTGTTACACTGTAGGCGCCCACCAGCAGCGAGGAATTTACCAGACTGCTGGCTGAGCCGTTCACAAGATTCACCGTTCCGCCGTAATTCACTCCGTCGATCTGGAACTGCACGTTGCCGTCTGGGACGCCCGCTCCCGGAGCCACCGCGCTGACAGTCGCCGTAAACTGCACGCCCTGTCCAAAGACGGACGGATTAGCCGAGCTCGCAACAGCAGTAGAAGTTGAGGCCTGGTTGACCGTCTGTCCGCCGGCGAGAGTTCCATTGCTGCCGGTAAAACTTGTATCACCACCATAGATCGCCGTAACGACATAGTTCCCGACAGGCAGCGTCGCATCCGGGGGCGTCGAAGCCACCCCGCCTACGAGGTTGACGGCAGTGCCGTAATTTACGCCGCCGATCTGGAACTGAACGGTTCCGCTTGGCGTTCCAGCACCCGGCGCAACGGCGCTGACCGTCGCGGTAAAGGAGACTGCCTGACCGAAGACTGACGGGTTTACAGAGCTTGTAACTGCCGTGGTTGTGCTGGTCTGGTTAACGTCCTGACCGCCAGCGAGAGTTCCGGTACTGCCGTTGAAGTTTGCACTCCCGCTGAAGATTGCCGTCACCGGGTGATTGCCGACAGCGAGCGAAGAAATTGCATTACTGCTCGCGCTGCCTGCAACAAGCGGCACAGCGGCGCCGAAGTTCACGCCGTCAATCTGGAACTGCACTGTACCAGTTGGCGTGCCGGATCCAGGCGCCTGAGTCGTGACCGTGGCGGAGAAGGTGACCGATTCACCGAACAATGAAGGATTCACCGAGCTGGCAACGGCCGTAGCCGTTGTGGCCGGATTGACGAGCTGGTTGGGTGCAAGCGTTCCGGTGCTCCCGATATGGCTGGTGCTGCCGCTGTAAATGGCCGTGATTACGTAGGTGCCTGCGGCAAAGGTGCTGTCGACTGCCGTAGTGGCTACCCCCGCAGCCAGGGTGATGGGCGCGCCGTAGTTCACACCACCGACCTGGAACTGCACCGTGCCCGTGGGCGTACCTGCTCCCGGGGCCACGGAGGTGACTGTCGCGGTGAAGCTGATTCCCTGTCCAAAGTCCGACGGATTAGACGAGCTGGATACAGCCGTTGCAGAGCTTGCCTGGTTTACGACCTGTCCGCCGGCCAGCGTGCCGGTGCTGCCACTGAAATCCGTGCTGCCGCTGTAGATGGCAGTAATCGCGTGCGTTGCCACAGACAGTGTGGAAATCGTTGTGCTGGCGGCTCCTGCCACGAGCGCAACGGGGGCTCCTGCGTTCACACCATCCACCTGGAACTGGATGGTTCCTGTTGGAGTGCCCGTGCCCGGTGCCACCGGCGAAACGGTCGCCGTGAACGTGACGCCCTGTCCAAAGACGCTCGGATTAATGTCGCTGGCTACAGCCGTTGTTGTGCTGGAAGCATTCACGACCTGGCCGCCGGCGAGATTACCTGTTGCACCATTGTAGCTGCCATTTCCGCTGTAAACCGCCGCAACGGGGTGCGTGCCAGACGTGAGAGTCGAAGTGGTCAGTGTCGCCATGCCGTTCACATCCAGGGCGACTGGCGCTCCGAAGTTCACCCCGTCGATCTGCCACTGAACGGTGCCCGCCGGCGTTCCGCTGCCGGGCGCCTGTGTCGCAACAGTGGAGGTGAATGTCACTGACTGGCCGAAGGTTGACGGATTCTGCGAGCTTGTCACCGTGTTCGTGACGGAAGCCTTGTTCACAACTTGATTGGGCGCAAGTGTGCCGTTGCTGGCGGCAAACTGCGCGGAGCCGGAGTAATTCACCGTAATGACATAGCTGCCGACTGCGAATGTGGAATCGACGGGCGTGCTGGCCGTGCCCCCCACAAGCGCTATCGGCGCGCCGTAATTGACTCCGTCCACCAGGAACTGAACGGCTCCTGTGGGCGTCGCGCTGCTCGGTGCGACCGGACTGACCGTCGCCGTAAAGGAGATTCCCTGTCCGAAGACCGAAGGATTCGACGAACTGCTGACGGCTGTGCTGGAAGATGCCTGGTTGACAGTCTGCCCGCCCGCCAGTGTTGCCGTGCTCGTCTTGAAGTTGGTATCGCCCTGGTAATTCGCGACTACGGTGTGGTTGCCGAGGCTGAGGGTACTGGTCGTGTACTGCGCCAGACCGAAGCCATTCAATGCGACAACGTTTGAAATACCATCAATGACGAAATCAACGTTACCGCTTGGCGTTCCAGCACCGGGCGCCACCGCGCCCACAGTAACGCTGAACGTGACCGGCTCGCCGAAGACAGAGGGATTCGAACTTGAATTTAGCGTCGGAATGCTGGTATCCGACTGGTTAATGATCTGCGTCAGGTTTCCGGACGTGCTGCCGTTGAAGCTGACATCGCCAAGGTAAATCGCAGTGATGATATGGTTGCCAGCATCAATGGTCGACACCGACATACTGGTCGCACTTCCGGCCGTCAGCGCCACTGGGGCGCCGAAGTTTGAACCATCGAGCGTAAACTGAACCGATCCGGTGGCCGTTGGAGCACCGGGCGCGACGCCCGTAACTGTGGCTGTAAAGGAGATGGTTTGTCCATACGTACTCGGGTTCAACGACGACACAACATTCGTGGTGGTGTTGTCTTTGATCCGCGTGAGCACTACGTCGTTGGCATTCGTTCCACCAGCATAGGTGATCTGATAACGCAGACCGCCCAGCGTAAGATTTGCGCCTTCGGCCAGTCCTGCAAACGTTCCGGAGATTGCGTCCGCGCCATCGTTATTCACCAGAACGAACGCTGCTCCGACAGCCGGCGTGAACCCGAACGCCAGGTTGAGCGTTGCGCCGTTGAGATTCACTGTGCCAGTCACATTCAACTGATCATACCCGGTTCCCGCTGTGGCTCCGTTCAGGTTTGCGCTGAACGTCGTGGCGGCATCGAGTGCGACATCCCCGCTGCTCAACACTGCAGTAGCCGAGACCGGTGAGCCAGGATTGACTGTTCCACCCGAAGCTGTGCCAGAGATGGTGCCCACAGTGCCGCTTCCGCCGAGCGTGCCGCCATCAACCGAAAAGTCGCTTGAAGCGATTGACCCGTTGACCTGGAGTGTTCCCGCCTGAACGGTGGTCGCGCCGGTGTACGTGCTTGTGCCCGCCAGCGTCTGGGCAAACGCTCCTGTTTTGACCAGGCTGCCGGTTCCGCCGATCGCACCACTGAACGTCGCGTCAGCATTCGAAGCAATCGTCAGCGTTCCACTGCCGAGCGAAACGGCGCTTCCCGTCCCGGTTCCGCTATCGACAAGCGAACCCACCGTTTCATTATTGTTTGTGTGCGCCAAGCGGCCGGACGTTCGGTTGATAGTGACCGACGCGGTGTTCGGGATCTGATCCGCAGCCAGGAGCTGGACTGTATCAACGCCTGTGCCGTCGCCGATAACCAGGTTACCGCCGATCGCATTGACGCCTGCGGTCTTGTTCAGGTTCAGCGTGCCGAGGTTGACAGTTGTGTCTCCCGTGTAGGTGTTCGCCGTCGTGCCGCTCAGAGTCATTGTTCCGTTGGTCAGGCGGATGCCGTTTGCATTTCCACCATCCACCACCGCACCGTTCAGAATCAGGGGCGCCGTGGTCGGATTGAAAATCGACGTCGAGCCCACGCCGGTGAGCGTTGCGCCGGGGAAGTTCAGCGAATACGTGCTGCCGCCCGTTACGTTCAGCGTGCTGGCTCCGATCGAAAGCGAACTCAGGCTTAATATTCGTCCCGTGTTCGGCGCGTTGATTCGGTCTACTGAAATTGTGGCATTTCCGTTCAGCACCGCTGTGGCTGTAAACGCAGTCGATTGGTCACTGCGCAGATTAAGCGTTGCCGTTGTTCCGCCCCAAACTAGCGTGCATGGCGGCCCAGCGGTCAAGGGTGAGTTGCTGGCATTCAACTCAAATGTCGTCGTCGAACCGCCAGAACCGATATTGATGATTCCGTTGTACGGACTGGCCGGATTGGTCAGGCGCACGCTCGAGCCGTTGCCGGCGAGCGTCACCGCAGCGGAGCCGGACAACTGACCGCTGATTGTCAATTGGAATGGCGTAGAGCCCGCGAGACCCAAGGTAGATAGTGTTGATGGCGCCAGCACACTTACAGGACCTGAGAACGTTCCTGTGTTGTTGTTCACGGCCAATGTTCCGCCGTTTAAAACAATCGGATAGCCTGCGGTGACGGCGGCATTCGTCATGAACGAACCGCCCGCGTTAATCGTAACTCTATTCGTCGGCGTGCTGAGTGAACCGGCGGCATTTACCATCAGAACGGTCGAGTTTACGATGTAATTGCCGACGAAGGCGTTGTTATTGTTATCCTGCATGAATTGCACACGGCCCGCGCCAGTGACGGTCACTGTCGCTCCACCGCCTCCTCCGCTGAGCTGGTTGCCAGCACTGAACAGGCGCAAAACGTCCGATGGCGTACTTCCAGTCTGAAGTGCAATTTGAGCCCCGGGCGCAACGAAGATTGTTCCGGACGTGAATGAAGTTGTCGGCGTAGGTCCAATTCCACGGAACACAGCTTTATCATTCATGATCAGAGCATTCGGTAGACGCTCATTGGCCGCAGCGGTGAACACCGCTTCCAGGGCGCCATCGTTGATCGTGATACTGCCGGTACCCAGGCAGGCTCCGGCTGCCAATGCCGCCACGCGAACGGTTCCACCGTTGATGGTGTTTGCGCCCGTGCGCGTGCCCGCGATAGTGAACTCAACCGTTCCGCCATTAGTGCCGTTAAGACCGGCGCCGCTGTTGAATTCGAGCGGTGTGCCGCCGGCGATTGCGCCAGTGAGCGTAAGCGTTAGTCCGGTTTGAACGTCGATTGCACTTCCCGTCGAGTTCGAAAGGGTGGTAAATACGCGGGCTGAGCTGAATGTGGCATTTGCAAGATAGGTTCCGCCCGCCAGAGTCACTGTATTGGCCGAGGGTCCGAGAATACCGTCTGTGGCGGTCGCCGTATCGGCAGACATGCGCAGCGTACCAGCCAATATAGTCGTCGTGGCTGTGTAGGTGCTCGCGGCATTGGTCAACACCGCGGTGCCTGAACCCGACTTCGACAGGCCGGCCGTTCCAGTGATGCGCGCGTTCACAGTCAGGATGCCGCTGCTTTCCGTCTTGAGCAATCCAGTTGTACCACCAAAGGCGAGCGTGATGTTGGAATCAATCGTCGGTGCGGCCGTCCCGCTCGTGGCAACCAGTCCGCTTGAAACCGTTACGGTCTGAGCCGCTGCTGCAGCAAGCCCGTACGTTCCCGTGGCCAGGTTCTGGTCGAACAAGATGGAGCTTGGAGCTACGGCGCTTGTGACCGTCACGGCGTGACGAATGATCACGTTTGCACCGGCGGGAATCACCTGTCCGCCGAAGGCAGTGCTCGCTAAAGTGCCATCCCACGTGCCGTCCTGCTGCGTGATATAGGTGTTCGCGGCACCCGTTGCGTCTATACAGCCTTCCCCAGTGTTTGTGTTGCCGTCGTAAGTGGCAAGATTGCCATTCACAGAACCGAACGGAATTGATGTTCCGGCCACACCGCCCGAGAAGAACAGGTTCGCCGTGCCTGGAGTGGCAGCCGGCCGCACGAAATTGAACGTCGCGCCATTGCTTCGACTGGGGAGTGCACCTGCCGTGGTGAGCGTCAACTGGCTGCTACCGGTGCCTTGCGGCGTGAGCGTAATGGCGCTGTTGCCGCCATCGAATGAGGCCACACCAACGGTTTCGGTACGCGTCACGTTGTTGGGCGCAAGCATGGTGAAATTGCCGCCATTGAAAACGACCGTCGCCGTGTCGCCAATGCGGTTGGGATTGGCGCCACCGGCGGTGGCATCGATCAGGAAGGTTCCGCCATTGAGAACCAGTGAGCTCGAGTTTGCAATCGTTGCCGCATTGCCATTGAGCTGAAGCACACCGTCATTCACGGTTGTTACGCCTGTGTAGGTGCTCACATTGTTGAGCACCATTGTGCCGGCGCCACTCTTGGTAATCGCGCCAGCCGCGCCGGACAGAAATGCATTTACGGTAAGATCGCTCCCTGCCGCGACATTGAATTCACGGTTTGCGGTAAAAGCAACCGCACCGTTGATCACGCTACCGGGAGCTGTGACATACACATCAATGGCGCCGGTGGCATCGCCAATGGTCATGACCCCCAGATTGCTGGTAATCGTGCCGCCATTAAGGTAAATCGCGCCAGTTCCGCCGATCTGGTCGCTGAAGTTGGCAAGATCCAGCGTCGCTCCGGCGTTCACCATTACAGTCGAGGCGTTGGGAATTGCGTTGGAATAGCCCAGCCGCAGCGTGCCGTTCTGTACAGTTGTCGTTCCTGAATACGTATTGTTGCTTGGGCCCCCCAGAATCAGAGTTCCCACCCCTGTCTTGGTCAGCGCCATGCCACCGGCCAGCAATCCGGCGAAAGATGTGTTTGACGCGGTGTTGATTGTCAAGGTCGCTGCGTTCCCGGACGTAATCTGGTTCGGCGTGCCAAGGGCGCCGCCATCCATAATGATGACTGCCGGCAGAGTCTGGTTGAAGTTGTTAAGATTCAATGTCGCAGCATAACCGAGGATATTGAGCCCGCGCATGTAGAGCGGCTTGTTCACGGGAAGCGCGTCATGCACGCCAAGTGTCAGCGTTCCGCGGATCAGGTAGGTATCACCACCGTGTGCAAGAGGTGAAGCGATCAGAATTGTGCCGAATCCATCCTTGGTGAAGTTGTAGCTATTGCCACTGTCTGTGATTGTTCCCAGTAAATTAACCTGATTGGGATTGGCAGCATAAACCGATCGGCTGCCCGTCAGCTGGATTGTTCCAAGATGATTCAACGTGCCAGGCGAAGCCCCCAGCACGATGTCTGTATCCGCAATGATGGTGTTTGAGAAATTCACCGTTGCGTTCGAATTGATGTTGGCTGCCAGAGTACCGCCGCTAACAGTGAGCGGATCGCTGCTCAGAGCATTGTTGTCGCCCAGTTGCAGGAAGCCCTTTATCAGCTTTGTGCCGCCCGTGTAGGTGTTCACTGCCTTAGGAGCGACCGAGCCGTTAGAGTTGATCACCAGTCCGCCGGTACCTGCGATCGAGCCGGTGAGATTCAGCGTTCCAGCTCCGTTGTTGTTGATGCTTCCTGTCGCCGAGCCAAAGCTCAGGTTGCTTGTAATCGTAATCGGAGCGCTGCCCGCGAAGAGGTTGGCCGCGGGAACGACGGTCTGTACACCGCCGGTCTGCGAAGCACTGTTCCATGAAAAAATCCAGCCGCTGTTACCGCCGCCATTGAAATACTCAATGCGGATTGGAATTTTCACGCCGGCGGTCATTGGAACAGTCATCAGGTAAGGGTTACCGACGCCCTGCCCAGTCCAGGAATCAACGATCAGCTGGTTGTCAAAGTAAATGCGCACGCCGTCATCGACCGCGAAGCCCAGGGTATAGAGCTCGGTAAAGTCCGCGCGGACGAACCCGCTCCAGACGATGCTAAAATTCTGATACGTCAATACGCCATTCGTTCCGGTGACCGGATCTGCGTCCGGGTCGAAATTACCGCTACCCTTGTTGATGTTCTCCACGCGACTCATGACGTATGTATTGAAGTTGTTCGAGTTGTAATAGTCGCCAAGCAAACCGCTGCCGGCCAAATCGCTGTTTGGATCGACTGAAATGTTGCCCGTCGCCACGGTGAGCGTGTTCGTTCCTGTGATGCCGCTCGTGACGTTTACCGGGTTAGGCATGAAACGCACGGACCGCGCCGCGCGGTCGGCGCCGTTGAGACTGACGTTGTGGCCTGCGGAGATGATCACGTCATCAGCAATCGTCGGGGTCGTACCTCCCGCCGGAGAAGATGTCCACGTGGCGGGATTGTCCCAGTCCCCAGAAGCAGCAGAGGTGTAAACGTAAGCACCAACGGCCGGAGCGTCAGCAATCACGCCGCTGTTTTCGCCACTGCCGGCCGCGTAAATACCCGTGTTGGTCGCGGATGGCTCTGCGACAGTAACATAAGGGAAGGTCGTACCCACGGCATCGCCCGTGTACAGGTTGGCCTGATTCAGAGCACTGGTGAAATTGCGCTGCAGTTGCAGCGTACCCGCGCCAATTCGAGTCAGTGCGTCCTGTGTGGTCAGTGCGGCATTGCCCGTTCCGCTGGCATTCAACGCCAACCTGCCCGGCATGGGACCGTACTGCAGGCGCTTGATGGTTTCCGTTCGCGTAACATTGCTCGGCGCGCTGATGGCGAATGTTCCGCCATTCAGAGTAACAACGACATCGTCAGGAAGCCTGTCGTAATCCGCAGTGGTTCCATTGCTGTTGATCTGCAGTGTGCCGCTCGCGTTCACCGTAATGAGACCATTGGGTACCGAGTTGTAGAGCGCTCCCGTTGATCCGTTGATTGAGATCGCGCCACTATTGATCGTGGTTGCCCCGCTGTAACTGGCAGTGTTATTAAAGAACAGCGTGCCAAGCCCTGTTTTGGTGACAGAGCCAAGTCCCGAGACGACGCCGTCAAACGTAAGGTTCGCACTGTCGAGGCGCAGCACCGTGTCCTGTCCAATGTTCACGGCTCCAGAAAACTTTAATGCGTAGTTCGATGCAATCGGCGTAGTGATCGCAAGTGCGGGCGCCAGCAAATTCAACGAGTTAAGCGCGATTGTCTGAAGTGTGGGGTTCGTGCCGCCGTTATTCTGCACCGTTATCGTCGAGATCGATGTCACATCGCCGACGCTGGGCATGACCGTAACATCATTATTGAAACTGTAGACACCGCCGGTATTGCTGAGACTGCTGCGCAGATCCAGCGTGCCACCGGCGAGCACGACTGGAATCAAGCTTCCGGCTACTCCCAGTGATCCCGGATTCTGTGCCTGAAGAACGGCGTTGGAGTTAACGGTGATTTGTCCGGTGTAGACGTTGCTGAGATTCGACAGAATAAGGGCCGTTGTTCCATTTAACCCGTTGACGGTCAACGGAGCCGTGCCGGCGAGGATGCCACTGATCGTCACAATGCGGGCAGTGCCTGGCGTAACCACGTCGTCGAGATTAATTGTCGAAGGTGCGGTAACAATGAGGCTTTGCGCGCCGGCGTTGTTTCCCTGACCGCCAGTGACGCTAGCGCCGCCGTTGCCTCCAGATGCACCAAACGTACCTCCATTCAAGATCACTGGCGTAGCAAGCGGCGTATTGCTGCAGAGCGTGGCACCGGCGTTAACTGTGACTGTGCTCAAGACAGGCCCATTGTCGCCGAACGATGTGCCATTGTTCGCCTGAACGATTCCGCTCTCGATAATCCAGGTGCCCTCGTAGAACGAATTGCTTCCACCCAGAACGATTCGACCGCTATTTGCGCGCAAAAGAGTCAACGTATTATTCTGTGCGGCCAGCGGAGCATTACCGTTGGTTCCAGCAAAATTATTCAGCGTGAAGGCATTAGATGCCTGGAAGGGCTGATGTTCAACGATTACTGTCGCTCCCTGCTGTGGAACGATGTTGTTAAATGCCGCGGTCGCATTGCCAATGCCGATAAGTTTCGAACCGTTATTCATGGCAATCTTCGGTCCGGCGGCCGTGACACCGTGTGCAATCTCAAGCGTCGTACCGCTGTACAAAGTGATAAAGCATGAATCGTTTACAACGTTGCCAAGGAAGTCATTTGAACCGGCGCGCAGGATACCGGCATTCACGACAGTGAACACATTGGCGCCGCCGCGTGTGCTGCCTGTGCCTGCGAACGTCACGCGTCCTGCGCCGTTCTTCGTCAGCGTGAAGTTTCCACTGATTGGGGAGTTAATTGTCAGGGTGCGATCAAGCGGGACATCGACGATGCCGCCTCCAGTGGAAAGGGCAAAACCTCGCGCGCTGCTGAGGGACACGTCGTTCGCAGCGCCAATCGTGAGCGTACCGACCGACGCGCCGCCAAGCATGATACCACCCGCGACGGCACCGAGGTTCAAATCGCTGCTGATACTAAGCGTTCCACCCTGCACTGAAGTTCCACCAGTAAAGGTGTTGTTGCCGCTGACAGTGCACTGCCCGCCGCGCACGCGTAAGCCGCCCGAGAATCCAAGTGAACCGGAAAGAGTCGTCGAACCGGAACCGCCGACGGTCAGTCCGGCCGTGCTTGCAGATGAAATCGATGCAGTAACCACAAGCGCGCCGCTGCTGGCCTGATTGATGATGCCTTCAACACCGCCAAAGACCAGGTCGAACGTGGCTCCGGTCGGATTGCCGATGGTGGGTGCTGCCGTGCCGCCAACGTTAATAGCGCCGCTGCTGACCGTAAGCGTTCTGCCCGAGGCCCCCGTGATGCCCGTGCCCGCACCCTGATCGAAGGAAATCGAGTTTGCAGTCTGACTCTGATCGGCGCCCAGGCTGTCTTTCAGAGCCACCAGATGGCGAATGACAACATTAGCCGTCGTCGCCGGAACCCCGCCGGCATCCCAGGTTGCGGCATCGCCCCAATTGCCATTATTCACCGTGAAACGCGAAGCCGTTGAGACCTTCGCCACGAGACCGGTTGCCGTTGCGGTGCCCTTGTATTCTGCAAATTGACCGTTCACCGTGGCGCGCGGCACGTCAAAGAGAGTTGCATTGTTGATGAAGAACGCCGCGGTCGCGCCTCCGCCACCGTCAATGCGTTCGAAATTCAGCGAGCCATTATTGATGAATTCGGTCGCACCCAGTGCTGTACTGCTGGAGGTCAGGCTGCAGCCGAACGTAGCTGTGTTGCAGTCGACCCGCAGCGTGCTTCCGGCGCCAAAGCGCACCACGCCGATGCTTTCCGTCCGCGCGACTGTCGCACCGGCAATCTGAATAATTCTGAAGGCGCCGCCATTGAGGTTCAGCTGGCACGTGTCCAGAATTCGGTTCGGATTGGCCGCTCCCGCGCCACCTGAGATCTCGAAAGTTCCGCCCGCGTTGACCGTGATCGACGTCGTGTTCGTCAGCGTCGCCACATCGCCACTGAGTGTCAACACACCGCCGTTGACCGTCGTCGCACCGGTGTAGGAGTTGTTGGCCTGAGTCAGCAGCAGCGTTCCGGTACCGTTCTTCGTAAACGTAAAATTGTTAGTCAGCCGGCTGTCCAGCGTCGTGTTGTTGTTGATGGTAACAGTGCGGTTGGCGCTCAGGTCGGCCGACTGCGTGCTGCGACCGAGAACAAGATTGTTGCCGGCCAGGACAGTGAAATCACCGTTTAGATTCACCTTATTGGCAACCGTGCGATTGGCTCCAACGGCTTCCAGCGTGGTTGGAATCTGGATCGCTCCGCCGCCAGTCGTCACAGCATTGATCGTAAACGTACCCGTACCGACCGGGCCGGACGTAATTGCACCGACCGAGTCGCTTCCGATTTTCAGCGGCCCGCTGGCGAGCGTAAAACCTCCGGAGAACGTGCTGGCACCCGAAAGCAGAATCACCCCGCTGCCATGCTTGGTGAAAGTCGGTGTGCCACTGATGATTCCGCTAAAGGTCGCATCCACACCGCAGATCAGCAGCAAGTTTGCGCCGAGGCTTACGTTGCCCGTGAAAGTAAGCGGCTGAGTGCCTCCGAGTGTCACGGTATTCGTTGAGGCCATCGTGTTATGAATCGCGTTGGCGATGGTTCTTCCCGTCGCTGTGCCAGCCTGGATGGTCAGGTTGTTTGGGCCAAAAGTAAGCGGCAACACACCGTTATTCAGGAAGAGAGTCCCAGTTCCAATCGGGCCATTGGTCACTGCGCCGGTCGTATCCGCATCCAGCACCAAGGGGCCGCCGAACTTGCCCGTGAAACCCTCGACAATGAACGTATTTCCCACAGTTGGAGCGGCAGAGAACGCGGATGACACGGTGATCAGGCTCGTCGCTGGATTAAACGCAGAAATCGTTCGCACTTCGCCGCTCGCCGGGCCACTGGTCATCGTAATCGTGCGATTGACGAGCATCGCCGCGTTATAAATAGCCAACGCTGTAGCATTGAACGTCGTCGTCGTTCCAACTGTGGTCACGGTTGGAGCCGTATTTGGCGTTCCGAGCCACGTACCGCCTGTATAATCACTGTTCGGACTGGAGAGCTTCAGGTAACCCACACCCGTTTTGATCAGCGTCCGCGCGCCACCCGTTTCGTGTATGGCACCGCTGAGCGTCAATGTTGTGGACAATCCGGGAACGCTGGCTTCGACCAATCCTCCAGCGAGGTTGATGTCGCAGGCGATTTCAGGCGTCAACGCCTGATTATCGGCTAGAATCAGCGCCGAAATCGCAAGTCGATTCGTTCCGGTTATTTTTCCATTTCTGTTGAACCGGACACTCGTTACAGCACGGTCCGCGCCATTCAGGTCGATAACGTGATCGTCGTCGACAACAACGTGGTCGCTCGCGCCCGGTTCGCCCGCCGCCGGTGCCGGGGTCCACGTGGTCGCGTTGTCCCAGTTGCCGCTGGCGATTGACGTAAACACTTTTCCGGTAAATGGCACCACGCCCAGGTCCGTGGGAGTGCGATCGTACTTGGCCGCTTCCCGAAGCGTCGACGTGACTCCCGTAATGGTTGACACGGTGAGCAGCTGCATGGGCTGTTCGTCTACGAAAAGCGCGCCAGCGCGCAGCCGCGTGAACCCGGTGCCGGCTGGGCTCAGGTTCTCGCGTACGAAAACACCTGTCGCGCCCGCCTGGAATAGAATATTGCTCGAGCAGAGCAGAGTGGTATCGCCGTTTCCGGTCGTACTTTCGTTCTGAATTTTTACGATGCCTTCGCCCTGTGCGAAAACCAGAGTTGCGATACGCTCAACGATTGCGCTGCTGGCGTTCCCGCGGAGGACGAGTGTCGCGTCTTTGCCGTTCAGATGAATGACGTCATTATCGTCAACGCGCTCGTTAACGCCGCCGGCAACGGGCAAGGTGCTGTAGTCGAGAATCACTGTCGCGTTCGCATCGATGCGGATATCGGGCGTGCCCGCGCCTGCCGAAAACTTGCCGAGCGTGCCTTCCAGCAGAATCGTTCCAGCAGTCACAAACACCTGGTTTTGCCCGACGCAGATGCCTTGAATGGTCATCTGTCCAAAGCCCGCTTTGGTCATGTTGCGGTTTGCCGTTGGTGCAGGTCCACGGACAATCGCGCCCGCCGTATCGCTTGCTGGATTCTGTGAATTCGCAAAGATTGCTCCCTTGGGAGAAGTGCTGTTGATAGTAAATGTGCGATCGGCGTTGTTCATCTGAACAGACCCGGTGAAGGTCAGATCGAACGTGCCGTTGATCGTCATGTTGCCGCCCATAAGCACGGTATTGTTCAACGAGCGCGCCGCGCCGGAAGCCGCGATTGTTCCGCCGTTGTTATTCAACGTGCCAAGTCCCAGAGGTCCGCTTACCGCAGGCACTGAATCCGAGCCGATGAAAAGATTGCCGTTGGTGAGCGTCGTCGCGCCGCTATGGGTATTCGCTCCGGCAAAGATGAAATTGCCGTTCGCTGCGTTCAACGTGGTTGTGGTTGTTCCTGAAATGACGCTGGCTGCCGACTGCGTAAAGGTCCCCGTCCCGGCGAGACTGATCGACGTCAAATTGCTGATTGCGCCAGTGAGTTGCACATTACCAGTGCCGGCCGTAACAAAAGTTCCCGGACCAGCAATATTGTTGATGCTGATAAGACCTGTGCCGACCGGGTTAACCGTAAGCGTCAGCGAGTTCGCGTCAACGGTACCGCCGAGCGTCAGCGTGCTTCCCGCATCAGCAGCGAACGTCCGTCCCGCAACAACCTGCTGCAGATTCAGATTGACGCTCGCCGTGGCGTTGGTCGAAGCAGTTACGTTGCCGTTCAGAGCGATCGCGTTGCCGGACAGCGTGTGATTACCATAAAACGCAATGGAGCCAAAGTTTGTTCCGGCAGCAAAGTCGTTCTGAGGCGCAAAGCTGGATGCGGCAGCCGGGAAGATCAGGTTCTCCGTTGCGATGCCCGTCGGCGCCACCCCGCCGACCCAGTTGGCACCGTTGCTCAAGAAAGTATTGTTGGCGAAATCAGCGCCGCTCCAGGTGAAGTTCGTTGTCGCAGGGGGGGCGCCGCCCTGCAGCGTTACAGACGACAAGGTAACGCTGCCCGTTGCGGTAGCGTTTGTCCACGTGATGGTCAGAGTCTGGTTGGGAGATGCGGCTGCGTAAGTGATCGTGAATGTCGAGTTGTTCGTTGCGCCGGTTGTTACGTCAATAATGTTGGCTGCACTTCCATCGCTTAAGAAAGCGCGCATCATGCCTGTTCCGCTGCTGATCGCGCCCGCATACAGCTTCACTGTCCGCGTCGTCGTATCCGCTGGAACGACAATCTGAAATCCATTGTTGATTCCGCCGAGGGACAACATCGTTCCGGCATTCGCGCTTTCCGTATGAGTCGCCATCGGTGTTCCGTCGGTCCAATTCACACGCATGGTGCTGTTGGTGATGCGCGCCGGCGTTCCCGCGCCAACCACGGTGTAGTTACTGATGTAGTTGGTTGCAACATTCTTGCGATCAACATCCCCAACGGCGGACCGGGCCCAGTGAATCCAGTCGGTTGTTCCGTCTGTCGTAAGATTGATGTTTGTGTCGTTATTATTGGTGACAACCGTGTAGGTGAGCGTGGCCGACCGCGCCTCCTGCGACCAGAATAGGGAGGCGCAGAGAACCAGCATGAAAGCAATTCGAGAAGCTACAGTAGAGAAACTACTCATCTTCCAATCTCCTGAAGGGCGCAGCCGGGTTTGTCTTTTTTTTCGTGTCGACCGCGTGAAGTTTGTTCACCTAATCCTTCTTAAATTGCGCATGCTCCCCGGCACGTGAGGAGAACAGTGTCACGGCACTCGATCTGACGTGTACCATTACAGAACGATGTAAGGAGAAGCACATCTACACAGAAATGTGCATGTTCGCGAAATTGCGGCACCTATCGGGAACTCGTCTATCGCTCCGTTTTATTTTTGTTTTCAGTGGGCGGGATTCTACACATCACTCTTTTTTTTGCCAAAGAATTGTCAAGCAATTTGGTGGGTTTGACGATAACGGCGAGCTCTGCAGTGATATATTTATCACACACGAGTCCGCCAGCAGCAGAGTCCGTTTTCACGGAAAGCTGAGTGCGCTGCAAAGTTCATAATTGCCAATGGCTATTTAGACGGTAATACCGGGCGCGGCAGTGCCATGGTCGCCAGGGGAGGGTCGGAGTCGGCTGGCTGTTCTCGCAACCCAATCAGACGGCAGTCCTTAAGCGGTTCAGGAATATCCTGACGCAGGAAAGGCGCCGGTGTGCGCCGAAGGTCCGGCAGATGCGAGAGCAACTCTGCCCGCGCACTGTCCTCAACGGGATCGCTGGTACGTTCAGCGCGCGCCGCATCCGGCGGCGTTTCGCTCCACATCAGCCCCGCGGCGCCCGCAGAGGTGGCCACTATCGCCAGCATGAGTCCGGTGAGTGCATTGTTTCGCGGTGAACGATTTGTCAGCACGTTGACCTCACTTTGCCTCAATGATGAGTTTAACTTCTGTGCCTTCTGGCGGCAGCAGTTCTTTGTTCGTATCGAGTCTAAGTGGCTTGCCATCCGCGAGACTGAGGTGCAACTGACAGACGGTTTCGTCGGTCACTGGCAACAGGCTGATCAGTGTACCGGTCTGATCGGCGCCATAAACTTTTTCGCTTTTCGTGGGGTCCGGCTGGCGCATCACCGACCCGGTGAAATGCCACTTCAGTTTCGGCAAGGTCTTACCCGTACGCGTGTCGACCACCAGCTTTTCCATCGGAATGAGACGCGGAACTCCCGCGACACCGGGCACTTCAAGAGAAATCTTGACCTCCGCCCCGCTGCTCATCGCACCCTCCCCCACCGCCGGTGCTCCCGCTTTAAGACCGATGGATTCAAGAGCCGCGTGAACCTCGCTCGGCTTTGAATCGAATACAACCACGGTCTCATGCGCCTTCTGTCCGCGCGGCGCGGGGAAAGTCGCCACGACTTCCAAGGGGTAGATTTCTTTCAGCGCCGGAAGTTTACGCGGCGCAACCCGGCAGGGAATGCTGACCGAGCGCTTTGCCTTGTCCACGGTGACGGGCACGAACTTCTGGGCAATAACCGGCGCCTTGTCGGAGAGGCACACGACGTAGGAACTCTGCGGAGTATCTCCATCCGGATTGCAGGTGGCGATGTACACATCACCGCCGTGCACCACCGGAGAGCCGAACACCATGCTCTTGGACTGGATGTTCGGGTCGGTCGAGAGCTCAAGATGCCACTGCACCTGTCCGTCCGCGAGATTCAGCGCGTGCACTCCGCCGTAGAGATCCGCCGCGTAGACAGCTTCGCCGGCAATCGCCACACCGGCAAAGAGCGGCTGCTTCGCGTTGTACGTCCAGACACGCTGGCTTGTGTTGACGTTTCGCGCAACCACTTCGCCATTCGTCGATGTGTAAATGGCGACCTCGCCTTTTACCGCCACTGGCGAAAGCACCGCGCCTGTAATTTCCTTCTTCCACTTCACCTGGCCGCTGGCGAGATCCAGCGCAATGACCTGCCCCTTGGCGTTGCCAATCAGCTTCCGGTCAAACCGGATATTGCTGCAGCCGACGATCACCGTCTGTCCGCTCACCGTGGCGCCGGACCAGGGATTCAAATCGAGCGGCGTCTCCCAGACCAGGCTGCCGTCCGATTTCTTCAGACAAACCAGGCTGCGCTTGCCTTCTTTTTCTTCTTCAAGGTAAGACGATGCCACGAGCAGGAAGTCGCCTGCAACCACCGGCGGCGCATCGATGTGCCACTTGTCCTTTCCCCCCTGCCAGACCAGCTTCGGCGTCGGCTTGGGAAGCGCGTCTTCGCTGGGAGGAATGGCGAGCAGCGGATCTTTCTTTTTCTCGGCCTCGTACTTGGCAACCAGTTCCGCCCAGCGCTTTGCGAGAATCGGCGCGACGGAGTTTAAATCCTGCTCCTTGCCTTCAAGCGTCACGCGCTTTGCATCAATGCACATGATCCCGGCGTCGCCGCCGCAGACGTAAACACGGCCATTGTCGACGCACGGGCCGGCTTCCAGGTGGACAAGTTTTCCAGGCACGGCGTAGCGCCAGAAGGGCATTCCAGTTTCAGCATTCAGGCAGTACAGAAAGGCATCGTCGGTCTGATGCATGCCGTCGCCGAAGATAACCATGCCATCAGCCACAGCCGGAGCACAGACTGTCGGCCGGGCGATAAAAGGGACCGTTTTCGTCCAGCGCATTCTCTCCGGTGCCGCCGGCTCGAGAGACAGCGCATGGAAAGATCCGGTGTTCAGCGCGCCGACAACCGATAGATACAGCGATTTTCCGTATGGCACGGGCGAAGCAATATAGTGTTCCTGCGCCTTATGCACCCAGAGGATGTTTGGCGTTTTGGGACCCTGCTGCCCGTCCACGTTGCCGGTGCGTTCAGCGTTGCCGCGCGCCGTCGTCCATTCGCCTGCAGACACTGTAGTGCCGGCCGCGCCTGCCAGAAGCAGAAGCGCTATGGCCGCCGCACCCTGCTTGCGCCGCATAACCATGGCGACGAACACGGCGGCTGCAATAAGAGCGATAGCCCCTATCGCGCCCACTCCCCCAGACGGTGCAGCCCCCTTGTCTGCAGTGATGGGTTTTCCGGACGCGTCTACAGCCTGCGCAACTGGATCAGCAAAAAAGGACGGCTTCGCAATGAGCAGCACGGGTTCCTGGCCCTCGTTGTTAAACACCACGTCGGGGAAGTTGTCCTTGTTCAAATCCTGGACGGACACAGCGGTCGTGTTGAACATTTTGTAAGCCAGCCCAATTTCTTCTGTACGATCGGTAAACGTGCCTTTGCCATCGTTTTTGAAGTAGCGGTTGGAACTCTTCCAGCAGCCAACGAGCAGATCCTGGCGGCCCTTGGCAAATTCGACAAATGCCGCGCCGCGGGCATCCCCGATTGTCTTCGCCAGATCGCCGGACTGTGCCGTCACATCACTGAACTTTCCGCTGCCGTTATTCTTGAACAGCAGACTGTTGCCGCTCTGCGGAACGAACAAGTCCAGTTTGCCGTCGCCATTGATGTCGCCGAACGCGGGCGTGAATCCGCCACACTTAAAGGAGATTCCCGAATCTTTGGCTTCCACAAAGCCGCTCGGCTTGTTCAGCGCCAGTAATCCTGTGCCGCCGGTGAAGAGGAAATCCTGGCGTCCGTCGCCATCCACGTCTGCAGCCACGAGCCGGTCGCCCTTCAGATCCTTGCCGATGCCGTTTTCGCCCAGTCCCACCTTGTCCGAAACGTCTTCGAACAGCGGCGGAACCAGCGGCTGCGCCTCGGTGAGGCGCGGCATGCAGTAGAACGCAAAGTCACCCGAACCCTGGCAGATTTTGAGGAGCAGTGTGTTTTTTCCGGCCTTGAGCTTCGCCTTGATCAGCGCCTGGTCCGGTGCGGCTCCGCGGTACACGTTCTCCGCGTGAACTTTCTGGCCGTTGACCCATACCGTCAACGTATCGTCGCTCCCGAGGGAAATGGGGCATTCTATGTCGCTGGCGGCGTTCAGCTCGCGGTAAAGGTACACGACACAGTCGTTGTTGTGTTCCGGCTTGAACAAAGCCAGTCCATTGACCTGGCCGTCGGTAAAATTGCCTTCTTTCCAAACCACCTTCTCGTTGTTCTTTCCCACGTATTCCTTGGCCAGATCGACGCCTTTTTCTGGCGGATACTCCGTATCGAAGCCCTTCTGCCCCGAGTTGTCGAATGGGCCGGCGTAGAACCATTTGCCAGTAGTACTCTTTGCTGCTGCTGCCGGCGCAGGCGTTACCCCGAGGTTCCGGTAGAGCCGCAGCCCACGGAAGCCGTCAGCGACGAGGATGTCCGGTTTTCCGTCGCCGTCGTAATCCATAAAGGTGCCTGCGGTGAGACTGAAATAATTCTGGCGCGGTAAGCCGGGGCTGACGTCCTCAAACTGGGCGGACTTCTCCGTTATGTTCCGGAACAGCCGCGGACCGGAAGGGCTGGCCACAAAAACGTCTGGCTTCTTATCGCCGTCGTAATCAGCCCAGGACACTCCGCGGGCACCGCCCGGCATCGGCAGGCGCAGTTCGTCAAACGCATTGCCGGCGTTCTGCAGCAGACTCAGCTGGCGCGCCGAAAAGACGGCGAGATCTGAACGCCCGTCGTTGTTGAGATCGGCCGCTGCAATTCCCTGTGCTCCGGCTCCGATGCGGCTTAGCGCCAGAAAATGCGTAAAGCCCGGCATTCCGGCGATCGGACGCAGTTCGTCGCCGCCGGTGCCGAAATCGACAAAGTCCCGCGCAGGATTGTAGTCCTGGATCTTCAGGCTGGCTTTCATGCGGTGAATTTTTGCCGTCTTCTTTTTAATCGCTTCCTTGTCGCCATCCACCATGCAGGGCACGATCACTTCCTGCCCCTGCAGCATGTTGGCGATGTGGACAGCCAGTTTGTCCGGCTTGCCGTAGTACGTGCGCGCCAGGAACGGCTCGGAATGTGTCATGTTCATCCAGTCGCCTCCGACAGGCGTCTGGTACCAGTAGTTTTCGATGCAGGTTTCAGCGGCGCTGCCGTTGTGGAAAAAGATAGCAGTCTTGCCTACTTCAGCCCAGGCCATCACCGTTTGCCATTCCACGGGAGAAAACCCGGCTTGCCCGATGTGATGCTTGATGGTGTCGCTCGGATGCTGCCCCTTGATGTCCCGAACTTTTTTGTAAATGATCGTGTTCTTCTGTTTGTCCACAGACTCGACAATCATGAACACGATATTGGTTGATTCGGCCACGACTTTGCCGAGCGGATAGGCGACTTCGACGTAACCGGAGGCCATTCGCCCAAAGCAGAGCAGAACGGCCAGAGCGGCGGCGAGGGCGCTGACACTGAGTTTTAAAAGCTTCCTTTTCACGGTGTTATCCTTCCGCAGGGGAAACTATTTTGTCCCGGCCAGACGTTTTTTTGCCGTCTCAGCCCATTTGCTCGCGGCGTAATCTTTGACCACCGTCTCCAGCACTTTTTTCGCTTCGTCGTTCTGCTTCAGTTCCAGATGCGCCTGCCCTGCTTCGCACAATGCCTCGGCACTCGCCTCAGAATTCTCATAGACAGGCACGAGCATCAGATCCTTGATGGCATCGGCCCAGCGCTTCTGCGCCATCCGGCACTTGCCCATTCCCAGTTGCGCCCGTGCAGCAAACTCGCCCGCGGTCCGCTTTGTCACCTCCGCGAAATTGTTGTACGCATGGTCATGCTGGTTGGCGGCCAGGAGCGCGCTGCCGATCATCAGCCGCGCTTCAGGGACAAGCGGGCTGTTGCCAAAACGCTGCACCAGGGTTTCAAGCGCCTGCCGGCTTTCGTCCCAGCGCTGCGCCTGCGCGAACGCAAATCCCAGCCGCATCAGCCCGCGCTCCGTGAGAACGTTCATGTTGCGGAATGGATCTTTATCGCGAAACGCGACGAGCTGATTAATTGCGTTGGGCCAATCCTTCTTCTGGATGTGCGCCTCACCAGACAGGTACACGGCCTCACCCAGATTCGGGCTTTGCGCGTTCTTTAGAACCGTCTGCGTCCGCTGCAGCGCAGTGGCGGCGTCATTTTTGGCGATCAGGCACACTGCCAGGCGCAAATGAATGCGCTCGGCCAGTTCGCGTGGCGGATTGTCTTCCAGCGCCGACGCCAGTAGTTCGATGGCTGCATCGTTCTGACCGCGCTGCGCCTGCATTTCTGCAAGCTCCAGCCGCGCTCGCGTGGCCAGCGTTGGCGTGCCGCGCGCTGCCAGCACGGCGTACTGTTCCTGCGCCGCTTTTTCAGCTGGCTGCTGAGGAATATCGCTGACTTCGATATCGGGCGCCCCAAGCGGCGGAGGCGGCTGATTGGGAAGGGCTTTTTTCAGATTCTCGAGAACCTTCTCGAGAATCTTGCCAGCCGTCTTCTGCCGCACAGCTTCGAGTTCGGCCATCGCCAGAGTGCGGTAGCACCAGGCGCTTTCGTAAAGCATGCGGGACTGACCTTCACTGAGCTCGCCCGTTCCCGTTTTGGCTCTCAATGACTCAGCCGTCTGCCTGAGCCCGGAGACGCTTTCGTCGACGGACTTCGTGGCCGCAGCAATGTCTTCCGGCTTGGCGCCGGGCTTCTTTTGAATGGCAAAAGCCGCGTTCAAAGCAGCTTGCGATTCTTCACGGCGGCACTGGGCTGCGCGCCAGAACGCTTCGGCTCCTTCGGGCTGTTTTTCAAATTGCTTGGCCGCCGTATCAAAAATCGCGCGGGCTTCTGAAAGCTTGCCAGCGTCCTTAAGCGCCTGCGCATGTTCCAGGTGAATCTGCGCGATCCAGCCGCTGCGCTGCGGGTCCTTCTGCAGCACCGACTCGTACCGGTTGCGGCACTCGGTCATCAGGTTTACCGCGTCGTTGTGCCGGTTCTGTGTTCGCATCAGTGAGGACAGGCGGACCAGCGCGAGAGGTGCTACCAAATTCTGCTTTAGCGGATCGCCATTGAATCGGTTGTATTCGTTCATCGCGCTGCCCACATCGCCCATCAGGGCAATGCAGTGAGCGCGTTCGAGCACGGCGGTGGCCATCGGCGGCGTGTTGTTGTAGTCGTGCATGATCTTTTCATAGATCTGCCGCGCCTGCTGCAGCGTCTTCTGCCGCTCGTTCTGGTCGATCAGCAGCGCGCCGGTCCGCTGGTAAGCATAGGCGAGCTTCAGCATGGCTTCGGCGGTCGTCTGCGACTTCGGTGACGAGGAAACGTACTTCTCGAGCAGCCGCGCGGCCTGCTCAGCGCGGTCCAGCAGCTTTGCGGCCTGAATCGCATCGTTCGTTTCTGCAGGAAACTGCCGGATCAGACAGTCCGCGAGCAGATAATTGACACCCGCGAGCGGGCCATTGCGGTCCGCATCGAGAATCACACGCAGGGACGTATACGCTTCGTTATATTTTTCGCGCTGAAAGAGGGCTGTTGCCATCCCGTAGCGCGCGAGATTCACGTACGCGAACTCTGGATGCTTTTCAAGCAGCCGCTTGTAGCGCGAGATTGCTTCGTCAAACTGCTTTTCCCAGCTCGCGCGGTTTTCTGCAGCTTTCGCATCACTTGCCGCCGCCATCGCCTCCAGGCACGCGTTCTCAGCACTGCGAAACCAGACCGAACCTAAAAGCGTGCTCCTGGGCCAGGTTTTTTCGAACTTCTGGCAGAGCGCCTCCGATTCGTTGAACGCCTTACCGAGGTGAAGCGCCGTGATCTGCCGCTCAGTCGCCTCCTCCGCGCGCTCGGACGTTCCATTCTCAGCAACAACTTTTTCGTACGTCGCCGCAGCCTCCTTGTACTGTTTCGCAAGCTGCTGCGTGTCCCCAAGTTCAAGCAGAATGTCGGCGCGGCGGGTTTTTGCTTCCGCATCTGATGGCCCCAGCGCAGCGGCTTTCTCCGCCGCTTTCGCCAGCAGGTCGATCGCGCCCTTAGCAGCCTGCTCAAAAACCTGTGCATTGTTCGGATCAGCCAGCCCCAGTTGCGCCTTGGCGAGCCACCACATCGCCCGGTCGCCCAGCTGCGCATGACCCTGCAGAGGCTGCAGAACCTTTGCTGCTTCACCGAAATTCTTCAGCTGTACCATGCAATAGCCCAGGCGCAGCTTGGCCTCATCTATAAGAGGGTGATTCTGAAATTGTGTTACGTACGCATTGAAACCGTTTAACGCCTCACCGTATTCACCGGCCTCAGCGAGCAGCAGAGCCTGATAAAAGACCGAGCGGCTGATGAATTCCGGCGGAGGCTTGAGCAGGGTTTCGTAGCGCGCTCGGTCAGCGGGCTTGTGCGCAGCAGGGTTCTTCATTGCTTCGGCGGCAAATTTTTTGTTTGCTTCGTAGTTCGCAAACAGCGCCTTATATCCTGCGCCCGCTTCCGGGTATTCGCCGCTGAGGTGATGAATGCGGCTCAGCAGGTAACGTGCATGCAGACCGAAGTCCTGCTCGAAGGGCGCCGTCTGGCTCAGCGCCCGCCCGGCGCCACGGTGTTCTTTCAACGCGAAAAGGGCGCAGCCAAGCTGATAAAGCGATAACTCGCGGAGAGGACTTGCGGCCAGTGCAGGATCATCAATGAGCTTCTTCGCAAGCTCGGCAGCCTCTTTTTCCTTATTCAGTCGGAGCAGAACATCGCTCTGCTCACAGCGGCAGCGGTGCATCCATTCCTGTTCGGGAGAGACACCTTTCTCGGCCGGCTTTGCGATTTTTGCGAGCTCACTACCCGCAGCGTCGAAGTTTTTCAGCGCCTCCTCAAACAGCTTGGCGGCCGCAGCCTTGTGGTTTGCAGCCTCGGCCGGTTTTGCAATGGCCTGGTCGGCTGACTGCATCCCCTGCCGGCGCTGCACCGAGCCGAGATAGAAGAGTGCATAGGGGCGTTCGGGTGCATTCTGCTGAGCGACAACCGATTGAAGAGCCGCGATGATTGCGCCGTCATCTCGTTGTGGGAACTCCAGCAGCGCCAGGGCCAGGCCGTACTGAGCCGCAGGGGCTTCCTTCTTCTGCGCGTTGGCTTTCAGGAACTCGCGGAAGCGCTCAGCGGCGACATCGAATTTGCCTTCGTTGTAGGCCTTGCGACCGGTATCGAGGATGCCCAGCGCCGCGGCATCGGCGCCATCTTCCGCTAGAACGGGCGGAAGCGAGGAGAAGTAAAAGATAGAAGTGAAAGCGAGCGCGCAACGAAGTCCACCGCGCGGGACTGTTTTCATGCCGACCTCCGCAGTTGCAGGACGCATCGCGTAACGGCCAGGGAAAAGAAGCATGGCCGAGTTTATAAATTCTGTTAAGGCATTGTAAAATCGTTTTCTTCGGAAGGTTTGCAAGGTGTACTCCATAGCAGCCCAACCAAAGAGGATCTTAACTGAATGCTTAAATACTACCTGTCAGTCGTCGTCGGCGTTGTAATTATTTCTGCACTAATTTCGCCAGCTTGTGCGTTAATCAAGGTCGAGCTCACCGTTGAAAAGGTCTACAAAGGAAGCCAGGCGGTCGTGCCCGGCAAAATCACCGAAGTCGCAGCCGACTCACGTGTGCTTTCAGTTGAATTAGGCACAGCGCTAAAGGGCAAAGCACCTGGACCGAAGATCCGCGTCCAGATCGCAGCTCCAGCCGAGCTGATCAAAGACGCTGCCGCCAACCAGCCAATCGTTTTGATCATGAACAATCCAAATGAGGGACTCATTCATGTCGCAGACACATGGCTTCTCGCGACCAGCGTACCAAATTCAAACATGCTCGTCTGGCGAACGGTGCAGGTGAAAGAAGACCTCAAGCCCAGTTTTCCCGGCCGCACCTCGGCGCTGGTGAAGCTCGTCACGGACATGAACGCCGGCAACGACAGCATCATCAACGACTGGAAACACAAGCCCTTCGCCGGAGGCGTAAAAAAGCGCGGCAAACTTGCCGTACAGAAGCCCTCCTGGATTCTGGCCAGCGACGTCAACGGTGACAAGAAGCCTGATCTACTGGTCGGCTCGGGTGCCGGTACGAAGCTGTTCCTGGCCCAAGGCGACAACTTCGAAGACGGCTCTGCTAGTGCGGGCGCATGGGGCAATGCCGGAGATTATCACGCCAGTGGTGACGTCGATGGCGACGGCAAAGCCGACGTGCTGCTCGATGGAACGCTGTGGCTGAACCAGGGCGGCAAGTTCGCTGCGGCGAAGTCCACGCTTGAATTGCCGAAGGGCACTCCGCTCACCGCTGCGCTGCTGGACGTGAACGGTGATCAGAAGCTCGATGCACTACTGGCATCTGCCAGCGGCGAGCTGCGAGTGTTCGAGAATCCGGGAGCAGCGGACAAGCCGTGGACGGCGCGGCCGGCGAAGACGCTCTGGAACGGCGAGGCAAGTTTCGCGACATTCGGCGATTTCGGAGATACGGGTAAGCCGCATGTGCTGGCAATCGCAAGTGGCGCGATCATGCGCTATGCGATCGACGCAGACGGGGGCCCTCCAGCAGATTTTTCGCGCCTCACGGGAATTGACCTGAAAAAATTTGAGAAGTTCAAAGATGGCTTCAAAAATGTCCAGGCCGTTGCCGTACAGATGGACGAAGAGACTGGGATCGATCTGTTGATTACGGGTGCAACCGGATCGCTGCTGCTGGTGAACCGTGGGCTGGGTGCGTTCTTCGTCGACGAGACATCGCACAACAATCTGACGGCAAATGGAGCGCAGCCTCTGCCAGTTGCGCCTTCAGCGGCCAGCCCGTGGACTCGCGCCGATCAGCACGGCAAGGGCGTCGATGACGTCCTGCTGCTTGGCGAAGACGGCTCACTCTACGAATTGAGCAACTCAGCCAGGTAACAAAGGACAGCATTTACGGAGTTTCTTTCTTTTTCGGAGGCAACGCCGGAAGGGTAAAACTGAATTCGGAACCGTTGCCAGGAGCCGATTGAACCTCCATGGCGCCACCATGCGAGTCAATGATCTGGTGGCAGATGAAAAGCCCCAGTCCGGTTCCCTTCCCCTTTTCCTTCGTCGTAAAGAATGGCTCGAAGATGCGTTTCATCACGTTTTCGGGAATGCCGCATCCTTTATCCGTGACGCTCACTCGAATGCAGTCTTTTATGTTCTTAGCTTCAATCCGCATCTCGCCGCCGTTGGGGTCCATCGCATGCTGCGCATTGACCATTAAGTTGATCAGCACCTGCTCAATCTGTCCGGCATCGGCGTGCACCGACGGAAGAGGAGATTCAATGTTCATCACGACCCTAACGCCCTTGCGCGACAAGTTGTATTCCAGCAGTTCGTACGCTTCTTTGATTACATCGCCGATATGAACTGGCGCTCGCCCCTCACTGCGGCGGCCGAAATCTGTCAGGCTCCGCAGCATGGTTGCCGCGCGCGTGGTCGACTCCTGGATGCGGCGGGTGTATTTTTTGCAGTTCTCCGGCAGATCGGGATTCATGGCCAGCAGATCGGCATAGCCGCCGATGGGTGAAATCATATTGCCGACATCATGAGCGATCGCAGCGACCATTTCACCGAGCGTCGCCAGTTTCGCGGAACGCTCAAGTTGCTCCTTCGTTTTCATGAGCGCATGCGTGTTGTGCCGCTCGGCGGCATAGGTTTTCGCCAGGTCTGACGCAAACGCGAGGTTCTGCTTTTGCGATTCTGCCAGTTCCAGCTGCAGCCGTTGAATTTCCGCTCGCGCATCCTGCTGTTCGTTTGCGCGCGGCAGCGAAAGCACAAGCCGCGCACCCTTCAACCGCCTGGGTGCCTCAGCCACTGCAGTGCCGTTGTGCGTTTCCGCAATTCGCCGCACAAGCGGCAACCCGAGCCCCAGCCCTTCATGGCGGCGCGTGAATACGTTCTCGGATTGCGTAAACTCCTCGAAGATTTTCTGCCGGTCACGATCGTCAATACCCGGTCCGTCATCTTCAACAGCGATTACAGTTGAGTCTCCATCCGCATACGCTTCGAGCATTATCGTGGAGTTCTGCGGAGCATACGTGCTGGCATTGTCGAGCAGCTCATACAAAGCGCGCTCCAGCAGCCGCACATCACCCGGAACAGGAGGTAGTGCAGGATCCGCACATACCTCGCAACGTATGTTTTTGGGGCTGAACCGAACAGAATTCCGTTCGGCAAGCTGCTGCAGCAATGCGGGGATTGAGACCTCCCCGGAGTTCGATGCCAGGCCGCCGGCGCGGATCTCTGCAATGCTGAGGACGTCGGTAATCGTATGATGAAGGCGCTCAAGATTCGAACGTATCGCGGCGAGGATTTCAGCACGGAATTCACCCGTGCTGGTTTCGAGCAAACGCTCCATGCCGAGAAGAACGGCCATGGGCGTGTTCAGTTCGTGGGCCAGCAGGCTGAGCATTTCCCGGCGTATGTCGCGCATGCGCCGGTCGCGGGTGACATCCATCCAGAAGCCGAGCAGAATGGAATGGCGCCCCTCAGTGGCGGGCTGGAGAGTAACATGATCGATCATCCAGCGGTACGACCCGTCGGCATGCAAAAAGCGGTATTCGAAGCTGTTTTTCCCAGACTTCAGGCTGGCAACATCTGCTGGCGAGCGGCTGAGATCGTCAGGGTGCACACGGCTGATCCAGAATGTTGGATCTGCAGTGAAACTCGATGCTGGATACCCGAGCTGCGCCTGCACATTTTCGCTCATGAAGCTCATGGCGCCATGGCCTTCAGGCGCGCACGCGTAAATCATGGCCGGGCTGAATTCCAGCAGGCGATGCAGCCGGCTCTGGGCGATGCGCAAGGCGTTGCGTTCGGCTTCTAGTTCCTGGCGCCGTTTCCGTTCAGCCTTGAAAAGCGCAGCGACGTCTCTGCCGTAGAGTTCTGCCTGCCTGCGCGCAAGCTCGAGTTCTTCGCTGAGCGACGTTTCGTCTGCTTCGCCTTTCACCATTAACTCCATCAACCCTGAAATGTTATAACAAGGTACATTCCCTCAGAGCAGTTGAAAACACGCATTCTTGCGTTTGGATGTATTTTGAACCCTTTTTTCTCGCTAATGCCTGCAGCAGGAACGGCCGCGCTCTCTCCTTATATAGAGCCCAGCTGCGGCGCGGCTGAAAATGTTCTCAGATTGCGGGAAGAAACTGCCGTTCAAAAGGAACTATGACTCCGAGACCTGCTTCCCAAGGCGATGCGTCTGCGTCGAACTCTGACGCCGAACTTCTCCGCCGGGCGCAGGGCGGCGACGATCTGGCGTTTGATGCGCTGGTGGAACGCTACGAACGGGAGTTGTTTGGAATGGGTTATTTCTTAACCGGGCAGAGCAGCGACGCTGAGGACATCGTCCAGGAGACGTTCCTCGCTGCATACGAAGGTCTGGCCAATTTTGAATCGCGCTCATCGGTGAAGACGTGGCTCACGCGCATTCTGTACCTGCGTGCAGCGCGTCATCATCGCTCCGGACGTATTCGTAAAGCCGCCCAGCGGCTACAGCTCTCGGAAGCGTCGCTTTCCTTGCTGAAGGGTTCCTCAGCTGGCCCGACAGTGGCTCAGGAAATTCGCATAGACGTGCTGGAAGTGCTCCAGTCGCTCCGTCCAGAATTCCGCGAGGCGATCGTTCTGCGTGAGCTCGATGGCATGAGCTACGGCGAAATTGCCGAGGTGCTGGCGATTCCCGCTGGAACTGTCGAATCGCGGCTCTTTCGCGCGCGCCAGGAATTGAAGCTCCTTTTGAAAGATTACCTGGACTAACGGAGTGACGCATGGACTGTCCACAACTCCCTAAAGTCAGCGCCTACCATGATCGCGCGCTGCCGGAGCACGAACAAAGTTCCTTTGCTCAGCACTGCGAAAGCTGCGCGCAATGCCGTCTTGAACTGGCGCGGCTGGAGCGTCTCTCGGCATTTCTCTCTTCAGCACCACTGGACGACCGCCGCCCGCGTATGGCTTTCAGTGCTCAACTGCAACAGAAGCGCATGCTTCAATTCGCTCAATTCTTCACCGCGGCCGCTGCAATCGTGTTCCTGGGCTGTGGAATTGCCCTGCTGCGTATGTCCAACGACTCATCCACGACCACGCAGGCGCGCTCATGGGAACGGCTGGCGATAACGCAACAGATTGATGCCGCACCCGCGCCTGACGAAGAAGACATTCTCGTGCAGGCCCTCTTCCGGGAAGACCGATGAAATCGCGCATCCTTTTTGTGATTTGTTTTCTCACCGCTTTTGGTGCCGGCCTGTTGGCTGGAATGCTCCTGAAGCAGCCCCCGGCTGCGCAGCCTCAGTCAGACCGTTTCCTGGGTGAGCTCAATCTCACTCCCGAGCAGCGCGAGAAAATGAAAGCGATCTGGACTGAAGCCATGAAAAACAACAGCTGGCAGATGCAGCGCGAAGCGCGCGAGGCCGCTCAGAAGGAACGTGACGAAGCCATGCGCGCACTGATCACCGACGAACAGCGCCCTCGTTTCGAAGCCATTCAAAGCGCTTACCAGGCAAAAATCGAAGAGCTCTCGCAGAAGTCTCGCAAAGCACGTGATGAAGCCGCCGAAAAGACCAAGGCCATTTTGAACAAGGAGCAGCGCGTAAAATACGAGGAAATCACCAAACGCCGCCGCGAAGGCAAACATCAATCCGGAACGCACGACGGCAAAGGGCCGCCACCGAATCCGTCGGGAGAATTCAGGTAATAGAGCTGAGCACATGCCCGCGTGTGTCGCGCGCGCATATATTCACTCGTATGTCAAAGAGGAGAACCAGACATGACAGCGCGAAAACTTCTGGCAGGATGCTTCGTCCTGCTTGCAATGATGAGTATTTCGGGATTCGCGGGCGAAGGCGAAGGCGGCGGTGGCAACAGCAACCGTCAGCGCGGCAACTTCGATCCCGAGCAGATGCGTCAGCGCATGATGGAGCGCCTGAAAGAGACGCTGGCGCCGTCTGACGACGAATGGAAGGCCCTGCAGCCGAAAATCGAAGCCGTGCAGAAGGTCCAGACGCAGACGCGAATGAGCGGCATGGGCATGCTGTTCCGGCGCCGCAGTGGTGAAGGCGGTGGCGGAAACACGGCTCCCGCGCGCGAGCCGCAGAACGACGTCGAACGCAAGTCGCAGGAACTGCAGAAGCTGGTTGATGCGAAAGAAGGCGACAAGGCTGTTAAGGATAAGCTGACCGAGCTGCGCGAAGCGCGCGACAAAGCGCGTGCGGAACTGAAGAAGGCGCAGGAGGAACTGCGGGAACTGCTCACGCCGCGCCAGGAAGCGCAATTAGTGATGATGGGAATGCTCGACTAGGCAGTCTGTGATTGTCCGGGGCAGGCACCCTCGCCTGCTCCGCTGGTTGACAACGGGGATTGCGCGTGAATTCATTGCTCAGTGAAATGGAAGCTCAAGGTCTTCTTGATGCCAGCGGCGCCGAACGCGTGCGCCCGCTGGTATCTGAAGGCAAGCCGCTGGACGAAGTGCTCGTGACGTCCGGCGTGCTCAGCGAAGAGCAGACACTTCGCTTTCTCGCCGCAAAATTTGGCGTGCCGTTCCTGGACTTGAGCAACATCAGCTTGAGCAAGGAAGTACTGCAGCGTTTTCCCGTCCGCATTCTGCTGAAGCACCGGCTTATCCCCATCTCAATCGAAAACGATGTCGCCACGATCGCCGCGTCGCGTCTGTTTGATTCGACGGGTCTCGACGAATTGCGCATGGCGACTGGCTTCGACTGCCGCGTCGCGCTTGCGCTGGGTTCCGAAATCGACCGTTGCGCGCGCAAGTACCTGGGCGTCGGCGCAGACACGATTGAGACGATGACGAACGAGGCGGACGGGCCAAGCGTCACCGTCGCGGTCGAAGAAGAAGATGACGTCAATCTTGCCGAGGCTGCAGGCGAAGCTTCGGTGATCAAGTTCGTCAATCAGGTGCTCGCGGAAGCCATACAACTCCGCGCGACGGACGTCCACTTCGAGCCATTCGAACACGAGCTGCGCCTGCGCTACCGCGTGGACGGCGTGCTTCAGGAAGTCAACGTCCCGTCGCAGATCAAGCAGTTCCAGGCCGCGATTATTTCGCGCCTCAAAATTCTCGCTCATTTGAACATCGCTGAAAAGCGGCTGCCGCAGGACGGCCGCATCAAGCTGCGCATCGGAAATGATGAGCTCGACGTTCGTGCGTCAGTGATCCCGATGCTGCACGGCGAGGGTATCGTCCTGCGCTTGCTGCACCGCAGTTCTGCGCTGCTGGGCCTTGAACAGCTTGGCATGGCCCCCGATGACCGCGCCGAAATCGAACGCATTCTCGATCTGCCGCACGGCATTTTTCTTGTCACCGGCCCGACCGGCAGCGGAAAGACGACAACGCTTTATGCCGCGCTATCGCGCATCAACGATTCTGAACGCAAGATCATCACTGTCGAAGATCCCGTCGAATATTACCTGCGCGGCATCAATCAGATTCAGGTAAATACCAAGTCAGGGTTGTCCTTCGCGCTCGGCTTGCGCTCGATTCTGCGCCACGATCCCGACGTCATTCTGATCGGCGAAATTCGCGACCGTGAAACGGCAGAGATTGCCGTCCAGGCTTCGCTGACGGGACATCTCGTGTTTTCCACGCTTCACACCAACGACGCACCCGGCGCGCTGACGCGGCTCGTGGACATGGGCGTCGAGCCGTACCTGGTCGCCTCCTCGCTGGAAGGCGTGCTGGCGCAGCGGCTGGTCAGGCTGATCTGCAAAAAGTGCAGAGAAGAGTACGAAATCCCTGCCAAGAACACGATCCGCCTCGAAGCCGGACGCGAGCTGCCCAAGACCACCTTCCGCGGAAAAGGATGCCGTGAATGCCAGGGAACCGGCTATCGCGGACGCATGAGCATCTGCGAAATGATGTCGGTAAGCGACGAAATTCGCGCGGCGATTATGAACCGCACGTCCGCCGGAGAGATTCGCAAGATTGCGACCAAGCAGGGCATGCGCAGCCTCCGTGCGGATGGCTGGCGTCTGATCCTCAGCGGGACGACCACGATTGAAGAAGTCATGCGTGCAACAAAAGATGAGCCCGTCAACGGCCACGCGTAACGGAGAGCAGGAATGCCTGTTTTTGCCTATAGGGCGCTGGATTTGAAAGGACAGGAAAGTGCCGGCACGCTGACTGCCGACAGCCGCGCAAGCGCTGTTGAGCAGGTCATTCAGCGCGGCTTCACGCCGGTTCTTGTCCAGGAACATTCAGCCGGGCCCGTTACGGTCAGGAAAGTCGCGCCTGCGGCCGCGCGGGCTTCTCAGGCGCAGGTCGACTCTTTCACGCTTGAGCTCGCCAATCTGCTCAGCGCTGGAATCCCGCTCAGCCGCGGTCTGACCATCATCATGCGCGAAACGACCAGTCCGTCAGCGCGTGCACTGTGGACGGCGATTCACGACGATGTCGTCGGCGGCACCTCGCTGGCAGACGCGCTGGCCAAATACCCGCGCACCTTTCCCAAGGTTTATGTCGCCATGGTGCGTGCCGGAGAAACGGGTGGATTCCTGGATTCGGTGCTGAACCAGATCGCCGAATTCCAGACGCGCGAGCAGGACTTGAAAGGCAAGGTCAAAGCCGCGATGGTCTACCCGCTGGTGCTGGCGACGCTGGCCGTTGGCGTGCTGATCTTCCTGCTCACTTATTTTATCCCAAAGTTCACGCTGATCTTCAAAGACTTCGGGTCCTCGCTTCCGTGGCTGACACGCATGATTGTCGCCGCGAGCGAGATCGTGCTCCACAAAGGCGTCTTCGTGCTGATCGGCGGAGTTTTATTGTTCATCGCGATCAAGCGAACGCTCGAAACCGAGGCCGGCCGTCGTCTTGTTGAGAAGATTGCGCTGCACACTCCCATTCTCGGCCACATCGTTGCGCGCTTCGCACTGATACGGTTCAGCCGCATGCTGGGGACGCTGCTCGGCTCCGGCGTGGGCCTGATCAGCGCGTTGAAAGTCGCCAAGGAAGCGATCGGCAACCAGATTCTTTCCGACACAGTTGCCACTGCGATCGAAGAAGTTCAGCACGGCGCGAGTTTGTCCAAGAGCCTCGGGGCCACCGAGCGCCTCTTTCCCGCATCGGTGACCGAGATGATTGCCGTCGCTGAGGAAACAGGACGGCTCGACAAAGAGTTGATGCGCATGTCAGTCGCCTTCGAAAGCGATCTCGACCGCCGCTTGCGCATGCTGGTCGCGCTGGCCGAGCCGCTGCTGCTTTTCGTGATGGCCGCCGTGATCGGAACGGTCGTTGTCGGAATGCTGATGCCGTTGTTCCAGCTGCAGGATCTTGTGAAGTAGTGAGAGAATAAACAAAGTGAGGACGCCAGACATGACGTACCGGAATTCCAGCCTTCGCCATCTGCCCCGCGGATTCACATTGGTTGAACTGCTGCTCGTGCTGGTGATCCTGGCCGTGCTGGCGGCAATGGTGGTGCCGAAATTTACAAAGCGCTCTGAGCAGGCCCGCATCGCCGCGGCCGCGACTGAAATTGCGAACATCGGCACCGCGCTCGACGCGTTCGAGATCGACACGGGCCGCTATCCCACGACCGACGAAGGCTTGAAAGTTCTGCTCGAGCAGCCCGCGAACGCAAAGGATTGGAAAGGTCCTTATCTCAAGCGAGCCGTTGAGAATGACCCCTGGGGCACGCCTTATGTGTACCGCTCGCCCGGAACGCATAACGCAAGTGGCTATGACCTGTATTCGTACGGACCCAACGCCCAGGAAGGCGGCGGAGATGACATTGACAACTGGTCCAAGCGCTAAGCGCACCGGCGGCTTTACGCTGCTGGAACTCGTGCTGGTCATGCTGGTGATGAGCATCGCCGTCGCCGTTGCCGCGCCGTCGCTGCGCAACTTCATGCATGGCCGCAAGAGCGCCGATGCCGCCGCAAATGTCATCGCTTTGGGACAATACGCTCGCACGCAGTCGGTCAGCACCGGGGCGGTCTACCGCTTGAATGTCGATCCGGCACACGGCGAATACTGGCTGACGGCTCAGCGCGGTGCGAACTTCGAAGAACTCGGCAACGAGTTCGGCCGGCACTTCTCGTTTCCTCAAGGCACCAACGCGCAGTGGATTTCATCGCCGGCCGGTCAGCGTGAGTACATCGATTTCCATCCCGATGGGCGAGTTGAGGCAGGCACGCTGGAGCTCAGCGATGCCTACGGCACTTACGCCGTCGGATGCTTGTCGGAAACCGAGCCGCTAACTGTTCTGCTGCGG
>DASPJR010000037.1:0-7929 GCA_035628505.1 Planctomycetota bacterium | reverse complement strand
GGCGACACACCCGATTGATGGATCACGAACTGCGCCGAATTCTGAGACGTGCAGCGCCTGACGGAACTTCCCGCCTCCCCGTGCGAGCGGATATCGGTGTGTTGGCTCTGCTCAAAGCGGCAGTCCATCGCATAAAAATTGGTGCCGGCCAGGCTGGCAATGCCAGTGCCGCAGCGGCGGAATTCACAATTGCGGAAGGTATGATCCAGGACGTTATGGCTCTGCAGAAGCGTTCCCGTGCCGCAGTCCACAAAAAGACAATTGTCATAAACAGTCTCGGCCGTCGCGATCGTGGTGTTCAGCCCGACGCGGATGCCGGCCTCGGTGAAATTGAAATACGCTTCGTGCTGATGGCGCACTTCCGTTTCAAAATATTTGATCGAGGAATGTTCAAAGCCGACCGCAGCCTTGCGCTGTCCGTCCCAGGTCAATCCAACAAAGCGCGCCTGCGGCATGCCGTGCTTGGTCCAAAACATCCTGCCTTTGGCTTCGCCATCCCATTTCAGGATGGTGGTGCGGCCATGTCCGATCATTGTGAAGGCCAGATGCGACCCCGCCGGATGCGTCTCGGGGGGCTCGATTGTTTTTGTAATGCGGTACGTTCCAGGCGGAAAATAAATCGTAGCGCCCATGATGACGCCGCCCTTGATACGCTCGAACGCGGCTTGAATGGCTGCGGTGTCGTCTGCGACGCCGTCCCCTTTCGCACCGTCTTTCTTTACGTTAATCCAGTCGGAGCGCTCTTCCCACGCGAGCTCCGGAATCTGCGTGGTTCCGGGCGTGAAAGGTTCCTGCGCCAGTGTTGCGACGGCGAAAAGGACAGACAAGGCGAGCATAATTCTCATGGCGTGTCTCCGCGGTTATCCAAACTACCTTCCGCCGAAAAGACCGTTGTCGCAAAATCTGATTAGTTGGTCTTTCACGAAAGTTTTTTGTGTTTGCGACGGAGTTGTCAGTAACGTGAACGACAAGCAAGGAAGCGATCTTTAAATTCGAGCAGAACGTTGGCAGAAATTATTTCTCTGGAGCAGGAGAGGGTGGCGCTGCCTATTTGAAACGCTTCATCAAGACGGCCATCTGCGGACAGTCGCTCTTAAAAATTATCAGCGGGGTGGACATACAGTTCATACCTGGTTTGACCAACCTACTTTGTTTCGTTTCATGCACCCACCAAATCGGCGCAAAAAGTGACCCTCTTGCCAAATTATGTGTATACAACCCGCAAACGCGTAATAAGAAGAACAGCCGGTAGCACTGACCAGAACCTTCCAGTACGGAGGATCAATATATGAGATCCAAGTGTGCGTTGGCTCTGTTCTGGGCACTGCTCGCGAGCGTAAATGGTGTCGCCGGCGAAGCCGCGGAGGAACTGCGTCCCGTCGCGGACGCGCAGGCGAAGCCTCTTCCGGGCGTCAAGGTATGGCTTCGTGCGTGGCTGCGTGTGCCGGAAAACATGACAGGCAGCAGTGGCGGAAGCGAACTGTGGCGCGAATCCATGTCGTTGACTCTGCAGGATCTTCCTGGCGCCTTCACAGTTCTGCTCAATGGCCAGAAAATAATCGAGTCCCGTGACATCCCCGCCGACAAACCGCGGCGCTTCAAAGTTCCCAAGGGCATTCTCGAAAAAGGTGTCTACAACAGCCTCGTCCTTGAAATCGACGGAGCGGCCACACCACGCGGCTTGACGGTCGCGCCGCTGTTCGCCGGCTACTTTGATGAAATCAGAATGGACCGTCCGTGGCTGCTCGCCATGCGCCAGCCGTCCGAAAGCGAGCTCAAACCGTCCGCGACGGCGCCAGCGCATGCTGTCTATGCTGAGAAAGATTTTCGTCCAGCCACGTCAGTGATGCAGATGAGTGACGCGCCGACGCGTGGCAAATTTGTCGCGCCCGCCGATGCCCTGAAAAACCTGAAGCCGGAGAGCGACCTGGTCGTCGAGGAGCTCCTGCACGAGCCGCAGGTCGCTCAACCCACGCATGTAAGTTTCGACGAGCGCGGGCGGATGTGGGTGGCGCAGTATCGGCAATATCCCTTTCCCGCCGGCGTCAAGATGATCAGCCGCGACAAGTATTACCGCTCCAAGTACGACCGCACTCCTCCGGCGCCGCCCAATCACACGCCGGGCGCAGATATCATCAGCGTTCACGAGGACCGCGACGGAGACGGCGTTTACGAAAAACACACGAACATTCTCAGCGGCCTCAACATGGCCAATGCGGCACTGCGCGGCTATGGTGGAATCTGGGTCATGAACACGCCGTATCTCATGTTCTATCCCGACGCCAATGGCGACGATGTTCCCGACGGTCCCCCGCAAGTGCGTCTGCAGGGTTTCGGCCTGGAAGACACGCACAGCGTTGCTAACGGGCTGGCGTGGGGCCCGGATGGCTGGCTGTACGGGGCGCAGGGCAGCACGACGACAGCGCGCATCACGCGGCCCGATGTCGATCCGCCAAATGCGACCGGCGTCTATATCGAAGGCTGCATGGTCTGGCGCTATCATCCTGAAAAAAAGATTTACGAGATCTTTGCGGACGGCAGCGGCAATACGTTCGGAGTGTCGTTCGATGCGGAAGGAAGGCTCTTCACCGGACACAACGGCGGCGAGACCCGCGGCTGGCACCACATCCAGGAAGGGCATTATCTCAAGCAGGGAAAAGATCCCGGCAAGTTCGGCCCCTCCTCGCATCTTTACGATTTCGGCGAGTTGCCGATGATGCGCAGCACGAACCCGATCCCCCGATTTACCCACATGACGATCATGGCCGAGGGTACCGCGCTGCCGGAACGCTGGCGCGGAAAATTCATCGGCGCGGATCCGCTGCATCATTCACTGATCGCTGCCGGACGCAAACGGGTGGGTTCGACCTTTCAGACGAGCGACACCGGCGTGCCGCTGCGCACCGATGATCGGACCTTCCGGCCCGTCTACCTTGCCAATGCCGCGGACGGCAGCCTTGTCATTGCCGATTTCCGCGAAGAGTTCATCGCGCACGGACAGAATTACCAGAGCCAGATCGATCCGGCGACCGGCCGGATCTACCGCCTCCGAGGCAAAGATCTGCCGCTCGAACGCGATACGAATCTGGCTGTAAAGAGCGCCGCTGAGCTCGTTGCTTTGCTGTCTCACCCAAATATGTGGCATCGCCAGACGGCCGTGCGCGTGCTGGGCGAGCGCCGCGATCCGGCGTCGCTCCCGTTGCTTCTGGCGCTGCTTGAAAAAGAGTCAACGCATCCGGCGCTCGAGGCGCTCTGGGCGCTGCATCAGATGGGGCGGCTTGACGAAAAACTTGCTCTGAAGACAGTCAAGCATCCAGACGCTGTCGTTCGTGCCTGGACCATCCGCGTGCTCGGCGATGATCGCAATCTGCCGCCTGCTTTCGCCGCCCAGTTGATCGCGCAAGCAGCCACTGAGTCTGATGCGGAAGTTCGCTGCCAGATTCTTTCCAGCGCGCTGCGGCTGCCATCCGGACAGGGGCTGCCTCTGCTGAAGGCTATTGCGCACCGTTCCGATGATACGGGCGACGCTTTCATTCCCTTCATGGCGTGGCTGGTCATGGAATCCTACTGCGCGAACCAGCGCGAAGCGGTCCTGGCGCTCTTCGACCAGCCCGACTTCTGGCAAGCGCCGCTCGTGCGCCAGTCGCTGGCGTCAAAACTGATGCGCAGATTTGCCGCGTCCGGCACGCGCCAGGAACTTTCTGCGTGCGCAACGCTGCTCACCAAGGCACCGGGTGATGCCGAGCGCAACGCGCTGATGCTCGGGTTCGAAGAAGCATTCAAAGGCCGCCCAGTTCCTGTTTTGCCGGATGAACTGATGAAGGCGCTGGCAGCAACCGGGCGCATGTCGCTGATTCTTCGTGTGCGGCAGGGCGAGGCGGCGGCAGTTGACGAAGCCATGAAGTTGCTCGCCGATGAAAAAGCCGCGATGCCGCAGCGCCTGGCGGCCGTGCGTGTTTTCGGCGAAGTGAAGAACGATGCCGCCTCGGCGGCTCTCTTGAATATTGCCGTACAGGAAGGCCCTGTCGATCTGCGCGCCGCTGCTTTTGGCGCGCTGCAACTTTACGATGGTCCGGCGATCGCAGAATCCGTAGTCAAAGTTCTACCTGGATTGCCCGCTCCAGTCCTGCAGGGCGCCGCGCTGAATCTGCTTGCAACGCGCGCAAGCTGGAGCACGCGCCTGGTCGAGACGTTCGCAGCCGGAAAAATCAAGCGCTCTGCGTTCAGTTCCGATCTACTCTCGCGGCTGCGCCAGCATTCGGACGATAGCTTGACCGCGCTTCTCGACAAACACTTTCCCGCGGTGGCGCCGGCTGCCCGCGAAAGCCTGCGGCCGCGCATTGAGCAGGTTCGTGGGATCATCGCCGCACGCGAGGGCGATCCCTACAAAGGCGAGCCGCTTTTTGCGGCGAACTGTGGTGTGTGCCACACGCTCTTCTTCAAGGGCGGCAAAGTCGGACCGGATCTGACCAGCTATCAGCGTGACGATCTCAGTACGATGCTGACCAGCATCATCGATCCGAATGCTGAGATTCGCGAAGGTTTCCAGAACTATCTCGTGACCGCGACAGACGGCCGGCGTTTGAGCGGCATAGTAGCCGATCAGGACGCCAACGTCGTCGTGCTGCGCGGCGCGGACGGCACGGAAGTCACTCTGCGCCGGACAGAAATCAAGAAAATGGTTCCCGCCGGAAGCAGCCTGATGCCAGAGGGCATACTCGACAACCTGAGCGACGAAGACATCCGCAACCTTTTCGGATACTTGCGCCAGTCACAGCCGATCGTGAAATAAAGCAGGTGCAATAAAGTAAATGCGGACGAAGGGAGTTGAACCCTTACACCTTTCGGTACCAGATCCTAAGTCTGAAACTCGCCGGTTTTTTCATAGGTGGACGCATTGTGCAGGCCTGAGTATGTTACGAGGGTTTGTTACGAACGTTCTGTTTGCGGTGATTTTCATGAGTCGGTTGAGGGTCGTGAAATCATGGCCCACTTTGCCTTTACACATCAAAGCGTCGGTTGTGCTTTGGTAGCAGGCGCGAAAAGTAGAATCATTAGTGCTGACCTCTTGCTAAATCGTTGAGTGTTTATTAAGTATGTCCCGCACGTCTGCCGGTATTCGCGAAACATCCCACGCCCATACTCCGAAGCCGCCATGCTCGTTTACCGCACGCACCCACTCGTCCAGGAACTCGCGCTTGGCGATGTTCTGCCGGCTGTCCTGTCCTTTGATCTCCAGCACCAGCATCTTGCCGTTCGTCAGCCGTACGAGGAAATCAGGCCGGAATTTATGGATGACGCCTTCGAAGACGTACAGAATCTCAAAGCTTAGATGGTCGTTCTTTGCCCAGGCTACGTGTTTGTCGCGGTCAAGTATGTAGGACTCGCTCGCTTCCCAGCTACTGTCGTAGACGCAGAAGTTGATGTGTGAGAGCTTCGTTGCCTCGCACGGCCGGCCACTGAACCACGGAAGCATGTCGCCCGTACTTCGAATCGGCTTCTCGTTATCAAAAATCGGAGTCAGCGACTGCGTGTTCTTGAAACGAATCGCTTTCCAGATGTGGTGAACGACTTTGTTAATATTGAGCGTGATGACGATGCGTCGGCGCAGTTCGTCTGTTTCGAATAGAGCTGGCATGATCGTGATGCGCTTGCTGCTGATGAACTTTTCGACCAAGCCGATGAGTTGCGCGAGTAGATAGTCCTTGCTGCCGCTCCAGGTTGGCTTCATCTGGTCGTAAATGTCGCGTGCGATCTCGAAAATCTGCTTCTGCGTGCGGAACTTCTTTCCGAGTTCCTGCAAATCGATTTCAGCGATGCGCGATACGTCCGGCTTGCCTTCAACAATCGGCGCCATAGCTGCCAGCGTTGCCGTCGTAGATACATAGAGTTCCAGGGGTGGAACCTCGCCGAGATTAAGCAGTAGCTTCGGGCGGAATACATGGTCAATACGAATCACATTCGGCCAGGTGATCTCTAACTTCTCTGCCCTGTCTGGCAACGGCTTGATCTCAGTCTTTGGTTTCGGAGGTGGCGGCGGTGCTCCTTCTCCTCCCTCGTGCGGTAGGAACGTGAATGGCACGCCGAAGATGTTAACGTACTCAGGATCGAACTTACCGTCTTTGTTTACGTCGTAGCTGGTTCGTCGCAGTCCGCGGCCGACCACCTGTTCACACAGAAGCTGGCTGGAAAACGCCCGCAACCCCATGATGTGTGTAACCGTCCGCGCATCCCAGCCTTCAGACAGCATGCCGACTGAAATGACATTTTGGATCTGCTCGCCGGGCTTGCCTATCTGTCCCACTGTGTCGACTTGCTGTCTCAGCAATTCGGCGAGCTCTTTCTTTGTTAGCTTCTTCGTCGCAACGCCACCTTCGCCATCGTCGTCATCCGCTTCGCCGGCAGCGGCAGCGCCGACAGAAGCGGGCTCGTCCTGCGATTCAGCGTCGTCGAGAACCTTCGAATCGATATGCAGCGTGCGTTCTGCATCAGCAAGCTCCTCGATACGAATCTTTCCATGCGTAAATGCGTATGCGACCCGCGCGGCAGTCTCAACGCGATTGGCGACAGTAATCATCACCGGCGGAACAACATGCCCCTTTTCCTTCCAGGCCTTGGCTGCTTCCAGCCAGTCTTTGCCGAGCAGATAATAGCCATTCACCACAAGATCGGGCAGAGGTTCATGCTCTTCCGCGCGCCGGTTTAAATCTTCTTTGACCTCCGCGTCGGCATAAATGTGATACAGCCGCGACTTGTAGCTCTTGGCGTTGGGAACGCCGTCGTCCCGTACGACGACTCGAGGTGTTTTGACCAATCCGGCCTCAATGGCGTCGTTCAAGCCGAAGTCCGACACGATCCATCCAAAGAGCGATTCTTCGTTGCTCTTCTTGCCTGAAGGAATGAACGGAGTGGCCGAAAAGTCGAAGCACTGCGAGATTCCACGCGCAGCATGGATGCGATCGAGCCCACCGACCCATTTGGTCGCTTCATCGACTTCATCCCTGCTGGCCGCAACTTCGGTTCCTGGCGGCACGCGCCAGGCATGATGGGCTTCATCGTTGATGACGACGATGTTGCGCGCGCTGGCCATTTCGCCGAGCACACCGCGGACATAAGCCTCATCGCTTTTGGCGCCGCGCTTGTCTACGCCTTTGCGCTTGGCGATCTGCTCTTCGGTTTCCCATTCGAGCGCGTGCCTGTTGCGGATGAGCACTTTGCCCAAGCGCATCTTGTCCATCAACGCCGGAGGCACGATCTGGAAGAGCTGGTAATAATTCTCGGCGTTCTCCGGTTGCAACACCTGCAGGCGACTTTTCACTGTCAGGCCCGGCGCGACAACGAAGACGTGCTTGCTGAAGCGCTTATCTTGCGGATTGGCAATCTTGTTCAGCACCTGCCAGGCGATGGTCAGCGCCATGACGATGGTCTTGCCTGCACCGGTTGCAAGTTTGCAGCACTGGCGCTCGAACGGACCGCCGTCGCCTGGGATGACGATGCCCTGCTTTTCAGAAGGCGGAGCTTCGGCCAGAAAGATGAGCGTCTCGATGGCTTCGAGTTGGCAGAAGAAGAAGCGCCGGCCTTCGCGGGCTTCAACATCGCGCCAGTGGTCGAGTAGACGCTTCGTCGGTCCGGTCGCACCGGGGTAGCCTGCTTCCCGCCACGGCTTCACGCGCGTGCGAATCAGATTAACGAGCGGCAGTTCGACGAAGATGCCTGGATCGTCGAAGGATTTCGAACTGTCGGTGGCACGGACGTAGCCGGCTGGACGACGACCGTCAACGAGGTGGTGATAAGGTACGAATTCTTTCGCACAATTTGAATGAGTAAAGGCAGTCCTCGACCAGGCCGATGGTGAAGTTGTCGACTTAAACCACGGTCAGGAGGAGGACTGCGATGAGTACTCAGGAAGAATCGGCAAAGTTGTCGGGA
>DASPJR010000036.1:0-54770 GCA_035628505.1 Planctomycetota bacterium | reverse complement strand
GTCGGCAATATCATCGGAACAATTTTCCCCTCGCGCTCGGCCAGCGTGCTGAAAAAGCTCGCCCCCGTAGTGGAGAAAATCAACGCGCTCGAAAAGGAAATCGCCAAACTCTCCGACAAGGAACTGCGCGGTAAGACCGAGCAATTCCGCAAAGAGATCGCTGAAATCCGAAAGAAGAATCCGAAAGCCGATGAGGAAGGAGACGTCGAACGCTACCTCGACAGCATTCTGCCTGAAGCTTTCGCGCTGGTGCGCGAATCAGGCAAGCGCACGCTCGGCATGCGCCACTTTGACGTGCAGCTCATCGGAGGAATGGTGCTTCACGGCATGGCCTCGCCGATCCGCTCGGACGGCCAGAATCGCGGCATGATTTCGGAGATGGTGACCGGCGAAGGCAAGACGCTCGTGGCCACTCTGCCCAGCTACCTCAATGCGCTGCCACGCCGCCCTGACGAATACGCGTATGTCCACGTCGTCACCGTCAACGACTACCTGGCCAAGCGCGACTGCGACTGGAACCGGCCGCTTTTTGAGCTGCTCGGCATGAGCTGCGGCGCGATTCAGTCCAACATGGATTCCTGGGACCGCCACCCGATCTACGGTTCAGACATCGTCTACGGTACCAACAGCGAATTCGGCTTCGACTACCTGCGCGACAACATGAAAATGGAAGCCGAGAAGCAGGTGCAGAAGGTCCGCCATTTCGCGATCGTGGACGAAGTCGATTCAATCCTGATCGACGAAGCACGCACGCCGCTGATCATCTCCGGCTCGCCGGATGGCGACGTGGGCGAACGTTACCTGCAGGCCGCCAAGCTCGCCGCACATCTGCAGCCCACGCCGGCCGAAGAAAAGGACCGCGTACAGGAACAGCGTCTTCATGGCATTTTTGAAGAGCCCCGAATCGGACATTACGTCGTCGATGAGAAAGACCATTCGGTGACGCTGACCGCCGAGGGTATCCGCGAATGCGAACGTTACCTGGGCATCGAAAATTTCTACACCGGCAAGCACATGGACTGGCCGCACTTCATCGACAACGCGCTGAAGGCCAAGGAACTCTATAAGAAGGAAGTTCAGTACGTCATCCAGGAAGGCCGCGAAGGCAAGCTTGAGGTGCTGATCGTTGACGAGCACACTGGCCGCATCATGTACGGCCGCCGCTGGTCGGACGGTTTGCATCAGGCCGTTGAAGCCAAGGAGGTTCTCGCGGGCGAAAAGATCGAGCCGGAAGCCGAAACGCACACGCTGGCGACCGTGACGATTCAGAACTTTTTCAAGATGTACAAGAAGCTCGCCGGCATGACTGGAACGGCGCTGACCGAAGCGCGCGAGTTCGGACAGATTTACAAACTTGAAGTCGTCAGCATCCCGACCAACCGCCCGATGCGCCGCATCAACTATCCGGACGTGATCTACGGCACCGAGCGTGAAAAGTGGGAAGCGGTGTGCCAGGAAATCGAAGACGTCCACGCCACGGGCCGCCCGATTCTCGTCGGCACCGTCTCGGTCGAAAAATCCGAAATGCTCGCCGGGCTGCTCGAACGCCGTGGCTTCAAGGGCCGCTTCGAGGTTCTCAATGCCAAGCAGCACGCGCGCGAAGCCATTATCGTCGCTAAGGCCGGCCAGCTCGGCGCCATCACCGTCGCAACGAACATGGCCGGACGCGGAACGGACATCACGCTGGGCCGCTTCACCATCGATGAGCAGATCGCCTTCTGGCAGAGCGTGAAGCACAACGGCATGCCGCTGGCACCCAAGGACTTCGACACGAAACGTTCGCGCGAAGAAATGGAAGAGCACCTCATCGGCTATTGGCTGAAGGTCTTCGACAAGAAGCTCTTCGACGAAACGCCGACCGAGGGCCGCAAAGCGGCGCTGATGAAGTGGTGGCGCGAGCACGGCCGCACGCCGCTCCTCCTGGCCGAAACCGTGAAGGAGCTCGGCGGACTGCATATCGTCGGCAGCGAACGCCACGAAGCGCGGCGCATCGACAACCAGCTCCGCGGCCGCTCCGGCCGCCAGGGCGATCCGGGTAGTTCACGGTTCTTCCTGTGTCTCGACGACGACCTGATGCGCATCTTCGCCAAGGACTGGGTGCGCGACTTCCTGCGCTACAGCGGAATGAAGGACGGCGTGCCGCTGGAATCCAAAATCGTTTCGCGCTCGATCGAGAAAGCGCAGCGCCGCGTCGAAGAACATCATTTCGGCGTGCGCAAGCGGCTGCTTGACTACGACCAGGTCATGAACGAACAGCGCAAGCTGATCTACGGATTGCGCCAGAAGATCCTCGAGTCGAAGGAACTGAAAGAAACGATGATGGAGTGGGTCGAGGACGTCGTGGGCATGGAGATCGACCACGAATGCATCGACAATCCGCCATCGCAGGAGGCGCTGCTCAACATTTCCGAATGGGCCAAGCGCAAGTTCCTCATCGAGCTGACCGTGCAGGACCTGCAGAACAAGACGGCCGAAGAAATTGAAACGCTGATTCTCAGCCGCGTGAAAGCCGCGTACGAAGAGAAAGACAAGGCGCTCGGTGAGGTCGAAGTTCCGAAGGAAAAGCCGCTCTACTACAGCGAGGCGGAATTGAAACTGCCGCCCGAGCAGCTTGCTCCGGTTGTCATCAAGAAGATGGCCGAAGTGCTGAACATGAAAGAGTCGGACATCCGCGCCGACGAAATCCTGGAGCAGCTCAAGGCCGGCAGACTGATGAGCACGGTGCGCTACCCCGTGAAAGAACGCAAGATGCGCCTGCTTGAGCGCTTCCTGCTGCTGGACATCATTGACACAAAGTGGAAGGACCATCTGCAGAGCATGGATTCGCTGCGCGAGGGCATTTACCTCCGCGGCTACGCGCAGAAGGACCCGAAGCTCGAATACAAGAAGGAAGGCTTCGCCCTCTTCGAACAGATGTTCGTCTCCATGAAGGAACAGGGAACGGACATGATCCTGAAGATGCAGGTGAGCGAGGAAGTCGAGAAGCAGGAAGTCGAAAACGTCTACGGCGACGAGCAGCAGCAGCAGGCCACGCACGCCGACGCCGGCAGCGCGTTCAAGGGCGCGCCTCCGGAAGGAGCGCCTCCGGTTGGCGGCGGTTCAGCCGAGATGCAAGCGCAGAGCGAGCACGGCGGCGAGAAGCTTAAACCGGTCGAGACGATCCGCCACGATCCCAACCGGCGCGAGCCCGCTCCGAACGATCCGTGTCCGTGCGGCAGTGGCAAGAAGTGGAAGAAGTGCCACGGCCGCGTCGGCGGCGGCGGTCTCGACGCCATTCAGACCCCCACTCTTCCCGGCCGCCCGCGCGAGCATAAAGGCGAGGTGAAGATGGGAGGCTGATCCCATTTCGGATTTGCGATTTCGGATTACGGATTGGCGTTCAGCGTTAATTGCAGAAAAAGAGCCGGCGAGAGATCGCCGGCTTTTTTTTGTCTCACGTAAAGGCGCTAAGACGCTAAGAACGGAAAGGCTTTTCTTGACGGCTTTGATCTCCTGCAATGGTAAACGCGGACCGCTAATCAATGATTCCGCGCGCGAAGCGCGCTCCGCCGTAAGCCGCGGAGCGGCGACATATAGTAGCCCCGGGTTAAGCGAGCGGCAGCGAGCGCAACCCGGGGCTACGACGCCACAGGAATTCTGAGCCCCAGGGGGGCGACACTAAGACGCAAAGAAATTCAGGCTGTTCTTTGCGGCTTTGCGTGAGACCAAATCGTCTGCGCAGTGTACTCGTGTTGCAGGAGGGAAAAACATGCTGCGTGCGCTCGTGAGCTTGCTGGTTGTCTTGACATTCAATGTGTTCGCTGAGGTCGGCCAGGTCGTTCTGAACCTCGAGCCCAACAAAGAAAACCCGCGCAACTCGGAGGGCGCGTTCGTTACGCTTAAGGAAGGGCGCATCCTTTTCCTCTATACGCAATTCTACGGCGGCGCGCGCGACGAAAGCCCGGCGCGAATCGCGGCGGTGCATTCGGACGATAAAGGACTCTCCTGGAGCGCGCCGGTCATCGCGGTCGAGAATGACGGCAAGCAGAACGTCATGAGCGTCTCGCTGCTGCGGCTGGCGAGCGGAAAGATTGCGCTGCTCTATCTCGTGAAGAACGGTCTGCACGATTGCCGCCCGGTCATCTGCTTCTCGACTGATGATGCCAAGACCTGGAGCAAGCCCCGGCACCTGACTGAAACTCCCGATCATTTTGTCGTGAATAACGATCGTTTGATTCAGCTCAGCACCGGGCGGCTGATTGTGCCAGCCGCGTGGCACAACAATACCGGCGGAAAGTTCAACAATCACGCGATCGATCGCTTCTTCTACTCCGACGACGAGGGCCAGACGTGGAAGGAATCGGCCGCGCGTATCGACATTCCGGCGTCGATCGGCTCCGGTCTGCAGGAACCGGGCGTGGTCGAACTCGAGAATGGCACGATTTACGGCTGGGCGCGCACCAGCGCCGGCGCACAGTACGGTTTCTTGTCGAAAGACCAGGGCCTCACGTGGAGCGACGCGGCACCGACCGAGATGAAATCACCGCTCTCGCCGGCCAGCATCAAGCGCTTCGACAAAGGCAAGCTGCTGAACATTTATAACGATCACTCCGGCGCGTTCGAGTTCGTCAAAGGCAAGCGCACGCCGCTGATCAGCGCGCTCTCCACCGATGATGGAAAGACGTGGACAAACAAAAAGCTGCTCGAGTCCGACAAGGACGGCTGGTACTGCTACACGGCGATTCACTTTGTTGAGGATCACGTGCTGCTGGCGTACTGCGCGGGAAATCCGAAAGTCGGCGGGCTGAACCGCCTGCGCATTCGGCGGGTGAAGCGGGCGGAACTGGAATAAAGTGTTCATTTCTCAGCCGGGCTGAAGCGAAAACTTTTAAAAACATTCGCAAATAACAGCTGTGATGTTATATAACTCCTGTGCTGTTATTTAGTTATACTTTAGCACATTTTTTCTTTTTTCCTTCTTGCTTCGTTGTCAGAGCAATGGTATAGATGAGTCTGTTAAGCGCAAAATGTAGTGGTTAAGTCCTTACAAGGAACCAGCAGATCTCGAAGACGGTGGTTGGACGGACTTTCTCCCCCCCACAGGTTCGCGCGAGCCACCGTTCAGAGAAAAACCGGAAACCGCAAGGTTTCCGGTTTTTATTTTTGCCGTAAAGGATCAAGCTGCTATACCCCTTTCCAACACTAATTTCCGTCTGAGTAGTCGTTTACGTTAACCCAAGGTCCTGTCTGGCAGGACAGTCACGCGCGAAACGCCCGCCCCGCTTGAGCGTCTACCCTGTGACTTGCCGCTCTGCTGGCAGTGAGCACTAGTCGGTCCTCGTCGGAGTCAGAATGATTCGCCGGTTTTTTAATTCCCGCGCCGCTCGCTTCGCGTTACTCGTCTGCCTGATCGCTTTCACCGCTTCGTCTCTGTGGCTGGCGACGCGTCCAACTCCCGCCAAGGTTCCAGCGCAACCCGTACCGTCCGCCCAGGCTGATCAGGGAGGCCCGAGCGCACATATACCCTCGGCGCATTCAGCGAACGCGACATCCAGGGAATGGCCGCGCTGGGGCGGTGCGATCAGCTCAGCGGCGTTCGATGGCGCCGGCTTCTTCGATCGCCGCATCGCAAGAGAGTTCCTCACCTCCCATCCAAAGGAAGCACGCAATTATATCGTTGAGCTCGTTTCACGTTCATTGCTGCCGATCGGCGGAGAAGCGGCGCTTGACGAGGTGCTACCGGACGCGGGCGAGCAGTCCCGGGTCGCGTTCATTCAGTTTCACGAAAACCCGTCGCCGGAAGAACGCAAGGCACTGCAGGAGGAAGGCGTAGAGTTGCTCAATTACTTCAACGCCTATGCCTGGTCGGCGCGTGGAACACGGGAGGCCTTCACCCGCGCGCTCAAACGAGCTTCGGTGCGGGCGCTTGCACGCCTGGACGCCCGCGACAAGCTCAGTGCCGAGGTGTTTTTTGGAAAAGTTCCCGCTCACGCAACAACCGCCGGCGGCGCCGCGCGCCTGCGCTTTTTGAGCCAGCCCGGCATGGCTGACAACGCCTTCGCCGCGATGCTCAACGAAAACGCGGCGCTTAAAGGCCATCGTGTCGCCATCTTCGAACCGGATCTGGCCAGCGTACTCGGCGCGCGAGCGCAGACGTCGGCTCCTCTTGAGCTGGCCGCCGCGCTGGCGAATTTCGACAGCGTGGCTTATGTAAGTTTCATTCCGCCGCCGGCTGCTCCGCGCGATGCGACCACCGATCTGATCTCTAACATCAATGACGTGCGCGATGCTCCGGTCGCTCCGCTGAACGCGGGTCTTTCCGGCGAAGGAATCACCGTTGCCATCCGCGAGCTCGGCAAGATGGATCTGCATATCGACTACACGGATAACAACCGTTTCGGGCGCGTCGACGATGTGCCGGTGAACAGCTCAGACAATCTACACGCCACCGCCGTCACAGGCGTGGTGGGAGGTAGCGGAATCAATTTCTCGAACGCAAAAGGCGTGGCGCCGCGCGTGAGATTGCTGGGATTCGTCGCGGGCGAGAACCGCGGCGGATCCGATCTTTTCAGCAAGCAGGACATCGTGAATGCCGCATCCATGAACGCGCGGATTTCGAACCATTCGTACGGACCCGTCATGAACGGCTCACAGACCGACAACACAACCGACAGCTTTGGAACATACGACTCGATTTCCGCCGACTGGGATGCTGCACTGCGGAGCAGCAATCTTGTTGCTGTCTTTTCGGCGAATGAAGAATCCGGCAACAAATCAGGACATATCGACTTTTTCGTCGGCATGAAAAACGGCATCTGCGTCGGTGCCACGAATAATGCGGCGCGCGCGGCAGACGACAATCCGTCCACCCCGGCAACCAACGGCATTGCGTACTATTCCGAGTTCGGGCCCATGGATGACGGCCGCGTGAAGCCCGACCTGGTCGCGTACGGTGGCAACAACCTGGCGACACCGGATGGCAACGTTGTTGTGCTGGCCGGAACGAACGCGACCTCAGAAATCAGCGGAACATCCTTTGCCGCGCCGGCGGTTTCGGGAATCGCTGCGCTCGTCTTACAGCATTACAAAGCCGTAGTCGGCAGCGAGCCATCCGCGGCGCTGGCCAAGGCGCTGCTCTGCAATTCGGCAACCGACCTTGGTCTGCCCGGACCTGACGCGGCCTATGGCTTTGGCGTCGCAAACGCCGAGGCCGCTGCGGCAACGATCAGGACGTATGAATCCGCGGCGGTGACGCCGTTCCAGGAAGATGATATCGTCCAGGGAGAAGAAAAGAGCTACACCGTCAGCGTCAGCAGTTCGGCTCAGTTAAAGCTGACGCTGTGCTGGATGGACGCGCCAGGCGTGCCGTCCAGCGCGAAGGCGCTGGTGAACGATCTTGATGTGGAACTCGTCGACCCGGCTGGCAGCACGACATATTTCCCCTTCTCGCTTGCGCCGGTTGCTTCCAGCAGCACGCCGCCGCAGGCCGCCACGGCCTCCGGCAAAAACGCGGTGGACCCGATCGAGCAGATCATCGTGAACAGCCCGGTTAATGGAAACTGGACCGTGCGCGTGCGCGGAGCCAGCGTGCCGCTCGGACCCCAGCGCTTCGCGCTGGTGCTTAACCAGGCTTCCCAACCGCCGGCGCTCTCGGCGACGATCACCGCGTCGCCCACGAGCGGCGAAGCGCCGCTGGCGGTAACGTTCATTGCCTCCGGCACGGGCAACAACGTCGTCTATTCGTGGTTCTTCCCGGACGATCAGAGCACGCAGACCGGACGCGTGGTCGAACATATCTTCCGTCAGACTGGTGAATGGACCGTAAAGCTGAACGTCACGCGCGGCACCGAGAAGCTGACGCCGGAGCCGACAATTACTATCAGCGTGCGCAACCGTGAAATTCAATCGTTCGCGGCAAAGGCAAAAATGCGCCTCAACTTTGCTGCCGGTTCGCGCGGAGATGATCTGCAGCTTTCGATGATTGCAAACGATCCGATTCACATCACCGGGGATGCCGCCGCGTCGAAGGGTTTCATCTGGCCGCGCACAACCCAGCAGGCGCGCGAGGCGATCCGCGACGGCGAGTTCGAGGGCAAACGCTATACGATAGCCGTTACCAACCCGCTGACGGGCAACAGTGTCACTGAAGCAGTGCTGCTCGACCGCCGCGCCAGCTACAAGAGCGACACCGCGGATGTGCGGCTGAACCTGCGAAACGGCGAGGTGCTGGTACGGCTGAAACGCGCCGGGCTTGGCGCCGCTCTGGGGCTCGAAACGACCACGCCTAAAGAAGGCAAAGCAATTAATTTGAACCTGAAGTTTGAAGGCGAACGCGCAGTCTATTCTACAACGTTCAGCGTGCAGTACTTTGCCAACGGCAAGAGTGGAACTGGAAAGACGCGTTAAGTGAAGCCGACAATCTTCTGGAAACTTTGCGCCTGCACGCTTGTGGTGCTGGCTTTTCTCGTCTCCGCTCTGCGCGTCTCTGCGCCTGCGCGGCAAACTTTTCCGCCGGCCATGGAGAGCGCAGCACCCGTTCCGGCTCCTGCGGCGCCTCGGGAAGAGCCGCGCGCGGAGGCCGCTCCCGCGCCGGCAGCAGTGTCTGCGTGGCCTTCGTGGAACGGCGCGCTGCAGTCGGTTGCAGCTGATGGCAGCGGCTTTTTCGATCGCGAACGCGCGCGCAAATTCAGCGAGTCGATCGATGCGGCGCAGCGCAAGTATATCATCGAGCTGAATGCGCGTTCCTTTGTGCCCGAGCCCGGCGCGGCGGGGCTGAATGCGATTTTTGAAAACGCGGCCGGCGCGCGTGTGGCGTATCTGCAAGTTGCGGAGCACCTCAATGAGGCGCAGCGGGCCGAGCTTGCAAATAGCGGCGTTGAACTGCTGAGCTACACGGCCGGCCTGGCGTGGACGGCGCGCGGAACGCGCGCGGCGTTTGAAGCGGCGCTGGCCCTGCCCTACGTTCGCGCGGCCGCAGCGATCGACGCGCGCGACAAAATGCATGCGGCCCTTTTTGCCGAAGCATTTCCGGCGTACGCGCTGCAGGGCGAAAACGTACGGCTCGCGCTGATCGCTCATCGCGGTTTGAACGCCGGCGTGGTTGAGGCTGAAATCGCCAGACTGCCTGCGCTTGCGGGAGCCTCCGTCAAAGAGCTGCGCCCGTCGGTACTCGGGCCGCGTTTTGAGGTGACTGTTCCCCGGCAGGCCGCGCACAGCGTTGCGACGCTGAATTCGGTCGCGTTCGCCGGATTTCCAGCACCGCCGGTGGTTTCGCGCGATGCGACGATCGATCTGTCGTCGAATATCGAGGACGTGCGTAGCGCTCCGCCGGGACTTTCCGGCAGCGGCGTGAAAGTTTCAGTGCACGAAATCGGGCGCCCGGAATCGCACGCGGATTTCGCCGCGCGGCTGACACATGTTGAAAATGATGCCAGCGGCTTTCAGACCGATTTGAATCATGCCACCGGCGTGACCGGGGTCATCGCCGGCGACGGAAGCACGCAGCCGGCCGCTCGCGGCGTAGCGCCAGGAGCCCAGGTGCTGGCGTACTCGGTGGGCTTCAATGATCCCTTCGAGACAGCCGACCTGCGCGACGCAGCCGTAAAAGGCGCGCGCATTTCCAACCATTCGTACGGTCCGGACAGCCTGAACACGTGGGGCGATTACGATCCCATCTCCGCCGACTGGGATGAAGCGATCAGGGCCAACAACCTGGTGGCCACAGCTGCCGCAAACCAGGAGACGGGCGGGCTGTTCAAGCACATTGATTTCTTCGTCGGCGCCAAGAACATGCTCTGCGTCGCCGCCGCGAGTGCCTCGGCGCGCGCATTCGACGACTCGCCTGCCCAGCCGGCAATGGACGGTCTGGCCAGTTATGTCGAACACGGCCCAATGAACGATGGACGCATCAAGCCGGACCTGGTCGCTTTCGGCGGAAACGCGTCGGGAAGCAGCACGGCTGTGCAACTGCTCAGCGGAACAAATTCAACGCAGTTCAACAGCGGCACCTCCTTCGCGACGCCGGTGATCACAGGTGTCGCCGCGCTGGTGTTCCAGCAATACCGCGCCATCTTCGGCAGCGACCCGTCGGCTGCCGCGACCAAGGCGCTGCTGTGCAATTCGGCGACGGACTTGGGCAAGCCGGGACCGGATGCGCAGTACGGCTTCGGCATCGTCAACGCTGAAGAAGCGATCCACACGATCAATAGGCGGCAGGGCTCGCCAAACAGCCCGTTCCTTGAGGATGGCGTTTCTGCCGGCGTTTCGAAGGAGTACCTGATCGACCTGCAGAACCAGCCGCTCGTCAAGCTGACGCTTTGCTGGATGGATCTGCCCGGCTCACCGACGGCGGCCAAAGCGCTGGTCAACGACCTGAACATGGAGCTTGAAGCGCCGGACGGGACGAAGTTTTTCGCTTATAGCCTCAATCCAGCCGATCCATCCGCCGCTGCGACGCGGACTGCAGCCAATTCTGTCGACCCGATTGAGCAGATCGTGGTGGACTCGCCGGCCAGCGGCATCTGGAAAGTACGCGTGCATGGCGTGAGCATTCCGGCTGGCGCACAGAGCTTTGCGATCTGCTGCAATCTCCCGGTGCTTCCGACGCAGCTGATCGCCAACATCGCCGCGTCGCCTGATGTCGGACCGGCGCCGCTGAACGTGAGCTTCTCGGCCGCTGGCAGCGTGGGGCTGATCACCGGTTACCACTGGGATTACGGCGACGGCACCACCGAAGATGGCGCGACCCTGAGCAACACGTCGCACACGTTCACTGTTCCCGGCTCTTACACCGTGCTGCTCACGCTCAACGGCCAGGCGAACGGCACGCGCACGGTCATCGTCACCAAGCCCATCCGCAGCGCGCTCGTTTCGAAAGGCCGTGGCCTGCTCGATTTCCGCGGCTTTGTCGACAGCCCGGACGACGATCTGCAGTTTTCGATGAAAGCCCCCGAGCTGGCGGTGCCGGCGAAGGAAGCTCGCACGCAGATCAAAAATAATGTGCTGAACGGAAAATCGTTTGTCGTGAAGCTCGGCGGGAAAACCGACAACAGCCTGCCCACCACTCGGCTGCTGACGGCCGTAATCGACGGCCGCGGCAACGATGCAGTGCTCAACCCGGCGGAGAGCGGCGATTTCAAATTCAACCTGATCCGCGGGGAGATGCAGGTGAAGATCAGGAACGCGCCGCTCGAGAAAATTTTTGAGGGCGCCGGCATGACGCGCGAGACGTCAAGTTCCGGGCTGCATGACCTGCCGGTAGAGATTGAGACGGAGAACGCCATCTACCGCGGCGTGCTGCATTTGAATTATAAGACCACGAACGGGACGAGCGGCAAAGCGAAAAGCTTTTGATGGGCGCGCTCAGCGCTTGCCGCCGAGAATACTTTTGAGCTTCTCGACATTCAGCGCGACCAGACGCCTGCACACTTCGAGCTCCGCGCCCTTCAGCCGCCCGGCCTGAAACTCCTGGATGGAGTAAACCGTCGGCGCGGGCATTTCGATCTTCGTTCCCTGCAGAAACTTGATCATCTCCTGCAGGCGTTCGTTATTTTCAGCGTCATTGAACTCGCCAGCTTCAAACTTCTTCTGCTGCTCGGCCGTGACCTTGAAGAAATCTGTCTTTTTTAAATTCTCAACGGTGGCGTCGATGCGCGCATTGATGTCAGACTCAGTGCTGGTCGGAGGCAGCCGGCGATCGGTCTTCATCAGTTCGAACACTTCCATCATGATCTTGCGGTAGGTCTTGATCAGCAGCTCGCTGTGCTGAGCGCCTCCGCCCTCCCCAGCCAGGAGCGGCACGGCGGCAAAGAAAAGCACAACACTGAGCAGGCACAATCGGTTCATCGGCAGAGTCCCCATGGCAGCAAAGCGCGCGATTTTAATCGGCGCCGCGCCGCGAGGCATTCACTTCTTTGACAAAAATGAAAGGCAACCTCTGTGAAATGGAGGCGTGCTACTGGCTCAGGTAGCTCGGCCCATAGATGTTGTCTTTATCAAAGCCGCTGCCGTCTTGGACAAAGCCGTTGACAGGATCAAGTGTACCGCCGAGCTTGCCATCCGGCCCGGCGTCGACGACGAGGAATCCGCGCTCGACGTTCTTCTGATCCACCAGCCGCACGCAGTAGTACGGCTTGGTAAAGGGAGTCAAGTATTCGCTGTGCCCGTTGCCGTCTTTGTCATAAAGCGTGCCGGATTGTACGTAAGGTCCGTACGAACTGCTGCCGACACTGATGCGCCGCGTGAGGTAAGACGCGATGACTTCCGAACCGTTGGACGTGGGCGAATTGTCGGGCGGGTACGAGCGCAGCTCTTCCTGATACTTCGCCAGTCCCATCACAATCGTGCCCATCTGCGCTTTGGCCACGGAAACCCGCGAGGTGACGCCTACGCGCGCGAGCGCCGGAAGGAGAATCGCGAGCAGAACCGCTAAGATTCCAATCACGACCAGTATTTCCAGCAGGCTGAATCCGCTTTTTTTTGAACTATGCATAAGCTCGCGCTCCGCTCAATAACTCACTGGCTCCTATACCGGTGGTAGAAGCAGGCACGAAAAGACTGACGAGGATTTATTGAAAAATTTCGCTGCACGAAGTGTAGGCGTAAAAAAACCAGGGCAGCACCCCGGGCCCTGGCTGCACTATCGGATGTCTCGCGCGCCTATGCCAGCAGGGCTTTCACGGGCGTGCCCTTGTCGACGATGCGGATCGGGCGGCCCTGCGGCGTCATGTTTTCCTTCGTGCCATCAATGCCCAGCGCTTCGCACATTGTTGCGTGCAGGTCACCGATCGTCACGGGATTATCCTTGGGTTCGGTGCCGCCTGCGTCCGAGCAGCCGTGAACGTAGCCTTCCTTGATGCCGCCGCCGGCAATAAACGTTGAGAAGCACTTGGGGTAATGATCGCGGCCGTCCTGCGCGTTGATCTTCGGCGTGCGGCCGAATTCGCCGGTGCAGATGACCATCGTGCGCTTAAGCAGCCCGCGCGCGTGCAGGTCTTCGATGAGATTGCCCAGCGCCGGGTCGAGCCTCTGAAGGTTGTTCTCGATGGCAGTAAACGCATTCTGATGCGTGTCCCAGCCGCCGAGATTAACTTCGACAAAGCGGACGCCCTTTTCCACCAGGCGGCGCGCCATCACCATGGAGCGGCCGAAGGAATTGTCGCCGTAATTTTTGATGTACGGCAGTTCCCTGTCGTCGCGGTTGATGTCGAAGGCTTCGCGCGAGCGGGCGTACATCAGCTTCACGGCGTCGCGGTAGAAGGTGCCGTATTCCTTCACTTCCGGATCGCGGTTCTGGCTGCTGAATTCCTTATCGACGGCCTTGAGGATATCGACGCGGCGCTTGAAGCGTTCGTCATCGATTCCCGGTAGATCAAGGTTGCGCGTCGCGTTGTTGATGTCGCCGATGTAATACGGCGCGAACTGGCTGCCGAGGAATCCGGCACCGACCGCCTGGTTTCCGCCGATAGCCACGTAGGCCGGAATCTCTTCGTTGCGCTTGCCTTTCTGCTGCACGATCAGCGAACCCATGCTGGGGTGGCTGATGCTGCCCAGCGGCTTGAAGCCCGTATGCATCTCGTACGTGGCGCGCTCGTGGCTTCCTTCCTTGCTGGTCATGGAGCGGATCAGCGCGCAGTGCTTCATATTGCGCGCGATCGTCGGCATGTGTTCAGGAAGCTGAATGCCTGTCGCCGAGGTATCAATCGGCTTGAACGGCCCGCCGGTGGGTTGTCCGGGCTTCGGGTCCCACGTGTCGATGTGGCTGGGTCCGCCGGAGAGCCAGACCAGGATCACCGAATCGCAGCGCGCGACATCGTTGGGTCCCGCGAGCACCGTTGCACGCATCAGGTCGGCGACGCTAAGGCCCAGAAAGCTGAAGGCGCCTGCTTTAAATAGATTGCGTCGGCTTAAGCCGGACTTTCCATCGCAATCAATCGTCCCGCGGCTGGTTCCGGTCGGCATTGGCTTGGACATGGTTCCCTCTCCAGTTTGCAGCAATCAGGGTCTGCGATTCTTCGAATCGCGTTCATTTAACAAAGGCAAACTCGCGGGCGTTGAGCATCGCCCACATCAGGTCTTCAATGATCTCGCGCTTTTCCTTCGCGTCGGCGGCACGGTTGAGGATCGTTGCCGCGGTGGACATCTCCGTGTTCGACGGATTGCGCGATAGCACCGACAGGTACAGCTCGCAGGCAATCTGGTTCGGATGCAGCTTCGAGTCGGCCAGTTCCTTCACGAGCGGGCTGTTCTTCACCGCGTTATTGATCGCCTGCCCATTAAGCATCTCGAGTGCCTGCGGAATGGAGCCTGAATCATCGCGCTTGACGATCGTCTCCTCGCGCGTCGGCTGGTTGAACGTGTTGAGGAACGTGCCGGTGCGCGCGGGCGTCGGCAGATCCGAGGCCCACTGCACGCCCGCGTCGCGCGGCGCAACGCGTTCCTTGATTCTGCCGGCGATGTCGCCTGTGGGCGTGCCGGCGAGGCCTTTCTCCCTGCCCGTCGCGACCAGAATCGAATCGAACATCTGCTCGGCGGTGAGGCGGCGCAGTTTCTGGTGCGAGTAGTTCGTCGTGTCACTGCGGTTGTTCATCGTGGGCACGCTCGAGCGCTGGTAGGCGCTGGAGTTCAGGATCAGGCGCAGGATGTGGTGGTTGTCGAATTTGTTCTTCACGAATTCATCGGCCAGGTAGTCGAGCAATTCCGGATGCGTCGGCGGATTCTTGGCCCGGAAATCATCCACCGGATCGACAATTCCCCGGCCCATCAGCTGCGCCCACAGGCGGTTGACCTGGACCTGTGCGAACTGGCGGTTAGTAACCAGGAATTCGGCCAAAGCGACGCGGCGCGAGCCGGTCGCCGGAACTTTCTTGCTCAGGTCCCACGGGAAGGTGGGCTGAACGATGTCGCCCCCTTTTTTCTTTTTATCCTGGCTGTCGCCTTCTGAAGGCATCTTGTACTCGCCCAGCGGCTTATCGAGCACCTGGCGGACCTGGTTCTGCTGGAAGACCTGCCGGACCTGCTGAGCCATTTGCGGCGTGAGAGACTTTTCGATCTCGCGCATGGCATCGCGGCCTTTACCCATCCCGGCCATGGCGCCCATCATGCCCATGCCCATTCCGCCGCCGCCGCTGGCAAGTTCGCTCTTCAGCTTTTCCTTCTCCTTGGCGGCCATTTCGTGCGCCTCTTTGAAGTGCGGTTCGAGCAGCTTGCGCGCTTCTTCAGGCAGGCGTTTGGCCTGTTCGACGCGCAGCAGCGTGGCCACTGGATCGGGACCAACAACTGTGCGGCCGAAGAAAGCCATCATGCCGTGGAAATCTGTCTGCTGCCATTTGTCGAAGGGATGGTCGTGACACTGGGCGCAGGAAAGGCGCGTACCCATGAAGATGTTGGCGATGGTGTTAACGGTCTCAACGCGGCTTTCCGAATCGCGCAGGAAAAAGTTCACTGCGGCGTTGTCGTCCGAGCTTCCTGTCGACGTCAGCAGCTCCTTGACGAACTGATCGTAAGGAAGGTTGCGCCGCAGCGCGCTCTGCAGCCATTCGCGGTACGAGCCGCGTTCGGTGCCTTCCTGCGGGCGGGAGTTGGTGTGCTCGCGCAGCAGATCGCCCCACAGCACCGCCCAGTGGTCTGCGTAGCGCTCGCTCTTGAGAAGCTTATCGATCAGCTTGGCGCGCTTATCGCTGCTGCGGTCGGCCAGAAACTCCTTCGTCTGCGCGCGCGACGGAATCACGCCGCAAACATCCAGGTAGGCGCGGCGCAGGAATTCTTCGTCGCTGCACAATCCGGAGGTCTCGATCTTGTCTTCCTGCAGGCGCTGCAGAATGAATTTGTCGATCGGGTTTTTGATTGGGAAATTGCGAACGCCGGTCGCCGCCGGTTCGGCTGCTGCACGCAGGCTGCTGTAATCGATGGAGGCAACGACGCTCAACGCGGCGGCGAGAAGAACCAGTCCCAGCAGCGGCGCGAAAAGTCTGAGTTGTGATCGAATCATGATTTCAGTGCCCTTTGTACTGTCAGCCAGCGTCCGTTTCTGCTTCAGTAGAGTGCGGCATGGCATGCGTTGCTGCGCCGATCTATGCTTTCAACAAGGGCCGGAATCCCCTACAGAAGTGGACGCGTTTCTGCAGGAATTTACTGCACGTACTCCTAAGCAAGCCATATATTTGCATGAATTATGCCAGACACAACAGTTAATCGTTTTAACAAGGTGCAGTTCCGCCGGTCACAGGATTAAAATCTGTCCAAACTTGCACGTGTGCGCCTGACGGACGCGTTCACCCTCACTGGGATATAGCGCCGGATGAGATCGGGTAACGTAAAATCCGGATAAAGCGGGCTGAACGATGGCACTGCTGAGGGCGTGGTGTACAGTACAGATATGAACCTGCTTCCGGTCTGGTTCGGGCTCCCCGAAATTCTCATGGTCAGCTTCATATTTATTCTGCTGGTCGCAGGAAAGGAGGTGCCGCGGTTGGCGCAGCAACTGCGCGATAGAATTGACGACTTCAACCGCTTCCGTTGAATTGTCCAGATTCATTGTGATTTGTACTGCACTGTCTCGTCTTCATGTGTAAGATACTTTAAGTTAAGGTTTGCGCTGCAGGAGACTTGCCAATGGTTCCGATGCTTGGTTTCTTCCAGAATATGGGCTTGCCGGAACTGCTCATTATTCTCTTTATCGTCCTCCTCCTTTTCGGTGGAGCCAAACTGCCCTCTCTCGCTCGCAGCCTGGGCTCCAGCGTGTCTGAATTTAAGAAGGGCACCCGCGAAGGCGAAGAAGAAGCAAATAAACCTGTTGTCACCGCCAAAAAAGAAGAAGAGAAGAAGTAAGAAGGAATCCCACCATGATGGTGACGCTTGCATTCTTCTCCGATATTGGCGGAGGAGAAATGCTGATTGTGGCGGTTATTGCCCTGCTGCTCTTCGGCAAGAACCTTCCCACGCAGGCGCGTAACATCGGCAAAACCATCGCGCAGTTCAAAAGCGCAATCAACGCCGCCAGCAGCGAACTCAAAAAAGAGATGGATAATGCCGCCGACGAGCTCGACCGCGCCGCCAAAGCTGCGGAGCTCGACAAGCAGGCTGACGATCTGAAGAAACTTCAAGACGACTTTAACAAGCCGCCGCAGATTTCAGAAAACACCTCGAACAGCACCCCCGCTGAAAGTATTCCCGTCGAACCTGAAAAGCCGTTGTCTCTGGATAAACGCAACGCCGACTTGTCGCCGCTCGCCGCCGCACCCGAGAAAACATCGCGCGCTCCTGCCGCGGTCTCGTCGGCCGCGAGCCTCGACAATCTGGAACGCAACATTCCCCCGCCGAACAAGATTCCCCCGCCGCTCGGCTGACGTTCCGTTCATCGCGAACACTCAACTCAAGCGAAGCGGTCGCTTTCTCGGAATCAAAAACTTCCTTTTGCCGGCGTGACTCCCTTTTTTCCCGGAGCGGAGACCGGTGTCGTGACGGGTGCGTCGGGCACATTGCCGATCCGGAAGATGATGTCGCCGCCCTGATAGTCGCGGAAGACGCCCTTGTCGTCGACCAGGTCGTCGCCAACCGAGTACAGCACGACACCATCGGCTGCGGGCGCGTAACGCAGCGGCTGTTCGTCGAACGGGTCGTTGGGAATCTCGGCGAGGTATTCTGGAGTGAGCGCCTCCAGGCTCGCGGGGAATTTGCCGTTGTTTGCGCGGTACGCGGCCACAGCCACGCCCATTTCAGACAGGCGCTGCAAGGCTTCGGCTCGCAGAAAACTGACCTGCACGCGATCGAGCGCAGGGGCAATCAGGTGAGTCAGGATCCCGCCCTCGATGCGCCTGGCGCCCTGGTCGATGCGCGGTTTGTAGGCCTTGTAGTTTTGCATCGCGGCGTTACGCAGCTCATTCATGTACTTGCGGTAGCTGTGCAGGTCGTCAGACAGAAGAAACACGCGCCACAGGGGCCCAACAACAGAATCCAGCTCCCCGCGCAGTCCTATAGACTGGTAAACCAGCTTCGCGTCCTGATCGCCGGACAGCATCGCAAATGCCGAGAGCCCGAAGGCCTGCTCGGTCATCAAGCAGCGGCGCAGCGCGCGTGGGTAGAAACTAATTGTATCGTTCACCAGTGGCGCAAGATCCTGTGCGCTGGGCGTTCGCGTGCGCAAGACGCCCTCCAGCGTGAGATCACCGATATTGGCCATGGCAACAGAGACCAACCCGGAGATCAACAGTGGCTCGCCCATCATGTGCCGCGACATCGACCAGATCGCCGCGACATCTTCGACCGCTCCTTTCACGTCACCGTCGGCGGCACGGGCGCGCGCGCTGACCGCAAGCAGACGTGCGCCCGCGCGCATCTGCGCCAGTTCTGGAAGCTGCATGTCCAGGCTGGGATTTGAATAGTCGCGGTCGAAATAGCAGCCGGGCATGGCTGCGCCGCGCCGCAGGAGCGCCAGAGAGCCTTTCTGGAGCTGCAGGTACTCGCGCAGTTCCGAGTCGATGACATAGTCCGGCTTGTTGTAATCTTTGAACCATTGACCGTGGCGTTTGCCGAGGTTGGGTGTTTTTGCGTCCACGCGCTTCATGGCATCGAAAGCCTTTTCATAAACCAGCGCCGCGTTGTCGCGATCTGTCAGCCGCGGGGGCGCCGAGGAAAGCGCCATCGCGCCCGCTTCCATGCGCAGCGTCGCAAGCTTGGCGTTCATCATCGCGTCCATGTTCAGGAAGGTGATGAGATTAAGCACCGCAGCCGCTGCACATGCCGCCAGCAGCCGGCCAATCGGCCAGGTGGCCGCGGTCCTCGTGCCGCCGGCATCTTTTCGCGCTTTTAAAATGAGCGCGACGCTGCCGCCCAGAAACGCAAGCAGCCAGAGCACAGACGCAGTGCCGTAACCCAGGGTTGCGCCTTTTTCTTTGAATGCGATGTTGAATATCACCACCGCCGCCGGCGGCAGCACCGCCAGGAACATCACGGCCGCCAGCGCCGCGCGCGCGAGCAGTTGCCGGCGCTGCGTCTGCCAGCGCCAGGCCAGAATGCCCGCCACCAGCAGCAACATCGCTGAAAGCGATTCAATCCACATCAGAACGTAGCCCATTGATTTTCTCCTCTAACCGTTAAAGCGACGTGCTGGATCTCTTCGGCACTGGCGCGCGAATACCGCGCGCACCGGCTTCAAAGAGCAGCACCTGCCGCTGCGCATCCTCGATTGAAAGTTCAGGCACTGCTTCTAGAAGTTGCTGGACGGCTTCCCGCCGCTCGTCGCTGCTACCGCCGGCGCCGGCGCGCAGTTGCGTATCGCTGACGGCAATCAGAGACAGATTCAGCCACAGCAGTACCGCGGCCGCGATAGCCGCCGCAAACGTCCACGCGCTCGCCGCACGCTTCAGCCGCGCACTGGGCCTTTCCGTCGCGCGCCGCTCGTTCATCACCGCCTGCAGCACGCGCTGCTTGTAAACCTCACCGCCGGCAGGCACGCGCCGCGCGCGCAGTTGCTGCTCCAGTTCCGAAAGCTCGGGGGGCAGTTCGTCGCTCTCAGCCATGCGTGCCTCCAGTAGGTGCCTTCGCGGCGGGCGCCAGCGCGCTGCGCAGCTTTTCCAGCGCGTAGCGGTAACGGCTGGCAGCGGTGTTCACGCTGACGTTGAGCATTTCAGCGATCTGCTCGAACGTCATCTCGCCATCGATCTTCAGCGACAGCACCGTGCGCTGCTCCAGCGGCAGAGACTGCAACGCCCGCGAGAGCCGCTCGGAGTGCGCCCCTTCCGCGTCGCCTTCGTGCGGAGCCGCGATCGACTCGGCGTCAATCTGCTCATGTTCTGAACGCTGCTGCGCACGCCGGCAGGCCGAACGATGGACCGAGGTGAAAAGGTACGCGTTCAAATTCTTGACCTCCCGCAGCGCAGGCCCGGTCCGGACCAGGGCGATGAAGACATCCTGCACGGCGTCTTCGGCGTCTTCCTTGCGGCGCGTAATGCAGTGCGCAGCGCGCAAAAGACGCGGCGCAAAGCGCTCATAGAGTTCCTCAAACGCGTCCACGCGGCCGGCGATGAGAGCCTCGAGCAGGGCGCCATCTGCATTCTCCATTCAACTCTCCACACCCTGCTGAGCGCCACGGACCGTCGTTTTGTCTAAAAATATGTGCGAAATTGCTTTGCCGATGCAACACCCGCGCCTGTTGTGGCTTACCGCGGCTGCACATCGCAAGTGAAAAACATTTTTCAATAGCCTCCCCGCCTGCAACGGTTATTTTTCAGGCATGAGTATTCATTCGTCGCGCATCTTCGATGGTCTCAACGCACCCCAACGCGAAGCAGTCGAAACCCTGGAAGGCCCGCTCGTCATTCTCGCAGGCGCCGGCTCCGGCAAAACCCGCGTGGTGACCCGCCGCATCGCCAACCTGATCGCTCATGGCGTCCGGCCCTGGGAAATTCTGGCGATTACCTTCACCAACAAGGCCGCGGCCGAAATGCGCCACCGCGTCGAAGACCTCGCCGGCCAGTCCGGTGTGTGGCTCTCGACGTTTCACAGCTTCTGCGCGCGGCTGCTGCGGCGCGAAGCCGAAGTACTGGGCTACACGAAGGATTTCACGATCTACGACGAAGAAGACGCGTCCGGGGTGATCAAGGACATCATCAAGCGCCTGGGCTTGAGCGAGGACAAGCGCTATTCGCCGCGAAACGTGCGGCAGATGATTTCCAATCTCAAGGGCCAGGCTCTGAAAGTTGAAGATCTTGATGAGGGCATGTTCCACGAGCGCATCGTGCGGCAGATTTACCAGGAATACGAAAACGAGCTGAAAAAAACGCAGGCGCTCGATTTTGATGACCTGCTGCGCCAGGCAGTCATTCTCTTCAAAGATCATCCGGACGTTCTTGAGCGCTACCGTCAGCGCTTCCGTTACGTTCTCGTCGACGAGTACCAGGACACGAACAAGTGCCAGTACCTGCTGATTCAGCAGCTCGGCCAGAAGCATCGCAATGTCTGCGCGACGGGCGATCCGGACCAGTCCATCTATGCCTGGCGCGGCGCCGACGTGCGGAACATCCTCTCCTTTGAAAAGGATTTCCCCGAGGCCAAGACGATCAAGCTCGAGCAGAATTACCGTTCGACGCAGCGCATCCTGCAGGCCGCCAGCGCCGTCATTCAGAACAACACCGAGCGCAAGCCGAAGGAACTCTGGACCGAAAATCCGGCCGGCGACAACATTTCGTACACCGTCACTGGCGATGAACAGCTTGAAGCGTACGAGGTCGCGCGCCAGATCGAGCAGCACATCCGCGAGGGCCGCCGCTACAACGACATTGCCGTCTTCTACCGCACCAATTCGCAGTCGCGCGCAATCGAAACGGCGCTGATACAGGCCGCCATTCCCTACCAGCTTGTCGGTGGGACGGCGTTCTACGAGCGGCGCGAAATCAAGGATGCGCTGGCCTATCTGCGGCTGATGATCAATCCCAAGGACGACGTTTCCTTCCGGCGCGTGATCAATGTGCCCAAGCGCGCGCTGGGCGAATCGGCGCTCGAAGTCATCGAGCAGCAGGCTGAGCTGCGCCGCTGCTCCCTGTCTGAAACGCTCGACGGCCCCCAGGGCGAAGCCTTCGTTGCCTCGTTCAAGCCCAAGCCGCGCCAGGGCCTTATCCAGTTCGCGCGCCTGCTCGACACGCTCAAGGCGATGCCGTCGTTCCCCGTTCAAAACGTGCTCGTGACGATGCTCGACAAGAGCGGCCTGCGCGAATCACTTCTCGAGGCCGGCGAAACCGAGCGTGTCGAAAATCTGGATGAACTCGTGAACGCCGCGGCCGAATTCGATCGCGAAAACGACCCAAACAACGCGCGCCTTCCTGATGGTCCGCCGCCCGAGCCGGGAGCGTTCGACGGCCTGGACGAACTCGTTCAGAAGCAGGCATCCGTCTCCGGCTTCCTCGAGAACAGCGCGCTGCTGGCGCCAACAGACTCGTTCGATCCCGCGCAGGACCGCGTGACGCTGATGACGCTCCACATGGCCAAGGGCCTTGAATTCCCGATCGTCTTCCTGACCGGCATGGAAGAAGGCCTCCTGCCGATGCTGCGCTCCAGCGGATTCGGGAGCGAAGCCGGCTGGGGCGAAAGCGACGAAGACGCACGGGCTGTCGAGGAAGAGCGGCGCCTGCTTTATGTGGGCATCACGCGCGCGATGGAACGGCTGTATATTTCGCGCGCGCAGTTCCGCCGGCGCTTCGGCAAAGCCGATGTCACGCAGCCCTCGCGCTTCCTTAGCGAAATTCCCGAAAAGCTGCTCGAGCAGCAGGACCGCTCGCAGCCCGCATGGGCCGAAAGTACTTTCACGGGCGGCGATTCAAGAAGCGGCTCGGCGCGCGGCATCCCGCGCCTTCAGGAAGAGAACGATCCCTTCAATGCCTTTGAGCGCGAAGTTGAAACGAAGTTCGCTGACGAGCAGGAATCGCGCCGGCGGCCGTCCTCGCGCCGCAAGGACGTGGCGCTTCAGACCGTCGTCGACCGCCTGCTGGACGTGAGCGATACGCAGGTAGAATCCACGGCCGCGTTCGAGATCGGTGACCGCGTGAAACACGCCGACTTCGGCGAAGGCATTGTCGAAAATATCACCGGCTCAGGTTTATCGACGAAGATCAAAGTCCATTTCCGCAACGTCGGTCCGAAGCTGCTGCTGCTGAGCTTCGCCGTCTCCAAGCTGCACAAGCTTTGAACGGAAGGGTGGCCCTGACGACGCTGTCGTCTGGGCGCGCCAGCGCAAGAGGTTACACCTTAAGCGTTGCAGTCGAGAAGCCGTTGAACGCCACCTGCTGGAAGTCTTAATACAAGGCAACGCATACGATGTAACCTCTTGCGCTTCGCGCCCAGACGTCTTTGACGTCCGGGCCACCCGCTAATTTCTTTCAAAGATTTTCAGATCCTGCCAACTGCTTACTACATTTTGATTCGCGGCAATGCAAATCCGAGTCGCTTCTTCAACCAGGATTCGCTCGGCCACTTCGGCTCCGGTGATGACCTTTGGTCTAACCAGTCAATAAGCCACGCCCTCAGGGAGCGCCCCTGATCCCAGAATGAGTTACCCCAGTTCAGACGCGCCTCATTGCCTTCAAGCTCGGCGCTAAGATTGTTCGGATCCCATAGAATCATGGGCAAGCGCTGGTATTCACAATCGACACACGCCCACATACCGCATCCATAATTCGCAAGCGGCAGAAGTCGCTCGGGCCAGCGCCAGACAGCATTCTCCTTTTCCAACTTTCTCATCTTCGCGTAGCAGGTCTCAAGCGTGCAGCCGTCGAGTTTCGCGCCGCCCTTAATACCCACAATTCCGTACTCAGGGCCAAAGCCCCCATTCCCCACTTTAAGAAAAATGTCTCTCACCGCATTCGGCAATGTGAATCCAAGAGTACGTTCAGCTTTAACAATTTCCTTCAACTCCGCTGGTCGAAAGCATTTTTTCGAAATCGGATTGTTCTCATCTTTGCGCGGTGGAATCGTGATCGATTCGATCATCTTACGAAGAAGTTTCCGCTCCGATGTTTTCATGTAATTATCTTTGCGCCTTTGCGTGAGCTAAGCCTTCTTCGTCCACGCTTCGACAATATGGATGCGGCCGGTATCGGTGTATTTCTTTTCCGTGCCCTGCGGGACGATGTGCCAGGCCCAGCGCTGCGGTGGCTTCAGGCTCGCTTCACGCGGCCAGAGTTCTTTGAGCTTCTGCCCGTGAATGGGATCGTTGCGTTCGATGATCTTCGCCGGCCAGGCAAACTGCGGATCGCCGCGCGCGTCGACCGAAACGCCGGCATGCGGCGGCAGCGGAGCAGACTTGAATCCCGCGGCTGTTTTCGTGTCGACCTGGTAGACGATCGCTTCAATATCTGACGAGAGATACGCCCAGGCTTTCCGGTATGAAGCGATATCGTGAACGTGCCGCGCGCGCACACGGTCGAAATAGCACTCCAACGCTTCGGCGGCCGCTCCATGATCGGCGAACGCATGGCCGAAGCGCTTGCGGAACTCGGTTTGAACATACAGCCGCGGAAAATAGCCGAGCTGGCTGACCAGGTTCGTCGAGACGACCAGGCGCACGTCGGTGTAGGTCCGCGCCCACTCGGGCTGCGGCGTGCCCGCGCGCTCGAAACCCTCCTGCAGCTGTTTGGCTGCAGCGCTGGCAGAGCTCGCCGCACGAATCGTCGGCTCCGACCACGCCGCCACGTCGACAACCGACGACGTGAGATCGCCTATGTTAAAAATCGGCGCTTTGAGGCCAGGGATTTTCGAGGCAGAGACAAGGCCTTCGACATACGAGACGATGCAGGAATCCGCATCGAGCAGGACAACACGCTCGAATAATGGAAACAGCTGCTCCCAGGGAACGTCGAGAAGACGGCCGGCTCCGAGAACCAGCAGGGTTCCCCCTTGTTTGGGTCCAAGCTGCGCGCTGATGTCGAGCAGATTCTGACGATTCTTCTGCAGATGCGGATCCCAGAAAGCTCCCGCGCGGCGGTAGCGTTCCAGAAGACCCATGCCCGAGGCGACGTACCCTTGCTGCCGCAAGCGGCGGTCACCAACGGTGCGCACATAATTCCAGATGTCCAGCAATGCCATGCACAAAGAGTACGAAAAACGTTCGCGAGTTCAACGCGAGGTGTGCGTTGTCCTCGGTGAAACTACTACTCCTTGATTTCCAGTAGATCGACCTTGTTCAGCAGCCTCGCCTGTTGGGATTTCCTTTTCAATTCCTCCAGCACCGCCAGATTCGCCTTCAAGTCATGCTTCACGTAGGGCTGCGTCGCGGCGGGCTGGCGGCCCTTGGTGCTGGCGTGAGCGACATGATAGGTCTGGTCTTCGGGCACGAACAGGACGTTGTGAAGATTGCTGCCCATCGCAACGGGCCGCTTCATCAGATCCAGTGCCGCCGCTTCGTCGATCTTTCCGTAGCCGTTCTTCGTGCGCTCGGAAAGGAGTTTGTAGCGGTCGCCGGCCGAGAGCAGCACGCATCCGCCAAAGGCGTTGGGAAGCTGCGGATGCGCTTCGCCCTGCTTGACGAATTCGATCTTCTCCGGCCAGGCCGCAACGCCGACGGCCGTTCGTGATTTGCCGTCTGCGATCACGTAGTAATATTCGCACGTGCGCCTGGCAGTCTTAAAAATCTCCTGCGCTTCCTCGAGCGTATTTGCCTTTTCGAGAACGCGGCGCATCAGGAACGCCATCGGCGTGCCGTCCCAGTTGCCCTCGCCGCGGCCGCCCATCTCACCGAGCGAAATCTGCTTCTCGTTCATGCCGCTGACGCAGCCGATGAAGCCGGCATAGCCGACGTTCACATAGCCGTGCGCGCCATCGCGCTTTGTGATGAAATCGACCTGCACGCCCTGCAAACCGATCTCGGTCATGTAGTCCAGCACGCGGCCGTGGTACAGCTTGCCGCCGACGGTTGCGTCGCCAGAAACCGCGAAACCCGAGCAGTGGAAAAGCTCCGGAAAGACGTTCGCGATTTTCATTTCGTCGTACGGAATTCCTGCGCCCTCGGCCAATCCCTTCAATTCCTCGATGTGCTCCTTATCGCAATGCGGCTCCAGCCGGCGCCACGCGTCGCGGATATCATCGAGAAACCATTTGCCCTTCGCGACGCTGTAAACAAAGCCGACGACATAGAGCGTCGAGTCGGTCACTTTGCGGATGTCCGCGCCGAGCAGTTTGCCATGCTGCACGCCCATTTCGTACGGCGTACCGGTCAGCCACGCGGTGCGCTGGCCGTTTTTGATCTCCAGCCGCGCGCCGGGGATGTTGATGACGTTGTCCGCGGGCGTCGTTGCGTGTGCTTCTTCCACTTTGATGCCGACTGCGCGCATGACGCCGCGCTGCAGAGCGCGCTCGAGCTCGGCACGCGGAACGCTCACCGTTTTCCGATCGGCCGCAGCTTCAGGCAGCGCGCAGCCCGGCAGAATCGAAATCTCTGCCGTGCCGGAGTTCTTTTCACCTTCAGCCCCAAAGGCCAGCTTCCACGACGGCTTCTCGCCGCCCTTCAGAGCCAGTTTGAGAGCCTGCTTACCGTTCATCGTGCGAACCGAGATGTGCTCGACTCCGTTTGATGAGTCGGCGCCTTCAATGAAGCTGGCTTTGAAAAACGGGCTGAGCGCGCCCACGAGAGCCTGCGTGTCCTCGTTCTGCATCACCGCCGGCCAGAGTGCCTGGACCAGCGTATTCATCTTGAGCGCCTCGTTCAGGATCGCCTCAGGCTTGAGTTCCTCGCCACCTGGCGCCAGCGGGCCCTCCGCGACAAAAACCACGTTCTTCGCCGGCAATTCAATAAAAATCTTTTGCGGCGTGTAGCACAGCGTCGCCTTGGCTTCGCCGGGGGCCTCGAGCGAGAAGAAGAACTCGCGCGCGCTCTTGCGGCCGATCTTGATCGCCGCATTCTCGGCAAGCCCCTTGACGCTGCCTTGAATCTGGAGCGTAAACGTCTCCTGCTTGCCTTTGGCAATCTTCAGCAGAGTTTCCAGATGCGGTGCCAGCGCCATCGTGGCGTCGCGCTCGGCCGAATGCAGCGCGCACGCGGCAAAAATGAGCAGGCACAGCGGTTTGAGGGCATTCTTTTTCATGGAAGCGTCTCCATAGTTTTGCACAGGTCATGGTAGCAGATTGCCTGTTTTACGGAACTCAGAAAAGGATGAGCCCGTCACATAATCAACGGGTAATAAACTTAAGCATGGATGAAAAAAAAAGCACAGAGAAGTTCCCTTCTCTGTGCTCTCTGTGATCTCTGTGGTGAATAAGCCGTTACTTTTTGATCAGCGCGTTAAAGGCGTCCACGCCGGCCTTCGCGACTTCTTCATCGCGCTCCACCGTGTCGCCGCTCACGCCGATGGCGCCCACGCAGTTTCCAGCCGCGTCCATGATCGGCAATCCGCCGGGAAAGCTGATCAGGCCGCCATTGGAGTGCTCGATACGGTACAGCGGGCCTTTCGCCGACTGCTCGGGGCGTGAGAGGTCGCCGATGGTGCGCGTGGGCAGCTTGAAGAGCAGAGCCGTGCGGGCTTTCTTGGTGGCGATGTCATCGCTGCCCGGCCAGGCGTTGTCGGCCTGCGAAGCGGCAAGCAGCGTGCCTTCGACGCCGATGACGTGAATGTGCATCTTCGTGGGTTTCTTGTAGATGGGGCTTTCGAGCGCCGCAGCCTTCTTGATCGCGGCCTGCACGATTTCGTTCGCTGCCGCGTAACTCAGACCCGGCAGATCCACGACGGCATTCTTGATCGTCTTCAGCGCATCAACGCCGGCCTGCGCGACCTGCTCGTCGCAGTCTACCGTGTCGCCGCTGACGCCAATCGCGCCGACCAGTTCGCCTTCGACCATCAGCGGCAGGCCGCCGGGGAAAGTGATCAAGCCACCATTAGAGTGTTCGATGCCATAAAGCGGTCCCCGCGCTTCGAGCTCGGGGCGTGAAAGTTCGCCGATCGTGCGCGTGGGCAGCTTGAAATACCAGGACGTGCGGGCCTTGCGGGTGGCGATGTCGTCGCTGCCCGGCCACGCGCCCAATGCCTGGGTCGCGGCCATGAGAGTGCCTTCGCGGCCGATGACGTGGACGTGCATCTTCGTCGGCTTTTTGTAGATGGGGCTCTCAATTTTTGTCGCCGCCTCCTTCGCTGCCGCGGCGATCGCTTCGGCACCTGACTGCGTCAGCGTCTTGAAGTGGATCACATAGTTCGATGGCATCTGAAAACTCCTCCTTAGAAAATGTATGACAAAAATGTTTGAGCCAGAGTTTGCGCGCGAAATGGAGAATGTCAAACACGAAATTTGCATCCATTCAAAGTGTGCCTCGCGAACGTGCTGCGACCACGGTAGAACTCCTTTCATGCGCGCCCTCTACCGTGCTCTCTTTCAGCTCGCCTGCGTGATCGGCCGCCCTGTAGGCGGCATTCGCCCGCGGCGGATTTATGATGCGCTCGGCCGCCGCGCATTCACTGAAGCGCAGTTTTCGTGGCAGCGCAACGCATGGGGCCATGAGCTTAATCTTTCGCCGCATTACCATATTGACCGCAACATCATCGCGTTCGGCTGCTACGACTTGGAGCTTCACGGCGTCATTGAGCGGTTGGTTGAGCCCGGGATGATCTGCTTCGACGTGGGCGCCAACCTCGGCGAGATGGCGCTGCACATGGCTGCGCGCGCCGGCGCCACCGGTTCGGTGTACGCGTTTGAGCCGATTCCCGAAATTTTCGCCCGGCTGAAGAGCCACGTCGAGCGCAACACTCTTCAAAATATCGTCCGCCCGTTTCAGCTCGCGCTTTCGGACGCAACGGGCAAAGCGACGATTGCACATGCGGACTCCACGGCCAGCAACCAGGGCCTGGCGTCGCTGGTTTCGACGAGCGAGGTGCTTTGCAGGAGCCTCGAAATCGAAACGATGACGCTCGATGATTTCGTTGCAACGCACGCCGTGCCACGCATCGATCTGATGAAAATCGATATCCAGGGCGCCGAGCCGAAGCTTTTGAAAGGCGGCGCGAAAACTTTGCAGAAATTTGCGCCCGATCTGCTGATCGAGATCTCGCCGGAGGATCTCAAAGCCGGCGGCACAAACAGCCGCGAGCTCTGCCTGCTGATCGAGTCGTTTGGCTACGAGATCTACGCGCTGAAAAATGGCAAGCCGTACAACCCGCTACGCGCCGCAACGGTCAGCCCTGACTACAACGCAACAAATGTGCTGTGTACCAAGAAGTAGAGTGCCCGGGTTGCCCAAGGGAGTTGGGTGGCCCGGACGGCGCAGCCGTCTGGGCGCGAAGCGCAAGAGGTTACATCATTCGCGTCGCCAAATGTTTGCGTACGGGCAACGCGCAGGAAGTAACCTCTTGCGCTGGCGCGTCCAGACGACGCTGTCGTCTGGACCACCCAATCCGCTATCCGAATCCGCTATCAGCTATCCGTAATTTGATTCGAAAAAACCGAAATGATTATTGCCCGGAGCCCGCTTTGAGCTCGTGGTTCTGCGCCTCTGGGCCCATGCCGCGTTCGGCACAGAAAGCGGCGAGCGCCTTGTGATCGTCGGCGCTCTGTTCCTTGGGCAGGAAGAGCATGTAAAACTCGTACTGGTCTTTGGGCGGCAGTTCGCTCATGCGCTTCATCAGGCCCGGTGCGGCAGTGACCGGGACGGCGTCGAGAGAAATCTGTTCGCCGCTGACCTTTGAAGCCTTCCACTTCACATTCGCAAACTGCGGCACGACGAAGAACGGCACCGCGACGGGCCCGCCTTTCAGCTTTTCCGCGGCAGAGGTGAGGAACTTATTGTGCAAATCCTTCTGGCGGCGGATTGAATCCGCCTTCTGCTTCGCGATGTCTTCCCACTTCTTGATGCCCGCAAGCTTCTTGACCACTCCGTTGGCGATGTTGAGCGCTTCCAGAAAGTCGTACTTCTTCGCCTTCTCGCTGCTCCTGGTCAGCTCCTCAGTGGCAAATTGATCGGCGCGGCCTTCCAGGTTTTCCTTCGCGGCTTTAACATCGTCGGCTTTGGTGGAATCCTTCACGCGCGTGGTGTACTGATCCCATGCGGCGAGCGCGGCGGGAATATCCATCTGCGTGACGGCCGTTTCGACTTCCTTGTACTTTGCGGCAGCCTCGGCGTTGACCTTATCCAGCGCTGTCTGGATGTCGTTCTTCTGCGGCGCGTTGTCGTATTTGCCGAGGAACCCCTGCAGCGCCGCGCGTGCGGCATCATAATCCTGTTTTGTGCGCGCTGAAGAGGCCGTATCCATGGCGCCGCGATACGCGTCCTCGATCGTCTTCGCCGTCTCGGCGTCGAGCTTCTTCTGCAGATTGGCCTGCGCCGTCTTGGCGGGCTCGCTTATCTCCGGAAAGTTTTTTGCTGCGTCGGCGGCTGCTTTGTACTTTGCAATGCTCTCGGCCAGCTTGCCCGACGTCTCAAGCGCTTTGGCCTCTGAAATAAGCGTCTCGGCTTTCTTCTTGTCGGCCTCTTTGCTTGCGGCGGCGTACTGGTCGAGCAGCTTGATGGCCTCATCGGCTTCCAGCGAGGTCGGGTACTTGCTGCGAATCTCTTCGAGCTTTCCCACGTACTCGGAGGGGTCGTTGGCATTCTGCGCGGCGAGCGCGGCTTCAAGAAGCTTTTTGGCCTCGGCGTGGCTGCGGTTGATGCCGGGCGTAGCGACCGTTCCAGTGCCGGGATCCGTGGTCTGCTGCGTCGTGTTCGTGGCCGTGCCGGTTTCCTGCGGCTTGAACTGCTGCGCAATGAAAATTACAGCAGCGACGACGAGAATGAAAACGGCCGCGAGCGCCAGCGCCATCACGGGAGCGGGGATCTTTTTCTGTTCGCCAGTCGGTGCTTCTTCCGAATCAACTTCTTTCTTCTTGTCAGGCGCCTTGCCGCCGTCTTTTACGGCGCGCATGATGGTCGAATCGCCGGCTTCGATGCGGTCGATACCGGCAATGACGCCCTTCTGCACGCGTTCGATATCGGCGATCAGACGCGTCATGTCGCCGTAACGTTTCTCCGGCAGCTTGGCCATCATGCGTTCAATGATGAAGCAGACCGGATCTGGAACTTTCGGATTCAGCTCCTGGATGGCCGGCAGCGACTGCTGAATGTGAGCTTTCAGGATCTCATGCGCCGTAGCGCCTGCGAAAGGCGTCGTGCCGGTAACCATGTGATAGAACGTCGCGCCCAGCGAGTAAATATCGACGCGGTGGTCGATCGGCTTGCCCAGCGCCTGCTCGGGAGCCATGTAATGCGGCGTGCCCATCACGCGCCGCGCTTCCTTCGCGCTCGCGGCGCCTTCTTCAAAGGTCTTGGCGATGCCCAGGTCGGCAAGTTTCACGATGCCTTCCTTGGTGAGCATGATGTTGTCAGGCTTGACGTCGCGATGGACGATCTTGTTTTCGTGCGCGAACTCAAGCGCCTTGGCGGTCTGCAGCGTGATGTCGAGGGCGCGGTTGACGTCGATTTTCTTTTCGAGCTTCAGCAGTTCCTTCACTGAGGGCCCGTCAACGTACTCCATCGAAAAATAGTGCCGGCCGTTGGCGCGAGAAATGTCGTGAACGTGGATGACGTGCGGATGATTGAGCTTGCCGGCAGCGCGCGCTTCCCGGATGAAGCGGTCCACGAATTCGCTGTTTGACGAGTAGCGTTCGTTCAGGATCTTCAGCGCAACGACGCGGTCCATGGAGATCTGCTTGGCCTTGTACACCGTACCCATGCCGCCGGCGCCGATGCGGTCGAGAATCGTGTAGCCGGGAATGTCGATATTCGCGGTGGACTCTTCGACAATCTTCTCGTCGATGAGTTCCATCTCGGTGTCGCCGATTTTGATGCGATCGCCGAAGTTCAGCGGCGTGCCTTCTTCTGTCTTGGAGGCGGGCCGCCCATTGACCAGCGTTCCGTTGCGAGAGAGGTCCTGGACAACGAACTGGCCATTCTTCTCGATGATCGCGGCGTGCTCGCGCGACGCTTTCTCGTCGGGAATGGGAATGGCGCAGGCGGAGCGGCGGCCCATGACCATGCGGCCGCTGGTGAGTTTGTACTCAGCGCCGGCATGCCGACCGTTTTTGATGACGAGCTTAGCCACTCGGATCACTCCCGCCTGAAGCCGTTCCCCACATTGTGCTGGAGAAGCACGGAGCCGTCAATATGAGACGCGAGAGCTTTCACTTTGTTGCGCAATAATTACGGTGGCGGCCGGCATTTTCATTCGTAAAGTGTGCTTCAATTGATCGTGCGATGTTGCCACCTGCAGATAAGGAGCGCCCATGAAGTGCCTGCTGAGTTCACTTGCCTGCACACTGTTTCTGCTACTGATTGCTCCGCCCGCGCACGCCGGGTCGGCATCGTACAACCTGGGAACCGATCCCGTCCATATCACCAGCGGCGATCTGAACGGTGACGGCTTTCCGGACCTGGTGGTCGCCAGCGGCATTAATGCGGATGTAATCTCGATTCTGCACAACGATGCAGGCGGAACCGGCGCTTTCACAGCGCAGCCTAATATTGCCGGCATCAGCGATCCAAACTTCGTGGCGCTCGCCGATTTCAACGGTGACGGCAGGCTGGACATCGTGACGGGCAACCGCACCGCCGCGAGCACAACCGTGCGCGTGATTCTGCAGAACGCCGGCGGCGGATTTGCCGGTGCCACGGTGGTGCCGGTCACGGTGGGAACGCTGCCGCTTGCGCTGGTCATCGTGGACTTCAACGGAGACGGGCGGCCCGATATCGCGTCGGCCAATAACGGCTCGAACTCCATCAGCATCGTCACCAATTCCGGTTCGGGCAATTTTTCGGCGCCCACGCATTACAGCCTCACCGGAGCTCCCTCGTGGATCGCCAGTGGAGATTTCAACAGCGACGGCTTTACCGATCTGGTCGCTGCGATCGCCGCAGGAAATCGCGTCTCGATGCTTTTCGGCAATGGCGACGGCACCTTTAACACAAACGCGATCAATATCGCCACCGGTTCGGCGCCGCGCTTCGTCAGCACCGCGGATTTCAACAATGACGGAAAAATCGATTTCGGCGTGCTGCTCTCGCCCACGCCGACCAGCAACACCATCAGCATCTTCCTGGGAAACGGCGACGGCACGTTTCAGAACATCTCCAATAATCCCGTTTTTCCCTACAACAACGACGGGCTTCCGGACATCGTGAACCCCAACTTCGCGGTCGCCGATGTCACGCGCGATGGAAAGCTGGACCTGCTGATGGTCACTGACGTCGGCACGGCCGTGCCGAGTCTGTTCGGATTGAAAGGCAACGGCGACGGCACGTTTCAGACCGCGACCGATTTTCAGTTCTCCGTGCCCGGCGTGGGTATGTTCTCGATTGCCGGAGACCTCAACGGCGATCAGCAGCCGGACATCGCCACGGCGCTGGACAATCCCGGCACAGACGGCGTGCGCGTTGAACTGCTTAACCCCCGAGCAAGCATCAGTTCGCTAAGCCCGGCAAAAGCGCTTGTGAATGCTGCGGGCTTCTCGCTGACGGTGAACGGTGCGTCGTTCCTGAATGGCGCGACGGTGTACTGGAACGGCGTCGCGCGAACCACCAGCTTCGCCAGCAGCACGCAACTGAGCGCCGTCATACCGGCAAGCGATCTGCTCACGGCTGGCCGCGCGAGCATCACTGTCGTCAACCCGGCGCCGGGCGGATTTGCATCTGAGCCGGCCGTCTTCACCGTCTATGAGACCACGCTGGGCGTGTGGACGGTCGTGAACACGAACGATTCCGGCAGCGGGAGCCTGCGCTTTTGCATGGAGCAGGCCGGCAACGGGGACACGATCACCTTTGACCAGACAGTCTTCGATCTGACGAATTCAGACGCCGCGACGGTGATCAACGTGCTCAGCGAACTTCCGCCGCTGGATGACGGCAACGTCATCCTGGACGCACAGGATCAGCGAGTCACTCTCAACGGCAGCGGCGCGGGCTCGGCCGCGGGGCTGGTGATCACTTCGTCCAGCAACATCGTCAAGGGACTATCGCTGGTGGGCTTCTCGCAGTCGGGAATCAGCATTCGCGGCGGAGCGAAAAGCAATCTCATCGGTGGAACGCGCGCGAGCGGCAAGGGGCCGAACGGCAACGGGCTGCGCATCAGCAACTGCGGCGCGTTTGGAATTGAAATCACCGGCAGCGGCACGGACGGCAACAGCGTGCGCGGCTGCTGGATCGGCCTGGATTCGTCCGGCACTGCGGCGCAGGCCAACATCGCGGGAATCCTCATTCAGAACCAGGCCAAGTCCAACGTGATCGGCAGCGCCATCCCTGATGAAGCCAATGCCATCAGCGGCAATGCCTTCGAGGGCGTCACGATCTCCGGAGTGGGTACAGACGGCAATGTGATTATCGGCAACACCGTTGGAGCAGCCGCCATCGCGACCGCACCGCGAGCGGCCACACGCGACGACTCCGTTCCGACCAAAGCGGCCGTCGGAAACGGCAGCGCCGGCGTGTTCCTCTCGCGCGGTACGCAGAACAGCCGCGTGGGCAGCGCGCAGAACGGCGAAGGCAACACCGTCTCCTTTAATGGAGGCGCCGGCATCGAGGTCCGCGCCGGCAATTCGCAGCGGAACTCCGCCAGCACCAACAGCATCTCCGGGAACATTCGCGGCGGAATCGGGCTCTTCGACGGCAGCAACGCCGGCATTCAGCCGCCTGTGGACGATGGCGTGGACGTCATCGCCGCTCCCGGAAGCAGCGTGCGAAAAGTGAAGATCCGCGGCAATGCCTCGCGGGATGGTGCGATCGAGGTCTTCAACGACCCCGGCGACCAGGGGGCGACTTTCCTGGGTAAAGCCGTCGCCGCGGCGGGGCGCTTCGAGATTGAAGTCGATACGTCAACGCTGAACAAGATTACGGCCACATTGACGGACGCCAACGGCAACACGTCCGCGTTCAAGACGTTTGCGACCCCCGTCATCACCAGCGCCATCAATGTCACAGCCGCGGTGAATGCCGATTTCAGTTTCGCGGTGACCGCGAGCAATACACCGCAGAGCTACAGCGCCACCGGCCTGCCGCCGGGACTGAGTATCAACACCAGCACGGGAATTATTTCAGGCATTCCAACTGCTGAAGGCGCCTTCGCGGTGTCGCTCACGGCTTCAAACTCGACAGGAACTGGTACAGCCAGCATCCTGATGACGATTTCAAGCACGCCGGGGGCACCGGTGATTACCGGACCGGCCACCGCCACCGGCACAGCCGGGTTTGCCTTCACCTATCCGATCATCGCCACGGGAAACCCCACCTCTTACGCCGCCAGCGGCCTGCCGCCCGGATTGCAGATCAATGCCAGCAGCGGCATCATCGGCGGAACGCCGACTGCGGCCGGAACGTTCATCGTCAACCTGAGCGCCACGAATGCGTCGGGCACGGGGACGGCGGCGCTGACGATCCGCATCGCCGAGCTGGGCGATACTGATTTCGACGGCGTCGTCGACAGCCAGGAAGACCTCGTCGGAACGGACAAGAACAGCTCATCCGATGTGCCCGTCAGCGGCGGCACGGTCGTGGTGGACAAGGTCAGCGTCACGTTGAACTTCACGAGCCAGACGAAAGATTCGATCAAGGCCTCGCTTCTGCTGATTCTTCCTGAGGGCTTTGTGACGGCTAACACGAAGGTGAACGTAAAATTCGGCGACCTGGTTGAGCAGTTCACGCTCGATGCAAAAGGCAAGACGCCCAAGAACCTGGCCATGCTGAGCCTTAAAGGCGGCTCGGCCACTCCCGGTCCGGCAAAGGCCGGCGTCCTGACCTTCAGCGTGAAAGGCAAGAGCGTGCGCACAGAGCTCGCGGCGGCCGGGCTGACCGACAAGACCACAGCCGGCGAGACGCTGAAGATTCCCGTTGCCGTCGGCATCATTACTGGCGCGAGCAAATACGTGTACGGCGGGCAGAGCGCGGTTTTCTACAAGGCAACGCAGGGAAAGTCGGGCAAGGCGAGCAAAGCGAAATAAGGTCTGGCGGCGGGTTCAACGCTCGCGTTCATCGCTCGAGGACTTGCGAAAAGCGCCAGAGTTTTTTCGCTTCTTCAAACTGCGGCGCTTGCTGGCGCTTTCGTCGTCTTCATCCTTTTTCGGGCGTGACTCGTTCGCATCGCCGTCTTTTTTCTCAAGCTCAACATCTTTCTGCTCAACTTCGTTAAAGGCATCGCCGTCCTTCTGCTTCTCAGAATCCTTGCCGTCAACGATGCTTTCGTGATGCGCGTCTTCCTTTTCTTTGCGCTCAGCGGCAGAAACAGAATCGGCTTCATGACTGGCGCGTTCATCCGAACTCTCGTTTTCACGCGCCGCCTTTTTTTTGTTGTCTGCGATTTCTTTGTCTTTGCGTTTATACAGATACTGAACGTCGCTAAGAGATAGAACGCGATTGAAGAGACGCACGTCGTCTATCTCGCCATCGAAGAAGACCGGATCTCCACCCTCTCGTTCGATGAGTCCCAGCGAATCGAAGGCGGCGCTTTTCTGGCCGAAATCAGAACATTCTTCGCCTTCGATGCGGCCGTCGACGAAGACTGTCACATCACCGGTCCGGCTGTCGCGCGTGAGAACCACATGATGCCAGCGGCCGTCGTTAATGGGCCGCTGGCTGCGCGCGCCAGGAATTTCGCCTGCTTGAACTCCGATATGGCCTTCTTTATCCAGCCAGCCCCAGGCGATGCCGTCAGCTGCAAAGCTCCCGAAAGCCCCGGTGAGTGCAGGCGCTTCGAAGACAGAAGCCGAACCGCTCGCGCGCGTGCGAATCCACGCGGCGAGCGACGCCGTTCCGCCCAGCCAGCGCGACAGCTCGCGGCGCATTTGAACATGAGCGCCACTGCCGTCCAGCCGCACAGCGCTGCCCAGTATTCCTTTAATGCGGCGCGCTCCGCCCTGCAGCGTGGCAGCGTTTTTCTGCGGCGAAGCGTCTTCCAGTTCGCTGCCGTGCGGCTCATCGAAGCTCCACGATCCGCAGAGTCCTGGCAGCACACGCGCAGCTTGCGCGTGACTTCGCGGCCGCGCCGGCTCAGTATCCGCAGCGGAGACGAACAGGCAGAACGCAGGAAGTAAAATCAGCAGGCGCAGCATCACGGGTCTCACATTCACGAGCCACCAGCGTACGCAATCCGGCGCCATTTTCAGCCTGCAAACTATGAATCCGCGCTGGGCTAAAGCGTCTAATTGTGACGCTGGCACTGCGGCGGCGGTGAGGTAAACTACAGGCTGTCAACAAATGAGGTGCAGAATGAAGCGCAGGACAGGCTCGATAGGGGCGTTCGTATTAGCGGCACTCCTGGCCGGCAGTGTTTCGGCCGGAGAAGCGCCAAAAGCCGCCGAGAACAAGCCGGAAGCAAAGCAGGAGGAAGAAGCGTTTCGTGGGCTGCTGCTGGCCAAACCGAAAGACGCTCCGGAAAATGTAATTGCCTCCTTTGTCGTCTTCCCGAAAAAGTTCGAAATCGTTGACGAACGCAAGGCCGTGCATCTGTTTGCAAAGGGTGACGTCGCAAAGCAGATCGCCGATCTTTCACGCGAGCGGACAAAGGTAGAGATCCTTGGCGTCAGCGGCGCCAACGGAATTACAGTCTCAAAAATTGAGGTGTACACGGGCAAATCGAAGTTAAAACGGGAGAAGGAACAGGAAGCCAACGCGGTTAAAGCCAAGGAAGTGTCGCCGCCGGCACAGGGCACTTCAAAACCAAAACTTCCGCGCGGCGACGAAGAGTTTTAAGCCGCGACTACGGGAACAACACGGGAACAGAAATCAAAAAGGCCATGAACGTCTACCACATTCAGCAGAACGAAACTCTCTGGCGCGTCAATACCGAAGGCCCCGATCGCGGACTAAGCAGCTTCAATCAGAAGCATGAGGCGGTCAATCATGCCAAGGCGCTGGCGCAAGCCAATCGTCCGTCAAAAATCATCGTGCACGCCCGCAACGGAGATGTCGAAACCGAATTCACCTACGCCGCCGAGCAGACTGCTGTTCTGAAAAGCTGAGCGAAGCCGCCGCGCCCGTCACTTCTTCACAGCGCTTCCATTCACCAGGAAGTGAACGATCCGGACCGCATGGCCTTTGCTCTTCGAGTTGGCGGTCTCCGCCACGCGCAATTCCAGCTCGTGCTCGCCGGGAGAAAGTTCAGCGGCCAGCACGTACGCCCACGGCAAATGCAGTCCGGTGCTCCAGGCCGTGAACAGATCGCGCGTCGCCCAGGCGCCTCCGTCGATGCTGTACTCCACGCTGCCTGCGTCCGGCCCGGCTGCTACAAAGATTCCCGCGGCCGTGCCCTCAAATTTCAGCTTTAGCGTCGCGCCCGGTTTTTCGGCGACGAGCATCGGAACATTGACGAATCCTTCGCGCGTTCCGATCTTTTCGTTCGGCTTCCAGCTCGGATCGATCGACCAGCCCGCGTCGAATGTCGCCGCATTCAATTCCACCAGCCGTCCCGCGAAATAACTTTGCCCGTCGAGCGGCTGCGGCAGCGCATGCGGCTTTACAGGCCCGGGCGCATTCTTCCACGCGGCGTCAAAGAGTCGCTTGATGGACTCGGCATACAGTTTATGGCCGAATGGGCTCGGATGAAGGTTCTTGAAATCGCCGGCCCACGTGAACTCGCCGGCATGAATGCGCTCGGCAACTTCGCGCGCGAGGTTGATCGACGGCGCGCCGTAATGCTCCGCGACTTTGTCGTGATTGGCGATGACCACCGGCACTTTGCCCGCGTTGTACTCCGCGATTTTTCCCGGATCAACGAAATGCAGCAACACCACGTCCATCTCAGGATTGGCCAGCCGCGCCTGCCGCACGATCCCTTCCATACCGCGGATCTGCTCCACCGGCGTGAAGCCGTTGGTGTCGTCATTCACCGCCGCCTCTTCAAAGAGCAGATCCACTGGGCCGCGGCCGAGGACATCCCGCGCGAAGCGGAACGCGCCAGGCGTCGATCCAGTGGACGGAATGCCCGCGTTGATGAAGTCGAACGTCGTGTTCGGAAAGCGGCGCTGCAGTTCGGCGCAGACCAGATCGCGCCAGCCTTTCATGTTCGTGATTGATCCGCCCAGGAATGCGACGCGGGCCTGTCCGCCTTTCTCGAATTTCACGCGTGAATTATTCAGCCCGGCGCGCAGAGCGTAGTAGTCATAGCCGTACGGTGTCTGCGGCTGATCGGTGATCAGCGTGGTGTGGCCGGTGTTCTGCAGGATGAAATTCACAATACGGGTGGGATCTTTCAGGCTGTGAGGGTGGTGATTGCAGTGCGGCTTGGCGATCACGGTTATCGGCCCGCCAAGCTGTTTGTAACGTTCTTCTACCAGGCGCGTGTTTTCGGCGAAGGGAACCACATCGTCGGTCTCACCGCAGACAGAAAGAATCGGAATCTTTGCCGCAGCGATCGGCGCGAGATTGTCGACAGGATTGAGCTTGTACGCCAGCGCCTGCTCTTCGCTCAGGCCGTAAACCTCGAGGCAGCGCTTCCAATCGCTCGCGCTGCCCTTCCCTTTTCCTTTGCCGCCGGGCCAGCTCTTGAAATCGCAGACGGGAGCGTCGACATAAAGCGCCGCGACCTTTTCCGGATTTTTCGCAGCCCAGTTGAACGCGAACAGGCCGCCGCGGCTGAAGCCCTCCAGCACCGTTTTCGGAGCGAGCCCGTAGTTTTTGACGAGGTGAGCGTAAAACGCATCCATGTGTCCCATCGCCACCGGCGCGCCGTACATGTTCTGCATGTCGATGCACGCGGCGTGAAACCCTCTGGCCAGCAGCGCCAGATCACCCTGCGGCTCATGCCCGAAGAATTCAGTGCGCCAGATCCAAGGCTTTCCCTCTGCCGCGGTTTTTGGCAGGACGACGAAGGCCTTGCGGCCATTTACGGCAAATTCGTGTTTTTCGTAGCCATTCCACTCACCGCGCTTCACGTCTTCTGCGCACACAATGCCGCAGAGGCCGAGCATCAGCAAAGCTATCAGTCTCATTCAGCAACTCCGGAAAGGACGCATCACGGCACATCCGCCCAGGTGCCATTGCGGAAGGCCTGCAACGTATGTATTGCTACACCCGTGTCGGCGTGGATGCGCAGCGAACCCGAGCGCACGGGAGAAAGCAGGCGGATCTGCATCGCCTGGCTCAGCTGCGCCAGATCCAGGCCCAGCACTTCTTCCGGATCAGCTGACGAGCCGGCGATGACGGCACGGCAGCCGCTTTGCCGCACAAGGCTCGCTAGCTGTTCCGGCCAGCGCCCGGAATCGCCCGGGAAGACGCGCACGATCTCGGCCTCCAGCGCTTTCTCGCGCGCGTTCTGCGTCAAGCGTTGCAGCGCCGCGTTTGAGCGCGCTTCGACGAACAGCACGCGCGTGCCGGGCACGCTCACGCGCACGCACAGCGCCGTTTCGGAGCGCACCGCTTCGCCGCCGGGCGGGCCGTCATCGCAGAATTCCCACAGCACTTCACCCGGACCGCGTAGCGACTTGTCCATCTGCGGCGGACCGAAAGGAACGCCTCGCGTGTGCAGATATTTTTCGAGCTCGCGCCGCTCGTTGCGCGCCATGGTGCCGCGGGGAAGAATCACGCGTTGCGCCGGCACATGCTTGAGCAGATCCGTGGCGCCGTCGAGCGCCTCGGGCGAATCCGACGTGATCACCAGCATCTCCAGCCGCGTGATACCTCTTCGGCGGAGCAACTGTGAAAGCTGCAAACCCTGTCCGCGCGCGCCGGCGTCGATCAGCGCAGCGCCGCCGGCGGGCGACTCCACCAAAGCCGCGCGGCCGCGCTTGAGATCCAGGAACGTCACGCTCGGCGCGGCAGGCGCTTCCCGGAAGAAAACGCCTGCGAGAAGAAGCAGCAGGCACGCGGGAAAGAGGATGCACACGCGCCGGAACGTGGCTTCGCGGCCGCGCTCCAGCCAGATCCAGCCGAGCACCGCCGCGTAAACGAGCAGCAGCGGCCAGGCGGGAGCGGGCAGATCGATTGCGGCTGCCGGAATGCGCGCGAGCACGTCGTTGACAATCTGCAGAAGCGCAATTCCGGCGAAGGCGGGAAAAGCCGCCAGGCTTGCGGCGCTCGCCGAGAACACGCTGACGATCAGGACGGCGATTCCGAGCATCATGCACACGCTGCTCCAGGGTACCGTGAGCAGATTCACGAAGAGGCTCAGCGTCGAGAAACGTCCCATGTGCCACGCCACGATCGGAGCAGTCGCCAGCCATGCAATCAGCGATACGAAGATCAACTGACGCAGCGCCTCGGAGTATTTCGCGTATGGCGCGGGCTCTGTCAGAAGCGGCGTCATGCTCTGCGGACCCAGCCGCTCAGCGCGCCACGCACGCCAGGCGTCATCGAGTGCCGGGTAAAGGGTGATCAGCGCCGCGACGGCGACGTACGACAGCTGAAACCCCGCGCTGAAAAGCTCAGCCGGAGCAAGCGCAAGGTTCAGCAGCGCCGAGGCGCCGAGCACATTCAGCATGTCCGGTTCGCGGTGCAGGACTACGGCGGCGAGATAAAGCGAAATCATAAGAGTCGCGCGCAGCACCGGGGCGTCCGCACCGGCCAGAGCGCAGTACACACACGTCAGAATCAGCACCGCGAGCGCGGCACGGCGGCGCGAGAGTCCCAGGAAGGCGGCGCCAAAAAAGCCGATTCCTGCGAGAAACTGGATCTGCAGTCCGCTGATGGCCAGTAGATGCGCCGTGCCGTTCACGGCAAAGGCTTCACGGTCCGATACGTCGAGCCGCTCGCGGCGGCCAAACAGCAGCGCGTTCAACATCGCTGCCTGGCTGCCCGGCTCGCGATTATGGATGCTCCACGGAGCCATCAGTTCGGCCAGCCGCGCGCTCAACTGCGCGCCTGCGCGGCGCAGCCGCAGATCGACGCGCCACCAGCGCGCCGGCTGCTGCTCGATGCTCGCAGGAAAAACTTCCCCCACGCGGTAAACGCCCTGGCCGCGCAGCCACGCCGAAACGTCAAAGCCGTCCGGCAGCGTGTGCTCGGGCGGAGCTTCCAGCCGCACGCGGCAGGCGATGGTGTCGCCCTCAGCGATGGTAGCGCTGCTTTCGTTTAGACTGCAGTTCACGCGTACGCGGCCGGAGGCTGGATTCAGGGACTGCGTTGTCTCGCCGAGCGCGTCCACGTCGATCGTCCAGGTGCGGCGCTTTTCAGAACGCGTGTCCGCCGCGTCGAGCACGCATCCGCGGATCGTGACAAAGGAAGGCTGCGCGGTGGTGCGCCGCGAAATATCATCCGCCGGCAGAATGCGCGCACGCGTGGCATGCGTAAAAAGTCCGGCCACAACGGCGAGCATCAGGGCGCAGGCGAACACGCGGCTTGCCTGCTTCGGTTCTTCTGTTTCGACACGGCGTCTGGAAAGAATAATCAGCAGCGATCCGCCGAGAGTTGCAAGCAGCAGGCTGCCGGCGGTGGCAAGCCGTGGTGCGGCCGCCGCGTCGAGCGCGATTCCCGCGCAGAAGGCGAGCGCCAGCCAGAAGAGCGGCCGGCGGCGGTTGAAGGTGTGCGTATCTGAACGGGGCTGTTCAGTCGCGAGGACATCGTCAGGAGCCGCGGAGTCTGACACGGTCGACGCCTCGCGCTGAAGGATTCAGAACCGAAGGCCGGTGAGATTATTTATCCGACACGGGCATGGGAATGCTTTTCGAAGCCGGCTGCGCCGCCCACCATTTCTTCCATTTGTCGGCGTTCATTTCAATCGTTTCGTGCGTCAGCTCGCGCAACGCCCAGTGCGCTTCCTTGCGGGCGAGCGCATCGCCGCTTTCGAGCACTCCGATCAGCGCCGGAATGCTGTTGATGCCGCGCCGGTACAGCGCAGCGGCTGCCGTGCTGCGGATTTCCTTGTCCTCATTGGAAAGCGCGGCGATCAGCTGGCGTTCGGCTTCGGGGTCCACTTTTTGAGCCAGTTCCGAGATGGCGCGCTGAGCTTCTGTTTTTTCAGGGGGCTCTGAGGCCGCTGCGCTGGAACCTTTCGGCGGCGGCAGCAGCAGGCCTTCGTTGGCGCTCTCCTTTACGGTCGGCGCAGCGTTGGACTTTTCAGCCACTGGCGCAGACTCAGGCTTGTCAGCATTGCTCTGCTCCTTCACGGTCGTCTTCGCCGGTTCACGCGCCGCTGGAGCGCGCGCTTTGGACTCGGAGTCTTCCGAGGTCGCCGGCTTGGCCGTCGATTCGTTGCCGTCGATAACCTTCACATCCACATAAGCAGGCATGCTCGTGTTCTGTCCGTCGGAAACGACCAGCATGAAGCGGTACATGCCCGGGATGAACACGCGCAGACCGACACGGTCACGTGTCAGGGATGCGGGATTGAGCCGCAAATCGACACCGCCGGCCTGCTTCCACGAATAGGTCAGCGCGCCGGCCTTGGAGTGGCTCTTGCGGCCGTCGAGGATCAACGTGTAGCTCGGATCGGGATTGGCTACGCCCTTGGGGCAGGCCTTGATTGGATTCGGCGCCGCCTCGGCGACTGCTACGGGCAGCGTACCGGCTTTCAGCACGTCGACCTGGACAGCCGCAGGCGTGCTTTCGTTCTTGCCGTCGGAGACTTTGACTTCAAACGTGTACGTGCCGGCGCGCTGCGGCGTGAATTTCGCGAGCGCCCCTTCGCTCTGCAGCTGCTGCCGCGGTCCGCCGGTCTGGCGCCAGCTGTAGCTGAGTGCGTGCGGTCCCTTGTCGGGATCGCTGGAGGGCGTGGCATCGAGAATCGTCTCGACATTCTCTTCGGTGCGAAGCTGCGGCAGAAGCACGGCGGCCAGCGGCGGAATGTTCGGCGCGCGCGGCTTCACGACAACTTTGCGCGGCTCGCTCCATTCCTTGCCGTCGAACACTTTCAGCTCAAAGACGTACTCGTCGTCTTTCGGCAGAACCACTTCAGTCTTTGCTTTGCCCTGGCCGCGCCAGGCGAACTTCGCTTCCGGACCGGAGATCTGCGTCCAGCGGTATTCGAGCTTGTCGCCGTCGCCATCGCGTGAGGCGCTGCCGTCGAGCGTGATGCGCTCGCCGATTTCGCCGGAGACGACGTCGGCAATCACCGCGACCGGAACATTGTTCGGGCCGCGCACGGAGAACGCCACCTTGGCCGGCGCGCTTTCGTTGTCACCGTCGCTGACGATCAGGTCGAATTCGTAGAGCCCCGATTCCTTGGGAACGATGTTGAGAATTTCACCCTGCTCGGCCGGCAATTCCAGCGCGGCGCCAGTGATCTGTTTCCATTTGTACGTGAGCGGCGAGCCTTCCGGATCGAGGCTGCCGCGGCCGCTGAGCTTGACTTCACCGCCCGCGACGATCGGCTCGATACCAACGCGCGAAGCAACGGCGCGCGGAGGCTTGTTGGCGCCCTTGACCTCGATCTTGTGCGAGACCGGATCGCTCTTCATCAGCTCCGAGTCAACCACTTCCAGATTAATGACGTACGTGCCCGGCTTGTCGGCGCGGAACTTGAGCGTCTTCTTTCGCAGGTCCTTGCCGCGTACGCCAATCTCCGGACCGCCCTCGGCCGTCTGCGACCAGATGTAGTTGAGTTCATCACCATCCGCATCCGTGCTTTCGGCGGCGCTGAGTTCCAGGTATGAGCCGACGCGCGCGACATCGGGCGCAGTGATCTTCGCGACGGGCTTTGCGTTCTGACGCCCCACATGAACATCGAACAATGCCGGCTCGCTCGTGGTCGTGCCGTCGGTGACGACCAGTTCCACACGCGCGGAGCCCAGCGCAGTTGCTTTAATCGAGCATTTGGGCTGGTCCGCGTCGGTGAGCTCCAGCTGAATCTTCCCCGGCAGCAGGCGCCACTTGTACGAGAGTTTGTCGTTTTCCGGATCCGAGGACGCCGAACCGTCAAGCACCATCGTTTCGCCGATAATCACGCGTCCGCCGGCTGGTCCGGTGATGTGTGCGATCGGAGCATTATTGTTGACCGTGACGTTAAGCTCAAAGCGTTCCGGGTCGCTCTTGTTGATGCCGTCTGAGACCACAAGGCTGACGAGGTAGCGGCCGGCGACGGTGGGAATGAACTCCCACATCTTGTCTTTCTCTTTCGGCATGTCGCCGGGAATCACCGGATCGCCGGGCTGCACTTCCTGCGTCCAGGTGTACGTGAGCGTCTTCTTTTCAGGATCTGTCGAGCGGACTGCCGAGAGGCGCACGCGTTCACCGACCGACGCGGTCTTCGGCCCATCGATGATCGCGACCGGCGGACGGTTGATGCGTTCCTTGATTCCGATCATCACCTGCGAGCTGTCGCTGGCGCCGTGAGAATCGGTGACCGTCACCTTAAACACGTACGTTCCAGCGCGCGCGGGAACGAAGACCAGGGCGGGATTGATCGACATGTCATTGCCCTTCTGGTCTTTCATTACCAGGTTGGGCGGATCGATCGAGACCCACTTGTAGGTCATCGGATCGTTCTCGGGATCGACGGCGTCGGCTTCGATGCGGATCTGTTCGCCGATCAGTCCTTCGATCGACTTGGGCATGCGGATCTTGGGAGCCTGGTTGGCGGGGCCGACGGTGATGGCGATCTGCGCGGGCTCGCTGAAGGCATCGCCGGCTTTGACGATCAGCGCGATGTGGTATTCGCCTTCCTCCTCGGCGCGGAATTCCACCTGCGGGCCGTCCTTGCCGGCCCATGATTTCGGCGCGCGCTTGCCGGGCACGGGGCCCCAGATGTATTCGAGTTTCTCGCCATTGGGATCCTTGCTGCGCGTTCCATCGAGTTTGACCGTCTCGCCGATTTCAACCGTGGTCCGCTCGGCGAAGATTTTCGCCACCGGCGGCGGATTGTGATTCTTCTTTACCTCAGGCTTGGGTTCTTCTTTCGGCGGCTTGGGAGTTTCTTTGGGCGGTGCGACCGCGACCGGCGGCTTTTCGTCCGGCGGGGTTACCGTAGTAGCACGTTCTTCGGCAACCGATTTTGTCTTCGGCGGTTTCGGATCGGCTTCGGCGACTGGCGCCGGCTCGACTTTCGGCGGCGGCGGCGCGGTCACAGTGAAAACCACGGGGGCGCTTTCGGTACGGACCTGGTTCTTGCCCGTCTCGTCATACGTCGTGACTTCGAGCACAAACGCGTACTCACCCGGCGCGTCGGGCTTGCAGTTCCAGACGGGGTAGTTCATCACGTCGCTGCGGTTCTTGGAGAACGGCCGCGATTTGTCGGCGGCAAGGCCGCGCACGAAACCACGCTCGGTGCGCCAGTAGAACTCCGGCTTGGCGCTCTCTTCGACGATCGTTCTGGAGCCATCGAGGATCAGCAGCTCGCCGAGCTTCACCGTCCTGCCGGGATCGACAACGACTTTCACCTCTGGCTTCTTGCGCTCGACGATCTTCGGCGGCTCGGGCAGCTCGGCTTTTTTCGGCGGCTCTTCACTGACTTCGATCTTCGGCGGGACACTGTCGGGCTTGACGGTGATCATCATCTGCGACGGCTCGCTCCAGCGTTTGCCGTCGGAGACGACCAGCTGGAAATGATAGTTGCCCGCATGCGTCGCTTTAAAGTCGAAAGCGCGTTCTTTCAGCAGCTTGGGATCGAGCGGCTTGAACTTTTCGGGCGAGTCAATCAGCGTCCATTTCCACTCTTCGATCTTGCGTCCGTCTGCGGCTTTGCTGCTCACGCCGTTGACGCGCACGATCTCGCCGACTTTTTTATCGAGCTGGTCCTTTCCGGCTACAGCGACGGGCGGCGCAGCCGGCGGATCAACGACGCGGACGATGCGTCCCTTGGTCTCTTCGCCATCTTCGTTTCTTACGCTGATTTCAAAGACGTATTTGCCGGGCTCGGTCGGAATAAAATACGTGTCGCTGACCCACTTGCCGTTTTCGAATTTTCCGGCGGTGGGATTGGCGATTTTGACGGGCGGGCCTTCAAGCTGAGTCCACTGAAATGACAGTTTCGCGGCGCCCTTGGGATCGGCGCGGATCAGCAGCTGAACGCGGCCATCGGGCTCTTCAGCGTGCGCGTACGCCGCAATAAAGAGTGCGCATAGCAGACACAAGCCGTGCAAGTGGCTCTTCATTCTGTCGATCTCCGCGTTAATTCACTTTCGCCCTGCGCCTGAGCCTGCAGTACAGGCGCGGCCGCGGCCGGCTCGAGCGCCTGTGCTTCGGCGGGTCCGGAAGTCTGGTCACCCTGCGCGGCCTGTGCCGGTTCCTGCTGGGCGCCGGCTCCGGTCTCCTGCTGCGCCGTGGCTTTCTGCGGCGGAGGCGTCAGGCCCAGCAGCACGCCAAGCTCAGCCGAAACAGTGCTTATTTCCTCTTCGCTCAATGACGGCTCGAGGACTGAATGCAGCTGCCCGCCCCGCTTTTCGCGGAACAGATGCAGATCCTGCCCGGCGGCGTCTTTCTTTTTGCTCTCAAACACCAGCATTTTTTTGCGCGCCAGCATCAGCGCCAGGATGTACCGGAAGGCAATGCGCTGCGTATTACTGTCGCCTTCCAGGCGCTTGAAAAAGTCCAGCACGTAATCGACGTCCACGCGCGGGCGCTGCGGCTTGGAATCGTCACTGTCGGGATTCGGCTGTACCGTTCTCCAGAAGTAGAAGACGTTTTCCGGGCGCCGGGCTTGAAAACAAGATTCGCAGTAATCCTGCCGCTGCAATCCGTCTGCGTTCTGGAGCAGCGCCGAAAACGTGCGCTGTTCGGCAACAAAGGCCGCCTGGCAGGCACAGCAGCTCGCAGCCGGCTTGCTGATTTTCCACTCGTGTTCGGACACCAACGGGTTCTCCCTGGGGCTACTTGTGCGACAACATAATGCAGTTGACTGCACCGTGAGGCACAGCCTTTCTGCGGCCTTCAAAACACGCCGCACATGACGACGCTAAGCGCTTGTCATTTTCGGGGTTAGAGTGAAAGAGTCAAGGCCAATGTTGAGCCTACCTGCGGATCGCTTCGGCGACGTTGAGGGCTTCCTGGAATGGCAGTTTGGTAACCACCATGTACAGCGGTCCGTTTTCCGCCGCATGCCAGGAGATGACATGATGCTGGGCGTGCTGCGCGGTGAGGTACTCTTTGTAGGCTTCGGTGGTGGGGCTGGCGGGAGTATCGATGACCATCAGTGTGACGGACTGAGCATTGGGACAGCACTGCGTATACTTGACGTAGACGCCTTCCGGCATTCCCGGCAGAGACAGCTTGCCGCAGCATTCAGCCACGAGGTGGCACTGTCCAAGATTCGGCACGGATTTCAGAAGATGCGACGCCCTCTCCTTGAGGGTGTCGTCCATCACGCCCGGGTGGCAATTGCGCGCCCAGGCTTCGCCGTTTCCGGCGACGATACGCGCGTGCTCGTGGCGAGCCGCGCGGACAACACGGCATTGCTCGTTGACGCAAGTCGTCTCGTAACCGACGAACCCGGTAAGGAAAAACATGCACGCGGCCGCCGCGGCGACCGGTCCGCGCATGGTCATCAGGCGGGGTGAAAACAGACTGGTGATCGGGGCGCCGCTGTGAACGGAAGGCGCACTTTCAAGCGTCTCGAGAATGCGGTTTTTTAGAGCGGATGAGCCGGGTCGTGAGGTGGCGCGAACCAGTACTTTTTTCACGAATCCATTAAACGAGCGCTGGGCCTCGAAGAGTTCCTGGCAGGGCGAACAGGAACGAAGATGCGACTCCACCTCCTGCGACAGGCTGGACTGCAGTTCCTTATCCAGGAACGGCTGGCAATGTTTTCGAACGTCACCGCAATCCATACGGCCTCAACTGTCCCTATGCGCAGGCGGGCGCATGCGGTCTCTACTGCTTACAAAGTATTGACCATTCTTAAAAAGTCCGCCATCCTTACTTCTTTTCAGGATGATCCGCCCGCATTAAACCCCGCTCCCGTGCGTACTCATTCAATTCGTCCTGCAACTGCTTGCGTGCTCGAAATAGGCGGGACATCACTGTCCCGATAGGCAGACCCAGTATGTCCGCGCACTCCTGATATGAAAGTTCCCCTAATGTGACGAGCAGGAACACGGTGCGTTGCTCCGTAGGAAGGCGGTCGAGGGCGCGTTTCAGCGCGTCGTCGACCAGATCCGGGTAAAGCTCATCCAGATTTTTAAGCGGAACAGTCGGAGGAACGCTGAGCGTTTCCGGCGGCGCTTCCAGCACGTCATGCTCCGAGAAGTCGACGCTGGTCTCGCGGCGCTGCGCACTGCGGCGTTCGTTCAGGAAAAGATAGGTGAGGATCTGGAAAATCCACGCTTTGAAATGCGTGCCGATCGTGAAACGGTCAAAGTTCTGCCAGGCACGCAGGTAGGTCTCCTGCACCATGTCGTCAGCGCGAGTGGGTTCTCGCACCAGGTGCAGGGCCATGGAATAGAGCCGGTCCAGAAGCGGGATAGCCAACGCTTCAAACTGCTCCCGGCGCTTATGATCAGCGGCTGCACCGCGCTTAGCTGTCCGTCCGGCGGATTCATCCGGACTGGCAGGCAGCGCACCGGCGGCCGACACTTGATCCACGACTCCTTACCTCCTGCTGATTGGCAGGCACAAAGCCTGCCTTTTTCATTTTGTACTGCCTGCCCTTGAAGTGAAGCACTATTCCAGAAAAGAGACGCTTAAAGATCGTTTTCTGGCGAAAAATTGGAACAGAATCCAGAAACTGTGACTTTTCTGACGTCTTTCCTGCGTTAAGGTAATGAACAGTCTGACGGCGAAGCCGGGCATATAAAAAGGTTATCATGATTTCACGACGACGATGGCTGGGCTCGGTGCTGGTGCTGGGTGCGGGAATACGCACCGGCCTGTGCGCGGCCGAAGATGCCATCGCGCCGGTCCCGTCCGACTTTGTCGAAATCACGCCCAAGCAGGAAGAATGCATTGAGAAGGCCCTGGCCTGGCTGGCGAAGAACCAGTCCAAGGACGGTTCGTGGGGCTCGGAAGGCGCAAGCGGCAGCTACCAGATGGCCATGACGGGTCTGGCGGGGCTGGCTCTGCTGTCGGCGGGACATTCCCCCGGACGCGGCAAGTACGGCCAGAACGTTGCACGCGCGATCGAATTCTGCCTGAAGAACCAAGATCGCGACGGCCTGATCTCCTCCCGCAATGACGGGCAGCAGATGTACGGCCATGGCTTTTCGATGACGTTCCTGGGCGAAGCGTACGGCATGGACAGCGGCACTGAATTCAACGAACGCATCAAGCACGCACTGACGATCGCCGTTAAGAAGACGCAGCAGTCGCAGTCGAGCCGCGGCGGCTGGTATTACTCGCCGAACTCCGGCGCAGACGAAGGTTCGGTCACCGTCACGCAGGTGCAGGCGATGCGCAGCGCGCGAAACGCCGGTATCGACGTGCCCGAGAAGGTGATGAACAGCGCGATCGACTACGTCAAGCAGTGCCAGAACAGCGACGGCGGCATACGCTACTCGGTGCAGTCGGGCCAGACGTCATCAGTAGCTCTTACAGCCGCAGGCGCGGAAGTGTTCATGATGGCCGGCCGCTACAAAGCACAGGAAGCGGCGCGCGCGTGCGAGTATCTGAAGAAAAACCTGGATCCGCGTCGCGCGGCCGGGCACGACTTCTACACACACTTTTACGGCGCGCAGGCGATGTTCCAGATTGGTGGCGAATACTGGGCGCGCTATTTCACATCCATCCGCGACCGCCTGATCTCGCAGCAGCGCGGCGACGGTTCCTGGAACGGCGACGACATCGGCAGCACCTACGGCACCGCCATCGCGACACTTATTCTTTCGATGCCGTACCGCTATCTGCCGATCTTCCAGAAGTAACAGCGATCAACCACGAAGTTCACGAAGGACGCGAAGAACGGCAGGGACGGGATCGGTTCCGATCATGATCCCCTGTCTTCAGTTCAATATGAACTGGCGGCACGCGACAACGGCAATTTGCTCACCAGCGATATCGGTGTCCCCGTCAGGCTTCAATTCTTCTTCGTGCTCTTCGTGATCGTCGTGGTTGAAAACTTCGTTGTACAAATCTTTGTGGCTACAAAAAAAGAACCGGACGGTCGCGGGCCCGTCCGGTTCTTTTTCTTTATGCCAGCCGCGAGCGGCTGGATCTGAATCGATTATTAGAACGCCACCTGGAAGCTCACGATGAAGTTGTTGTTGCGAACCTGGTGGAACGGCAGGTCGTCGCCCAGATCGCTTTCCGGATCGTCAACCACGTTGTACATGGCCTGGATCTTGGCGTTGTGACCCTTGATGTAGTAGTTGATGCCGCCGCTGTACACCTGCGTGCGGAAGAGCTGCGTGTGGCGGGCATCGCCGACTGCAATGTTCACGTTCTGGAACGACTCGTAGCGCAGAGCGAACTCGAACGGCTTGAGCCAGCCCGGAGCGCTGTCGCAGAAGACGCTGTCGGAGATCTTGTAACCGCCGGCAACGTACCAGTGCTGCACGCTGAACGGAGCGCCGCGGGTCTGGAAGTCGTCGCCGTCATAGATGAAGACCGAACCCGGAGCGTGGCGGTCGTGGAACATACCCCATTCGCCGCGAATCCAGGCACCCTTGGCCGGGCCGCCGGGCATGTAGGACGCCCAGGCTGCCATGCGATGCGCCCAGGTCTGGCGGCGGTTCAGGCCGTTGATCGGATCGGCATCGCGGTCGCGCGGAGCGGACTCGCCCTTCGTGCCGCCCTGGAAGGAGTAGCCCAGTTCGAGGCTGCCCCAGCATTCGTTCTTCCACAGCGGGCGGACGATGGCGCTCAGGAGGATATCCTTCTCGTCGTTGTCGTCAGCGCGGTTCGCGCTGTCGCCACCGGAGAAGTGATAGTTGCCGGCGCCATTGAAGGCACCAACCCAGTACTGGAAGCGTTCATCCCACCACGTGCCGTGAACCTGCAGGCCCAGGTCGCGGTTGTCGCCGATCTGGCCGAGGAAGGAGCGTTCTGCGAAGTCGAGCTGCGAAGCCGAGCGCACGCCTTCTTCACCGAAGCGGGGCTTGAACTGTCCGATGGTGAAATCGTGGTGCGGGATCACGCCGTGGTAATTGATGTAGGCGTCTTTGAGCAGGCGCGGAACGCCGCCGGAACCGAGCTGCACGCGCGAAACGGCCGTCGTGCTGCCGACGAGGTCTTCGGCCAGTTCAGGAGCGATGTTGTTGACGCGCTTGACACCCTGGTTGCTCGGGAGAGCCGGGAAGCTCAGCGCTTCACGGGCCGGGTCGATCATGACGACCGCGGTGACATTCTCGTGAATGTCCATGTTGAATTTGATTTCAGAACGGCGAACGCGGAAGCTGTCGTTGTCGCTGGCCTCGTTCGTATCGGCAACCGTACCGGGAATGTCGAACAGCCCGCGGTTGTCGTTCTCGATTGAGGTGTACCAGACCTGCACCAGTCCGCTGAGAGTGAGCTTGCCACTCTTGGTCGTGACCTTGGCGTTCGGTCCGTACTTGTTTTCCAGAGCCTTGTCGACAGACGTCTTGGGCATCGATGTCGACACGGTCTGCAGCTTCCTGCGGAGCTCTTCAACGTCCTTCTTCAGAGCATCCACTTCAGCCGTCGTCGCTTCGCCCGCTCGAACCGCGCAAGGCAGTACAAGGAACATTGCTGCCAGCAGCGCTGCCACGGTTCCTCGAATGCGAACCATTATTCCCTCCCCTTTTCAGTCCCTCTCTCTGTCCCGCCGGGCAGCCCGCGCCGCCTGATCGAGCAGAGAAAACAACAACATAAAATTCCGACCCTTAACGAGTCAGAACAGCTCAAATGCCTTCAAATGAACCCCCACGTTTTAGCATCCGCCGAAAATCTGTCAAGAACGCAAATTGAAAAATCACGATATGCAACCCGCTTTTGGGCACTATTCTGCACCCGCCACCTGTGTTTGTAAGCCTTGACGTCTTAAAAGGTAACATTAATGGAATAAACCCTTGCGTTCGCCACGAAGTCACATGTGGAAAAATCCAGCCCGGGGCGAATGTACGATATATAAAAGGAGAGTTTTACACGCCCGCGCAAGGCTACTTTCCCTGGTCGTGCCTGACGCTGACGTCGGTTCCGTTGCTTGTACCCACGTTACCGCAGGCATCGCGGGCACTCAGCTTGACGCGGTAAATACGTGCTTCCGCCGTACCCGAACGTTCCCGGCGCAGTTCAATCGTGGCGGTAAACGAGCCATCGGCGGCAACAGCATCGACTTTGAAGTTCCGGTGCTCCGGCTCTTTCTTTTCCCCGCCGTCACCGCGCGCCGGATCGATCACCTCGATCGCGGCACTGAGATCCGCGGCGGTTATCGCGCTGCAGCCATCTTTCACGCTTCCGGTAAGCGTGACGGTCGCAAACGTATGGTCAGGCGGCCAGAGCGTCGCCGGATTGACTGCCTGAAGCTTGACTTCCGGGGGCTTGCGGTCCGCCACCGTAATGGAGAATCCACCCAGGCCCACGTTTCCGGCAGCGTCGGCAGCGGCGATGGTCACGCGCGTGACGCCGATGGGAAAGAGCGATCCGCTGGCATGGCTGTAATTAATGACCGGCGCGGCCGTCACGGCGTCGCTTGCGGTGGCGGCCGGGAAGTCGACGACTGTTCCGTCCGGTCCGGCGGCTTCAACGGTGATGTCCTGCGGCGAGACGACGGCGGGCGGAGTGGTATCCACGACGGTGACGTAGAAGACAGCGCTGCCCACGTTGCCCGCCTCGTCGAAGGCGAGGACCTCGACAGGTGTTACGCCTAGCGGAAAAACCGAACCGCTAGCGTGGCTGTAGGCGATGAAGGGCGCGGCGGTGACGCGATCGGTCGCGGTAGCGGGTGCATATGCAACCGTAGCGCCGTCGGCGGAGGCCGCTTCAGCGGTAACATTCGCCGACGGCGTAACGACCGGAGGCGTCGAATCGGAGACGCTGACATACAGCGTGGCGCGCGCGACATTGCCGGCTTCATCGGTTGCCGTGATCTCGACGGGCGTGGTGCCGAGCGGGAACAGCGAGCCGCTCACGTGGCTGAAGGTGACGGCAGGATTGAGCGTGACGTTGTCGCTGACATTCACCGCGAAGGTGACAACCGCACCCTGCGGCCCGGTGGCCTCCGCACCCGCGCCTGGCGGCAGAGCGATCGTCGGCGGCGTGGTGTCGGGCGGGGCGTCGGGGTCGAGAACTTTTATGGCCGCGGTGGCTTTTGAGAATTGGAGGGATTCGTTGATGGCGATGAGAGAAACTACGGCGTCACCAATATTTCCGGAGGTCTCGACTCGCGGTGGGCTGCTCTCCTCTATGTATTCTACCCTATTCGCTTCAAGTAACTTCTGAATGGCCTCGGACTGGGGGTCGTGAACGCTGACATCCAAGTTCGATTCCTGTTCACCCCGGACGCCAAACTTCAGAATTGGCTTTTGCGGAGCGAAGTTGGAAATGACTGGACGTAGGGCGTTGTACTGGGCAGCTGTCAAATCAGGCTGAGCCATAATTTTTTCGTCAAGAAGTTTCCCCAGGGAACAAGTTTCAAACGACGAGTCCGAAGCATGAATATGGATCAAAATATTGTTGCGGCAGAAGAAAATTACTTCTGTTTTATTAATATCTTCTATAGGAATGAAATTTAGATCTCCGATCTTTAGACCAAGTTTGTCACCTCGGAATAGGGGATGGCCAGGCTCACCTATGGGCTTTGCAGGGTTCACTAGAGTAAGCTTCCTCAGAAGCCCTTCATGTGCATTATTGGTGGAATCGGCGACAAGAATACTGATGCGCAACGTCTTGTCAGCATTAATTAGAACGATGTTGCGACTAACCGCCGAGTGCGCGAGAACTGATTCTACTTCATCTTGAGAGATGACGTACTCGGACAAGAGCGGATAATCTTCTTTTGTGAACTTAAATCCCTTTTTAAGCGCTGAGTTCTTTCCCGGCCACGCCCCAAATTCGGTGCTGACGCGAAGCTCTTCCCTGTAGTCGTCCAAAAATGCGTATGCAGTGTTCGACAGGATCAATAATGCCCAAAAAAGCACCTTCATGATAGATTTCCCTCTTTTATTATTGTAGACCTGTAACTTTCTGCTCAACACTCCGACGTTCCGCTGGTGCCGCAACTTTTAACTTCTCGGGAGTACTTACATCAATGACAGTTTCTCGATAAGCGGCTTCGAGCTCATTCTTATAAGGGCCAATACAATAATCATACACACCCAATCTAAAATCCGCCCACATATGCCGAATCCAGACGGTTTCATGCACCTTATTGGGCACTGGATGTCCAACAACACTTTGCGCTTTGATAAACCCAAACGGCGTTAACGCTTTTATCTTGGAATCACCTCCAAATAAATTGATAAAAGCGTGCAGCGACGATAAGGTACGAATTCTTTCGCACAATTTGAATGAGTAAAGGCAGTCCTCGACCAGGCCGATGGTGAAGTTGTCGACTTAAACCACGGTCAGGAGGAGGACTGCGATGAGTACTCAGGAAGAATCGGCAAAGTTGTCGGGA
>DASPJR010000035.1:0-48928 GCA_035628505.1 Planctomycetota bacterium | reverse complement strand
CCCAAAGGTCGTCGCACTCTTTAAATCGATCCGGAGCCTTACACGAATGAATGGTGAGCCCGCCGACGAGTATTGGCGAAAACTGCCCACAAAATAAATACATGCTGTTTTAGCGCACTCATCCTTGACCCCACTGCACGTGGTGTGATAGCTTGATTGTCCGCAACGTGTATCGCATCTGGACGCATGCCTTCGGGGAAGCAGTATGTCCAGTCACCCAGCCGACGAAGCGTTTGCTCAATATCTCACCCAGGTCGGCGTCGCCACGTTTGATCAAATCGAAGCGGCCCGTGCCGTGCAGGCACAGAAGGCCGGCAATGGTGAGCGCCAATCCCTCGCCGATATTCTGGTTACGCAAGGTGTGCTCACCGCTTCCATGCGTGAGAACATCGAGAAAAAACTCCAGGCCAAGCAGTCTGGCGGTGTCAAGCAGCTGGGGCCCTACAAGCTCATAAAAAAGCTTGGTGAAGGCGGCATGGGCGCAGTCTTCCTTGCCGAGGACACCAACGCAGGCCGACAGGTTGCGGTGAAAGTGCTGCCGCAAAAACATGCCAAAGATTCCGAATTTCTGAACCGCTTTCGCCGCGAAGCAAAGGCCGCTGGCAAGCTGAACCACCTCAATATTGTCGCGGCGTACTCCGTTGGCGAGGAGATGGGGCATCACTTTTACAGTATGGAATACTGTGAAGGCGAGCCGCTCGATGCACGCCTGAAGCGGCAGACTCTCATGCCGTGGGACCAGGCCGTCGATATTACGCTGCAGGTCGCGCGCGGCCTCGATCACGCCCACAAGCACGGCGTGATTCATCGGGATATCAAGCCGGCCAATATCTTCGTTACCAATGATGGCGTAGCTAAGATCCTCGATCTCGGGCTCTCCAAGAACATCCTGGACGCAGAGAGCAGCTTCGCGACTCAGACCGGTGTGGCAATAGGCACGCCGCATTACATTTCGCCCGAGCAGGCTCGTGGACAGAAGGACGTTGATGGCCGCACGGATATCTATTCGCTGGGCGCCACGTTCTACCATTTCATTACCGGGCAGACGCCGTTCCAGGGCAGCACCGCCGCGCTGATCATGATGAAACATCTCAGCGAGGAGCTGCCTAACCCGCAGGATCTCGTGCCCGAGCTTCCCGACGGCGTGGTCGAAGTCATTCAAAAAATGATGGCCAAGGAGCCCCACGACCGTTACGCGGACTGCGCGGCCCTGATCGCGGACCTGGAACTCATCCAGCAAGGCAAGCCGCCGGCCGGATCCTCGCTGGACATCGGCAAATCCAGCATTGCCATGCGCGCGATGGCCAAGCGCACGGGCGCCGGCGCCAAGCGCGGCGGTACGGCAGGGCCGCTGCAGCCGGTCGGCGCGCAGCCAGGAAAGCGCGGCGGCACGGCGGGGCCGCTGCAACCGGTTGGCGCACAGCCTGGCCGGCGCGGCACGCAGCAGCATGAGCTGGTCGGTGACCGCCGGGCTGACGACCGCCGTGCAGGCGAACGGCGAACAACGCAGAAGCAGACAACAAGTGTGCCGCTGATGGCGGCCGCGGGATTATTCGGCCTCGGGTTGCTGGCTTTTCTGTTTTCCATGATGACCGGCAGGAACGAGACAACCCCGCCGGTTGTGTCCACGACACCTCCGCTCGTGACTCCGCCCTCAGCAGGCACAACGGTGGCAACACCGGAGTCCGCTAAGACGCGAGTTGAGCCTGCAGCGAAGAAAGATCCGGAACCCGGCAGGACGGCTGCGCCAGCTGCAAGCACAAAGCCTGCGCAGCCGCCGGTGACGATTGCCAACCTGCGCCCAGGACTGGCGGCAACCTACCTGTATGGAACGGATCCCGAAAACGGGCGCGTGCTGCTGCAGCGCGTCGATCCGAACATCGATTTTCACTGGGACGAGAAAGCGCCGGCGCCTGAAGTTCCCGCTGACCAGTTCTCCGTGCGCTGGGTCGGCTTTCTGCGAATACCGAAAACCGGACGCTACAATCTCGACGCAAAAGTTGACGACGACATCAGCGTATGGCTCGACGGCGAACGCGTACCGCCCGGCGAGAGGGAACTGGCAGCCGGCGATCATGCGTTGAAAGTGACCTACGTGGAAAAGACGGGAGTGGCGTTCTGCCGGTTGCAGTGGGCGCAGAAAGATGCGCCCGCGCTGCAGTCGATTCCGCCGGAGTACCTGTTTCACCTTCCCGAGCAGGAATTAGGACCCGCGGTGGCGACGCAGGCAGCGCAGGTGAATTTAACCAAGTCGTTGAGCGCGGCGCTGGCTGCAAGGCAGTACGGAAGAACGGATGCAATCGGCGGCCAGGGCGGCAACGAATTTGAAGTGCTGTGTACCGAGCCCGCGCTTCTGGTGGGACTCGATGTTTTTGAATGGAATTGGGATGGCCACCTGATTGTCGGCGGGGTTCAGCCGGTGTTCCGCGGAGAACGCGGGCTCTTTCGCGGGCAGAAGCAGGGCTGGGTGGGAGGGAAAAAAACCGAGATCGTTGCGCGCGAGGGCTATGCCGTCGGCGAGATGCGTGTCGAGTTCGGTTTGCGCGTGGATGCTATCGAGTTGAGATTTTTGAGAGTAAAGCCAAACGGCATCGAACTGGATCCAGCCGATGCGTACACCAGCCCGAAGGCAGGGGGTACACACACCAATGACAAGAAAATCCCGTTAGGCACCAGCCCAGCCGTGGGAATCTGGGGGCGCAGAACGGATCTGTTGCATGCGATCGGACTCATGCAGTTGAGGCCGGGCGCAACTCCCTACGTCACGCCGGTGCCGCCTTCGACGAAAGCAGTCGAATACCGCACGTTTAAAGGTCATACTGAGTGGACCAGCGGTATCGATATCTCCAGCGACGAAAAATACGTGATTGCCGGCAGCAAGGATAAAACGCTGCGGCTCTGGAATGCTGAAAACCCAAACGAAATGCGCACACTTTCTGGCCATACTGCCGCCTTACGTGGCGTAGCCATTGCGCCGAACAGCCGCCTGGCTGCCTCCGGCGCCGAAGACAACACGTTGCGGATCTGGGATGTCGAGAAGGGAACAGAGCTGCTTCGCATGGAAGGGGTGACGTCGAAAGTAAACGGAGTGGCCTTCTCGCCTGATTCGACACGTGTGGCGGCCGGTCTTGATGATTCAACGCTCGCCATCTGGCATGTCACGAGCGGCAAGCTGATCAGAAAATTCACAGGCCATTCACAGAAGATTATGGGCGTCGCATTCTCGCCAGATGGCAAGTACCTGCTCTCCGGCGGCGCTGATAGAACGCTGCGGCTCTGGGCTACGGAGAATGGCGCGATGCTCAAGTCATTCTCGGATCACCTCGCGGAGATTCACGGCGTCTGCTTCTCGCCGGACGGAAAGCTTGCGGCCTCAGCGAGCGAAGACACAACAGTGCGGGTCTACAACCTGCACGCCGAAGGCTCGGCCATGTTTAAAGGCCACACGAAGAAAACCTGGGGCGTGGTGTTCCTGCCGGACGGAAAACGCGTCTTATCGGCTGGCGAAGACAATACGGTGCGGCTCTGGGAAGCGCTGACGGGCAAGGAAATTCAAAAGTTCGATCTCGGTTCCCAGGGCGGCGAGGTGCGCATCAACCGCGACGGCACGAAATTCCTGGTAGGGCTTCAGGACAAGACGCTGCGGCTGTGGAAGTTGCCAGGTACCGCCGGAACGACACAGACTCAGGCGCCTGGATCGGTCGTGCGCCCGAATGCGCCCAACCGGCCGGCCAATGTTCCCGCCGATGCGGTGGCAATCGATGGCCGCTGGTACAAGGCGTTTCATGAACCGGCCGATCGTCAACGGTGGGACCAGGCCCGATCGAAGTGCGAACAGATGGGCGGGCGCCTGTCGATTCTTCGCAGGAGCGACCTGCTGCAAATGCTGGTTGAACAATTTCCTGAAGCACGCGGCAAGAAGCTCTTCATCGGCGGCTACAAGGAAAACGGCGAGTGGAAGAACATTGATGGAACAGTGTTAGGCGACGGTCTTTACCCGAAGTATCGCGGAAAGGACGGTTACATTCTTTTTCTGGACTTCACCCTTGAGCTGAACGACGGCCCCGGTGTGAATCCTCAAGGCGCTCTGGTGCTGGAGGGCTTCATCTGCGAATGGCCTGGTAAAATCGCGCAAGACACAGAACCCCGCGAACTGATCGATAAAAATTTTAACACCAACTGGATCGTCAACCGGGGCGAATGGAAAGCGGAGAACAACAAAGTGATCGCCACGCCGCCGAAGGGCACCACGGCGAAGGCCACGTACGGCCAGCAGATGCCGGGCGACATGGAGTGCACCGTTCGGGTCAATACAGCTCACACATTTTTCCTTAACTTTCTCGTGAACGAAAAAGCCGATACCGTGCACCGCGATGAAAAAGGCGTGATTCGCATTGGCGTCTACGATGTGACTACAAATAAATCAGTTGAGCAGATTGCTCCGGGCAACTGGGCCGGACGCACTGAATTCGTTGTTCGTTTTCAAGGCGGTACGATGGAGGTTCTTGCCGACGGGACTCCCGTGATAAAATCCACCACGGCCGTCAACGGCACCGGCAAACGCCGCAGCGTCGCCCTGTTCAGCTACGGCGCACCGGCAGAGTTCACGTCAGTTAAAGTCTCCGCTGCTTCGAGCAATCCTCCATAAAGGACTCGTTTCACCCGATGGTGTGGCAGCCAAGACTATTATCCCGCTCGATCTGGAATCACTTTCCAAATCATCTTGCGCTCCCTCCGCCTTTGCCTAACTTTGATTGCAAAGAGGACGCCAGCTCCGGGGATCATCTATGGCCGAGATCAAAGCTGCAGGTGCAATCTGTTACCTTAAGGACGGCAAAGATCTTCTCTTCCTGATCCTGCGTTCCAGCAAGCACGGAGAATGGGGGCCCCCCAAGGGAAAGGCCGAGAGCGGCGAAACGGAAGTCGAGACGGCCACGCGCGAACTGTACGAAGAAGCAGGCCTGCGCAAGCTCTCCTTCGACCCGAAGTTCCGCGAAATCCTCAGTTACACGATAGATAAAAAGGGCCAGAAACTACCGAAGCAGGTCGTTTACTTCCTCTGCCAGATTGAGTCCGATGACGTAAAGCTTTCGCACGAACACACCGAAGCGCATCTGGCCACGCTGGCCGAGCTCGAAATCATGATCCCGCACGATGACATGCGCGAGATCTTCAGGCGCGCTGCAAAACACATTCAACAGAAATGATGCGTGATGCATAATGCATGATACTTAAAAAAGGGGAGAGCCTGCAGGTGCAGTAGTTTATGTATCATGCATTAAGCATCAGGTACCATGTCTGAACTCAAGCTCATCAGAAAATTTCGCGCGAACCCGCCGACTCATCCGTGGATCACCGTGGGCCCTGGACAGGATTGCGCCATCGTCTCCTGGAACGCGCGGCGCGATCTGGCCTACAAGATCGACCAGGTGATCGAAGGCACGCATTTCGTTCTCACAGGACCCGGCGCCGCCCGCCCGTTTGATGTGGGGTGGAAAGCGATGGCCAAAGCGTGTTCCGACATTGCCGCAACGGGGTTCTGGCCCGTTGCAGCGACCGTAGCTGTCAATCTGCGCAAAGGTTCAAAAGAAGCGCTGGCGATGGAACTCTACCGCGGGCTCACGGCATGCTGCCGCAAATACAAGTTTGGCCTGGCAGGCGGAGACCTGGCGACATCAGAACAGGGGTTGAGCGTCGTCGTGTCGCTGCTCGGCGAAGGTCCGCGTAACAGCGCCTGGCTGCGCAGGGGCGCGCGTGCAGGAGACACGCTCCTGGTCACAGGTCGTCTGGGCGCCTCACTGCACAGCCGCGGGCATCTGCGCTTCTCACCCCGCCTGCCTGAAGCGGAAAAAATCCGGCAGATCGTGCCCGGTGCGGTGCATGCCTGCATTGACATCACTGATGGGCTGAGCCGGGATCTGCATCATCTCTGCCAAGAAAGCGGCGTGGGAGCAACGCTTGACTCGCAGCTCATCCCGTTCAGCGCGGCGGCACGAAAAATTGCCCGTGCCGGTGGAAGAAGCGAACTCGAGCAGGCTCTTGGCGATGGTGAAGATTTCGAGCTCCTGCTTGCCGTCGAATCCCGTGCCGCCGAACGGCTGCTGAGGCGGTGGCGCGGCCGGGTGCCGCTTACACGAATAGGCAGGATTGAGCGCAAGCTCGACATCTTAATCCGCACGAACGGTGCGCTGCAGCGGCTGACAAATGTTGGCTATGAACACCGCTGACTAACGCTCTTGACCCAGCCGCCGAAAAATTGTGGCGTGTTTTGTGACATGCATGGTCTGGCTCGGTTTGAACCAGCACGCATGCAAAGCTTGTTCAGACAAGCTGTTGCGTGATGGTTAACGTTTACATGACATTCCCGGCAAGAAAATTGCTCATTGTGCATATCGCAGCCCCCGATGGTAAATTTTTGTTACGTGACTGCGAGGCACACTGTTGTATTTTGATCACTGGGAAGGTTTGCAGTGCGCTGTCTTATGACAAACGAAACGTATACGCTTGATCTTGAAACCGGCTCGGCTGCGGAGACCGAGGCGCTAGGTATTCGTCTGGCGTGCGTGCTTAACGGCGGCATGGTCATCACCCTCTCTGGCGAACTGGGCGCTGGAAAGACCGTCTTCGTTCGCGGAATCGCCTGCGGGTTGAACGTCCCTCCGGGAGTCGTGGTGACGAGCCCCACCTATGTTCTTCAGCATGTTTACCGTGGTGGCCGGTTGACTTTATATCATATCGATGCCTACCGCCTGGTGGGCGGCGCGGGGGAACTGGAATCCAGCGGCCTCACCGAGTGCTTCAACGACGACAACGGGCTGGTCTGTGTTGAGTGGCCTGAACGCATCGGCGATCACCGCTGGCCTGAAGACCGCATCGATGTCAATATCGAACACTATGAGCCGCAGAAGCGCCGCATTCGCATCATCGCCTCAGGTCCGCGCGCGCTGGTTGCGCTCAAACAGCTCACCTGAGGCGGCGCCGGAAGCGTTTACAAGCTCCCCCTCACTCTAAAGAAACGATTAGCGTTCGTCATTTGTCGCGACTTTCTTGAAAATTTCTTCTCAATTGTTGCAGTTGCGCTCGATCTCCTTGCTGATAGACGGGTTGGAAGAACAGCACAGACGTAGTAGACAATGTGGCAATCCGGCAAGCCGCTCCATTCGTCGGCCTCGCCAACCGTGCGAATCCCTTGCAAAGCCTGCACATCGGGGGTAAGCATGCCATTGGAGGATCACCTCGATGGCCCGCAAAAACACCCGCAAAGAAAAAAATGGAAATGGCAACCAGCCGGCAGCACCGGCCGTGCGAGTCAAGCCGGTCTCGGGTGGCGCGCGCCCGCCTGCTACGGTTGCGGCATCCCCCGGCGTGTTACGATCTCAGGTCCCCGTAACACTTGAGCCTGCGCCCGCGGCAGCTCCGCTGCCGCTCGATCCGCCCCGGCCGGGCAATACATCAATTCTCAAACGCCACGACATGTGGGAACAGTCGCTGCGGCAGCTCGATGAGGTCGCCAAGCGCATCTCACTCGATCCCAACATTCACACGATGATGCGCCATCCCAAGCGTACGCTCGAAGTCGCCGTGCCGGTACGCATGGACGACGGCCGCGTTGAAGTCTTCTCCGGATACCGCGTGCATCACAACCAGTATCGCGGCCCGTGCAAAGGCGGCATCCGCTACCATCACGAAGTCAGCATGGAAGAGGTCAAGGCGCTGGCGATGCTGATGACCTGGAAGTGCGCGCTGATGAATATTCCCTACGGCGGCGCCAAGGGCGGCGTGGTCGTTGACCCTTCGCGGCTTTCGAGCGGTGAGCTCGAACGCCTGACGCGCCGATTCACGTCCGAGATCATGATCATCATCGGCCCGGACAAGGACATTCCGGCGCCCGACATGGGCACCAATCAGCAGACTATGGCGTGGATGATGGACACGTACGCCATGACCATCGGTCACAGCGTCCCGCAGATTGTTACCGGCAAGCCAGTTTCCGTTGGCGGATCGCTCGGGCGCATCGAAGCGACTGGCCGCGGCGTCAGCTTCATCACCGCCGCCGTCGCGAAGGAATGCGGGCTTGAGATGAAAGGCCTGCGCGTGGCAATCCAGGGCGCCGGCAACGTGGGATCGAACGCGGCCAAGGCCGTGCACGAGCTGGGGGCAAAAGTGATCGCCATCAGCGACGTGAAGAGCGGCATCTACAACGAAAACGGCATCGATCCGTTCAAGCTCTTCTCCGCGATGGGCTCGAAGGATTTCGTCGAAGACCAGGGCATGGGACAGAAGATCACCAACGAAGATCTGCTCGCGCTGGATTGCGATGTGCTTATTCCCGCGGCGCTCGGCGGCGTCATCACCGAACGCAATGCCGACCGGATCAAGGCAAAGATCATCGTCGAGGGCGCCAATGGACCGACGACGCCGGACGCGGATGCGATCCTGGACAAGAAAGGCATTATCGTCGTGCCGGACATCCTGGCTAATGCCGGCGGCGTGACGGTCAGCTACTTTGAGTGGGTGCAGGGAATTCAGTACTACTTCTGGGAGCTCGACGAGATCAACACGCGCCTGCACAAAATCATGAAGAGCGCCTTCACGAATCTCTGGGCCCTCTCGCGCCGCGAGCGCGTGAGCATGCGCACCGCGGCGATGATGATCGCCGTCACCCGCGTCGCCGAAGCCGCCCGCTCACTGGGGTTGTTCCCGTAACGGTCGGTAGATTTTTCTCACCGCGCGCAGGCGTTTTTTACCATGGCCATCAGGTCTGACGATTCGAGGGGCTTGGAGAGGAAGTCCTGAAAGCCGGCCTTGAGCGCGCGGTCGCGATCCTCGTTGCGTGCGAAAGCGCTGATGGCAATGGCCGGAATTTTTGAGCCAGTCGCGCGCAGCTTTTCGAGCATCAGATAGCCGTTTTCACCCGGCATGCCGATGTCGCTGAGCAGAATATCAGGCTTGAACGTTGCGAGCCTGGGCACGGCGTCTGCCACCGAGAGCGCAGTTTCGACGGTCGCGCCCGCATTCTGAAGTATGAACAAAAGCAGTTCGCAGGTGTCGGGTTCATCGTCGACCACGAGCACGCGGCAGCCACTCAAGTTCGGGTTCTCATGCTTCGACGCCGGTGCGCGTTCGCGCTGCTCGCGCCGGCGGTCCGCAAGTTCCGACGGCGATGGAATCGGCAGCGTGACGGTGAACGTCGCGCCTTTGGATTTGCCCTCGCTTGTGGCGCTTACTGTTCCGCCATGCAGTTCGGTGAGGTGCTTAACGATGGACAGGCCGATGCCCAGGCCTCCGTGCGCGCGAGTGATTGAACTGTCGGCCTGGCTGAAACGCCGGAAGAGCTGCGGCATGTACGACGGATCGATGCCGATTCCAGTATCCTTGACCGTAACGATCAAATTGTTATCGCGCTGCACCAGCACGGTCTCGACGATTCCGCCCCGCAATGAAAACTTGATCGCGTTGCTGAGCAGATTCCAGAAGATCTGCTGCAGGCGAACGCTGTCGCCAATGATCTGTGAAATGGCTGAATCGAGGGTAAGACGCAAGGTGATGCCCTTGGTCTCCGCCGCATGCCGCAGAGTCTCTATGCACACTTCAATGATCTCTTTGATGTTCACCGGCCGCACATTAAGTGTGACGCTGCCTGTCAGCAGCCGGCTTACATCCAGCAGATCGTTGATGATTGCCGTCTGTGCCTGGACGTTGCGCTCGATGATCTTCATTCCATTTTCAATAATCGGATCGTCGATTGCGCGTGCGCGGATGATACGCGTCCATCCCAGAAGCGGCGTGAGCGGTGTGCGCAGTTCATGGCTGAGCGTCAGCAGGAACTCGTCCTTGATGCGGTTGACCCGCTCGGCTTCCTCGCGCGCCGCCTGCGCGTGAATCAACTGCTCGCGTTCTTCCTCCTGCTTCCGGCGCTCGGTCATGTCGCGAGTCACCTTCGCAAAACCGCGCACCACGCCAGATTCGTCGTAAAGAGTGGTGATCAGCACGCTGGACCAGAATCGTTCGCCGTCTTTTCGTACGCGCCAGCCTTCTTCTTCGTACGTGCCGTTCTTGAGCGCCAGTTCCAGTTCACGCTGGGGCTTCTGCGCACGAACATCGTCCTCGGGGTAAAACGCCGAAAAGTGCCGCCCCAGGATTTCGCTCCGCTCGTAGCCCATGATGTTCCGGGCGCCCGCGTTCCAGCTCGCGATGTTGCCCTTCGGATCAAGCATGAAAATACCGTATTCCTTGACGTTCTGGACCAGCAACCGGAAACGCTCTTCGCTCTCGCGCAGCAGGCGCTCGGCTTTGCGCGCCTCCGCCACGTCGCGGAAAACCATAACGACCCCGACGATGGCGCCCGAACTGTCACGGATCGGAGCGGCGCTGTCATCAATGGCCGTTTCCGTTCCATCGCGCCCGATCAGCACGGTATGGTTGGCCAGTCCGACGATAATGCCCTCGCGCAGCACGCATTCAACCGGTGACGGCGCCGGCTTGCGCGTCTCCTCGTTGATGATGTTGAAAACCTCGCGCAGCGGGCGTCCAGCTGCGTCTTTACGCGACCAGCGCGTGAGCTGTTCAGCAATCACGTTCAGGTACGTGACCTTGCCGTCGTGGTCAGTCGTGATCACCGCGTCGCCGATGCTCTCCAGCGTTACTCTGAACAGTTCGCGTTCATTGCGCAGCAAATCCTCCTGCTGCTTGCGCGCGGTGAGATCGCGCGTCACCTTTCCAAAGCCCTGCAGAGTGCCACTGGCATCCTTCAGAGCCGTGATGACGACGCTGGCCCAGAAACGCGTGCCGTCACTGCGCATGCGCCAGCCTTCTTCCTCGTAACGCCCTTCTTTAACGGCGATTTCAAGCGCGCGGGCGGGTTTCTTGATGGCGTTATCTTCTGGTGTGTAAAAGAGTGAGAAGTGTTTGCCGATAATCTCGTGTGCCTTGTATCCCTTGATGCGCTGAGCGCCGTTATTCCAGCTTCGGATCACGCCGGTTTGATCCAGCACGAAAATGGCGTAATCGCGCACACTTTCCACCAGCAGAGGCAACGCGCGTGCATCGAGATTGTCTGGGGAATTACTCATCGATTGCTCGTGATCGAAGCTGCAGGGGATTCGTTTGCTTGGGCAAAAAAGTAACAGTCCACCGGCTTTACGCTGCCGATGACTCGAATCCTGGAAATCCCCGATGCATTGGTCTTATACCATAATGTAAATTGCGAATTCCACAGGAATGTTGAACAGTTCTTCAAATGACCGCAGATGCAAGTCTCTGCTGTTTAAAAGCAGGCTAAATGAGCGTTCAAGTAGCCGTGGACTTTCATGGCTTGCTCCCCCACAATAGTTAAAACAACGAGCGAGACATTTATGCAGCACGCTAATGCCGACAGCAGTCACGCCGCGCAGAAAGCCGCATCGCCGGATGTTGCCCGCGCGCAAACCAGCGAAGCATTCACCGGCCTGAAATTAGGCGCAGCCGCATCCACAGCAGGCGGCCTTCCGGCGATACTTTCGTCGCTCAGCCACGCGTGGGAAGAAATGGGCGTGATCGGCGGCGCAAAAGCGCTGCTGGCAATGAATCAGAAGACCGGCTTCGATTGCCCGAGCTGCGCGTGGCCCGATCCCGATCATGAGCGCTCCATGACGGAGTTTTGCGAGAACGGTGCGAAAGCCGTTGCGGACGAAGCGACCACCAGGCGCGTGACTCCAGCATTCTTCGCAGCGCACAGCATTGCTGAGCTTTCAGAAAAGTCGGATTTCTGGCTAGGCAAACAGGGCCGCATCACGCAGCCCATGTTCCGCGCCGCCGGCAGCGCGCATTACCAGCCGATCACGTGGGAAGACGCATTCAAGTGCATCGCGCGCGAGCTCCATGCATTGAGTTCTCCCAACGAGGCGGTTTTTTATACGTCGGGGCGCGCGAGTAACGAAGCGGCGTTCCTGTACCAGCTGTTTGTGCGGCAGTTCGGGACCAACAATCTTCCGGACTGTTCGAACATGTGCCACGAATCCAGCGGCACGGCGCTGACGGAAGCCATCGGCGTCGGAAAGGGCACTGTTTCGCTGCAGGATTTCGAGCAGGCCGAAGCGATCTTCATCATTGGTCAGAATCCAGGTACCAATCATCCGCGCATGCTTTCGGCCCTGCAGCAGGCCCGCAATAAAGGTGCGACGATCGTCAGCATCAACCCGCTGCCGGAAGCCGGCACGACGCGCTTCAAGCATCCGCAGCACGTGGTGGAAACGCTGTTCGGCTCAGGCACGGAACTGGCGACGCTTTTTCTTCAGGTGCGCATCAACGGCGACGCGGCGCTTCTCAAAGGCATCATCAAAGAACTTTTTGATGAAGAGAAGAAGCAGCCCGGAAAAATTCTCGATCGCCGGTTCATTGAGGAAAAGACGTCGGGGTTCGAGGCGTTCGCGCAGGCAATTGAAGGCGTGAGCTGGGACACGATCGTCGAACAGAGCGGCATTTCGCGCGAACAGATCCGTGCGGCGGCGCAGATCGCGATGAAAAGCTCGCGCATCATCTGCTGCTGGGCCATGGGCTTGACGCAGCACACCAACGCGGTCGCAACAATTCAGGAGATCGTGAATCTGCTGCTGCTGCGCGGAAGCATTTCCAAGCCTGGCGCCGGCGTTTGCCCGGTGCGCGGGCACAGCAATGTGCAGGGCGACCGGACGATGGGCATCTTCGAGCGTCCGCGGCCGGAATTCCTGGACCGCCTGCAGAAAGAATTCTCGTTTGACCCGCCGCGCGAGCATGGCTTCGATGTCGTCGAATCCATCAAAGCCATGCACGACGGCCGCGCGAAACTGTTCTTCGCGCTGGGCGGAAATTTTCTCTCAGCGACGCCGGATACGGAGTTCACCGCCGAGGCGCTGCGGCGCTGCAGCCTGACGGTGCAGGTCTCGACCAAGCTGAACCGCTCACACCTGATCACCGGAAGACAGGCGCTGATTCTTCCGTGCCTTGGCCGCAGCGAACGCGATCTTCAGAATGGCGAACTGCAGTTCGTTACGACCGAAAATTCAATGGGTGTCGTACAGGCCTCACGCGGCGCGCTTGAGCCGGCCAGCGAACATCTGCGCAGCGAAGTGGCCATCGTCGCCGCGCTCGCGCGTGAGACGCTCGGGGCAAAAAGCCGCGTGGACTGGGCTGGCCTGGCGGAAAATTACGATCGCATTCGCGATTTGATTGAGCGCGTCATTCCAGGTTTCGAGAAATTCAACGAGCGCGTGCGCAAGCCCGGCGGTTTTTATCTGATCAATCATGCAGCTCAAGGGCGCTACAACACAGCGACGGGCAAGGCGCGCTTCACCGTCCACGCGCTGCCGCAGAATTCGCTCGCGCCAGGGCAGTACGTGATGATGACGCTGCGCAGCCACGATCAGTTCAACACCACGATCTACGGGCTCGATGACCGCTACCGTGGCATTTTCAACGAGCGCCGCGTCATACTCATGAACGCCGATGACATGCGCGAGGCGAAGCTGGAGCAGGGCGACATCGTTGATCTGACCAGTCATTTCAACGGCGAGCAGCGCGTGGCGCGAAAGTTCATCGTCGTACCGTACTCGATTGCGCGACGCTGCACCGCAACGTATTTTCCTGAAACTAACGTGCTCGTTCCCATTGGCAGCGTTGCCGAGCGCAGCAATACGCCGACGTCGAAGTATGTGGTGATCACTGTTGCTAAACCGAAGTGACGAGTGGCGAGTGACGAGTGGCGGGAACGAAAAGCACGAAATCCGAAGCACGAAATTCGAAACAAATTCGAAATCCAAATATGCAATGTTCAAAACTGTTGCGCCTGGCAGTTTTAAACATTTATTCATTGGATCATTTGTGCTTGTTTCGGATTTCGAATTTCGTGCTTCGAATTTAAAACCTTGGCGTCTCCGCGTCATGGCGGTTTTCTTAAGCGCTGAGTGTGTGTGAGGGGAGAGAAAAAAGATGGTGCCAAGGCCCAGAATCGAACTGGGGACACCCAGATTTTCAGTCTAGTGCTCTACCAACTGAGCTACCTTGGCACCTTCGAAAAGCCTTTTTACGCGCCGCAAAGCGCCTGTCAAATGACGTTGCTGAATTGTCGCGCTTTCAGCGTGGCCGAATTGATAGCTTCGCTGCCAGATAAAAACCCGGAGCGATCTTCCGCTCCGGGCCGTTTCTTTCTTCGCGTCTTTGCGTGAGCCTGCTCTTACAGATCCGTCGCGACCCACTTGCGGCTCTTGGCCGATTCGGTGGCTGCGGCGAGGACGGCCTGCGTCCTGGCGGCGTCGGCGAAGTCCGGCTGCATCGATGTCGGCTTGCCGGATTCGAAGGCTTTCAGGATGTCCGAGACCTGATTGATGAAGGTGTGCTCGTAGCCGATGATGTGCCCGGCCGGCCAGTACGCGCCCGCGTACGGGTGGTCGCCGGTGGTGCAGCTGATCTTGATCCAACCCTGCTCGCGGCCCGGCAGGCTCGCGTCATAGAAGTTCAGCCAGTTCATGTCTTCGAACTCGAACTGAATCGCGCCCTTCTCGCCGTTGATTTCAATCTTGCTGCCGTTCTTCTGGCCCTGCGCGAAACGCGTGGCTTCGAACGTGCCGATGCCGCCGCCTTTGAACTTGGCGAGCATGATCACGGCGTCGTCGACAGTGACCTTGGCCATCTTCTGTTTGCCGCCGCCGGTTTTCGTCGCGGAGAGGCCGCCGGCCATCTCGCCCGACGGGCGTTCTTTCACGAACGTTTCCATGTGCGCGGAGACTTCCGTGATTTCATCGCCCGTAATGTAGCGCGCCGCATCGATGATGTGCGCGTTCAGGTCGCCGTGCGAACCGCTGCCTGCGACGTCGCCCTGCAGGCGCCAGATCGCCGGGAAGTTCGGGTCGATGATCCAGCTCTGCAGATACTGCGCGCGGACGTGGAAGATTTTTCCGAGCCTGCCTTCTTCGACCAGCTTGCGAGCCATCGAGAGCGCCGGGACGCGGCGGTAGTTGTACCAGACGGTGGTCAGCTGGCCCTTGGCGGTCTTGGCTGCTTTAACGAGCGCTTCCGCTTCCTTCATGTCCATGCACATCGGCTTCTCAAGCGCCACATGCTTGCCGGCTTTCAGAGCCGCGAGCGCGATTTCGGCGTGCATGTTGTTCGGCGTGCAGATGTCGACCAGGTCGATGTCTTTTCTCTCGAGCAGCTTGCGCCAGTCGGTCTCGACGCTATTCCAGCCCCACGTTTCGGCCATCGCCTTAGCGCGTTCTTCATTGCGGCCGCAGAGCGCCTGCTGAACGACTTTGACGGGGCTGCTGAAAAAGCGGTTGGCCTGGCTCCATGCGTTGGAGTGGGCCTTGCCCATGAACTGCGTACCGATGAGTCCGACTCGAAGTTCTTTCTGTGCCATGTGGCTGTTCCCCCGGATTAGAGTTTGTTAACGGCTAAAATGACTTCAACACGGAGGCACAAAGACCACGGAGCACACGGAGATTCTTTTGAATCGATAACTCCGGATCGCTGCGCCTGCTTTTTGAATTCCTTTCTATCTACCCCGCTGCCCGTCCTGCGCTGAAAAGAAGGAGTGAAACCGTCGCTGATTTTTTGTGCAGAGTCAAGCGGATGTTTGGGGATGAAAAGTTCTGGCTTGCCACGTTTTTCTTTGAACCGCCAAGGCGCCAAGAAGGGGTGACGGGTGACGGGGGCTGGTCACGGGGAACCGGAAAGCACGAAATCCGAAGCACGAAATCCGAAACAAATTCGAAATCAAAAATATGGAATGTTCCAAACTGTTGCGCCTGGCAGTTTTGAACATTCATTCATTGGATCATTTGTGCTTGTTTCGGAATTCGAGTTTCGTGCTTCGAATTTAAATACTTTGGCGCCTTGGCAATTGGCGGTTTAAAAGATTCCGCTTTTTAGCGTGCCTTGAGATTCTTCGAAGGTCACTCCGCGGCAATGGCCTGCCGGAACTCCATCGGGCTGCGGCCGTGGTATGCTTTGAACATGCGGCTGAAATAGTACGCATCGTCGAAGCCGACTTGCCGGCCGACTGCGCGCACCGTCAAACGTCCGTCGCGCAAGAGCGCCGCAGCGTGTTCCATGCGTGCGCGTGAAAGATACTGCAGCGGCGTCACGCCCAAAGTCTGGCGGAAAATGCGGTTGAGATGCTGCGCCGAGAAGCCCGACTTTTTCGCCAACTCGCCCAGGCTGACTGGCTCGGCCAGGCGCTTGTCCAGGTCTTCGAGCATCGCGCTGATCAACGGGTCGCTCGCGCGGCAGCGCAGCAGACCCGACTCGGCGTTCGAGCGGAACAGTTCCCACGTGATCAGGTGAGCCCAGCCGGGCTGAAACAGCCTCACTTCGGCGCTGCTGGGGCGGTCCCATTCATCGCGCGAGCCGCAGAAATAGCGATGCAGGCGGCTTTCGGGAGGGATGCTCTGCTGCCGCGGCGGGCTGAGCAGCGCGAAGACATCCTGCCCGCCCGGCAACCGTGCTTCAACGTGCACGGAAACGACGGTGCATTGCGGCGTCAGGCTGTAGGCGTGATGTTCGATACCCGGCGGCACAATGACCAGCTCGCCGGGCGTGAGAACGTGATTTTCCTGCAAAATAGCCCAAATCACTTTTCCGCGAGTGACGTATATGAAGTTGTAATCCTGAATGATGCGGCGCTGCATCGTGTAGCCGTGTTCGTGCTGCTGGCGGGAACAGAGATAGGTCGTCACAGACATGTGGCGGAGAACATAATTCACGAGGGCCTGAGGAGTTAGGCTCATGTGCAGAGAATCTGGCTTTCAGGCCTAATTTCAAGGCGCAAAAGATTGACCGTGTTCGTCAAAGGCTATACAGTCGAGTGCGCTGGGCGCTCTTGATTGCATTAAAATTGAATGGACGTGGGGACATAATGCATTGGTCGTTAATGCATTATCTGTCGGAGCTATCCAGATGACGATCACCGGCCGCTGTATGCGTAACTCCGCTCTGCTCGCTTGCCTTCTCCTTCTATTAAGCCTCCCACAAGCCTCGGCCGGCGAAAAAGTCACCGTCAAGCTTCCTACTGGTCAGACCACCGCGTGTGATGTGCTGAAAATGAGCAAAGACGGCGTGGGCTTGCGACCCAGCGGCGGCACCGAGCAGCTCGTGCCGCTGGAACGGCTGAGCGTGAAAGAAGTTTCCGAATGCTACAAGCAGGCAACGTTGCCCCAGACTGCCGCGGCCCGCTTTGAACTAGGTGATTATTTCTTCAAGAAGCATCTGTTCTCCGAGGCGGAACAGGAACTGGCGGCCGCGGTGAAGCTGGACGAGAAGCTGCGCGCCAAGGCCGAAGCGATGATGATTGCCATTGTCGCGATGAAGGAAATGGACAAGCCCAAGGCGAACAAAGACGAGAAGGATAACGACAAGCCGGTCAAGATTGTCCGCGTTGGCGAAGACGGAAAGGTGATGGAACTCACCAGCGCCAACGACGGGGACGACGAAGACTTCGAAAAGAAGTTCAGCCGCCGTGAGCGCCCCGCGCGCACACCGGCGCAAATGAAAGAGTTCCTCGATAAGCGCATGGAGGAACTCAAAACGATCGGCGGCACGTGGCGCTTGATCGAGACCAAGCACTACTACTGCTTCTCAAACGTTCCCGAGGCGAAGCACAAAATCATTGCGCAGTGGAACGAAGGCCTCTACGACCGCCTGTGCCAGGTTCTTAAGCACAAGGAAGGCGACAAGCTCTGGAACAACAAGATGCCGATCTATTACTTCGAGCGCTATGGGCAGTTCCAGCGCTTCGCGGCCGAGATCGACAAGTCGCCCGGCGCGGCCTACTCCGGCGGCTATTTCGCCGCGGAAGGGCGCGACGTTCACATCTGCATTCCGTTCATGACCGAACGTTTTAACAGTGAAAAACGAGCGGACCGCATGGCGCGCAACACGCTGCACCACGAATGTACGCATGCCTTCCTGCAGCTCACCGGCGAAGACGTGCAGCTCAACCGCTGGCTGCATGAGGGCCTCGCGCAGTTCATTGAGTTCTGGTACGACCGCGAAAACAATCCGGACATGCGCGAGAACAATCCCGAACGCAAGGAGCGCGCCACGTACATCCAGCAGTTGCTCGCCAAGAACTATCTGCCGACGTGGGAAAAGATGAAGAACCGCCCGATGAGCGGCATGGACATCGAAGGCTACGCCTTCGCCTGGACGAAGCTCGAGTTCCTCTACCGCAACTTCGACAACCAGAAGCTGCCGCAGATGATCAAGCTCATCAAGTCCGGCAAGAGCGAAGATGAAGCGATGCAGCAGGCCTTCGGCTTTCCGGTCCAGAAGCTGGAAGAAGGCTACCGCATCTGGGTGAAAGCCAACGCCAAGAACGGCTTCAAGTTCGAATAGCGCGTCCCATCTCCGAAGGGAGAGGACCGACAAACGACTTCACCGCAGAGCCGCAGAGAACGCGGAGTAGCGCAGAGGATTATTGATAAGAGACATGCGCCGCCAGCCGGACGCGCAGTCCCCTCTCCCCTTGCGGGAGAGGGGTTAGCCGTCGCCTACCTGCCGCGTCCGCGTCACCGGCAACCCGTCACACGTGCAGAAATTATTTATTTATTAAGTAATGATTTCAGGCTGTAAATGCCTGCAATAGTAGACTTATACTTCAAGCATACTCAGCCTAACTGCGGGAGCGATCGTATGACACGCACGGTAACCACACGCTGCTTAGGCGGGATGATCGTTGTTGCTCTGGCGCTAATCCTCGCGCGATCTGCCAAATCGCCATCCGCGTCATCGCCAGCGGGAGGTGGCGGGGACACACCTGTCCCCGAGCGCGCGCCGCGCGCCGAAGCGCTGCTCGCGCAGTACTATCCGGTTCCCCCGAGCACGCCCAACACGCCGTCGAAGTACCAGCGCATCGCCGCGACCGCGAACGGTTTCGAGCCGCCCGCAAACATGCAGAAGCTGATCGACAATCCCGGCAGTCGCTGGAAGAATCCGGCCAAAGCCGTGCAGCCCGTCTTCCCGAAAAATTTCTCTGGCCCCGTCCGAGTCCGCTGCGCGAGTGCCGACGTGTCCGCCGTGCCGCTGAACGCGAACCCGCAGAGCAGCGGAGAAATCGCCGCCGACGGCAGCCTCATCTATAGGGACGCCTTCGGCCCTGGTATTGATGTGGCCTACCGATGCGAAGCGATCAAGACCGAAGAATTTATAATTATCCGCGATGTGGCGCGAGCTTCAGCTTGCGAAGCCGCCGCTGTTCTCCCCCTCTCTTCTGAGGAGAGGGGGCCGGGGGGAGAGGTAAGAGCGGTCACGCAATTCAGTTGGGACTTACACTGCGGCGGCCTCAAGCCGCGCCTGACGCCCGGCCACACCATCGAGTTCTGCGACACACAAGGCGTCCCGCGCCTGCGCATCAACGCCCCCGAAGGGAAAGACGCGAATGGCAAACCGCTCGCCCCCGGCAAGCAGCTCAAGCTGTCGCTCGAGGGCGAACGGCTGACGCTCGCGTGTGATTTGAGGGACGCAAAGTTCCCGGTCGTGATCGATCCGAGTTGGAGCACGACGGGGGCGATGGGGGTGGGGCGTGAGCAATGCACAGCCACAAAGCTTGACAACGGTAAAGTTCTCGTCACCGGAGGCTTCGGAACGAACTTTTATGAAAAAACGTGTGAGATCTTCGATCCGACCTCTGATACATGGCAGTCTGTAACCGATCTTGGAACCGCAAGGTGGTACCATACCGCAACACTTCTAGAAAATGGAAAAGTCCTCGTTGCTGGAGGTGAAATTCAGGGTGGACCACCGGTTGTTGTAACGTCTTCGTGCGAGATTTACGATCCTGCCGGAAATGCATGGACAGCGGCAGCTCCGCTACAGTCTGCGCGTTCGGTACATTCTGCAGAACGTTTGGCGAATGGAAATGTACTCGTAATTTCCGGTTACGATCCAGGGGCTGGTCCGCATCTAACTTCTTGTGAAATCTACAATCCGGCCGGGAATAGTTGGACTGCAACAGGTCCACTGAGTGCGACTCGACCAGGTTTTTCCTCAGTAGTATTGCAGAATGGAAAGGTGCTGGTCACGGGAGGGAATATCGCCGCAAGTGCTGAGGTTTACGATCCAGCGAGTGGCACTTGGAACGCAGCCGACGCACCACAGCATTCACGATTGGGTCAGTCTTTGGTTAAACTCGCGGACGGCAAAATTCTGTTAACGGGCGGATCGAACTCCTCTTACGTGCACTACCGGGAATCAGAAATCTACGATCCCATACTAAATGATTGGAGTACTACCGGCGATTTGGTTCAAGGCCGATCCTTCGCTTCGCTTTCGATTCTTAAGAGCGGCTATGGTCTTTTAATGGGTGGTCAAAGTACCAGTGACCTCCAATCGTGTGAAGCGTTCGTTCCAGCCAACAGTCAATGGCGTTTGACCAAAGATTTGCGGACAGCGCGTAGTAACGGACTGTCCGTGGTACTTAATGACGATCGCGTTTTGTACTTCGGTGGCAATTTGCTTGGTTCCTGTGAGGTTTTAGATCCACGTTCCATTGCAATACCTCAGTCCGTTTCTGTGCACAAAGGTCAATCCATCGAGATCAATCTAACTTCTGATGCTTTATCAGACGCTGTTTCATGGACGATTGCTTCGCAACCGCAACATGGCGTTCTCGCTGGAGTAACACCAAATATCACCTATACATCAAGCTTTCACTTTAGTGGTTCAGATTCGTTCAGCTTTTACGGGACAGATGAGTTTGGAGTCGGTACTTCCGCGACTGTCATGATTTCTGTCACCAACACCGCACCCCAATCGTCAGATCAGTCCGTCTTTACCCATTGGGGAACAGCCAAATCAATCACCCTTGGCGGCACCGACGCCGATAACGATGCGCTCACCTATTCCGTCGTTGCACAGCCGCAGCACGGCACTGTCAGCGGCACTGCGCCGAATCTGACCTACACCCCCAGCGGCACGTTCACGGGTGCGGACTCCTTCACGTTTAAAGTCAACGATGGCGTCGCCGATTCGGCTGCGGCGACAGTCAGCATCAATGTTACGAACACAGCTCCGACCGTCCAGGCCGCCGCATCGCCGCTCAGCGTGGTCCCAAATCAAGCCGTCACGTTCACCTCCGAGGGCACCGACCCCGACGGCGATGCGCTCACGTACCTCTGGGATTTTGGCGATGGCGCAACGTCCACCGACCAGAACGCCACGCACGCGTACGCGGCTGTTGGCAGCTACACGGCGACGGTGACGGTCTCCGACGCTGCGGGCGGCACCGCAAATGCCACGGTGATCATCCAGGTCAGCGAAGCCCCCACCGCGCGCGTGACGACCAGCGATGTCGTCGCCTTCGGCAACCAGCCTTTCACCTTCGATGCCAGCACCAGCACTGATCCGGAAAATGCCATTGTGTCGTACGTCTGGAACTTCGGCGACGGAACGCCCAGCGGCAGCGGGCAGGTCATCTCGAAAATTTACAAAGAACCCGGCACCTACACGGTGACGCTCACGATCACCGACGCGGCCGGCGTCACAACCACCGTCTCGCGCATCATCGAGGTGCTGCCGGCCGATCAGGCCGGGCTCTACAACGGCTTCGTCGATTACAAAGTTGGCTGGAACCGTGGCGCGGACAACAAGGATTCGCTCACGCTAAACGCCAGCGTGAACGTTGGCGACGACGTCATCGCCAAAGACACCACGCTCGCGCTTGAGATTGCCGGCGTGCGTTTCACGGGCAAGCTCGACACGAAATTGCGCGATTACACCAATGTCAATGCAAAGTGGACCGTGAAGACCGCCATCCGCAAGCAGCCTGCTGGCACGGTCACTGTTTCGCTGAAAGTGAAAAACGCCAGCCTCGGTGCGGGTTTCAACCAGCTCGGCGTGCTCAGCAACGGTGACCCAAGTGATGTGATCGAGAAAGACATCCCCGTGCGTCTCGAAATCGGCCCGCGCACGTTCGAAGTCCTTGTTCCGTCCGAATTCAAATTCGACGCCAGTGGAAAGAAGGCGAAGGGCACGGGCGATTCGTGACGCCTCTGCAACAACTTCAGCCCAGGGACGCAGAGAACGCAGAGAGCGCAGAGAGTTCTTGATAAGCGGAAAATGCGGGCGCAAGCCGGAGGCGCAGTTCCCTCTCCCTTACGGCAAAGTCAGGGAGAGGGATTCGCTGCTCATCTGCCAGGCGCCTGCAAAACGGAACGGTCCGGCGTTTACCGCAGCCGGTGCCCGTGCTGATCGTAAATCGCGACGCGGCCATATCCATAGTAACGCCGGTACGTCGGCACGTGACATTCGCGCCGCCACGGCATCCGGTAACTGCGTTCGCAGTATGTCAGATAATCATAGCGCAGGCGCTCACGGTAGCTCAGGCGCTCGGTGCGGCCATGACGCCAGTGATATCCTTCACCACGGTCATAGCGACCATCGCGATCGTAATGACGGTCGCGATCATAGCGGCCATCGCGATCATAGCGATCATCGCGGCCAAAGCGGCTGTCTCCGCTGCGCCATTCGCGTTGCGTTTCTGTATCGAAACGCCCAGTCCGATCGCCGTCGTGCGCGGCGAACAGTGGCAGGGAACTGAGGGCCAGCACAGCTACTGCAACGTACGTGTACATCGATGCTTCCTCCTGTTTGACCCCGCCTCCATAAAGGAGAACGATTGAGCCGGAACAGTATTCATACGTATGCGTAGATTTTCTGAAATTCGCGCTGTAGCGCTTTTCAGCGAAGGAGTGGGAGGCTTTCCGCTGTCTGGCATTTGCACCCGTGCCTCAGCACGGTTAGATTTTCAACCCGCCCACACTGAAACCGGCGGCGTGGGGCTGCCGACAATGACTTTTTAAACAGACGCGTAGTTGCGCACTGGGAGGTTTTTTTAAATGCATCTCGGACTGATGGCGTACCAGATGGCCAAAGAGTGGGACATTGAGACCACGGCCAAAATGTGCAAAGAAGGCAAGATGGAAAGCTTCGAGTTCCTCGCGGAGCCGGCCTACAAGCAGAAGATCAGCCTTGATATGCAACCGGCAGAGGCCAAGAAGACCCGCAAGACCTTCACCGATGCGGGCGTTCACATCGCCGGCCTGGCCATCAGCGAACGCTACGACTGGCCGAATGTCGGCCAGGTGAAAGAAGCGATTGCGCGCACGAAGCAGTACGTGCTGCTGGCCGTCGACCTTGGCGCGCCGCGCCTGCGCGTGCTCGGCGACAAGTTCCACGACAACGAACCCAAGGCCTGGACGACCGCGCGCGTGGCCAATGCGCTCAGCGAAATCGTTCATTATTCAGCCGGCCTCGGCGTCGATATCGGCTTTGAGATGCACAACGGCTTCGCGGGCTGGGAAGACGCGCTGGAAGTGGTCAAGAAAGTGAATCACCCGCGCTGCTACCTGGTTCATAACAGCCAGGTCCAGAACACGCCGCCGGAAGATTTTGACCGCGTCTTCGAAATCCTGCGCCCGCACATCGGCCATGTTCATCTGCACGATCTGCTCGATTCGAAATTCCCGTACAAGAAGTTCATCAAGAAGCTGCGCGACAGCAACTACGAAGGCCACTGCTCGCTCGAGCTCGATCCGTCGCAGGATCCGCTGCGCGTGCTGCACCTGACCCGAGCCTTGTTCGAAGAGTTCGTCGCGGCGAAGTAAGTTTCTCAGCTCACGCAAAGACGCAAAAGCGCGAAGAGAAATTTGAAAAGAACGGCGCGTGCAGAAATGCTCGCGCCGTTTTCTTTTGCAGCGCTCGATTGCTGGGTGGCTCGTTGTTTGTGCCACGCCACGGAGCGGAGCGAAGTGGTGTGCTGTTCGGGGTTGATGAACGTTTGAGGTCATGCAACGGTTAAGGCACACCCCTTCGTGGCGTGGCACGAACGGCAGCTGCCCTGCTTCGGCGTGTCGAGCACAGGTACACGTTACAATCGCGATCGGTACTCAAAGAAGCCGCACTTCTCCAGATCCGCGCGCAACGCGCTGATCTGTTCCGCATTCAGTGAGCGCAGCGGCAGGCGAACCGGGCCGCAGTCCAGCCCGATCAGGCCCATGATCGCCTTTGCAGCTTGCAAACCGCCGTGACGAATCATGACGGCGATCATCTCGTTGGCGCGCCCCTGTTCCCGGCGAGCAGCGTCTAGATCGCCGGCGGAAAATGCGGCCATCAAGCGCTGATACAGCGGTGCGGCGTAGTTATAGCTGCTGCCGATCGCGCCGCGGCATCCGGTCGCCAGGCCCGCGAGCAGCATTTCATCCCGGCCAAAAAGAATATCGTAGCGCCCGCCTGAAAAGCTCACGCAGCGTTCGTAGTCCATCAGGTTTTCGTAGGTGAACTTGATGCCGGCAAGCGTCGGAATGCGGTTTTCGGCAGCGGCGAGAAAATCAGCCATCGAGAAGCTGACGCCGGTGATCGACGGCATGTGGTAATAGTAAAACGGAACGGCTGGCGCGGCCGCAGCCACTTCAGCGCAAAAACTTACGAGATCATCAATGCTCGCCGGCTTGAAAAAGTATGGCGCCAGGCAGCCGACAGCATGCGCGCGATTTTTTTCGGCGTGCTGCGCCAGCGTGCGGCAATCCGCGAGACTGGCGTGGCCGACGTGGACGATCACTTTCAATTCGCGCGGCGCCGCGGAGACCCAGCGTTCAGCGACTTGCATGCGTTCGGCCGTCGTGAGCGATGCACCTTCGCCGGTTGTGCCGCAGATGAACGCGCCCGAGACGCCGTTGGCCACGAGCATGGCGCTGTACTGCTCAATCTGCCCCAGGTTCAAGCTGCCGTCACGCTGCAGCGGAGTGAAGGGGGCCGCAACCAGCCCGTTGAGTTTCATAAACGATTCTCCAGTTCTGGCGCCTTCAATGGCAACACCGAACATTCAGCGCACCAGGAAACGGCCGAACCACACTTCAGGCGAACGCACCCCTGGCCGCGCTTCGCCATTGGGGATGACAATTCCACCGGACCAGCGCACTGCCGGAACGGTTACCCGCGAGAATGGAACGTTGCCGGCCGAAGTCCAGCCGAGTGCTCGCGTATCGAATACCAGGACGGTGGTATTGAAACCCGGATGGTCCTGCTGCGGCTTGAAGTCGACGCGCGTTCCGTCGTCGCCGCCGAGAATCAGAAGCTGCGTGTCGATCACGCTGGGAGCAGGGGAGGGCGCAGCGGCCGCAGCGCGTGGCAGATCCGGAAGACGCCGCCAGCCTGCTCCGCTGCGGTAACTCCACGCGTCACGGAGATACTCTCGAACCGGCTTTCCGTCTGCGCCGGCTTTCAGCGCCACGCCACTGAAAAGGAAAAATGACTCGGCATCACTTCCGGCACTAGCAAGCATGCGCCCCGCGCCAGGGCAGGGTTCGAGTTCCTTCCATTCCCGCTTTGCAGCAGAGAGATCGAGCGCCCAGAGTGTCTGCAGCGCTTGCGTCGCGTCCGGCGTTTCAATGCCGCCGCAAACAAACACCGTGCTCCCCACCAGTGCGCCGCTCATGAAAGCGCAGGGTCTCGGAAGAGCGGGAAGGGGAGTGTGCCGCAGCTCGTCGCCGTGCATCTGCAGCAGAAAAACGTCTGTAAAGTGCTGTCGCGCGTCACCGCCGCCGGCGCAGAGTATTCCGCCAGGAACTGAAAGCGAAACGCCGTAGGCAGCCGGGCGCGGCAGCCGGCCAACGCTCTTCCAGGCGCCTTCGGGACTTTTGAGCGCGAAAACCGAATCGTGCCAGACCTTCGTTCCGCTCTCCCACGGTTTTTTATCGGGAAAGTTCGCGCCGCCAGCCACGAGCAGGTATTCGCCGGAGGTACCAGCGAAAGTGCCTGCGAAGCCTTCTTTGTCGGGAATGCTGGGAAGCTTCGTCCAGCTCAGTGAGTTCGCGCCGGCGTCACCGGCCTCGGCGATGGCGCAGATTACAGCTAGCACGATGCACGCAGTCCTCATGAAGGCCCCGTTACTTTGACGCGCCCTGATCAAGAGAATCCTTGCCGTCCGTGAGCCATTCTATGTTGAAGCGCGCCAGGGTCAGCGTTTTTGTCTGATAATCGTTGCCTGCGCTGCCGCACTCGTACAGGCAGTAAATTGCCTGGTCACTTCCCACAGCCAGATCGCTGTAGCCGCTCACGCCGGGTTCGAGCGGCTTGTTTACCGGCCAGCTCTGGCCCTCGTCGTAGCTCATCTTAACGGATAGATTCCTGCGGCGGCGCGACTGACCTGGCTTGCCTTCGCCTTTCGCGACATCAAGGTTGTGCGGGTTTGCGAACAGGATCCGATTGCGTCCGCCGCTGGCGGCGCTGCTCAGCCGCGTGGTACTGGCCATGCAGATGGGCTCAAAAAGCTGCTCGTGAAACACAGGTTTCGTCCAGCCGGTGGCGCCGTCGGCGCTATAGGTCAGTGCGCGCCGATTCTCCTTTGATTCGCTGCGCATGTTCAGCATCACGCGTCCGTCGGCGAGCTCCAGCGCGACTGTTTCGTTGGGATTTTTAAGCAGATCGCCATCGACGGCCGCAAGTTCGCCGCGCTGCCAGGTCTTGCCCGCATCGTCGCTGAAAATGGTCGAGACCACCGATGGCCGGTGCGCGTGGCCGCCCTTTCCGGTCGACATCCACACAGGCACGAGCAGGCGTCCGCTCTTGAGCTGAATGCCGTGCGCTGGACCGGTGGCGATAACTTTCCAGTCGTACTCTGGCTTGAATTTTTCAAACGTGCCCGTGATTTCGATCGGCGCGCTGAAGGTGAGGCCGTCGTCATCGCTACGCATGTAGAAGCAGCGGAAGTATTCGACACAATAAAGGAAGTGAATCGCATGCGTCTTCTGATCCACAATCGCAACGGGATTGTTGATCGTCACTTCGCCCGGCTTGCCGAGATTCTGCGCCAGCGCTGCCGGATTGCGCTCGAAGTTGCCTTCGATTTTCACGATCTGCTGCCGGGGCTGCCACGTTTTACCGCCGTCGGTGCTGCGGCGCAGGACGATATCGATGTGCCCCCAGTCGCCGCTGGCGCTCTTGCGTGCTTCGCAGTAGGCGAGCAGCGTTCCCTTTGGCGTAACCACCAGGCCCGGAATGCGGTAGAGCGCATAGCCGTCCTTGCCGGCTTCAAACAGAACTGTTTTTTCGAGCAGCGGCTCGGCGCCGAGCGTTGATGAAAGTGCCAACATCAGGACGGCGATTGCCAGATTTCTCATTGATTACGCTCCTTGCTCAGGCTGCCAGCGTCTGTTGTGTCCCCTGACAGCAACTACACCATAAAATATTAAAATGTCAATAATATTATTGATTCTGCTCCACTTCTGCATAATGTCACCAGCATGGAAGAGCCGCGCGGGTTACTGGTGGTCGACTTGGCCGAGCGGATCTCGAGCGAGATCCGGCGCAGGAAACTGCAGCCCGGCACGCAATTCATGAACACCGCCGCCGTCGCGCGGCGCTTTAAAGTCAACGGCACAACAGCCAACCGCGCGCTGCAGCTCCTGGCGCAGCGCGGAATTCTTGAGCGCCGCCAGCGCTCGGGAACGTTCATCGCCGATCCTGAAAAACGCGCGGGCGCGCCGCTGCGCCGTGTGTATCTGTTGATTCCTGAGAAGCATTTCAAGACGGAAGGGCTGATGGCCGATGGCATGCTGCTGGGTCTGCAGCGTGTGCTGCCGCGCGCCGAGCTGAAAGTCGGATTTCTTCCTCCCGACGAAACCGCTGCGGTAGAAGAGATGATCTCCGAAGCCATGCGCGTGCGCGAGCCGGCTGGTTTCGTTCTGTTCCGCTCGTCGCTGGCGACACAGCGCATGCTGCAGGGCCGCGGCATGCCGGCGGTCGTGGTCGGCACGTTGCAGCCGTCGGTGTCGGGCCTGGCCTCAATTGACCGCGACCAGACCCAAATCGGCCTGCGGCTCGTTGAAAATCTTCTCGCGCGCGGAGCACGCCGGCTTGCCATCATTATGCGCGATCAGCTTTCTCCCGGCGACCACGTGATGCTCGACACGGCGCTGCGCACCGCCGCTGCAGCGGGACTCTCTGCGGCACATATCCAGGTGCGCTGCCTGTCGGCTGATTTCCAGAGCGCGCGCGCAGCGATCGGAGACATCGTTGCTTCCTCTTCGGAACGCGTCGGGATTCTCTGCCGCTCGCATCCACTGGCGCTGGCAGCCTTATCCGTGGCAGAGTCGGTAAAAGAACAGGAGCGCGCGCCGCCGGTGGCGCTCGCTGACTTTTACCATCGCGACGCCAGCGAGCCGGGCTGCCCGTATATGGATGCGCTGCTCAGCCCCGAGCGCTGCGGCGAAAAAGTCGGCGAAATGCTCATCGAGCTGATGCGCAAAGTTCAGCCCGAATCCCTGCATACGGTTATACCGATGGAGTTGCGCGTGTAAGCTATCAGCTTTGATTCAACGTGTTATGGAGGCAATGAATAATGTTTACGAAACAGAAGATGGTCCGCGTGCGTGTCGACGGCGCCTCCTTTCCGCTTATCGGCGATCCACTCTGGCAGACGGACAAGGCCTCCGTGGACGGCGGCGCGATTCCCTACCTGCTGGAGAAAGGCTGGCGCGTGGCGTCGGTGCACATGACCGCATCCGCAGGCGTCAATCCTGAACAGCACGCCGCACTGGTGGTTCTCGAAAAGTAGCGCATAATCGCAACTCAACTGTCTTCGATAAGGAGCGGAATTGATGCGATTCTTCAGATTGCTGGTGCTTTCCGTACTGCTTTTCTGCATGAGCGCCGCGCTGCACGCTCAGGACAAACGGCCAAACGTGCTGTTCATGCTCTGTGACGATCTGCGGCCGGATGCGCTCGGCTGCTACGGCTCACCTCACGTGAAGACGCCGAACATCGATCAGCTCGCGGCGACGGGCGTCCGTTTCGCCAATACGTTCTGTACGACCTCGCTCTGCTCGCCCAGCCGTGCGTCGATTCTGACGGGCCTGTATGCGCACAAGCACGGCGTGCGCGACAACTTTACTGAACTTCCTGCGGAACTTCCGCACTGGCCGCGGCGGCTGAAAGAAAACGGCTACGCAACGGCATACATCGGCAAGTGGCACATGGGCGAAAACAACGATTCGCCGCGGCCGGGCTTTGACACCTTCATCACGCACAAAGGTCAGGGAAAATACTTCGACACAGAGTGGAACATCAACGGCGGCAACTCCGAAGTGAAGCGAGGCTACTATACAACCGTTGTCACCGACATGGCGCTCGATTGGCTGCGCTCGCCGCAGGCCGCCGCAAAGCCATGGGCGCTCTGCATTGGCCACAAGGCACCGCATAGTTTTTATCTGCCTGAAGAAAAGTACGCGAAGGCTTTCGAGAATGTGCGCGTGCCCTATCCGGACACCGCCTCCAAGCTCGAAACGAAGCCGGCCTGGATCAAGGACCGGCTGTACACGTGGCATGGCATTTATGGGCCGCTCTTTGAGTGGCGCAAGAAATTTCCAGACGACCGGCCCGAAGCAGTCAAAGATTTCGAAAACATGACACACGCTTACTGGGGCACCGTTCTCTCGGTGGACGACAGCGTAGGTCGCCTCGTGGAGCATCTCAAAGCGGCGGGGCAGCTTGAGAACACCATCATCGTTTTCATGGGCGATAACGGCCTGCTGAACGGCGAACATGGGATGGTCGACAAGCGCACCATGCATGAGCCCAGCATTCGCATTCCTCTCATCGTCCGGTTTCCCGGGCTCAGCCGCGAGCCTCGCGTCGTCGACAAGCAGACGCTGACCCTCGACATTGCGCCAAGCATCCTGGAACTCTGCGCAGCGCCGCCGATCGAGAACATTCACGGCAAATCGTGGGTGAAGCTGGTGCGTGAAGGCGACACGGCCTGGCGCAACGCGTGGTTCTATGAATACAATTACGAGAAACAGTTTCCGTATACGCCAAACGTGCGCGGCATTCGCACCGACCAGTACAAGTTCATTCACTATCCGCACGGCGACGGCAAAGAAGACCGCCACATGGCCGAGCTCTACGACCTGAAGGCGGACCCCGAAGAGCGAAATAATCTCATCAAGGACACACAGTATGCCGCGACTGTAAAGACGCTGAAGGAGGAACTCGCGAAGTTAATGAGTGCCAGCGGCCTCTCGCCCGATGCGGACAAAATGCCGCTCGATGAGGGAATCAAGAAAGAGCTGCCGGATCAGAAAATCCGCTGAAAAGAACGCAGAGTGGATGACTGATGCGGATTACTGCGTAAAGCGAGCGGATTCGCCCGTTGAGCCGCTGGCGGCGTCGACTTTCTTCATCATGTTCGATTGACCAGCCACGCGCGGTGCCATCGTCACGCGGTTGCGGCCTTCGCCTTTGGAACGGTAGAGCGCGGCGTCGGCGGCGGTGACCATTGCTTCCGGGGTGACCAGATGGCCCACGGAGCACGCCGCGCCGGCGGAAATCGTGATCGCAATCCCTTCTTTGACATTGTCTTTGAGAAACACCTTCTGCTCGCTGACGGCGCTGCGCAGTTTCTCGGCGACGGCGTGGACATCGTCATAATTCGTTTCGGGCAGGATGACCGCGAACTCTTCTCCGCCGATGCGCGCCGGCACGTCGGTTTCGCGGATGCTGATTTCGATAACCTTCGAGACATATCGCAATACTTCGTCGCCGGCCTGGTGCCCATGAACATCGTTGACGTTCTTGAAATGGTCCAGGTCCATAACGATCAGGCCGAAAGGGTGGCCGTAACGGCGTGAGCGCGCCGCTTCCGACGCGAGGCGCTCATCAAAGATGCGGCGGTTGGGAAGATTGGTGAGCGGATCGCGGGTAGCCAGCGCTTCGATCTGTTCGAAGGCAAAACGCAGGCGCGCGGTGGTCGCGTTGAAGGCCTGGATGACCTGGCCGACCTCGTCGCGGCTATAGGCCGGCACTTCGTAGGTCAGGTCGCCGCGCGCCAGTGCCCGCAGACCTAAATGGAGCTCGCGCAGCGGGCGCAGAATATAGCTGAGCAGGACAATCAGGCCGATGAACATGACGGCGGCGACGAACAGCGAAAAGATCAGCATGTTGCGGATGATGCGCGGAGTATCCTTCTTGACGATGTGTTCAAGGCTGATGCCTACGCGCAGATGCCGCGCCTTTCGGATCTGTTCGGGCGCGGCGCGCAGCGGGTCTTCAAGCAGCGCGACAAACACATCGATGCCCTGGCTCTGCCCCGGCCAGTTCTGCGCGACAGCGAAGCGGTCCAGCGCGCGCGTGTCCGGCAGTTCGTGCGTCCAGTTTGGATGCAGAGTATGAGCCGGACGCTGCGCAGAGACGGGGTTGTTGGAGAGGATCACCGTGCCGTCGGCGTCGACGATCTGGATGTAATCGACCGTTCGGGTCTCGACGATACGCTGCAGATGCTTGCGCAGTTTATCGGGGTCTGCTTCAAGAAAAGAGAGCGCCAGCGGCGCAATCGCGGTAGCCACGGCGCGCCCGCGTGAAATGGCGCTGCGTTCAATTTCATAGATCGTTTCGCGCAACTGATAGGAGGTGATGATCACCATGGCCATCAGTACAAGGCTGGTGAGGATGATGCCATGCTTGACGCCGAGCCGCGAAAAAAACGGTACGGGAGTCGAGCGCTGGTCGGCCCAGAGCGTATTCAGTCGCGAGCGGCGCTGGTTACGCAGCGCTGATTTATCGGGATGATTCAGATCGGGAGAGGTGGATTCCGGCATTCAGCGACTCCCCGCACGTGCGCGCCTATTTCAGTCCCGGCCGCAACCGTTGTGTACGATCCACCTTGATGCCGAACTCCATAGCCCGCTGCGGCAGCTCCAGCCGCAGGAGTCCTTCGCGAGAGACTACCTCAGAAGACGCAAATATCTTGCCCTCCTTCGCATCCCAGAATTCAATTTTGTAAGCGCCATCAATCATGCCGCTCAGTTCCAGCGGCGTTGCCGCAGCCAGCAGCGCGGCCCCGCGGCTTTCCGGTGTTTTGATCCAGCCGGAATTATACACATAGAGCCGCGCACCCTGGCTGTCCATGATGCCGGCTGCCTCTGCTCCACCTCCCAGCGGCTTGCGCACCCACTCGCTGTAGCGCTCGCGCCGGTCGTCTCCGGCGATGAAACGTCCAGCGGATGCCAGTACCGGATAGAGATTGCGCGCTTCGATGTACGTATCCCACCACCACGGCAGCGCCAGGCCGGCATTGGGCGAGCAGGCTGTCAGCCACAGCGAGGCCTGAAGCCGCGCGCCGTCCTTATCCGGAATATCGTCAGCAGGCTCAGTGCCCCCGCCGAATTCTGCCAGCACCACCGGTTTTAAGACAGAGCGGAAGGGTGAGAGGTAATGCTGAACCAGAGCAGGCACATCCGTTCCGTAACCGTGCACTGAAATGAAATCGATGCGGCCGTCGTTCCACAGATCGGGCTGGAACGAAACATTTGTCGAACTGGTCGTCACCAGATGATTGTGAACATCGACGCTCTTGAGATGCCCAGCCATTTCGCGCGACCAGGCACCGACGTCGTCCGGATTGTCAAAGCGCGCCAAATCCATTTCATTGATCAGTTCCCACGAGAGCAGCGCCGGCGAGCAGCCCCAGCGCGACGCGGCGTACGAGAGCAGGCGCTTGAACTGCCGCTTGGCTCTCCAGTCACTGAAAAAATCCTGTGGCCGCGCGCACGGACCGCCGTTGGCCTGGTTGTACGGCGAGCGCCACCATTCGCCGCCATTCATGCCGTGGAATGTGAAGCAGAAGATGATGCGCACGCCGGTGGCTTCGGCTTCTTCCAGCAGTTCGTCGATGCGCTCGGCTTCTTTCAGATCGTAGGTGCCCGGATCCGTCTGCCTTTCGAGATTCAGGCCCCACGGGCAGAGCCAGATGCGGCAGGTGTTTCCGCCGTATGCTTTGATTTTTTCAAGATACGGCTTCCACGTCTGCGCCCAGCAGACGTTCTGTCCGAAGATGAAGAAAGGCGAACCGTCCTGAAGTTCCAGTTGCCGGCCATCGCGCTTCGACACCCGCACGTTCCCGCCTTTGCAGCCGGGCCGTGTCGGGTCTGGAGCTTCGGGCGCCACCACCAGCGAGACCTCGCGCGTGCGCGTTTCGCCGGCGGAGTTGCGAATATACAAATGCAGCGTGTAGCGTCCGACTTCCTGCGGCGTGTAGCGAATCAGCCAGAGCGGCATGCCGCTGAGATGCTTGGACTCTGCTTTCTCATCGCCTCCCTCAGTCTGCTTTTCGGCGCCGCCATCTTTCCTGCCTTTACCGCGCCGCTTCGAGAACGGTCCCCATAAAGGATAAGGTGCGGCCCCGTCGCCGGGCGCTTGAAGCTCGCCCGTGTTGCGGTACACGCCGCCAAAGAAGCCGCGTACATCCTGCGCTTTGCCGGACGGAGTGGTCACGCGCAGGCCGATCGTCAGATCGTTGCTGTCGAAAATGTCGCGGTAGCTGGCGCGGAAGGCGACCTGCATTTCGAAGCCGCTGTACTGCGTTGTCGCTTTCGGCGGTGGCGTCATGCCGATGATTTCCGGCCGCCACTCGCGGTAAAGATTGCCGGCGTCTTCGGGCTTCTGCAAAAGATTTCCTTCCACGCGCAGGTTGTCAACGACGAACGCGCCCTTGTCCTCCTTGCCTGTGGAGAGCAGCAGCATGATGCGGTGCAGTCCGTGCAGGTTCACCGGCGGCCCGGCGTATTCCCACTTGGTCTTCTCATTTTTCCAGCCGTTGCCTTCGAGCGAAAAACGGACATCGCGGTTCAGGCCCTTCTGCAGCTCGATCGGACGGCACTCCTGATAGCTGTCGCCTGGATTTGTCTTGATTGCCAGCGTGGCGCTCAGTTTTTCCGCCGGAGAGGTGATGTCAAAAAGCAGCGCACTGGCCTGCGAAAGATCCAGGTGCACATCCCGGCGCAGATGCAGCCGTCCTTTGCGCCCGGCTTCGCGAATGGTCACGCGCAGCGCCTTCGTTCCCTGCGTTGCACCGTCTGCAACATATTCGGCGACGCCCTCATCGTCGGCGGAATCAAACGCCCAGACCGTATGCGCCGGGCCCTCGAAGCCATCCAGCAGCACGCCTGTGAGGGTCGGAATTTCGCTTTTTATTTCTTCTTTGGAAACGCTTGGAAGCGACGGTTTGTTTTCGTTGCGTGAGGCCGCGCCGGCGCTCTCACAGCCGCTCAAGATAAGCAGCGCAGAAAGCAGTAGAAGCGTGAAGGCGGCTTTTATCACAAGCACCATGTTAAGTAGTCGTGCGGCAAAGCTCAAGCTGAGGAACTTTTCGCCAAAGTCTTTAGAAATCCGTTTGCGAGAGTGCTTAAAAAATGGTTCAGTACAGTTGGGAGTACTGATCTTCTCTTGGAATGCAACTGGCTCTAAAGAGCCTGGCAAACCGAAAGGGAATTTGAGGACTCCCATTTTTATTACCATGACGCAAAATAAATAGCTTTGCGCTCACGTTGGCTTACTTCCCGACATGTGATTAAATACAAGCGTGCCGCGAACTGCGGCCAAATGCTTGCTACGTCCCCTGGGAGGCACCATGCATACGCATCTGGAATCTGCCGGCGCAAAGCTGATCCATAAAGCCCACGCGAAAGGCCACAATCCGCTGGGCGTGAAGGGTATCGATCACATCGAATTCTTTGTCGACGATGTTGAGAAGTGGGCCGAGTTCTACACCACCAAATTCGGTATGTACCGGCGCTGCGCAGGCGATCCGTCAACAGGGCTAAAAGGCCGCAAAGCTGTCGTGGTTGGCCAGGGGCGCGTAAATTTCCTCTTTGCCGAAGCAGCCGGCAGCGGCCCGGAAGCGGATGCCATTCGCGAGTTCGTCACAAAGCACGGCTGCGGCGTCAGGGATCTGGCCTTCCGCGTCAATGACACAGCCCTCGCGCTGCAGAAAGCCTCCGAAGCCGGCGCTCGGATTGTCAGGCCGCTGGATGAGCACGACATTTTCGTCGGTGGCACGATTGCCGCCTATGGTGACACCGTCCACACGTTTATTCAGCGCAAAAAGCACGGCGAGTTTGCGCCTGGATACGTCAATGTTCCGGGCGGCATCGAAGATGGTGAAATCCAGTTTGCGATGATCGACCATGTCGTGGCGAACGTTGAACACATGGATGAATGGGTGGACTTCTACCACCGCATCTTCGGTTTCGACCAGACCGCGCACTTCGACATCAATACTGGCCGCAGCGCCTTGATGAGCAAAGTCGTCGGCGACGATGGCTACATCAAGCTGCCCATTAACGAGCCCAGCAGCAAGAATTCGCAGATCCAGGAGTTCCTGGACGAATTCCACGGCCCTGGCGTGCAGCATATCGCTCTGCTGACACCGAACATCGTCTCAACGGTGCGCGAAATGCGCGCGCAGGGCGTGAGCTTCATGGACGTGCCCGACAGCTACTACGATGAGGAATTCTTAAAACGCGTCGGGGAAATCAAAGAGGACGTTGACGAGCTGAAGTCTCTGAAAATTCTTGTCGACCGCGATCGTCCGGACGGCTATCTGCTGCAACTCTTCACACATCCAATTTTCGGCCGCCCGACGCTGTTCCACGAAGTGATCCAGCGCCGCGGAAACTCCGACGGCTTCGGCGAAGGCAACTTCCGCGCGCTCTTCGAAGCCATCGAACGCGAGCAGGCGCGACGCGGGACGCTGTAGCTTTCGTCTGGCGAATCCGATTACACCAGAACGCTAGGGGTGCAGTATTTTTGTTTCGAAACGAGTCGCACTGACTTTTGGAAGTTCGATCAATGACAACGAATTTAAACCCTCGATTTCAGACCATACGAGCTATTTACCGAGATGGCGTATTTTATCCGCTCGATCCTGTTGTTGGTATTAAACCAGGCACTATCGTTACTCTGACAATTCTCGATATCGAGTCGTCTGAGGGCAATTTCGAAGAGTCACTTGCCAAAGCACCGGAAAAGTAACTCGATGCGATTAGCACTGCTCCTTGACCTGAATGAAGTCGACGCGGACGTTCGGATTTGCATAGCCGACACTGCAGGGCGGCTATTTAATTATCTCGATTTGCTTAAAGCTCACAACAATCCTCCACCCACGAGAGCATTTTCCTCTGACACAGAGTTACCCCTATCACAGGCTTTGAGAATGGAATGGTACCTCAATCGATGGATTCAGGACGCCTCCACCTTATCGAAGCTTCTGCCAGTTGATGTAGCCAATAAGGATCACCCTATCGCATACATGCCCCCTACTGGCATCCCCCGCACCTTCCGCGATTTCTACGCTTTCGAGCAGCATGTGAAAACGGCGCGGGCGCGGCGGGGGCTGGAGGTTCCGCCGGCGTGGTACGAAGAGCCGGTGTTTTACTACAGCAATCCGGGCACGCTGGTTGGGCATGAGGCGAAAGTGTACGCGCCGCGCGGTTCCCAGGAGCTCGATTACGAACTGGAGCTCGGGATCATCATCGGCAAGGGCGGGCGCGATATTCCGCCGGAGAAAGCGTGGGAACACGTCGCCGGCTTCACGATCATCAATGATTTCTCCGCGCGCGACATTCAGCGCAAAGAAATGTCGGTGGGTCTCGGCCCGGCGAAGGGAAAGGATTTCGCCACCGGCGTCGGCCCGTATCTGGTGACGCTGGACGAGTTCCAGGATCGCATCGACAAAGATGGCCGCGTAGAGCTCGAGATGGTTGCGTGCGTGAACGGGAAAGAACTCTCGCACGGCAATGCAAAGAGCATGTACTTTACGTGGCCCCAAATTATCGCGCGAGCATCGGCCGACGCGGAACTTTTTCCCGGAGATCTGATCGGCAGCGGCACAGTCGGCACCGGGTGCATATTGGAACTCGGTCCCGAGAATACCGGCGGCTGGCTAAAGCCGGGTGATGTGGTTGAATTAGAGATAGAGCGGCTCGGGGTCTTGCGGAATTTTATTACCGCACGACCAGAACAAATTTGAAACGAGAGCACAGTGGTTAGTACATGTTCTCTGTGTCCTCTGTGGTGAAAAGAAGCCGTTGGGAGCAACCCATGCCAAACTATCTTCGCTTCGGAGACGTTCCCGCCAAACGCCACATCCGTTTACCGCGCGAGAACGCGTTTAACCAGGAAGGCATCGCGTACGAACACGTGGTGACGACCGAAGGCTTCAACCGCGCCTACTCGATTATGTATCACTTGCGCCCGCCCACTCGCGTGAGAAAAGTTGAGATGGCCGGAAGCTGGGAAATCAAAAAGGCGGATGAGCAGGTCCTGCGGCACTATCATTTGAAGACGGCTCAGATGCCGCGCAGCGGCGATCCCATCAGTGGCCGCGTGCCGATGATGTACAACGCGGATGTCATCTGTTACCGCTGCCGCCCAGCAACGCAGCAGACGGTGCTGTTTCGGAACGGCGCCGCGGACGAAGTGATCTTTGTTTTTCACGGCGGCGGCGTGCTTGAATCGTCTTACGGCAAGCTGCCTTACCGCGAAGGCGACTACATCGTCATCCCGCGCGGCACCACCTACCGCCTGGCGCCGCGCAATATTGCGGACGAAGATTACCTGATCCTGGAAGCGGAAGGCGCCGTGCGCATTCCGCCGAAGTACAAAAACCGCGATGGCCAGATCAAGCTCGGGGCGCCCTACAGCGAGCGCGACCTGCACGGCCCGCGCGAGATGCTCTTCATCGACGACAACCGCGACACGGAAATACTCGTGAAGGACGGCTCCCGCCTGACGCGCTACATCATGGCCAATCATCCCTTTGATGCCGTGGGCTGGGACGGCTTCATTTATCCGTACACGTTCAACGTTGAAGACTTCGAGCCGATCACCGGTACGGTACACCAGCCGCCGCCGGTTCAGCAGACCTTCGACGTGAAAGGCTTCGTGATCTGCACGTTCGCACCGCGCATGCTCGACACGCATCCGCAGGCGATCAAAGTTCCGTACGTTCATTCAAACGTCGAAGCCGATGAAGTTCTCTTTTACGTGCGCGGAAATTTCGGCAGCCGCAAAGGCATCGAGTCCGGCTCGATTTCGCTGCATCCGCGCGGCATTCCGCACGGACCGCACCCGGGCACGATCGCCGCGAGCATGAATGCGACGCGCACGGAGGAGCTTGCTGTGATGTTCGACACCGAGCGCCCGCTGCATCTCACCGCCGAAGCGCTGAAGCTCGACGACCCGGCGTATCCACTGTCGTGGCTTTAAGTAAATTCACCACAGAGGACACAGAGAGCACAGAGGTTTACTTTAATCCTCCTCTGTGTGCTCTGTGATCTCTGTGGTGAATAAAATTGCGTGGTGAAACAGATGTCTCAGAAACCGCGGCACGAAACCCTAGCCGATCAGCGCATCCGCCAGCTGCGTGAGAGCGGCGCCTTTGAAAACCTGCCGGGCGCGGGCAAGCCGATTCCCGGACTCGACGAGCCTTACGACGAAAATTGGTGGCTCAAGAATCTGCTCAAGCGTGAGAATATCTCGCTTCTGCCCGAAACGCTGGCGCAGCGGGCGGAGATCGAAAAGGAAATCGAGGCGCTCGCGTCGAAGCAGTCCGAAGCCGACGTGCGTGCGGCCGTCGAAACTATCAACCAGAAAATCCGGAAGATGAATTCCACTGCGCACGCAGGACCGATGACCACCGTCAGCGAGATGGATGCAGAAAAAATCGTGAAGCTGTGGAAGGCTCGCCGCTAATCCGACATCCGCAATTCGCCAATCCGAAATGGAATCAGTGCCCTTCGCCTTCTTCGGTGATCCAGTTCGCGGACATCACGACCGCGGCCATCATTGCGTAGCCGAGCGCGAAGGGATAGCTCGGCGCGAGCGAAAGCGCCGTGTCGCCCGGCGTCCACTGGTATGAGTGCATCAAGCCGACCATCGAGAGCAGCGCGCCGGCCAGGCACCACATTCCGGCTTTGATGAACTTGCGTTCGATCAGGCACACCGTCATGGCGGCCAGAATCATCGCGCTGAAAATGAATCCCTGTTCGAGCGCGAAGACGCCGTGAATCCACGTGTCGCTCTGCTTGAAGGACTCGATCAGTTTTTCTGAAAACGGCGCCGCTTGCGTGCCCATTCCGGCCGCGCGCAGGCTGTTCTTCGCGAGAATAGCGCCCCACGCCGCGATGCCCGGCAGGATGCCGACGACCACCGCCGGCGCGTGCTCACGCGGAACGGCCTGGAAGGCCTGCGCGGTGATCACCATGCCGATCCAGATGACGATCGCCATGCCGGCGTCGACTGGAACGAGCCACGAAAGGATTGCAAGCGTTCCGGTCAGGCAGATAAAGGTCATCGCGACGCCGTTGAGAATCGAATAGCCCGCGCGCGAGCCCATCGCTTTCCAGCCGGGATGCCCGATGTAGATCGTCGTCGGGAAGCACGAACCAAACACGGCGGCGGCGAGGCTGCCAATGCCGTTGACCATCAGCGATGGGGCCGTCGGGAACGAATCGCCCGCGGCTTCCGCGGATTCGATATTCTGCAGCGAGCCGACCACGTTGAAAATTCCCATGGGCAGAATGACAGAAATGTACACGATCGCATGTCCATCTTTGAAGGCCTCGACGAGCTCGCCAATCACCGGAATGGGAACATTCAGCTGCATGGAGAAGGGCGGGGGCTTTGTCGTTCCTGCAAGCCCCGTCATCCACGCCAGCAGCGTGCCGAGCGCCACCGCGACCAGCCCGCCGGGAATTCCGCCTTTGAATTTCACGCGTCCGAAATAGATCAGCATCACGACTGACAGTGTCGTCAGTCCCACCACGGGGCTCGCAAAGGTACGAAAGAGAAAGCCGAGTGAAATAAATGTCAGCGCAATGCCCGCGAGCGTCGAGAGCAGCGCAGCACGCGGCGTGGCTTTGCGAACGCGCTCGGCGACAAACGCGCCGCCGCATTCGATCAGCGCCGATCCCATGCACGCGACGAGCCCCGCCTGCCACGCGACGCGCGCCGGATCTGGATCACCGGCCGCGCCCGCCGCAAGTTTTGCCGGAAGCATGACCAGGAAAACATGTCCGAAGAGCGAAACGGTGTTGATGCCGTACGGCAGCGCGCAGATGTCGCTGCGGCCGGTCTTCGCTGAGAGCTGCCGCGCCTGCCAGGCGTAGTACAGATTTCCAACCAGCAGCGAGACGGCAACGCCGGGCAGCACGCGGCCGTAAAGGAGCGCGTCACTGAAGCCGAGCACATAGCGGCAGAGCGTGTCGATCAGCAGCAGCTGAACGAAGTTGTCGAGCGCCAGGCCGAAGAATCCGTCGATGTCGCCGCGCACGAACCAGGGCATCGGCGCGCCGGAAGCAGAATTATTTTGCATGATGCAAACAGGTTAGTTCTTCACGAGCGGATTTCAATTCCGGGAGTGTGGCGCGGGCAGCGCTGCAGTCTGCGGTTTTTGCCTGCGTTGCGGGCGCGTTTTCTTGCAAGGCAACACCGTCCGATGATCCGCGCTGCCCATGCCACAGAGGGTTATTTCTTCAGCAGGTTGCGGATTTTCTCAGCGGCTTCCTTGGGCTTTATCTCGCGCTGACCAGGCCGGCGGCGGCGCTCGTCCTCGTCATCGGCGTTGGCACGGGAGCGATCGGACTCGGAGCGCTCGCGGAGCACCGCGCGGCTCCAGTATTCAATGCGCTCTTCGCACAGGCGATATTCCGGCGAATTGATCACGCAGGGCTTTTGTGCCGTGCGCCAGGCATCGCGCCGGTCGGCGGACGTCATGCGAGGGTCAACGTCGGCTTCGCGCGCTTTTGCAATGCCCCGGTCGCGCCGCATCTCATCGAGCCCCTTCAGCGCCGCCGCATCGCCGTTCTTGTGGCGCAGCGCTTCGCCGTACGCCGCTTCCGCATCGTTCCAGCGCAACAGATCACGCGAGCGCCGGGCGCTCTCCATCGCCTGCTCGTACGAGGCATCTTTTTGCGCGTTGAGGGCCGCCGCGTCAGCGGGATTCAAGCGCCGCGCTTCAGCAAAATACTGCGCGGCCTGCTCCCACTGCCGCGCGGCCATCGCGGTGTGGCCTTTGTACATGGCGACGGAATACGGATTCGGCGCTTCGGACAGCTCGCGGGAACCGTCTTTCTTGCGGATCTGTCTTTTGGCTTCGGCGAGTTTTTCCTGCGCCGAAATTTTCAGCGGATGCTCTTCGCTGCCCAGGATCGCGAGCGCAAGCTCCAGTTCGACTTTCGCCGCCATCCACTTGCGCTCGTCGGCCGCCTTGAAGCCCGCGCTGGCATGCTCCTGAAACATTCTTTTTGCCTGCAGCCTGGCCTCCTGCGATGCGGCATCCGCGACGGCAGGTCCCGGCGAATCGGGTTTCGCCCCCGCAGCGGCAGGTTGAGAAGGCGATTCGGACGCGGGCTTTTCCAGAGCGGTGTCGGCGCCTTCTTTGTTCTTTTTTCCCAGGCTTCCAAGCAGCGCCAGAAGCAGCACCGCGGCGGCGCCGCCGGCAAAATATTTCCACGTATTCGCGCGAGGCGCCGCTGTTGACGTTGCTGGTGTTACAGCCGCGTTCGCGCTCGTGGCGGCGAACGCGGCTTTGACCCCCGATTCCGGCTTGTGCTGCAGCATCGTCAGCTGTTCGATCGCGCCGGTCGTGACGTTCTCTTTGCCGAGACAGTCGCGGCAGACACGCAGCGCTTCAAGCAGCGCCGAGCCGTCCACGTAGCGCTTTGCCGGGTCCTTGGCCAGGCAGCGATCGAGCAGCTCCGAGGTTACCTTCGACACGTCCGCGCGCTGCGACGTGATCGGCGCGTGCGGCTCCTGCGTGGTGGCCAGCAGCGACGCCATCAGCGTGGCGCCCTGGAAGGGCGGGCGCGACGCGAGCAGCGCGTAAAGCGTTGCGCCCATGCTGAACACATCGCCGGCTTTTCCCGTGCGCTTGGCATCCATGATCTGCTCGGGCGCCATGAATCCGGCCGTGCCCATGCAGGAATTTGTTCCCGTCAGCGACGCGCTGTTGTCTTCGCTTCGAGCGAGGCCCAGGTCCGCGAGCTTCGATGCCGAAAAGTTCAGCGCGCCGGAACTCTTGTCTTTTGGAATCAGAATATTGTCGGGCTTGATGTCACGGTGAATCACGCCGACACGATGCGCCGCCGCCAGTCCGCTGGTTGCCGCAATGCAGATGTCCAGCGCATCGGCTTCGGAAAGTCCGGCTGAGCCCGCTGCTTTAATCTGCTTCAGGTGCGAGCCGGCGGTTGTGCCGAAAACAAATTCCATCACCAGGTAAAAGAGCCCATTCTCCTGGCTGATTGATTCGATGCCGACGAGATTCGGCGAATTGATCTTCGACGCAACGTCAGCCTCGCGATGAAAACGCTGGATCAGTTCAGGCTGCTTTTCGGCCAGATGCTGCGGCAGAACTTTGACGGCCACTTCGTGTTTGCTCACCGGATGAATGCCGTAGTACACCGCGCCCATGCCGCCCTGGCCGAGCTTGGCCAGAAGCGGAATTCCGCCGATCGCCGGTGTGGGCAGGCCGTCGACCATCAGGCGCGGGGCTTTCTGCAGGAGCGAATCGCCGGTAAGGTCCACGCGCGGAAGGGAGGTGAGTTTGGCGACGCCATCGACGATGGTGCTGGTTGGCGAAGCGATGATCGTCTGATCCACGGGCTGGCTCTTTGCCGAGACCATTGTGGCATCCAGCGCTTCACCGGCCGTTCTCGCTTGGCTCTTATTCATAGAGCGGGCTCATCCCTTTTAATGCAGCGATTACTATTTTAGGCACGCTCGGCCGTGAGGCCACCGCTATTTCGGGGTGAATCTAACGAACACGACTTCAACACAGAGGCACGGAGGACACAAAGGACACCGAGAAGAATTAGAAATGGAGTCCCTCCGCTGTGTAAGAAAATATAGAAACTGTTCTCGGTGTCCGTTGTGTCTCTGTTTTGGAGTCGTGTTCCGTTAATGAAAGAAAGTATCATACATTAGCGAATTTGGTGTAGAGCCTCTCAACCTTTTGGCGCACACTAACAATCACGACTTCAACACGGAGGCATGGAGGACACACAGAGTAGGGATAGAGTTCGGTTTTCACGATCGTGGTAAAAGTTGTTCTCCGTGATCTCTGTGTCTCCGTGTTGAAGTCGTGTTCAGTTAATAGTGCAAGACTCCAGGAGGCGACGATGAAAGCACGCGCAGCATTGGCCGACGGCAAGGGCTCGTTCTTCATCGATGACATCGAGCTCGCCGACCCTCAGGCCGGTGAAATCCTCGTGGAGATCCGCGCCAGCGGCGTGTGCCATACGGATTATAAAATTCTGCGCCGCCAACCGGTGCTCGTGATGGGCCACGAAGGCGCTGGCGTTGTCTTAAAAGCGGGGCCGGGTGTCAGCCACGTCGCGCCCGGTGACCGCGTGCTGCTCAACTGGGCCATGCCCTGCGGAAAGTGTTTCTCCTGCACGCATGGGCTGCAGAACGTCTGCGAGAACAAACCCTGTGTGCCGAAGGAGCGCATCCGCCACCGCGGCGAAGCGATCGGCACGTCGTTTAATCTCGGCACGATGTCGACGGCAACCGTCGTGCCGGCCGCGGCGGCGGTCAAGATGGACGTCGACATTCCGTTCACGTCCGCATGCATCCTGGGCTGTTGCGTAATGACGGGAGTCGGTTCAGTACAAAACGTGGCCAACGTTCCGCGTGGCGCGTCGGTGGCTGTCATCGGCACGGGAGCCGTGGGCATCTGCACGATCCAGGGCGCGCGTATTGCCGGCGCGCGAAGAATAATCGGCGTCGATGTCAACCCAACGAAGCTGAAGCTCGCCGAACGCTTCGGCATGACGCACGCGGTGCTCGCCGACCGTTCCGACGAAGGCCTGATCAACGCAGCGCAGAAAGTGAAGGCGCTCACCGAAGGCCGCGGCGCCGATTACGCCTTTGAGTGCACGTCCATTCCGGCGCTCGGCGCAGCGCCGCTGGCGATGGTTCGCAACGGCGGGACGGCGGTGCAGATCAGCGGCATCGAAGAGAAGGTGAAGATCGACATGGAACTTTTCGAGTGGGACAAGATCTACATCAACCCGCTCTACGGAAAATGCGACCCGCCGCGGGATTTCCCCGAGTTGCTGCGCCTGTACGCGAGCAAACAGTTGCTGCTCGATGAGATGGTCACCGGCGTCTACGCGCTGGACGAACTGCCGCGCGCGTTCGAGGACATGCATAAAGGGGTGAACGCGAAGGCGGTGCTGAGAATTGGCTCTTAGCTCTTAGCTCTTGGCTCTTAGCTCTTGGCTCCTGGCTCTTGGCTCTTGGTACCGGCTAAGCCGAGCGATTCCAAGAGCCGAAAGCCAAGAGCCGCCGTTAAGCCTTTTCGTACAGGCAGTACACGCGCTCGCTCAGCAGGTAGCTGACGAAGTAGAGCTTCTTCATCTTCAGGCCGGCGTCGGCGCCTTCTTTGGCCATCATCTCGCGCGTGTAGCGCAGTTTGCGGCCGTGGCGCTTCCAGACGCGGTAGCCTTCGTACTGCGAAAAATCTTTCTCGGGGGCTTCGGCAAAGCGCAGCACGCGTGAGAACTGGCGCACCGAGTGGACGTAATCGTAATGGACCAGCAGGTAGCGGCCGGTCACGCGCGCGAGCGACTTAAATGCCCTGGCGCGGAAATCATCGTTGAAGTGCAGCAGGAAACGGTTGGAGATCACGAAATCGAATTCGCCGTCCTTAAAGGGCATTTCGAGAATGTTGCCTTCGACGACTTTGTACGGCGGATTTACTTTCTTCAACGCGAACTCGACCTTGTGCGGCTCGATGTCGATGCCGACCACGTCCATGTTGTCTTTGCGGAAACGTTCGAAGAACCAGCCGTAGCCGCACGGTGCCAGCAGGATGGGGCCCTTCGGCTGGCAATCGCGGATCGCGCGGCGGAAGGTCTGGTAAATCGAATAATTATTGAGGCGCCTCAGAAGACGGTCGGGCTTTGGGCCTTTGACTTTGGGCTTATGAGGTACGCTAGACGTCTGGTCCACTCGCGCTGAGCTCTCCTTATTCTGGCGGACTGTGCGGCGATGGGCGGGTACTATAGCAGAAGCTTGCGCGGATGCGAGTGCTCAGTTTTGCCAGCCTTGCGCCAGTCCGTTTCTGCGGCTATAGTCGCTGCTTAAATCTTTGAAGCCCTTCGAGTTCTACGGCGTCAAGAGTGACGCGTGCGCTACTTTTTGCGGGATTCGGGACGTCCATGAAAGTCTCCGTCGTCACACCCATTCATAATGAGACGGCCAACATCCCGGAACTCGTTCTGCGAATTGAGCAGACGATGGAAATCTGGCGCTTGAAAAAGCCCGGAAGGGAGTGGGAGCATCTCGCCTGCGACGATCATTCCACCGATGGCAGCCTCGAGCTCTTAAAGCAGCTTACGGTTGAGCATCCGCGGCTGCGGCCGGTGCAGAACCCGGTGCGCTCGGGGCAGACCGGCGGCTTTCAGACCGGATTTCGCCACGCGACGGGCGAAATTATCGTGACGATGGATGCAGATCTGCAGAACCAGCCGGAAGACATCGTCCTGTTGATTGAGCCGCTTGAGAACGGGCGGCTGGATCTGTGCAACGCCATCCGCACCCGGCGCCAGCATGCCAGCTCGCTGATCGCGATTTCGAAGCTCGGCAACGTATTGATCCAGTTCCTGATGACCTGCCCGGTCAGCGACGCGGCCAGCAACTTCACGGCGCTGCGCGCAAGCTACACGCGCGAGCTGAAACTGATCGAGAACGACCACCGCTATCTGATTCCTATTCTCGTCCACCGTGGCATGGATCCGCGGCGTATCGGCGAACTCCCCACGCGGCACGAAGCGCGCCGGCATGGTGCGTCGAAGTACAGCGCGCTGCGCAAGGCGATCACGGGGGTGCCCGAGCTGCTGCGCTGCAAGCAGCGCCTGCGCACTGGATTTTACGACTGGCCCAAGGATGCTGCGCCGGTCCGCGCGGAGATTGGCCTGGAAGCGTCTGTATCGTGACCGCTGATTCAAAAGCCGGCGCCGCCGGCGAGCTGCTGGCGCCGCTGCTGATTCTCGGCTTCGCTTTTCTGCTTACTGCCGGCTGGAACCTGCACATCCAGGCCGTTCACAATCCGGATGAAGCGCGCTACGCCGTTCCCGCGCGAATGATGCTCGAGTCGAGCGATTTCAAGACATGGCTGGTGCCGGAGTTCAACACCCGGCCGCGCCTGGTGAAGCCGATTTTTTTCTACTGGCTCATCGCCGCGACGGGAGCCGTCGGACAGAAGCTCGGACTTGATGCGGTCACGTCGTTCCGGCTCGGCCCGCTTCTGATGGGACTCTTGACCGTCTGCGGCACATTTCTGATCGGGCGAAAACTCTTCGGCGTGCGCTGCGGTTTCATCGCTGCAGTGATCCTGATGACGGCGAAGTTCTTTCACGACATCTCGCGCGACCTGGTCGTCGATATGACGCTCACCGCCTTTCTGCTATGGGCGTGGGTCTTCGCGCTTTATGCGCTCGATCGGATTCGCTCGTCGCGGCCGGCATTCTGGATGCTGCTCGGCTTTTATCTCTGCCTTGGTTTTTCGAGCATGACCAAGGGGCCGGCGCTCGCGGGAATTTTCGTCATCGCGCCGCTCCTGGCGATGCTCGCGCGCGAGGGACGTCTTTCGGATCTCCGGCATACCGGGCTGGTGTGGGGCGTGCCGCTGGCGCTGGCGGTGGGGCTGTGGTGGTTTTTTGCCGTCGAAATGGCCGGTCACAACATGCGCGCGGTGCTTAAGACTGAAAACCTGGCGCGCGCGGTCGGCGGAAAAGACCACCAGCACTACATGCCGCTCTGGTTTTACATCCGCAATCTGTTCGAAAACTTCGTTCCCTGGTGCGTCCTGTTTCCCTTTGTTGGCTGGTTCACGTACCGCTACCTCCGCGGGGCCGAAGCGGCTCCCGCGCCGGCGAGTTCAACCCTCAATGGTGAGCGGCTGCTGTTCTGCGCGCTGGGCGTTGGCTTTGTGCTGCTGGGACTGATCGTCAGCAAACGCGCGCTTTACCTGCTGCCGCTTTATCCGTTCTTTGCGCTCTGGCTGGCGTGGTTCTGGGAAGTAAAGTTCCTCGCGCGGGAAGGCGAGCCCTGTGGAAAAAGCCTGTCAGCAGTTTTTGTTCTGCTGCCGGCACTGCTGGTCGGCGGCTGCGGCATTGTAGTGTCGAAGCGGGAGCTGCTGGGGCTGCAAGACACGGAGCTGGCGCTGCTGCTGATTCTCTGCGGCGCGATCGCCGTGCAGCTGTTCTTCGTTTCGCGCAGCATGGCCGCCGGGCTGCGCGTGAAAGCCACCTTCCAGATCCTGGCTGCCGCCGCGGCGTTGTGCATCGGGTACGAAGCGGTCGTCCGCCCCGTGCATGAACGCGATGAGGACTCGGTGGTTTTCTACCGCAAGGTCTGCGAGCAGCTCAACGGGCGCAAAGTGGTGATGCTTGGCGATAGTTCGAACGAAGCTGTGTGGTATCTTAACCGTCCGAAAGAGAGCATAGATGACGTGCGTTATCCGGACCTGAAGAGCAGGTTCTTCGATGCCGGTGAAGTCGTACTTCTGGCCAAGGAAAGAGAGCTGCTCAGCACCCCGAAGCTGAAAGACGTGCTGATCATCGAACGCATGCTTGAGCGCGGCAATGACAAATGGGTGATGGCCGTTCCAGACAAGAGCAAGACGCCGGACCCATCCATCTTTGTGCCAAAGCGCAGCCGCGCGGCTGCCGTTGAAAATGAGGATTGATCAATCGTGAGCGACACCCGGATCAAAAAAGTTTTCATCACCGGCGGCTGCGGCTTCATTGGATCGTATCTTGCGCGCGAGCTGCTCAAGCAGGGCTGCGAAGTGCTGCTCTTCGACGCTTTTCTCAATTACATCGATCCGTTCACCAGCAATTACCAGTTCTTCCTGAAAGCGCGCATGGAAGGCCTGCACGGCAAAGTCCGCATCGAACGCGGCGACATCCGTGTACAGAAGCGTATGCAGCAGCTGATGAACGAATACAAGCCGCACGCGGTGGTTCATCTGGCGGCGCTGCCGAGCGCCAAAGAATCGACGATGTATCCGACGGAGGCGCTGCAGATCAACGTCGACGGCACGCTCTCGGTTCTGGAAGGCATCAAGGCCGCCGGCAGCGTGCAGCGCGTGGTGTTCACCAGTTCGAGTTTCGTTTATGGCAATTTCAAACGTCCTATCGCCGATGAAGAACACCCGACCGATCCCATCGACGTGTACGGCGGAACGAAGCTGACCGGCGAAATCCTTACCAAGGCTTACGCGAAGCAGAACGGCTTCGAATACGTCGTGATCCGGCCCTCGGCCGTGTACGGCTTTGGCGACTGCAACCGGCGCGTGACGCAGATCATGATCGAGAACGCGATGCAGGGTAAGCCGTTGATTCTTCACGACGGCGGCCGCTCAAAGATCGATTTCACCTATGTGACTGACGTCGCTGACGGCTTTGCCCGAGCGCTGCTCACGCCCGAGGCCGCCAATCAGACGTTCAACATCACGCGCGGCAATGCGCGCAGCGTGCTCGAGTTCGCGCAGGAAGTGAAGAAGCATTTCCCGAACGCGCAGCTGGTGGAGAAGCCGGCCGACACCAACCGCCCCGAGCGCGGCACGCTGGTGATCGACAAAGCGCAGAAGCTGCTGGGCTACAAGCCGACGATTGATATTGAGCAGGGTGTGCGCGAATACATTTCGCTGCTCAAAGAACGCGGGCCGAAGTAACGACAAACGACTTCAACGCAGAGAGCGGAGAGCGCAGAGCAGGACGGCGGGTTGCCCGGACGACCGCGTCGTCTGGGCGCGTCAGCGCAAGAGGTTACTCCCTTCGCGTTGCCCTCGCGTGAACTGCCAGGCAACACGAATGATGTAACCTCCTGCGCTTCGCGCCCAGACGGCTGCCGCCGTCAGGGCCACCCGACCGAATGCGTCACACTTCATCTCACAAAATCACGAAAGAAAAAATGTTGTCTCATCTGATTTCAAATTCGCTCAGAACATCGCGGCAAATCACGAAATCTCACACGCTTTGAGGCCTGAAATCGCGTAAGTCCAATAATTCCGTGTGACAAATTGTTCAGCTTCACGACTCAACACGACTGTACACAACTCAACGCTACTAGACTTTCA
>DASPJR010000034.1:0-29399 GCA_035628505.1 Planctomycetota bacterium | reverse complement strand
AGTTCGTTGAGGTTCATCGCGGAGCGGGCTTTGCCGAAGCGGCGCAGGATTTTCATGTTCACCAGCTTGAACGATAAGCGTTTTCGCACGGCGTAGTCACGGACGGTGTTCTCGATCGTGTCGCGCAGCATCGCTTCTTTCTGGCTGGGGGTCAGTTCCATTTCCGCCGGCGCGGAGCTCACGGGGATGTTGTCCACGCGTTTGCTGCGCTTGCCGAAGGCGCCGGAACCCACGGGGATCAGGTCGCCGAACAGATCGCGCGCTCCCCCACCCTCGCCGCCTTCGAAATCGTATTTCTTCTTCGCAAACGGAGCCTGCTCTCTGGTGATCGCATCGATGATGGTGTGCATCATCATGTCGTCGGGCATGAAGACGTGCGCTTCCTGGCGCTCCCAGGGGCCGGCCTCGGGATCGAAGCGCGTCGCGCGCGCAATCATTTGCTCGATCCATGGCTTGCTGCGGATGCGCGTGAGGCAGGCGATGTGGGTGATGGGCTTGACGTCCAGTCCTTCGTACGCCATCGCGACCGTGGCGAGGATGTCCGTCTTGTCGGTGCCCATGCGCTTGAAACGGTGAATCGCCTTGAGCGCGCCGGAGCCTTCGTCCATCGTCGCGATGCCGACTTCGCGTCCATGCTTACGCTCAACATGCTGTGCATAGAGCTTGGCAAGTTTCTGCGTCGCGGCGACGATCAGAAGCTTGCTGCGCGGATTGCTCTTTTTGATCTGCAGCCAATCGGCCATGGCCGTGTCGAGCAGCTCATACGCGTACTCGGTGGCCAGAGCGGTCATCAGCGCTTCCTTGGCGAGCTTCTTGAATTCGCGCAGGCTCGAGACTTCTTTCAGATTGCCTTTGCGGTCTTTCCATTTGGCCTTCGCATCCAAATACGTGCAACGCAACGGAATAATGGCGCGCTCAGCCAGGCCATCGGGCCGGGAGTACGTGATGATTTTTGTCGAAGAGGAATCCCGCAGGCTGATCTCGAGCGCGTCGCCCTGCGTGAAATACGGCAGAAAGGCGATGCGTTCCTTGCGGCCGCGCTCCAGCGTTCCGCTCATGAAAAGCGTCAGAGCGGCTTTCTCGATCAGCGGCTTGACGGCATTCATGCCGGATGATTCTTCCGCCAGATGATGCGGCTCATCGAGCACCAGGATGTAGCGGAAACGGGAGAATTCGGCGGCGTTGAGCTTCTGCTTATCGATTGTCAGCGCGGCGTAGCTGGTCGCATAGCCGCTCAGCCCGCGCGCCGGATTGGGCTCGTTCGTGCTGACGCGGATCAGATGCTTATGGCCGAGCAGCCGCCGGAAATTAGGATCGAGGAAGGCTTCTTCCGCCTGCTGCTGCAGCGCCACGCGCGGAACGACCCAGCAGATTTTCTGTGCGATGCCGGGAATCAGTTCGGCGGCGGCGATGACCGGAAGCGCGCTTTTTCCTCCGCCGGGCGTTACGTGAGCGATGATCTTATTCCAGCGGCCGGCACCTCTCTTCATTTGCTTTACGATTTCAAGCAACTGCTTCTGGTGCGCGCGAAACATCTCAAAGCCTCAGTCCGGCGAACGTTCACTGGCGACGGGCGTCCCGTTGAATTAAGAGCCGCATTATCGGACCGCGTGCCATTCTGACAAGTCCGAACACCTGTGTTTCAACGAAAGTGCTTGTGCGGTGTAGTAATATCAAGTTACCTGGAGGCCATAATGCATCGCATCGTAGTTACTTTTCTGCTGGGACTGCTTTTGACCGGGCTTCTTTCCGGCGGCGAACAGACCAAGCCGCTTTTCAAAGAGTTCATGGGCATCAATGGGCATACCGTCGTATTTAAGCCCGAGCTCTACCGGCCGACGTGCGCGCTCGTCCGCGATTACCATCCGATCGATTGGGATTTCGGCGATGATACTTCGCGTGCGACGACCTTCCCTTTCGCACACAACCGCGTGGAGTGGAAACACGTTTACGGAAGCTGGCAGAAGCACGGCTTCAACATCAACGTGTGCCTCATGTTCGACCCGATCAAGCATGATAAATGGAAGAACCTCGCGGCCGACGCGAAGCAGTACGGGCTTTCCTTCGCTAAATTCTTCGGGCCCTCCGGCGCCGAAAAGCTCGTTACCTCTGTGGAAATCGGCAATGAACCGGGCGAGTACGACGACGCGAAATACCGCACGCTCTTTGAAAACATGGCGCGCGGCGTACGTGAAGGCGATCCGAAGATGACCATCGCGACGTGCGCGGCGGTCCCGGGAAAGAGCCACCGCTACGCCAAGAGCCTCACCTGTTTCGATGGTTTGCACGATTTGTTCGACGTCATCAATATCCATGTCTACGCTGAAGTCGAAGGCTGGCCAACCTGGCGCCGCTCATTTCCGGAAGATCCAAAGATTAGATACCTGAAGGAGGTGAACGAGGCGATTGCCTGGCGCGACGAAAAAGCCAAAGGCAAGCCGATCTGGATTACCGAATTCGGCTGGGATTGTTCGACCAAGCCAAACAACCCGAAAAACGAATTTGCCAAGTGGGTTGGCGTCACCGACACGCAGCAGGCGCAGTATCTCTGCCGCTCCTTTATGGTCTTTGCGAAGATGCCCATCGACCGCGCGTACATTTTTTTCTTCAACGATAAAGACGAGCCGCAGATACATGGCGCGGCGGGTTTGACGCGTAACTTTCAACCCAAGCCCTCGTATTACGCCGTCTCGCACATGCACAAACTCATGGGCGATTACCGTTTCAGCCGCGTGCTTCAGGAGAAAGAAGGCGACGTTTATGCGTATGAATTCACGCACGGCACGGATGCCAAAAAGCGCATCTGGGCCGTCTGGTCCCCCACTGGCAGCGATCGCAAAGCCGAGATCACTCTGCCGCTGGAGAAGCTGAAGCTTGTTTCGGCCGAACAGATGCCGCTTGCGCCCGGCGATGCGCCGAAGGTCGAGATCAAGGCGCACGGCGAGTCCATCGCTGTGCCCGTCAGCGAATCGCCGCTGTACATTCTGCTCGAAACAGGCAACTGACGCGATGGACACTCCGGTTCGCCGAAACCTGGGTGTCATCGAAAAGCTTTTTCACGTCCTCCATGGCTGCGGCGCGCTGATCGACGTAAATCTGGCCCGCGTACGCGGGCCGCTGACGCCCGAAATTCTGCAGGCAGCGCTGACGTGCCTTCAGCAGCGCCACATGATTCTGCAAACGCGCATCGACGAGGGCAGAGCGCCTGCGTTTGTTCGCATGTCTCCGCCGCGCATTGCGCTTCAGGTACTGGAGCGGCTGTCGCCGGAGTCCGCACTGGAAGTCGCACACGGGGAACTGCACAGACCCTTTGACTCGAGCGGTCCGCTGTGGCGCGTGACGCTGCTGCGCGGCGGCGATCGGCACGAGATCGTTGCGTCGTTCCATCACGCGATCATTGACGGCCTCTCGTGCATGCATCTTCTCGATGAGCTGCTTGCGCTTTGCGCGGAGCTGCTCGAAGGGAAAACACCCGATGCGACGCTGCGCGAAGGGATCGTGCGGCCGCTTGAAGAACTTGCCGCAAGCAGGCTGACACTTTCACGCAAGCTCGGCTTCCTATGGAATTCTCTGAAGCAGCGCTGCCTGCCGGCGAAATTGATCGTCGATGGCGACACTTCAAGCGAACGCGGAACCCGTTTTCTGCTGCGCAAGCTGGGATCGGAAGTGCTGCGTCCGCTCGCAGCACGCTGCCGTTCGGAGCAGACGACGGTGCACGGAACGCTATGCGCGGCGGCGCTTTTTGGCGCGTATGCGCGCATCGGCGGCGGCGGCGCGAAACGGCTGTCGTGTCATTCCAGCGTGAATCTGCGGAGCGCGTGTGGCGAAGCGGTTGAGAAGGCGACCGGCTGCCTCATCTCGGACGTCGGCATGCGTTTTCTGATCTCGCCAGACTCGCACTTCTGGAGCGTTGCGCGGGAGGCAAAGGCGCGGCTGGACGCCTCGATTTCCGCGCGCGAGCCGCATGACAGCATTCTGCTGGCGCAGTGGCTGCGCGCGGATGAGACGATGATTCGCAAGATGGCGGCACTCAATGGCGGACGGATGAATACGGCGCATGTGTCAAACCGCGGGCGCTATCCTATTCCTGAAAGCTACGGGCCGCTGCGGCTGGAGGAACTTTACGCCACCACTGGAATTCATCTTGTCGGCACGTGCCTGTGGCTGGGCGCGATCTCGTTTCACGACGAATTGTTCCTGACCATTGCGTACGCTGAACCGGCGGTGCTGAATTCAACTGCTGAAGCATTTGCCGATGATGTCACAACGATGCTGACGCGCGCAGGAAACGATAAGGACGCAATTAAAGTGAGCAGCGCGTGAATGACGTGCAGATGAAATAGAACCGCAGATGGACGCGGACAAACGCGGACTGTGCATCCGTGTTCATCCGCGTACATCTGCGGCTGCGATAGGTCGGTTACTTCGACTTCGGCTTGGCGGCCTGGCGGGCGAGGCGTTCCTGTGTGAGGCGTGCCTTCTTGCGTTCCCAACCGGTGTGTTTCTTCTGTGCCATGTGTGGTCTCCTTTCAGAATGAAGAGTAAGCTTTTATCCGCTACGCGGCATCAAGAAAAGAGCTTTTACTTCGTTTTTTCACCGGCAGTCCACTCCAGAACCTGCTTGCCCGCCAGAAGCTTTTCCTTCAGTTTCGGATACTCCACTTTCTGGATCGCGCTGCCCGCGTCAATGGCCATCGCCGCGGCGGTGCCTGCCGACTGCCCCAGGATCATGAAAACCGGCTCCATGCGGATTGAGCCGTATGAAATGTGCGTTGACGAGAGACAGACTGGCACAGCCAGGTTGGCGCACTCGGATTCTTTCGGCACAATCGAGCGGAAGGAAATCGGAAACGGCTGCTTCACGCCGACTTCGACGTTGCCTTCATTCTTCACTTTGCCGTCGACGATCACGCGCTGGCAGTGGTGTGAATCCATGGTGTAGCTGGCCATGCCGACGGAGTCCTCGGCGAGGACTTTCCCGCGACAGTTGTGCTCGGTCATGACGTAATCGGAAATCATGCGCCGGCCCTCGCGTATGTACAGCTGGTGCGGCCAACCACCCGTCTCAGTGAATTCCCCCGCAGCGAGCCCGTACTTTTTTACTTTGCTCTGAAGCAGTTCCGGAACGCTCGGATCATTGGCCATGAAATACATCAGGCCCTGCTGATAGGTGACGTGATCCTGGAATATTTTCTCGCGCGTCGCGTAATCGGCTTCCGGCCATTCGTAATTGCGGCCGATGTTGTCCGTCGAGAAACCGCCGGCGTTGTTGCAGTCGCCGTTCTGAAGCTGGAACGGTCCGTTCTTATAGGTGAACGACCACTCATTAAGATCCTTCGCGGCTTTCAGGTAGCGCAGCAGCAACGCGTAGCGTTCCGGCTCGTAGCCGTTTGGCTTGGGAAATGGCAGGCGGTCTTCCTTGTTGCTCAGGTACATGCGGAAGTTATAAGCCTGAATTTTCTTGTCGCCTTCGCCAGGCTTTCCAGGAGGCTCCGCCGAAATGCCCCACAGCAATCCACTGCTCGGATCGCCTTCCTTCTTGTATGGATCGATCGGGTAATTGAAATTGTGGCCCTTTAGAAACTGAATGCCGTTGATCGTCTCGCCGTACGTGGCGTTGCTTTCGCGCCCGACATGGTACGAGACCTTGGCCATGGCGAGCAGGTCGCCTTCGTACGTGGCATCGACAAACATCTTCGCTCGGAACTTGTTTCCGTTCTCAAATTCAAGCTCGACGATCTTGTTGCCTTCCTTGACGATAGACTTCAGGCGGTGCTCGTAATAGATGGGGACGCTCGCCTCTTTCAGCATATCCAGAAAGAGCTTTTCGGCTTTGCTGGGCTTGAAGCCCGATATGGTTCCGGCGCGGTCGTAGAACTCCCGCGCCATACCGCCGATCGACTTTCCATTGCCTACATCCGTGGCGCTCAAGCCGCCAGAGGTGAGCCCCCCGACAAACTTGTTGAATGAGACCAGCACGGCTTTTTTGCCCATGCGGTTCATCTGAATCGCCGCAGTGACTCCGCCCGGCGTCCCGCCGTACACGCACAGATCGCACTCAATGGTCTGCGGCGGATTGGCGGGCGGCACGGGATAGTAGTACTTCAGATTCGGCGACGTTGTCGCTTCTTCGGCAGCATTTACGCACAACACGACGAGCGCAACGAAGAGGATAAACGAAAGACGCAGCATGATTTCTCCTGAAGAGTTCAACACCAGCAACTGCACTTTCTACACCAGATGAACGTCTTACGTAAGCGTCTCTTAAGTTGAAAACATGGGGTTTTCCGCTAACACAGCACCTATGGACGACTTCGCTCAAGTGCCGGCAGCAGCGATCTCAGCCTTTGAAGCAGTGACGGGGCTGCGCGTTTCCATTCACGACCGCATGAAATCATTGTGGTTTTTTCTGCCGCCTGAGCGTTTTCAGCATCACAGCCCGGCCTGCCGGGCGGTAAAGCTCAGCGGCAATGAAAAAGCGTGCATACGTTTCGATGCCGAGCAGGTTCATGCGGAGCTCGCTGAGAGCCGCACAGGCCGTGTGCAGATCTGCCACGCCGGGCTGGTCGAATGTGTCGTGCCGGTCTTCTTTAACCAGAAGCTGGAATGGATTCTCTTTGCCGGCCCGCGCCTGCCGGGCGCCGGCCTGACGCGCGTGCGCCGCGATCAGCCGACGCCCTTCAAAAAGCCGCCGTGGTCAAAAGAGTTGGCGCCCCGGCCTATTAACGATGACCAAGCGCAGACGGTTTTAGAACTGCTGCAGCAGCTTGCGGCCCGGCTGCGCGCCTGGCGCGTGGAGGTTGATGCCGCATTCGCGCGTGATTCAGGAAGCCGCCACGCGCAGGGGCTCAGCAGCGGCCTGAGCCGCCGGGCAATCATCCTTGAATACATTTACGACCGCCACACCAAGCCGGTGACGCTTGCCGAGCTGGCGCGGCGGCTGCACCTGAGTGAGAGCCGCGCCGGCCATGCGGTGAAGCAGGCGTGTGGAAAATCCTTCGTGGCGCTGCTTCAGGAAGCACGGCTGCGGACCGCGGCGGGACTGCTGCGGCACACGCACTTTTCTATCCCTGAGGTGGCGCTGCGCAGCGGCTTTCACGATCTGTCACATTTTCACGCGACCTTCCGCCGCGCGTTTTCCTGCACGCCGCTGAAATACCGCAAGCAGACCGAGCGGATCACGCGCAGCGATTAGGTACAGGCGTCAGGCGCTACCAGTGCCGAGGGTTTTGCGTTTAGGAAAAAGCATTGTTTTTTGGACCCTGGATATAAGACCCTAGGTCCTTGACGCTGAACACTGCTTCACTTTTCCAAAGGCACTCTGCCTTCCGCAGTCACCGTGCTCGTGAAGACCTTTCCGCCCGCTTCAACGCGCAGCGTGCCCTGCTGCCAGCCAAGGGAGACGGGGCCGGCGCCATCGGCGGGTTTGTAGAGGTCCCATCGTTTGGTCCAGTCCACGGCCGCACCGTCGCGGGCGAGAATCGGAAGATCGTTTTCAGTGTTGTGCTTGAAGGCGAGTGTTTTTCCGTCGGCGCCGCTAAGCGTCACTTCACCGGAGCTCAACTTGGATGCGTCGAGCTTGCTTTTTGATTTCACCGCGGTTTTGAATGCTGCGTAGTCGCCGTGGCTTTCCTGTTCGCCGACCTCGAGCGCAAAGCCGGCGAAGCCAGCGCCACTGATTGATGCTTCAAGAAAGCGCTCGAGCTTGAAACGCGCGCTGGCAACGTCGTTTCCCTTTTTGTCCCTGGCAACGGGAGTGACTTCCGTATACGCGCCAAGATTCAGCGGCCGCACAGCCAGCCAGGTCCTTTCGTACTTGAAAAACCAGATGCCGTCTTCGATTTCACTCTGAGCCGACTTCGGCACGACGAAATAGTATGTCTTCTTCGCCTCAACGATATTGCTCAACCAGATAATCAGATTTCTGTATTGCCCGATCTGATCACCGTCTTTCTTGGAACCCTTCCCCGCCAGCGGCGCTGTGTTCGCCGCAAAGATGTCGGCGCCGCGCGCGCCGTTAAACGCAATGAGCCGGAAGGCATTTCCGTCCCACTCCTGCGGCGTGTTCGCGGAGACGCAGGATCCGAGCATAAACGAATGTCCGAAAAACTGAGTCTCGAAGTATCTTGGCGCAAAGACGTCTCCCGGCTTCCAGGCTTTGTACGGCGGCTTGCTTGAGAACATTTCGACAGGCTTGCCAATTTTCTTCTGCCCTAGGTTCACGACTGCTTCGGGAGGCAGGTACGCGCTGGTGATGTGATAGAGATCATCCCGGTCCGGAGCCGGATCTGAAACCGGTGTATCGCCGAACATCAGCGCGAGCGGATGCGTTACGTTCGATCCAAAGGGAAGGCCGAGACCGCCATAGTCACGCAGGTTCGGCCCGCCAAACGCGCCGCGGAAATATTTGTATGCGCCGGCGGTGTAGAGAATGTCGAGCGCGGCCTTGGCAAGTGCTTTTACTTCCGGATCCCTGGCGAAATCATAGAGATTGTGGTACGGGCAGAGCGTATGGCCGTGGTAGTTCGAGGAATCCCATTCTGTCATGCCCGTGTGATAAAGCGCGACGACGTAAGTCTTCAGTTTCTCCTTATAGAGGAGCCGTGTCTGCTCATTGCCGGTCTCTTCAGCCATCAGATACACGGATGTATCGCGCATCGCGCGCAAATTGTCGGTGCTGCGCACATCCACCCAGCTTCCCTTCGCTTCAGGCCCCCACGCTTCACCCGGCGGCGGATTGCCTTTGCCGTAAACCGGATGCGGCCGGCGGAGCGGTTCGGCTTCCGTCCAGATTTTTGCGCCATCGAACATCTTCTGCTTGTAGGCAGGATCCAGATACTGCCCAAAGTAAAAATACTTGCGGATCTGTCCCTTCAACGTAAAGCACCAGTAGAAATCCACGCCATTGGTGTGTGCGTGATCTCTAACCTGATTGTCGCCTTCCTGCAATGCTTTCAGCGCAATGTCGCGATTGCCGGCGAGAAATGCGAACATCGCTTCGGGATAATACGACTTCTCATTTTCCCCGAACGTCCCGCCTCCCGGTTTCTTAATCGCCCTCCCTTTTGTTTCAATCGCGTGGTGGCAGCGGTCGTAATAGCTTTCAAGCCACTCGGCGGGCCATGGATTCCTGAACTTTTCATCAACCAGCGGTGGCGCGCAGCGGGTGCGGCCTTTCTCATCTTTCGTGATCTTTTCTTCACTCGCAGCCGGAACATTCAAAAGGAAAACAATGCCGGCCAGCCAGACGACGATACGCACCATCACACAGCACCTCGCAGCGGTTTATTGAACAATGATTCAGCAAGCCGTGCTGTTACGCAGGATTTTTGATTACGGCTACTTTGAAACTTTATCCCAGGCATCTTTCAGCCCGAACGCGGCGGAGACCAGGAATCCGGACAGCGAGGCGAAGAGCAGAAGATCCCAGATCATCCCCGGCCGCAGGCGCTGGTCTGTGCGGCGGTAGCGCAAATAAATGGCGCCGATCGCGACCATGGGCAGCGTGAGCGCCTGGCCAAAGGCACCGATGGTGACGAGCAGAACGGGATTCTTGAAGAACAGAAAAATGAGCAGATCCAGCAGCGGAAAGAGAATCACAAAGCGGCGAATCCAATCCTGTCGGTGATGCGGCTGCAGGAATTTCACGTAACCGTTGACCTGCAGAAAATCGGCCAAGGCGCGGCTGTTGGCGGCTGTGGACGCGAACAGTGTTGAATACAGCACCGCAAGAGCGCCTGCCGAGATGAAGACGCTGGCCATGCGCTTGCCCAGCATGGGCTCATACATTTTTTCAAGCAGGTCCAGCATGGCGCTCACGCTTCCCGGCAGGCCCGTGCCAGAGGTGTGCTTGTGCAGCGTCGCCGCGCCAAGGGCATAAAAGGACAGTGTCGCGACGGTGTAAACAAGCATGCTGACCCATGCGTCGAGCTGCATCACGCGCAGCCATCCGCGCGCACGATCCAGCCACGCTTCGCCTTCGTTGCGCACGCCGACGTAGCGCGCGTAACCTTTTTCGATACACCAGTACGGGTAAACGATGAGCTCCGCGGCGCCCACGCCGGTAATTCCAAACATCGCGAACGCCGCGACGATGGCGCCTTCGGGAATCTGAAACGAGAGGCCGTATGAAAGATCAGCTGCAGTTATTGATCCTTCCGGCAGAAACGCCACGCAGGCGACAGTCATCCCGGTGAACCCTACCACAAGAATTGTGGTGCCGACTTCGACGACTTTGTAACTGCCGATGGCCAGCGCAGTGGAGGTGACTAGGGCGACGATAATTGACCAGAAGACATCGGGGCTGGCAAAGAAGCTCTTTTCGCCCAAGACGCTGCCCGCTTGCGCGGCCACACCGGGAACAATGCGGTGAATCGCCTGGCCGGTGCCGCCGACCATCGCGGCCATCTGCGCCTGCGTGCCAAGCATCATCAAGAGCCACCACCACGTAAAAAACGTGCCGACCCACGGCAGTTTTTTGAAACTCTCAAGTGTCGTCTCGCCGGACGAAACCGCATGGCGGCCCAGCTCGATCTGCACAAAAACTTTGATGAAGCAGCTCAGCAGAACCAGCCAGAGCAGACCGAAGCCGACTTTTGCGCCGAGGTTGGTCGTGGCGATCAGTTCGCCCGTGCCGACGATGGCGCCGGCGAGAATCAGACCGGGGCCGATTTTCATCAGCGCGCGACCGAGCGTGCGTGGCGGATCTTTGACCGCGTCCGCCGCCTGGAAATAGGCATCGACCGGAGCGTTGCCGTTCTGGCTCACGTGAAAACTCCCAAGGTCTACTGAACGGGTGGTTTATACCGCGAGGGGCGAAAAGCGTGCTGCGTTTTCGGTGATTTTCATGGAATAAAGAGTGTGTAGAATCGTCGACTTGTCAGTACAAAGTACGGACTTCGACGCAGTCAAGATCAGCAGGACGCGCGGTTCCCTCTCCCCTTGCGGGAGAGGGTTAGGGAGAGGGGTTAGCCTCTGGTTTAGTGAGCGGGCTGCAACAAGCGAGCGGCTAACCCCTCCCCCAACCCCCTCCCACAAGGGGAGCGGAAGCAACTCTGCGCCTCCGCGTTGAAGTCGTTAAAGCCCTTGGAACAGATTCGAAATGGCGAAACTGAAGCTGGATCTACACGACATTTTCAACAAAGGCCGCGAAATCGAAAGCGAGCTAAACCGCATCATCGACGAGGCCGTTTCGAAACGCATCGCGCTGGTTGAAATTATTCCAGGCAAAGGCAGCGGCGCGCTGAAAGAGAAGGTCATCCGCTTTCTCAATCAGTCGCACATCAAGCAGAAGTACCATCGCGTGGAGAAGGACAGCAAAAACTTCGGACGCATTTTTGTGCACTTCAAACATAACTGACGGAATTCAACGCGAAGACTCAAGGACACGAAGGAGGAATGGGATGAAGAGATACGGAGCTGTACTGGCCTTTCTGATACTTGCTGCGGGGGGAATTATGGCGGGGGAAAGTTATCCGACGTTCGGCTCGATCACGCGCAACGATCCGCGTCTAGACAAGCTGATCCCGACAGACGCGAAGCTCGAGAAGCTCGCGGAGGGATTCAACTGGTCGGAGGGGCCGATCTGGCTGCCGAACGAGAAGATACTCGTCTTCTCCGACGTGCCGGAGAATGTCATCTTTAAGTGGAAGGAAGGCGACAAGACCGCGAGCGTGTTCCTGAAGCCGTCGGGCTACACAGGAAGTGTTCCGCGCACCGGCGAGCCGGGCTCGAATGGATTGACTCTCGACCACGAAGGGCGCCTGATTCTCTGCGAGCACGGCGACCGGCGCGTGGCGCGACTGGAGAAAGACGGCAAGACGAAGACGACTCTGGCCGACAAGTTCGACGGCAAACGCTTCAACAGCCCCAACGATGTTGTCGTGAAATCAAACGGCGATGTGTACTTCACCGATCCGCCATACGGCCTGGTCAAGAACTGGGACGATCCGGCGCGCGAACTGGACTGGTGCGGCGTGTACCGCATCAGCAAAGACGGCACGGTGACCGTGCTGCATAAGGATTTGAAGCGCCCCAACGGCCTGGCCTTCTCGCCCGATGAAAAAATTCTGTACGTCGCTCAGTCCGATCACGCCGCGCCGACGATCACCGCGTTTCCGGTGAAAGAGGACGGCACGCTGGGCAGCGGAAAAGTATTCTTCGATTGCTCGGCCTTGGCAAAGCAGAAAAAGAAGGGCCTGCCGGACGGGCTGAAGGTGGATAAGGACGGAAATCTCTTCGCGACCGGGCCGGGCGGAGTTCTCATCATCGCGCCAGACGGCACACACCTCGGCACGATTGAAACAGGCGAAGCGACGGCGAACTGTAACTGGGGCGATGACGGTTCGACGCTGTACATCACTGCCGATATGTACCTGTGCCGGGTGAAGACGAGCACAAAGGGTAACGGGTGGAAGTAACGAACGCGGATTTGGGATTGCGGACTGGCTTTGAAACTTTGGAGGAGAAATGAAGAAGATTTTGATTGCTGCAGTGATGTTTGTGGCCGCTGGCGCGCTGATGGCCGGTGAAAAGAAGCTCGGCTACCAGGACACGCCGATGCTGCCCGATGGCAAATGGCACGTGCATGATGGCGAGCGGCCCCAGCCGGCGGTGGTGACGCCCGGAACGTTCAGCACGCAGGAGAAGGCCGGCACAGCGCCGTCGGACGCGATAGTCCTCTTCGATGGCACGAGCCTCGAGAAGTGGAAGGCGAGCAACGGCAAGCCGTCGGGATGGATTCTTGAAAACGGCTACATGATGGTTCCGCCGAAAGGCACCGAGAATGGCGGCGAGATCGTGACGAAAGACGAGTTCGGCGACTGCCAGCTTCACATCGAATGGATGGCGCCGACTCCGCCCAAAGGCGAAGGCCAGGGCCGCGGCAACAGCGGCGTGTTCCTGATGGGCCGCTACGAATTCCAGGTGCTCGACTGCTACAACAACCAGACGTATCCAGACGGCCAGGCCGCCTCGCTTTATGGCCAGAGCCCGCCGCTGGTCAACGCCTGTTCCAAGCCCGGCGAATGGAACGTGTACGACATCGTCTTCATCGCGCCGCGTTTTAAGGACGGCAAGCTCGAATCGCCGGCGTATGTCACGGCTTTCCACAACGGCGTTCTCGTCCATAACAAAAAGGAAATGATCGGTGCTTCAACGCACCGCAACGTCGCCAAGTACACTCCTCACGGCGAGAAGGGCCCCATCAAGCTGCAGGACCACGGCGACCCGGTGAAGTTCCGCAACATCTGGATCCGCCCGATCCAAGGCTACGACGAAGCACCGGCAAAGTAACAACGCTATTCACCGCGGAGACGCGGAGGCGCAGAGAACGGCAACTGAAATGGGGCAGACGACTCAAACGTCTGCCCCATTTTATTGACCACTCAAACCAGCTTGCACTGAAGTACGTGCCACTGGCCGCAGCCAGTGCCCCTTTTTCTTACTTCCGAATCGTCCGCAGCGCGCGGTTGACGATCCAGCGTGTCTCTTTGCAATCACTCTCTTTCAGCCAGCGCTTGCACACGCTCTGCACCCACTTCGGCTGATGCTTGCTCGCGTCGTTGAGCCAGTTGGCCACCGAGCGCTGCACATAATTGCTCGCGTCGGCGCGCACATTCTCCAGCAGCGGCAGCGCCAGCTCGGGCTGGTCTTTGAGCGCTTCAATATGCTGGCACCACACGCCGCGCGGGCGCGTGCATTCAATCGCGCAGCGTCGAATGTTCGGATCACGGTCGCGCGTCCAAGGTTCCAGGAGCGCCAGCCCCGCTTTCAGATCCGCGGCGATGTACGGACGCAGGCCGTCCCACGCGCATTCGCGCACGGCCATGTGCGAATCGGCGGCGAAGCGGCGCGTGAGCAAAACCCGTTTTTTCAGCGGCACGGTCGTGTCTGCCGAAAGCGCGTAATTCGCCCAGCTTCGGACCATGTCGGCGCGGTTCGCGGCAAGCGCTTCGAAGATTTCGTCGCGGCGCGGATGATCGTGAATGATCACCTGCAGCATCGCGCCGGCCCCTTTGCAGCGGCGCGTGATGCTCTCGTTCGCGAGCGTTTCCGTGCGCGCCAGGATCTCCCGCGCGCGCTCGTCGAGCCCTACTTCAGGAAGAATCGCCTTCATCAGCTGGCGGATGTCGATCGCGAGCCACTCGACCAGCGTAATGGTTTCGGTGCGGCCGGCATTCAGGTCTGCGAGCACGCTTGCGGGAATCTCGGACATGCGCCGCGCGCCTTTGCGCTTTGCGGGCGCAACTGCAATTATCTTCTTCGAACGCTTCTCAGCGGCGGGCATAAATTTGTCTTCCCCGGCTTACTTCACGACAAAGATTCGAGCCATATTCCAGTGCAGCGCCGCGCCACCGACGCAGGCCCACAGCAACAATCCGGCGAACACGTAAAAGTACGTCGAACGCGGCAGACGCTGCGCGCTTTCCCACCGGAATAGTTTCGCGCCAATCAGGCTTGTGGCGATGCCCATCACCAGCAGCGCACCGAGATGAAAATACCAGCGCTGCATCTGCAGGCCGTCCTTGTCTTCTTTCAGCACCATCACGCCCGCGTTCATGGCCTCAACCGCGTAGCGCCCAGGCAGAAACGTCGCAACATACTGCGCCCACACGGGCAGCAGGCGCATCGCCACGCCAACGCCGCCAATAATAATCATCGGCAGAAAGACAACCTGGCCCATGGCCTGCACTGCGCCAGTCGTATTCGAAACCGCGGCGATGATCAGGCCCAGTCCGAGGAAGGCGAAGGCGGTGCAGGAGAATGCGACCCACAGCATAAATGGGTTTTCGGGCGCGGGCATCTTGTACCACCACATTGCCAAACCGATCTGCAGCAGCGCGGAAGTCAGCACAATCACATAGCGCGCGAGCATCGTACTGGCCAGCAGCCACAGCGGCGAAATGGGCATCAGCCGGTAGCGCCGCCACACGCCGCGCTCACGTTCGCTCACCAGCGCGACCGGCATGCCGAAGCAGGCGCCACCGAGCACGCTTATAGTGAGAATCTGTCCGATCTCCCGCACCAGCGCCGGACGCGTCTTGTAGAGGCTGCCGAATGCGATCAGGAAAAAAACGGGAACGAGGTAGCCAAAAATCATCGCCTGCTTGTTGCGCAGGTTCAGCTTCAGCGTGGTCAGAAAATGAGTCAGAAAGCCATTCATGAGTTCGCTAATCAGTCTCGCAGTTTCCGGCCCGTAAGTTCGATGAACACATCTTCAAGCGACGGCTTCTGAATGTGGAGATCCAGCAGCTCGTTGCGCTCGGTTTCGAGGTACTTCACGAGATCAATCACGCTGTCGCTCACTTTTGCCGTGCTGATCACGCAGCTTCCATTGTTGTTCTCGACGCTCTGCACGCAGGCAAGACTCTTCAGGCGTGCGCCATCGAGCGGACGGGCGGCGTGCAGGACGATGCGCGGCAGCGCCTGCGCCTTTGAGATCAGGTCGCGCGGTGTGCCGCACGCGATCACTTTTCCATGATCGATAATGGCGATACGGTCGCAGAGTTGCTCGGCTTCTTCGATGTAATGCGTCGTGAGCAGAACCGTGCGCCCTTCGCTGCGCATCTGACGGATGACGCTGTGCAGTTCGCGGCGCGACTGCGGATCGAGCCCCGCCGTCGGTTCATCGAGCAGAAGAAATTCGGGCTCATTGAGAACCGCGAGCGCGATGGCCAGGCGCTGTCGCTGGCCGCCCGAAAGCGTCTCAAAGTAAGCGTGAGCCTTTTCGCGCAGCTGAAAACGCTCGAGCAGATCGTCGATTTTCGCCGTGCGCCGGTAGAAGCTGCCGAAGAGGCGCAGCGCTTCGACTGGCGTGATCTTGTCCTGAAGGTATGTGGCCTGCAACACGGCGCCCAGGCGCTGTTTGACTTCCTTCGCGTTGCGGATTGCGTCGAGGCCGCAGATTTCAATGCTGCCACCGTCGGGTTCGCGCAGGCCGATGACGCATTCCAGCGTCGATGTCTTGCCTGCGCCGTTGGGTCCGAGCAGACCAAAGATCTCGCCGTCATTAATTTCAAAGCTGACGCCGCGCACGGCCTGCACCGCGCCATACGATTTGGTCAACTCTTTGACGACAACTTTTCCGGCCATCGTTTGCCCGCGATCCTTCTGTGTACCGCACAACTTAATGCATCATTCATAACGCATAAACTGAGTTTTGCGATGTCATGCATTATGCATCAACTCACTGCAGGGCGACGACAATCCCGTTGTAAACCATGTGCGCAACGATCGGCGCCAGCAGCAGGCGCGTCCGTTCGAAACTGATCCCCGCGACCGTTCCCAGCACAAAGACAGGAATCACCGACAGTGGCGGATGAACGATCGCAAAAACTCCGGCGCTGGCAAGCACCGCAACGTACGGCGCCACCGAGCGCCGCAATCCACGGTAAACCAGGCCGCGGAAAATGAACTCTTCAAAGAGCGGCGCGGCGATGACGGCCAGTCCCGCGATCCACCAGAAGAGCGTCTCATCCGTTTTCATCAGCTTGGCCTGCTCAATTGTCTCATCCCGCAGCACCCGGAGCGGCTCGAACCAGCTGCAGCACCATAGGTAAAAGCTGGCGAAAGCGGCCGCGAGAAGACCCGCCGCCACACCCCAGAGCACTGCGCCCGCGTACGATGCTTTCTGTCCGGGATGTGCACGCAGTCCGACACTGGCCAGAAAATTCGGAACTTTGTGGCGCCAGAAGACGTAGAGCGACAGCAACGCCACGAGCAGCCCCGCGCCCGCGAAGGCGATCACCATCTGCGCGCCAGCAGGTAGGCCGGTCTGAATCATAACAAGATAAATCAGGCCCTGCAGCACAAAGAAGGCGAGCACCGCAATCATGCCGTCCGCGAGCGAAATTTCCGGCGGCGGCTCCTGTTCGGGATCGAGCATGAACGGCGCGCGGTCGCGGACCTTCTGCCAGAGCGCATAAGCGAGCAGCGAGGAGAGAATCAGCTGCGCCAGCTTGCCCCAGAGCGACGGCGTGTAGATCGCGTAGGCGAACATGGCCGCCAGCAGCATGTAGAGATACATCATCTCCGGCCGGATCTTACGCTGCAGTTCAGGCTCGAGCGGGTCTGTACCGAGCACACCGATGCCGGAGGCGATGTACGAATAGATGACGACGCCGACGAGCGCCGTGACCGCCGGCGAAATCGCTCCCCATTGCAGTGCGGGATTGTAAGCGATGCAACCGCCGATCACCGCCAGCGTGTAGGCCATGGCAAAGCCGCACCAGAGCATGGTTTTGCGCTGCAGTATGGAGCTGAGATCCTGCGGGAACGTATAGAGCATCCACAGGCCCTGGCCTTCAACCGTAAGCACCTGAAACGCGCTGAACATTAAAACGTACGTGCCGAGACCGAATGCCATGGTCGAAGCGTGCCGCAGGTCGCCGGCAGCTCCGGCCAGCAATTCGGGGCTCATGAGAAACTGAAAACCAATGCCGAGCACCGGAACGACCAGCGTCTGCACCAGGAAATTGCGGTCGCGGAAAAGCAGGCGCAGTTCTTTGCCCACAATTCCGCGCAGACGCGTGGGCGCCTGCGCCGCCGCGCGTGCTTTCTCGCGGGTTCCGGTGTACGTCCCGCTTGTACCGGTGAGTCCTTCACGCACGAGGTACTGACAGAAGCGCACCGCCGCAAGCGGCAGCACGATCACGGCCGCAAGCATTCCGGCCGCGGCCCAGGGCGCTCGCGCGGAATCGCAAAGCAGCACCGGCAGAGAGACGGGATTCCAGTGCGCGTTCAGCGGGAGGCGCTCGGCCATCTGGAGCACCGGCGCCACGGCTGTGGGCGCACTAACCACATAAATGACGACGAGGAACAGAACGCTTCCGCCCAGTGTGAAACCGGCCTGCAGGTTTTTCAGCACATTCGGCGCGAAGGTCTTGCGCAGCCACACTTCAGCCAGCACATGGACGCTGGCCAGCAGCAGAGCCAGGTAAAGCGCGGCCAGCGGCGCAAGAAAAAATGCATTCGCACCGTAACCACAGCACCAGAAAAGCACGAATGCATACGGCAGCGCGCAGAACCAGACGGCGGCATTGACCAGCGCGTATTCAAATACGCGCGAGAGAAAAATCACCTTGGCCGGCACCGGAAACGTGAATAGCCATTCCATGCCCCATTCTACTTTGCCCAGATCCTGGCTCATGTTTCCGGCAATCATGAACAGCAGCGCAAACGACAGCAGCAGCCAGATGCCTGCGGCCACACGCAGCATCGCCTCGTGGTTTTCAGGCAGCGTCCACGCCTGTTCGCTGGGAAAAAAGATGACCGGTCTGACCTCCTTGAGACGGAAACCATCGACACCTTTTTCCTTGAACACCTTCATCATGATTTCGGCGCGTTCCTGCTGCTCGGCCTTGGTCAGTCCGCGCATGGCCGCGTCCGTTTCGAACGTGTGCCGCAGGTAGTCCAACCATTCCTTGCGACTGCTTACGGCTTCCTTCGAACGCTGCGGAAGGCGGTCGGCCATTTGCAGCATTTGCGCGGCTTCGACAAGTTTGTCGTACGCGTATTGACCGACGACCATGTTTTCCTGAAAGTCTATCCGTTCAGAAACGCGACGGATGAACTGCGAACAGATATGCATTCCGTTGAAGAGAAAAATAATGCCGACGAATCCCATCAGCACCCCGCCGGCTTTGCCTTTGCGCGCTGTACCGGTGCGCAGCGGCTCGCCAGAGGAATTTTTTTTCCGGCCGCCAAACGCAGCTCCAAGGTTTCCGCGAAATTGATTCACGCGGCGCCGAATGCCGAAACGTGCGAGAACAATCACGGCCCGCAGCAGGCCCGGCGGCGTGGGGTTCATGCGTCAGAATCCCGGCGCGGCGGACGCGGCAATGGCTCATCGTTGAGCAGTGGCGGCAGCGGCTCGCTGATTTTGCGAACGGGCCCGGGAGCGGCAGCCGCGGTGGGAACGGAATCTGCCGGCGCTGACGCTGCAATTGGAGCTTCGGAGCTTACCGGCGCGACTGCGATGGCAGCAGGCGCTTCCGGTGAGGCGATGACGGAAGATTCAACGGCCGCCGGAACGACAACCGTCGCCGGCGCGCTCGCCTCGCCCGTGCCTGCGACGCCTGGCGGCAGCGGCTGAACCTGCGCGCCCGAGCTGGTCACGCTGAAGAAGATCTCTTCCAGAGACGAGTTCTGCGAAACGCGGGCGCGCAGCTCGGACATGGTTCCAGCCGCTGCGAGCTTTCCTTTAAAGACGATGCCAACGCGGTGACAGAGCCGCTCAGCCTGGTCGAGCAGATGCGTGCTGAAAAAAATCGTTTTTCCTTCAGCAATCTTCTCGCGCACGAGTTCATGCAGCGTACGCGTGGCGTACGGATCCAGGCCGTTGGTGGGCTCGTCGAGTATCAGCACCATCGGGTCATGCATCAGCGCGCAGATCAGCGCGAGTTTTTTCTTCATTCCCTTTGAATAGTTGACCGCGTATTCCTCAGTGGCATCGCTGAGCTCGAGGCGTTCCAGCAGCGGGTGGCTCACCGCGTTGATCTGTTCGTCCGTCAACCCGTGCATCTCGCCTACGAAGCGCAGGATTTCGCGGCCGCGCAGGTAGTCATAAAAAATCGGCTCATCCGGCAGATAGCCCACGCGGCGCTTGACCTCAACCCGGTCGCGGAAGCAATCGAGGCCATCGATAAGCGCGCAGCCGGAGGTCGGCTGCAGGATGCCCATCAGCATTTTTATCGTCGTGGTTTTGCCAGCGCCATTGGGGCCCAGCAGCGCGAAGAGTTCCCCGCGCGGCACCTGCAGGTCCAGCTCGGCGACGGCGTTAAAACTGCCATAACGTTTGGAGAGACGGTCGATTTTTACAATCGGTGCGGCATCAAGCATGAGCTAATGCATAATGCATGATGCCTGAACTTTGAAGCGGCGAAATGTCCTACCGCTTTTCACCCGCAGAGGCACGGAGGCGCAAAGGAGATTGGTGTCACCAGTGGAAGCACAGCCAGCCAGTGGATGACCCCGCCATCCGGGGGTGGCCCAGCCCAACGGGCTGGGTCGCGCAGCGACAAGAAGCCTCAGAGTGGACGCTGAAGTCGATCAACTGCCGCACTTCAGAACGACTGCAGCCCTACGGTCCACAATTCGCACATCCACACACGGGCAACGCGTCAGCTGTAGCTTCTTGTGCCTGCGGCACCCGGCCCTCGCTGCGCTTGGGCCGGGCCACCCACTCACACACGCAGCTCAGCCTCTACGTATCACGCATCACGTATCATGCATCATGCATCACTTCACTTCTTCAGAGACAAGAGATAGGCGACCAGATCCACGAACTCCTCTCGCGTAAAGCTGTCGACCAGGCCTTCGGGCATGACGGATTGCGCGACCGGGGTCTTCGATTTCACGTCGGCATTCTTGATTGTCTCACGCTTGGCGTCGGCGGTCGCGAGCTCAAACGTGTCGCCCGTCTCGTTGAGAATCACGCCGAATGCGACTTTGCCGCTCGTGTAGGTGATCTTCATCGGCTGGAATCCCTGCGCCATGTCTTTGCTGGGCTCAAGCACGGAATCGATCAAGTAGCGGCGTTCTTTCGTCGCGCCGATGCTCGACAAATCCGGCCCGATGTTGCCACCTTTGTGATTGACCTGGTGGCAGCGAATGCATCCGGCACGCTTCTCATCGTTGAACAGCGCTTCGCCCTTCGAGGGATTTCCGGTCTTTGTCATCGCTTCGGCAATCAGCGATTCTCGCTGCTGTGTGCGTTTGCCGCCGCGCTTGGCGAGGCCCTCTATACGGCCGCAGAGCTGCCAGCCGCCCTGGTGATTGCAGACTTTGACCAGGATAAGATTCTTTCCTTCCTTGAGCGTCATCTCGATCGTGTCTGCATCGGGGTTAAGCCCGCGGTTGTAATCCTTGTTCCACACGCGCACGCCGTTGACGTAGACGGTCAGACTGTCGTCAGAGCCGCAAATCAGCTTCGCTTTCGTTTCTTTCGGCGCGGTGACTTCACAATACGCGAACGCGGCGCCCGAGCCGTCTGCTGACCAGACCTGGTTGAAGGAGATTACGCCGTTGGGATCGGTGGAGGTGAACGCCTTCCACGAAAAAGTCTGCTCCTTGATTTTCATCGTCGCCTTCGGCAGTTCTTCCGGCGGGACTTTTTCAATGTCGTAGACGATCTCGAACGATTTGTCCTGGCTGTCAAAGACCGGACCCATCAAGTGCCACGTGGCGATCACCCCGCCCTGTGAACCGAGCCGCGCCTGGATTTTTGAACTCATCTCGGCGGTCAGGTCATTCGATCCCGCCCACAGCCGCGCGGCTGCAACCGCCTGCTGCTCGACTTTTGTCTCTTCAATTTCCTCCGACTCCACAGCAGCGAGGATGCGCTCGATCACGTCGGCGACCAGGGCTGCGTTTCCGCCCGGTCCCATCGTCTTTAGCGCTTCGACGGCCGCGGCCTGCAGACTGACGGTCTTCAACTTCGTCGCAATCAGTTCCGCCGAGTCGAAGTCTTTCATGCGTCCCAGTGCGATCAGCGCCGCGGCCTGGATTTTCGCATCGGGATTGTTCAGGAATTCGCGAATCTTCGCCGGCTTGAGCGTGCCCTTCGGATTGACATTGCGCAGCGAGAGCGCAACTAGCTCCGGGTTCGGATCGTTCAGTAGCGAGCCGAGCGCTTCGGCCGCTTCCTTGCCAGGCACGGTTGAAAGCGCCTGAGCCGCGGCCGTGCGTGATTCGGTAGCGCTTTCGGCGCTGGTCACGATGGCCTTCAGCGCGTTGACCGTCTCGACACTCTTTACGTTTGCCATTGCCTTGCGCGTGAGCGGCAGGACGCCGCTGTTCTTATCGTACTTCTTTGCCGGGTCTTTGAACTCGGCTTCCAGTTTTGGAATCGCTTCGACGATGGCCACATCGGCCGCGGGAGTCTTGATCTTGGCGAGCGCATCGAGCGCCGCTTTGCGGTCGGCCTCGCTGACAGTGCTGTCGACGAGCATCTTCCCGAAGAGCGGAACGGCTTGCGGCGGACGAGTCGCCAGCAGCGCCTGCAGCGCTTCGGATTTGACTGCCGGCGAGCCCTTCTCGAGCAGCTTCTGAATTTCGGCGACGCTGGATTCGTCGCGCATGCACTTCAACGCCCAGAGCGCTCCGAGAACGATTTCGTCGCTCTCGCTGAGTGCCGGCTTGATGGCGTTCACTAGTTTCTCGGTGCTGCTCCAGCTTGCGAACTTCTGGAACGGTCCGACGGTGTTCGGCTGCGTGCCCCACCAGTGTCCGGTCCAGACATCCTCTTTTTTCGCGAGGCGCCCGATGGCCTTTAGTATCTCGACTTTGCGAGGCGTGCGCTTTTCGCGTCCATAGAGAGCGATCAGCCCGTCGGCCGCCGCATCGACATAGATTTCGCGCAGCGCCACGAGCGCGAACTCCGCGGCAAGATCCGAACCCTTTTCCGCCGTCGCAAGACACTCTTCGTAAGCACCCATCGTCCGCAAAGCTCGCATGGCCACGTGCCGAACCTGCAGTTCACTGTCGCCAAGCGCTTGGCAGAGTGCCTCGGCGATCTGTTTTTTGTTCTTCACCTCAACGCCATATTTCACCGGCTGCGGCCCGACGAAATTCTCCGATCCCCACGTTGCCGTCTCAGGAGGAACGCCGAGCCGGCCCAGGCTGACAGCGGCCTGGCCGCGCACGAAGGCGTCTTCGTCTTTCAGCGCTTTGACGAACGGTTCATAGGGCACGCCCGCGTTTTCTTTCATGCGGTCGGTCGCTGCGCGCAGAGCCTGCTCGCGGAAATCCTTACGTTTTTCGGCGAGTTTAAGCAGCGCTTCGGCGGCCTTCTCTTTGGCGATCTGCTTGTAGGTCCACAGCGCGAAGACGCGCTGAATACGCGGAATGTCCTCTCCGCCTTCCATTATTTTCAGCAGCGCCGGAAGTGCTTTTTCGCCGCGCGCGAGCAGCTCCTTCTGCGCAAGCAGCCGCTGCGTCTGGCTCGGGCCCTTGAAAATGCTGACGAGGCCATCGATATCGAGCTCTTTAAATTTCGGCAGCGCGCCACTCTTGTGCCCAGCCGCGCTGACTTTCAGGATCGCGCCGGCCTGCGCGCCTTTGCCCCAGCCGCCACGGCCCCAGTCGGCGATGTACACGTTACCGACCGCGTCCGGCTGAATATCGACGGCCCGGAATGGATTCTGATTCTTGATCCATTCGTTCTGCTTCATCACATACGTCGCGCCTTTGCGCTCCAGGTCATAGCGATACACGATTGCGCGGCCCCAATCGCAAAAGAGCAGCTTGCCGCGGTCTTCTTCGCGCAGGCCCGGCTCGTTGTAAAAAATGCATCCGCAAGGCGAACCGCCGCCGTGATCGTCCATGCACGGCAGCATCTCGCTGACATAGTTTTTGTAGAGATTGGGGTAGCCGTACTGGCCTGTCTGCCAGATGTGTGTCGAGCGCACATTCCAGCCACCGCCGTCGTTGGTGTTGTCGCGCATAAAAACGTTGAGTTCGGGATCGATGCCGACGTCCATGGTATTGCGCAGGCCGACGCAATAGACTTCAACGTCCGTGCCGTCCGGCCGCACGCGAATGATGCCGCCGCCGTAAAGCTGCACCTGCTTGCCGTCGGTACCTTTCGTTGCCACCACGCCCTTGTCACCGACAGAAATATAGAGCCAGCCGTCGGTGCCGGGGTTAACGCCAGAAACCGTATGATCATGCAGGCCGCCGTTGAATGCCGGGCCCAGGCCTTCGAGCAGGTGCTTCTTTTCTTCGGCGACGCCGTCATTGTCCAAGTCGCGGTAGCTGGTCAGATATGGCGAGTGAACCAGGTAGAGAGTGTCGTCGAGACACAGCATGCCCTGGCCGCCGCCGGTTTCGGTGGCAAACATGGTGACGCGTTCATAGGTCCCATCGCCATCGGCGTCATAGAGCATCTTCACATCGCCCCATTTGCCGTTGTCGCACGCGCTATGCTGCATTCCGATCCATACTTTCCGACCGTCCGCCGAAGCCGCGCAGCTGACCACTTCGGAGATCTGCGGTGAGCTAATCAGCAGCTTGGCTTCAAGGCCTTCAGGCATCTTGGGAATCTGATACTCCCCGGCGGCCAGCGTTGCTGCGGCAAGAACGAGTGAAACAAGGGCGTAGCGCATGCAATTTCTCCATCACAAAACGTAACAGCAGTGCTTGTAAGTACACCGGCGAACTATTGCGGATTGGCGATTTCAGATGCGGGATCTAGATGGGATTTGTTGCTCAACGGAATTCGTTCCAGTAGGTACTTATAAGGAGCGATTAATCCTGAGGTATCATGATGACGAACGACGAACGGATGCCTGCGATGACGGGTGTGGCCGTAGTGCTCCTCTTCTTTGTGCTGAACTGTGCGGCTGAGGATCGCGGGGAGTTGCTCTATAATGGCATCCGCCTGCCCGCGAAATTTCCTCCCACAGATTGGAAAGTTCCACAGACGCCCGAGCTGCCTGCGTATCTTGTCAAGCCGCCTGAGCTCATTCCCATCGATGTCGGCCGCCAGCTGTTTGTCGATGATTTTTTAATCGCTGAAACAACGCTGCAGCGCAAGTACCATCGCGCGACGTATCATCCCAAAACCCCGGTGCTGGTGCCCGACAAGCCCTGGGAACAGATGCGCGACGGCAGCGGCATGGCAATGGCCTTCAGCGACGGCGCCTGGTACGACCCGGCCGACAAGCTGTTCAAGATGTGGTACATGGCCGGCCAGGAGTGGACGACGTGCTACGCAACATCGGCCGATGGGATCACGTGGGACAAACCAAACCTGGACGTGAAGCCCGGCACGAATATTGTTCAGACCGGCAAGCGTGACTCGTCGACGATCTGGCTCGACCATCAAGCCAAGGATCCGCAGAAACGGTTCAAAATGTTCCGCTCATGCCCGGGCGGCAGCACTGTCCCGAGGACATGGGGCCTTGCGACGTTTTTTTCACCGGACGGCATTCACTGGACGGAGAAGCCGCTGCTGACCGGCTCATGCGGCGACCGCTCGACGGTTTACTTCAACCCGTTTCGCAATGTGTGGGTTTATAGCCTGCGCCAGGGCTGGGGCCAGCCGCGCCTGCGCCGTTACTGGGAGGTGAAAGACCCCGAAACCGGTCCGCTATGGTCGGCTGGAAGCGAAGCGCCGTTGTGGTGCGGAGCGGACTCGGCCGACCCGCAGCGCGAGAGCTACAAAACTCCGTGTCAGCTCTACAATCTCGATGCCACGGCCTACGAAAGCGTTCTGCTTGGGCTGTTCACGATCTGGCGAGGCCAGCAGAAAGATCGTCAGAAGCCCAACGAAGTGTTAGTGGGATTCAGCCGGGATGGCTGGAGCTGGCATCGACCTGACAGGCAGCCCTTCTGCCCGATTTCGGAGAACTTTGGCGACTGGAACTATGCCAACGTCCAGTCCGTCGGCGGCGGATGCCTCGTGGTTGGCGAGCAGCTTTACTTTTATGTCAGCGGACGCGGAGGCGCAAAAGGCACGAATGCAGAAGGCCGCCGCGTTACGGGCCTGGCGACGCTGCGCCGTGACGGTTTCGCTTCCATGGAGGCCGGTGAGACAGCGGGCACGCTGACGACGCGGCCGCTCACGTTTAAAGGCAAACACCTGTTTGTGAATCTCGATGCGGCGCAGGGAGAATTGCGCGTCGAGGTGGTTGATGAAAAAGGCGCCGTGCTGGCCTCGTCGGAGCCGCTAAAAGGAAACGCCACGAAGCTGCCCGTGAAGTGGGCCGGCCGCGCCGACCTCGCGGACTTTTCTGGAAAACCTGTCCGCTTCAAGTTTACGCTCCGTGCTGGCGCGCTGTATTCGTTCTGGGTAAGCCCCGAAAGCTCGGGCGCAAGCTTCGGTTATGTGGGCGCGGGCGGCCCCGGATTTACGGGGCCGATGGACACGACTGGGAACTGAAGTTAAACGCCAAGGCGTCAGGAATGGCAACCCTATGTAACGCGAATTTTCAATTCGCGAGTGAACTAAATCTCGCGAAATATCGTAAACTACACTAAGCACTCAGTCTCGAGAGTTTTATGTCTTCGCCATCCGAACGAGACCCACTTTCGCCACTCGCCCGTGTCTTACTCGGTCTGCTATTTTGTGCGTTAATGACCGTACTAATCGGTCTCGTCTACGGCACTCCGCAAAATATGCCAGCGGCCATTGGACTCACCGTTCCCGTGATCATAACGATGATTGCAGGCTTCTCCCAAAGCCGATGCGGACGCCGATTGTTCTACATCGGATTGGGTATTTTTTATTTTTTGTGCTTTGTGCCTGCGGAAAGCAGCAACTATCAAGATCTAAGCGGTGGCCGTCACGGCGTCGAGATTTTCCCAGGCATGCTGTTCGGTAAGCCCGGTTTTAATACAGCATTGATTGAAGCCCGCCTTGGCCCGCGACCGCCTCGTTGGAAGCACGCATCCATACGCTCACTATTGTTTGGATTGGGAAGTTGGCGCGATGGAAACGAGCGCGTGGATATTTGCTCATTGGCATACAAAGACTGGCTTTCCTCAGTACTGGCTAAGCTCCCATCGCAAGAGGCACAAACACAGGTACTTAAATGCCTCACCGATGAGCGAAATTTCATGCGTGTGCATCAGGGACTGTTACTGACGGGCCTGTTAATTTTAGATTATCCAGCCGGTAATGATGCCGAATCGTGGTGGCGCAAGCATCGGGAGCTTTTCCGCCGGGAGTACAATGCGCACGCCGCCGTCAGGAGCGTCGCTGGCTGGCGTCAACGCATGGCGAAATGCATTCCGGAAACTCCCAATGAACAGGAGTACGAAGTTACTTCGCAAATCTGGGCTGCAAAAAACATGGAGTTCGGTGGTTGGGGCGGAAATATCGAATTCTACAATGAATTTGAGCGGCTTCGTCTTCATGCATACGAGGCCCACGGGAAGGAACCAAGCACAGGCGTATCTCTTATCGAGTGGTGGCCCGAACTTGAAAAGTCGTATACGAGTTATTAATGGATTTGAATTCTTATAGGCGCGCATACACGAATCAGGATGGGAGACGACTCAACACAATTAGGCGCAAGCTGAAGCTTGCTCCACATTAATCGCAGAACGGGTTAGACACTTTCTCACGCCCAATGGTCGTTTCGTTGCCGTGACCTGGGTGAACAATCGTTGCGTCCGGCAGCACGAACAGTTTCGTACGGATGTTTTCGACCAGAACCTCCTCGCCTTCGCCGCCGGGAAGATCGCCGCGGCCGATGCTGCTGCGCATGAGCGTATCGCCGGCGACCGCGTGCGGCGTTCCGGGACTTTCGACATAGTAGACCATCGAACCCGGCGAATGCCCGGGAACGTGAATCGCGCGGAAGCTCATTCCGGCCACTTCGACGCGATCCTCCTCTTTCACGAGATGGTCTGCTGGCGGCGCCGTAATCGCTCCTCCGCAGAAGTAGCTGAGATTCAGCGTTGGACGCGAGAGCCAGGATTCTTCCTGCTCGGGGACGTATATCGGCGCCGCGGGAAAAAGCTCTTTCAACGGGCCGAGTCCGGCGATGTGGTCGAAGTGACAGTGCGTCTGCAGAAAGGCTGCAATCGTCAGCTTGTTCTCAGTGAGCGCCGCGCGAATCGAGGGGACCGCGTCGCCCGGATCGAACACGACCGCGTCGCTGCGGCCGTCCAGCCACAGCACGTAGCAATTCTCCTGGTAGTTGTCGTCGGAGGTGATCTGAAGCGTTTGGATGCCGGGCACGAGAACGTCCTCTTTAAGTTGCGTTTATTTGGCATTGCTCGTAGCGTTTACTGACTCAAGTGAGTGTACGCGCAGAGGGGCGCGACGGCAAATGTGACGAGTGGCGAGTGGCGAGTGACGGGCCGCAAGCATCGAAGACACCGTCACCCGCCACTCGTCACCCGTCACAAGAGAGCCACACTCGTACAAGGAACGCAGTAATTAGTGGGGAATTAGCAGAGCGCAGATAGAAAGAGGGGGGATCTGAAGTCATGGCAGGTATTTTCAAGTCGTACGACATTCGTGGTACCGTTCCCGAGCAACTCACGACAGGCGACGCCTACCGGATCGGCAAGGCGACGGCCGCATACCTGAAAGGCAAGACGCTCGCCGTCGGCCGTGACGCGCGCATTCACTCGCCGGACATGGCCGCCGCGTTGATGGCCGGCATCAACGCCGCCGGCTGCGACTGCATCGACCTCGGCATGAACCCGACGCCGATGACCTACTTCGCCACGGGCACGCTGGGGAAAGCACTGCAGGGTGCCGTGCAGGTGACCGCCTCCCACAATCCCGCGCAGTACAATGGCTTCAAGCTGACCCGCGGCGGCGCGCTGCCGATGAGCTACGATTCGGGCATCAGCGACATCGAAGCCCTCTACAAAAAGGATGCGCCCACGCTGAGTTCCAGGCGCGGCAAGACGGTCGTGAAGAACATGCGGGCCGGTTACATCAAGCATTGCCTTAAATTCGCCGACCTGAAGAAGCCGCTGAAGATCGCTATCGATACAGGCAACGGTGTGATGGGCGACATCCTGCCCGAACTGCTCAAAGGCCTGCCGCTGAAAGTCGTGCCGCTCTTTTTCAAACCCGACGGCCGCTTCCCCAATCACGAAGCCAATCCGCTGAAGGCGGAGAACATGGTCGATCTGCAGAAGGCCGTCACCGAAAAGAAGTGCGACATCGGCGTGGCCTTTGACGGCGATGGCGACCGTGTCGCATTCGTGGACGAAAAGGGCGGACTGATCCCCGGCGACCTGGCCGGCGCGCTGATGGCGCAGGTGCTCCTGAAGAAAAACAAAGGCGCAAAAGTGTTCTATGACGTACGTGCCACCAAAGCGCTCGTCGATGCCGTCAAAGCTGCCGGCGGCGTTCCCCTCGAGAGCCGCGTTGGCCACAGTCACATTAAAGCCGGCCTGCGCCGCGAGAAGGCCGTGATGGCGGCGGAGCTGAGCGGACACTATTACTTCCACGACTTCTTCTATTCGGATTCGGGCGAGACCGCTTTCTTCCTGGTCTTAAGCCTGCTCAGCCAGAGCGACAAGAAAGCCAGCGAGCTCATCGCGCCGCTCAGCCGGTATCACCACAGCGGCGAAATCAATTTCGAAGTACACGATGCCGCGAAGGTGCTCAGCGCCGCCGAATCCAAGTACGGCAGCTCGGCCAAGAGCGTCAGTAAAGTCGACGGCGTGTCGATCGACTTCGGCTCGTGGTGGTTCAACCTGCGCATGAGCAACACCGAGCCCGTCGTGCGCCTGAACCTGGAGAGCCTCACCAGCAAGGATGAGCTCGAATCCAAGAAGGCGGAAGTGTCGAGGCTAATCACCAGCGTTTGATCGAATCGCGTCGTTAAGTTGCAGAGGATCGGCAAGGAGGGTGCGGCACCTGCGCACCCTTTTTTCTTAATCTTAAGGCGTCTGCCTAATCGAGCATTTCAAACTAGGCTTCGCGT
>DASPJR010000033.1:0-68659 GCA_035628505.1 Planctomycetota bacterium | reverse complement strand
TTCCAGTATACCATTGACCCCGTATACTGAGTTTTCACCTGAGAGATTATACGCTTGGGAAGCCAACGCTCTGCCACTGAGCTACGCCCGCAAAGTAGTTGTGCTGCAACGATTTATGACTTTATGGTTACTTCCGATTCGTAAAAGTATGCCAATGCGCCATTAGAGTATGCGAAAGGGGGAACGCACATCGCAAAATTCGACTCCGTTAACGCCGGTTCTTCGTACAGGCACAACATTCTACGTTGCGACTTTCAAAGATTCAACAGGAAAGCGCGTCACACGCGGATTGGGCACAAACACCCCGATGCGCGGCTGATATGTGACGGGCTGGTTGCGCTATTCAATCGTCAGGTCCGCTCCATCCAAACCTATCGACGTGTGCGAAGAGGGGGCGCGGCTTTACTTCGGAGAGAAGAAAGCCAAGGAGACGGAAGCCAAGGCATCGAACATCAGCGAGGCACGAGCCAGCAGCAGCAATAGCAGTGGATTCAAATTCTGTCCGCTGAATCTCGCAACCTATCGATTAGGCCCGGCACTTATTATGATTGACGAAGAAATTTCTTTATGTTGTGTCATTTTCCAGACCGAGACTGCAATGAACGCAAAGCTGGCGACAAAGTAGACATCAGCGATGTTGGCAACCCACACTCGGCTTTCATTTCCGAACGACAGAAAATCCACCGTTCCAGGCCGCAGCAGCATTTCAACGTGATTGCTCAAGGCGGCGGCCGTCCACAAGACTTTTGCAGCGTCAGAGACTGGCAACAGCCAGAGAACTCCAACGACTCCGAATGCGATCATCGCTATCTCAAAAGAATGTGGATTTGGAGCATGAATGTGCCAGCCTATTCCAAACGAAGCAGCGGGATCTGCCATAGCTACTGCCGCGGACGGAGCCCACCAGAGTGCGAATGCTTTTGACATTTGATCTACAGCTACGAGCAGAATGACTGAACCGAGAATCAGTTGCAATCGGTGTGTTGAATGCTGATTAGAAAATGCGGCAGGATGTTGCTGCTTAGACAACCTGAGATCTAGCGTGCTCATGTGCAACGGCCTCCGAAGGACCATTTTGCGACAAGGCTGTATGTGCTAGAAGGCTCGGCAAAAGTTATGCCGTCAACTTGCAAGATAAGATGAGTGTTCTACTTGTGATTGCGATTCAATCGCAACACTGCAGAACGACGAAACGGGCTCGAGCTACTGCTTCAGGCGGGCAACACCGGTGATCTTGTTGCGGATTCGTTCACCCAGAAAATCTAATAGAGTGACCGGAACAAGAATGATCAGCAGCACGGCGGCAAACTTGTCCCAGTGACCATATTCCTGAAAGCTGTGTAGCAGCAGGCCGATGCCGCCGGCGCCAACATATCCGATCACGGTCGCAGAGCGAATGTTGTACTCCAGCATCCAAATCGCGTAGCTCCAGATGAAGGGTTTTGCCTGCGGCCAGAGCGCGTATTGGAAGACCTGGATCAGTCCCGCGCCATTTGCACGCAGCGCTTCGGCGGTCTTCATGTCCAGAGATTCCAGCGAGTCGCTGTAGAACTTGCAGAGATAACCAAGGCTGTAGAAGGTCAAGGCGATTACACCGGCCAGTGGATTGGGTCCAACCAGTACAACCGCCAGCAGCGCCCATAAAAGGACATGCACGGTTCTATTTGCGTTCATAAACAGTCGTACGATGCTGCGCAGCCACAAAGGCGATAAATTGGACGCAGCTGCGATCGCAATCGGAAAGGCGATCAGGATCGCAAAGAACGTGGCGAGCACTGAAATCTGAATCGTCTCCCCCAGCGCCTTGAAAGCATCAGCAGAGACAGAGAAGTCCGGCGGCAGGCAGCGATAAACAAAGCGCTTGAGATTCTGCCAGTAGTCCAGTTCCCGGCCTGATCCTTTCATCGCCGACATGGAAGCCAAAGCAGCCCCAAGAAAAAGCAGCGCCGATATGCTCATGAGATTCAGCCGCTGATGCCATGGCAGCGGCGGAATCTGAGGCAAGGATGAAGTATCTTTGGAATCGCTCATCGAACCTGCGCCAAGGACCATGCTGAAGGATTACGCTCGTTCAGCTCTAAAACGAAATCAGAATACTTATCGACCAGTGCCATGTCATGCATGGCACAGACCAGAGTTATTCCTTTCTCCGCCGCAAAACGCCTGAAAAGTTTCAGCACCAGAGCCGCATTATCCGCGTCCAGATTCGCGACAGGTTCGTCTGCCAGGACCACTTCCGGCTGCTGCATCAGTGCGCGCGCGATCGCAGCACGCTGTTGCTGGCCGCCTGAGGTTTCACCGGCGTTGCGGTGAATTAAATCGGCCAGTCCAAGCTGGCGCAGCAGTTCATACGCTGCGCCCTGGTGTGTGCGGCTAAAGCCAAATAGTGTCTTCCACCATTTCTGCCTGCCTAGCTGTCCGCATAGCACATTTGTGAGCAGCGACGTGTTCGGAACGAGGCGAAGCTCCTGAAAGACGAACCCTATTTCGTGTTTAAACGCATGCGGCAGATGGGTGCGCTCATCGCGGCCATAATACAAGACGCTGCCGGAGTCGGGCTGCAACAGTCCCGCAAGGGCGAGCAGCAGGCTTGTTTTTCCTGTTCCCGACGCCCCGACAACGCTGACAAGCTTGCCACGCGGAACAGTTAAGTTCATATCCTGGAACAGGATTCTGCCGCCACGGCTGAGCGTCAGATTCTGTGTCTGGATGTGAACAATTCCACGTGGCACGGCCACGAGTTCCGTTCCAGGCAGGCTCTTTTCCTCCAGGACTGCAGCCGTCATTTTATCTGCCCCGAAACCTTGAGTGCTTCGCTGAGCGTGCTGATATGCGCGTCAGCGTCAACTTCCACCAGTTTGGATGTGAAAAGCTTATCCCGCAAGGTTTGATTCGGCTCGTCATTCAACCCCAGCAAGGCTGCCTTCAGTTTACCCCGCACCTCGGGTGAAAGTGCTGCGCGGACAGCGATCACATGCGTCGGCACTGGCCCCTGGTCGTCCATCTTCTTCAATTTCGCGCGCTGTTCAGCCGTGAGATGCTTGTCTTTGTTAAAGACATAGTCGCTCACTGCAGCGGCCTCGGCATCTCCGTTAAAAACGCGTTCGACCGCCGAAACGTAACCGGTCCCGAAATAAACGTTGCCTGCCCCGAAGAAGTCTTCGGGCTTGCCGCCTTCTTTAACCAGTCCCTGCTTCACCAGATCCCAGAATGGAATGACAAAACCGGAGGTTGATGTCTTGCTCGCGAAAGCTATCGGCTTTCCTTTTAAGTCCTGAACGCTGCTGTAATTTTTGTCCTTCAGCGTCAGCCAGTAGCTCTGATACCACGTCTTGCCATCGATTTCTCCGGCAAGCAGAAGATCGGCCGCTTTCGCTGTGCGAGCTTTCACCAGATCCGTTGAACTCAGATATCCAAGATCAATTGTTCCATTAGTGAAACCCTCAATGATTACCGCGGAGCTCAGGGGTATGATGGCTTCTACTTTGGTGCCGAGCTTTGCAGAGAGATAAGCTTCCAGGGCCTGCTTTTCTTTCAGCATTTGTTCCGGATTCTTGTCAGGCTTCAACGCAAACACGACCTTCTCAGGCATTTTATCGGATGCGGCGGACCATCCTGGAATCACCAACACACTAAACAGAACTAGAACACAAGCTAACGATCGTTTCACTTTTACTCTCCTTCTGGACTGTAAGACCCTGGTCTTAGTCATCGTTGTTCTTGACGCTATCAAGCCTGAAGATCGCTTTCTTACGCGTGGTTGGCGGATCAGGCTCAAGAACTTCACGCGGCGCAAATGTCGGCAGCGCCCCCTTGCCGTCCGGCGATTTTGGATGCAGCGAAAGATCCTGCATCAGCTTCCTGCTGATTTCCTCGGCTTCGCTTGGCGTGCTGAGAATATGTGGCCGGCACAGGACAATCAGTTCACGCCGGTTGCGGCCGGTGTTCTGGCGGCGAAACGGGATACCCAGCACAGGAATTCTACCCAGAACCGGCACCTGCGCCCGTTGATCGCGCATCGTGTCCTCGATCAAGCCGCCAACCGCCACCATCAATCCGTCCTTTGCGATCAATGTTCCACTGACTGTGCGTGTGGATACAACATCCACGGCCTGCTCCTGCACGCTGCCTTCGCCGGTGACTACAGGAATGTTCGCTGAACGCGGGACAATCGCGGAGTTCTCCTGAAGTATACGCAGAGTGACAGTACGATCCGAGTTGATGTTTGGCGTGATCAGCAGCGTCGTTCCAACCGGCCGGAACTCGACGGTGGTGTTCGGAACACTGGTGACTGAATTATCGTTGACGACCGTCTGGCTGCTGATGTTGCGGATGATCGGGCGCTCCTCACCCACAAACAGCCGCGACACTTCATTGTTCGCCGTCAGCAGCATCGGAGTGGCCAGGACAGTAACCTTATTCTTATCTTCCAGCACCTGAATGCGAGCTCTGAAGTTTTCATTCACGAATTGAAACATCAGGTCGCCGGCTCTTCCGCCGGTGCCACCGATTGTCAGGGGCGAAAATTTGCGTGCCTGGCCCGAGAGGATATCCGAGGCCGGCGGCTGGATCGTCCCCGAGCTGAATCCCGCTGCATTGTTGACGCCATCGCTGAACTGGTATTCGAAAACGGAATTGAATCCGTCGCCCAGTTCCAGCGACAGGACCTTGACCTCCAGCAGAACCATCGGCGTAGGCACATCCATTTTCGTGACGAGCTGCTTGATATCTGTCATCGCCTGCGGATCACTGGTGCGAACGAGCAACATGTTGTTCTTGCGGCTGACCGTTACGAAGACGTCCGCGCTCTGGCGGCGAAGTGCTTCAAGCGCCCGGGCGGCCTGAGCGGACGTGTCACCGCTCTTGATCAATTCCTGAACTGCCTGGGCCTGCTCAGGCGTGAGTGCCTTTAGTTCGTCAGCGCGCTCCTGGCGGCGAGTTTCTGCGCTTCCCCTCACCATGTCCGACCGGCGCATGGCGCGCGAGGAGTTTGATCCGGCAAAATCGTTGTCGCTGCTGGACGAGGAGAATCTGTTAGAGCCTGCGCCCGAGAACGTGCTCGTTCCGCCCGACTGAAAAAGTCCAAGACCCTGGCTGCGCTGATCAATGACATCGAAGCGGTCAAAGCGCTCTTCCAGATCCTGCGATTCGTCGCGTGCGCCTTCAGTGCCTATCGATAATTGAACACGGTCGCCATGCAGATCCCGAATGGCAAACGCTATCGAAACCGCGTTCGGATAGAGCAGGGTGAAGACTTCTGTCTTCTCCTCGCGCACCGTCACCAGGTCGCGCTGAAACTCCGGCAGAGTCATAATGCGAATGATGTTGCTCTTCTCGTCCTGTTTGAACCAGAGATTGTGCGTTTTGCAAAGCTCTTCAATGGCGGCGCCGGCGTTAACGTTTTTCAGGAAGATAGAAACAGGCGTCTTTCTCGCTTCGGCGGAGGCCACGATGTTCAGGTCGGTTTCCTCGGAGATCAGCCGGACAGCGTCCTGGAGCGGCATCTCGCGAAAATCAAGCTCGTTGATTTTAACCGATTTCGACAAGCCTGTTTCTTCAGCCAGACAGCTGCCGATCACTAGCGATAGCACCAACACACCTGCAATTCTCACGACTTCCCCCTCCCACAAAACTGCAACCGGCCTATCTGACGATCAGCGTCTGTTTCAATTTCGGAATTTCGACTTCCACTCCATTCGATGAGATCTTTTTAATGAGTATCTCCACGACACTGCCATCACTGGCGATGCCGGAAATTTGCGCGCCCTCACGCACGATTTGCGCCTGACGGTCTTTTAGCTCGATCATCGCGGCGGCAGGTTTGCCGGCAGCACGAATCAGACCCTTCAACGTAATTTCCGGCGGCTTGGCCGGCTCGACAGGACGCTGCACAACCTCGGCCGCTTTCTCGGGCCCGCGGAGAACCTGCTTCAACCGGGGACTCGGCTGAGTCGGGTCGGCGGGTTTAGACAGTGTTTCTTTGGCCGTAGTGCTTGTGTCGGCCGTCTTCGCTGTCGGCTTTTCGTCGGGCTTCTTTGCTTCCTCGGCGTGAATGGAACACGACAAAACGCAGCCGAGCAGCAGCATGAAAGCGTATGAAGAAAACAGCTTTGAAAGTTTCACCGGACTCCTGTCTTTCTCATCCCGCCAAAGAGAACAACGCCACAAAGAATGCGATGTAAACAAATCCAACGATGCCGCCGACCACAACGATGATTGCCGGTTCGATCAGCACACTCAGACGGCGCACCGACGCGGCGAGCTGCTTCTCATGAAAATCCGCGACTTCTGTCAGCACGCGGTCCAGTGTGCCGGTGCTCTCGCCCACGACAGCCATTCGGCTAAGCATCGGCATGAAGTAGCCATCGCGTGACAGCGGCGATGCGAGACTTCCACCCTGGATGATGGTTTCGCGAATCGAGGCAACGTGGCGTGAAAGCGCCGCATTGGGAACCAGACGCTCAACGGTCTGCAGCGCTTCCAGCAGGGTGATGCCACTATCCAGGAGCAATGCCAGTGTTCGCGCGAAAATTGCCGTCGCGGCAGTACGGATCAATTTGCCGAACAGCGGCAGCCTTAAGCTGAGCGTATCAATAAACAAGCGCCCCGGCGGCCAGCGGTAGACACAGATAAAAGCGATGATTGCCGCGACCGTGAAAATTCCGATCGGTATCGCGTACTCGCGAAAGGCCGTGGAAACATCCAGCAGTGCCTGCGTTATTGCCGGCAGGCGCTTGCCGCGGCCGACGAGGAACTTCTCGATCTTTGGAATGACGCCGAGCATCATGAACATCGAGACGCCGATGGCCATCACTAGAACGATCACCGGATAGATGAGCGCATTCAACAGCGTGAAACGCAAGGTTCGAGACCGTTCTAGTTGTTCGGCGGCGCGAGAAAGGACAATTTCGAGCGTGCCGGATTGCTCACCTGCACGTACGAGCTGAACCGCGAACACCGGGAAGCATCTCGGAAACTGCGCTAACGCATCCGTAAAGGAGGCCCCCTCCTCGATGCGCTGATGAACCTGCTGCCAGATCGCGGCCATCTTGGGCCGCCGCGCCTGCTCGCCTGCAGTTTTGATGGCGTTGAGCAGAGTCAGGCCGCTTCGCAGCATCGACGAAATCTGCTGAAATCCGACCTCCACGTCGAGTGTCGTTACCGGAAGCCATTGCGCCGGGTTCAAATTTGGCAGTGAAAACGTTTTCTGCGCCGCCGGCTTTACGTCCAGGATGAGCCATCCACGCTGCCGCAGTTCGGACGTTAAGGCGACAGAGTTCACGGACGACAGCGTTCCCTTCTGCGTCTTGCCTGCCGTATCGCGCGCTGTGAATTCATACGTCGGCATCGCTGTTCACTCAAACACTCGTCACAACTTGAAGCACGTCACGCACACTGGTCCTGCCCTGCAGCACTTTGCTCATCGCATCTTCGAGCAGCGTCGCCGCGCCTTTGGCGCGCGCTGCTGCAACCAGCTGCGTCTCGGTTGCGCCCGCCGCGATGAGGTTCGACAATTCCTCGTCGATCATGAACATTTCAAACAAGCCCAGGCGCCCGGAATAACCGCGCCCGGCACAATAGAGACACGAGCCGGGGTCGTACACGGTTGAACCCGCGGCCTCCATCTGCCCGAGGCTTGCGGCTTCCGCCTTGGTCATCTCGCGTGGTTTGCGGCAGAAGGTACAGAGTTTTCTGACAAGGCGCTGCGCGACGCATAACCGCAGCGTTGCCGCGATCAGGTAGCGCTGCAATCCCATGTCGGCCAGACGCGTCACGGCGCTTGCGGCGCTATTGGTGTGCAAGGTTGAAAGCACCAGATGGCCGGTCAGCGCGGACTTGACCGCAACGTCGAGCGTATCCATGTCGCGAATTTCGCCGATCATGAGCACGTCGGGGTCATGGCGCAGAACGCTGCGCAGTGCTTTATGGAAGCTCACTTTTTCCGCGGAGTCCACTTCGACCTGTGAAACACCGGGAATGTCGTATTCGATCGGATCTTCAATCGTGATGATGTTCAGTTCAGCCCCGGCAACGAGCTTGTGAATGCCAGAATAAAGCGTGGTCGTTTTTCCGCTGCCGGTCGGACCGGTTAATAGAATCAGCCCGTGCGGCTCGTCGAGAACTTTTCCGATCCGCTGCAAATCGGGCTCAGACATTCCCAGATTCTGAAGCGTCAAGGCGTTCGTCTGCATCATCAGCAATCGCAGCGTCATCTTCTCGCCATATTTCGTGGGCAAAGACGCCGCTCGCACGTCGATCATGCGCGCATTCTGCCCCGCGCCGATTCGATGCGTAAAACCGCCGTCCTGCGGCGCACGCTTCTCGGCGATGTCCATGCCGGACATTACTTTCAAGCGGCTCACGAGCCCGGCTTCAGCCGAAACCGGCAGGCGCAGATATTCTTCAAGCACACCATCAACGCGAAAACGGATGCGCAGACTTTCGCGTCCTGGTTCGATGTGAATATCCGAAGCCTGCTTGAGAACTGCGGCGTGCAGCAGATTTCCAGACAACGCCACCGGATCGTCTTTTTCGCTGTCGGCAATGAGCGGTCCGCCCATGCGCGTACTGGAGCGCGGGGCATCTGCGTACACCCGCGCCAGCGCGCGCTGCAAGGATTCTCTGTCGACCGCGACGACAGTAATGCGCTGTCCGAGAAAACGCTGCACGGCGTCGACCGCGAGAGTGTCACCCGGATCGGCGAAGGCGACATGGACCTGGCCGTCCAGACTGGCGAGCGGCAGTACCTGGCGCCGCAAGGCGAGGCTCGGCGGCAACTTCAGCGCCCAGGCCGGATCGATTTTTACATCGTCCAGATTCAGCAGAGTCGCAGTGCTCATCGCATGCCTCCGGCGGACATCACCGACGTCGGGCGCCGCGTACGCATCATCGTGGCGCGATCGCGAAGCACGCTGACGTTGCGCGTCGTTCCAACAGCGGTGATTTCAGAAATGCGGCCAGTCACCCACAATCGCGCGAGGTCCTGCTCCAGCGTCTGCATGCCAAACGCGCTGCCAGCTTCCATGCTGGAATAAATCTGAGCGCTTTTGCCGCTGGCGATCAGATTGGCAATTGCGGGATTGACCATCAGGACTTCACTGGTGCTGACGCGCCCGGCCTGGTTGGAGTCACACGAGGGAAGCAAATGTTGCGCGACAATCGCGCGGAGCACGATCGAGAGCTGCCGGCGTATGCCGTCCTGTTCATCTGCGGGAAACACGGAGACCAGGCGTTCGATGGAACTGACGCAATCGCCTGCATGCAGGGTGGTGAAGACCAGGTGCCCCGTTTCGGCCGCAGTGATGGCGGTGCGGATCGTATCCAGGTCACGGATTTCGCCGACGAGAATAACGTCTGGATCCTGCCGCAAGGAGGATACCAGCGCGTCATTGAACGTCGGCGCATCCAAGCCGATCTGCCGCTGATTCACCACGCTCTTGATGGGTTTGTGAATGTACTCAATCGGGTCTTCAATCGTAATGATGTGGCATTTGCGGCTCTGGTTGATGCGATTGATCAGCGTCGCCAGTGTCGTGCTTTTGCCGGCGCCGGTGGGTCCGCTGACGACGACCAGTCCGTCGCGCAAATCACTGAGCGAGTGCAGGGATTCAGGAAGTCCCAGCTCCGACAGGCTGCGGAAACGTTCTTCAAGCTGCCGGATGACAATCGCCAGTTCATTCTGACGCTTGAAAATGTTGAAGCGGAAGCGGACGCCATCGGGCGACGTCAGGGCACCATCGATCGCGCCTTTCAGCGTCAGGGACTCCTCAGAAGCCTTCACAAGCTGAACAATGGTCTTGCTCAACGTTGCCGTGTCTTCCGGAACCAGCACCGCTTCGTTCGGCATCGGCACCAGATCGCCTTCAATGCGTGCGTACGGGGGCAAGCCTGGCGTCAGATGCAAATCCGATGCGCCATGCTTCACGCATTGCGTGAGCAGTGAATTCAAGCGTGTAGTGCCTGCGTCAGCCATGCTTAAATCCAAACCGTTAAAGTCCACTTCTGTCCCGGGCTGTCTGTTTCGTCTTTCAGCGGCTCCATCTTGACTTCAAGTGGAACCACAAAGGTCTCAGCCTTTTTCAGCTCAGTGAGCATCTTCAACATATTCAGATAGGATCCGGCGAGTTCCAGGCGCCAGAGCTGCGGCGCAGGCAGATCGATGCCCTTGCTGATTGCCGCGACCTCCTTGAGTTTTGAGGCTTCAGACAGTGCGCTCGATTGAAGGAGAACCAGGTTGCTCTTGTCGGCCGCCGCGGCAAGCACCTTTAGCGCGGCTGCGCGGTTGGCACCGCTATGTGGCACACCAGGGACTGCACGCGCCGCATTTTTCCTCTCCGCGTAATTTTCGTACTGATCTTCCAGGCGTGAAAGTTCCTGCGTTTTACGCATCAGCGCCGCCTGGGCGTCAGGTTGATCTGAAACCGCCTGCAACTGTTTGCGTGCCTCGCTTAAGGCGACTGAGTTTTTCCTCGCAAATCCCCACGAATAGACGATTGCCGTGAAGATGGCGGGCAGACAAATGAGCAGCCATTTATCGCGTGGATTTGATTTCACGGCTGGCCTCCTCTCGCGTTTGCACTCAGGCCTTCGTCCTTTGCCGTTAGCGAGCTGGCGCGCTGCGCCTTTGGCCTGATGCTCAGCGTGAAATTCCAGGGGCCTCCGTCAGTCAGCAGATTCTTGCCCTGTTTGCTCAAAGGCACCACTTCCAGCCCCACGGAATCCAGCGGCTTCATGAGCTGAATCGCCAGTTCATCGGCTTGAGCCGGATTCATGCATAGGCCCTGGACCGTAGTGCCAGATGCACCGTCGGGCTCGATTTTTTCAATCATCACGTCGGCGACCTTGCATTCGGCAAGGCTGCTTAATAATTGAAGCACTCTGCCTTTCTGTACGGCAAACTCCCGCAGCGCATTCTTCCGTTCGGTTTCAATATTGATGACTTCGGTTTTCAGCTTTTCGTATTCCGAGCGCTTGCTGCCGATCGCTTTGTCCACCGTGGCCATCTGTTCCGCCGGTGCGCGCAAGGCGGCAGCCTGGCGCAGCGCTTCATCGGTTGCTCGAGTGGTCCACGACCAGTGAGCCACGCACAGAGCCAGCACGGCAGCCTCAATCAGTACGCCCCATGTCACCAGGACGCTTGTGGCAACAGGTATTTCGTCAGGCACGATGCATGGCGCGGCGAGAGCCGGCGAAACCAGTTGCGCTGCCCATGCAGTTAGCCACGATTCCAGGACCTTGGGGTCGCTCAACATCAGGCCTGCATCCGGTCCCCTGCCCGAGCTGAACAGAAGCTCTGTGTGATCCGCTGTGCTGGTGCGCAGCCAGCCTTCGTCCTGCTGGTCGCTGCTGGGGCCAAACACAGCGACACGCGGCTTGCCCGCTTCGATCGTGATGCAGACCGTGCTTTGACTCCAGCTTTCAACGCGCCGCCACGTGCCTGGCTGCTGCAGGATCGGCGCGGGCAACCCGGCCGGGTGGCACAAGCCCGCGAGCTTGCCTCCCATCTCGCGAACACGGCGTTGGAACTGATCTAAAACCGGCCGCTCGATCGAGCTGATCCAGAATGTCGATTGTGTCTGATCCGCTTGAATCTGCCGTGCGCCGAGAACGGCATCGGCGGCGGGAGTTCCCGAGAGCCCCTCGGCCTCAAATGCAAGCGCGCGCAGCACCTGTTCTTCCTCAAGCCCGTTCACGGCCGCGGATGGAACAGTCAACAACTGTGTCCAGAGGTCCTCGCATAGCACCCAGACGCGCCGGCCAATCCCCTTTTCCAGCTTTGCTGCCTCAGTCAGCAGTTTGCCCAGATCCGAGTCTGACGGACGGCGCTGCTGGCGCATTCCAAGCAGTCGAGGCCTGGTGCCGCCCGAGAAATCGGCACGCGCGATGAGCTCACTGGTGATAAGCAGGATGGTTTCAGCAGCTCTCATGGTTTTAATACCAGATCCACATTGCCGGGTTCAAAATTCGTTACCGTGACCTGTCGCGGCGCGCTTTTGCTGGTTCCCTCGTACGCGCGGAACATTCGCGGTCCAATTGTGCTGGTAACGGTAAAGACAAGGGGAGCGCCGGAAGCTGCCTGCGTGAATGAGACTGCTTTGACCAGGCCTGTGTCCGGATTGGGCCCAAACATTCGAAGCTCAACGCTTCCGGTAGGCGCGTTGCCGAGTGTGGTTTTGTGTACCGTAATCGTGAACGTATTCTGAACACGGTTGCTCTGCGACACAGAAGGGTAGGTGGCGACCGCATCAGTCTTTAAATTCAGATAAAGATCTTCGCGGTAATCGTTGGTTGCGCTCGTGGTGAGCGTGTTGTCGGATCCAAGCGATCGGAAGATTTCAATCAAGTCATTTGCCAGGCAGGGATCCGTGCGATTGGCCTTGCGCAGATCGAATGGCTTTCCCCACCCGTCATTTAAGACACTTTCTCCAAAAGGCATTCGAAGATAGGGCCCCCGCCAGCCGCAAGGTACTTTCACCTCTGCATCCGCAAGCGCTGAATCCGCAGCGGGAAGATTAGTTGCATCAGCCGGCCGGATAGCAAAACCGGTCGCAAATGGGTTTTGCCAGAGTTCAGCAGGTTGGAGCGGGGTGGCCGCATCCAGATCGTGATCGACCGCTTTCGGCAATCGGCCCAGGTCAGCAATAAAACCGGTGACAATTGCAGCACCGCTGCTATCTCGCGCATCGGCTTGACCCACGATTGCGTGTTCGAGCTCCACCATCGCGCGTTTTGTAGCATCGTAGTGGGACTGGTCCTGAACGTGATCGAGCGACTGGACTGCAATGGTGCTGAGAACAGTCAGGATCATGAGAACCACAAGCAGTTCAATCAGGGTGAACCCAGCCAGATAGCGCGTGTTATTCATCATGGCACGTCCGCCCGACGAAGGAAAATGACCAGGTCGTCATTACGACTGGAAGCATTCGCATCGTCTAACGCTGTATCGATTGTCTGATTGGGTCCTGCAGAGACCAGTCGAACGTACTTCAACTCTTCCTCGTCGGTCCACCCGGAAATTTCAGGCTTCTGGATGACGACAGGATTTCCCCAGCCATCCACCACCGCAGGATCATCGGTGCTGCCGTAATCCAGGGTGAAATTTGCTGCGGCATTGACTTTGTAGGTGCCGGATTGGTTCTGAATGTACGGACCGCGCCACCCGCGCCCTGTCTTCCGGTTGAAACTCTGTTCGTCCAGCGGCAGGTAGGTTGGGGTGACGAAAAGATCAGCCATTTTCTGAGGCGTCTTGTTCAGATCAGCGTAGTACCCGGGACGCTCGCCAGACCCCATGATGACGTCGCGGATGCGGCTTAATGTCACTTTGGTGGCCTGTTCCTGGCTGCTATCCCGACTCTCCGCGACAAGCGGCACGACTAAACCGGCCAGTGCGGCGAGAACCGCCAGCACGACGACCAATTCAAGCAGACTGAAGCCGCGAGCCGGTCTCAAGAACATCTACGCCCCCAAATACGCGAAGCGAGTCGCATGGACCCGCTCCGCTTATGTGTGCGAAGCGCGCCTTTTCGACGCGCCCCGCAAGATGATACTCAACGTCGATTACTCAACTGAGTTCTCGTTGAACTCGTCGACTTCCTGCGTCAGGTAGTCGCCCGTGGAATCGAAAGCGCCAAGCAGGCGGGCGCGTTTGCCAGTGGCATACGCCGCGAAGGCCAGGAAGTAGCGGTTGTATGTCGTGTTTGCATCGACGCCCTGGTAAGACGGGGCCGACTGCATCGTCTGGCCGATGGACGTAGTGTTCTGGCCGACACCGACAATGATAACCTTCACGCCGGTCGGAATACCCGTCGGGTAAACCGAACCAATCATGTTCTTGCTTTTCGAGGTGGCATTGCTGTTGTCGAGGACCACAACGTTATCGCCAACGGCGAGCGTCTTCTGCGCATTGCCGCTGTTGCCAGGCAGATTCTGGCCGAAATTTACGGGGAGCGCAGAATCATGGTACATCACACGGTTGAAACCGACATCCTGGAGCGACTTGAGGTATAGACCCGCAGTGGAATCGTTCGTCAACGCGAACGTGCCGAACGCGACGCTCACTTTGCTCGAGAGTTTCGGGTACAGCGTGGTCGTTGAGGTGGTGGTGGTGCCTTCGAGCAAAGCATCAAACCGATCCGGATAGACGCCCTTGAGCGTACGATAGAGCTGTGTGTTGTTGGCCACAGCGGCAATCGTGTGCGAGGCCGTTCCCTTGTCCGACGACCGGCGGAGGCTGTCGACCTGAGGAATGACCAGACCGGCAATGGCGGCCAGAATGGCCAGCACAACGACTAGTTCAATGAGAGTAAATCCGCGGCGCGCACCTGTGCGCAACTGAGCTCGAACGTACATGAGTACCTCCACCTTTCCATAGGCACCAGTGGTTAACTCAACCCCGGTCGAGCCTTCCCGATGCCGAATCTGAATGATGGAAAAGGGATATATTGCGAAAGTGGGCAGAAGTCAACGCTATTGTTGAGACTGATTCTCAATTGAATCTGCCAGGCTCTTCTTAATTGAGAATCAGTCTCAACTTACACCGCCGAATTTTTTTGTCTTTTTTTCAACGTTTAGCCCTGTCTCGCGCCGTCCGGCAATGACTCGTTGTACTGCTGCTGAGTGTAATCCGGTGTTCGACCATAGCTGTCGATGACACCGACAAGCACGGCTCTCTCGCCCGACGCGAAGACTTTGAAAATTGCGACGTAGCGGCCGTAATATTTTCCGTCGCAGCCCGGATAGGTCGGGCAATTGATGATTGTTTTGCTGACGGCTGTATTTCTGGGACCGATGCCGAGCGCCACCAGCCGTTCAGTCGGCGCCAGGCCCTGCGGTACGAGCTTGCTTATCAATGCCGCGCCCGTTACCTCCGCAACTTTGAATGGCGATGTGCTGGTGAGGCGTTTTGTCGCGGTAGAGGAGTTGTTCGAATTGATGATCGTCGTGTCGTGATCGTGAACCCAGTCGAAGCCGGCGCGTGAGAACGATCTCAGGTACTCTGCCGTGCCTGCTACATTCGTGAGTTCGCCAGAGGTAAGCTGAGCCTGGAGCCGCGTGCCATCGGCGCCGGAGTAAGGAAGCCCGCGGGTTTGAGTATTGGCATCTGTTGTATCGGATGCATAGATGGCCCCGGTCGTATCAAGAAGCGAATCCAGCCCCTGCGGGTATCGTTTCTGAAGCACAAAGAACAACTGCAGATTGTTGGCAAGCTCTGACTGCGAACTGGCTGTTGCCGCCATATCCGTGGTGCGTCCCAGCATGGAGACCTGAGGAATCACCAGTCCGGCCAACGCTGCAATGATCGCTAAGACGACAACCAGTTCGATCAACGTAAATCCATTCGTCTTTTTCAAAGTGTTCATGTGCCGTTCTCCACAAAATGGCAGTTCCTGAGCATGCCTCAGGGGTCAACGAGCCTGGAGCGCATCTCAGCGTTTCTGTCGCTTTGGTCTGCACACGGCAATCTCCAAGCCAATTCGCGTTTTCATTAGTTCCACTCTCAATCAAGCGGGCTCTTTAATCGGGAGCGATAAGGAATGACGAAAAAAAAACGAGTTTTGTACAAAACGTGTTCAACGTATCCGTAATGCGCCAGGGCGGGAACACTCCTCGCTAGTAATCAAAAACTTTACTGACGTGCGCACTCCAAATACTCTTAGCATCTGGTGCGGCTCAGTGCCGTCCAGCAGCTTCAACAACGCGCAGGAGATGCCAGGCACGTCGTCGGTTGTCAACCGAGTGGCGAAAGACAAATTCCCATTGGTTACGGCGGCATTGGCTACAAGACTAACGAAGTAAAACTGCTCCCTCTCTCCGCGAACCCGGGTGAGCCATTCCAGCTACTACCGAAACCGTAGCACACAGAAGTATCCTATTTCTCGCGCCCGGCAGATCTACGTTCCCAAAATGCGGAAGGGCATTCTGAAAGAGTACCTCGAATTCACTCCCTCTCCGCTTGGAAAAATCTTTACGTTTTGCTGTCCTGATTTCCGTTGCCGCGGTCAATACCGATTACCACAGCCGAGAGCACAAAGTCCCCGGCGCAACTTGGTTCGGCACAGCTTGATCACCAGCGGAGGCGAGGCCATGACTCGAACTGTTCTCATCGGAATGCTTTGTGTAATGCTGTGCATCGCCTGTAGAGCACAGGAGGGAACCGGAGTTGCTTATTACGTTTCCTCGTCACAGGGGGATGATTCGCGCTCAGCTGCTCAGGCTAAGAACCCTGCAACGCCCTGGAAGTCCATCTCAAAGCTCAATTCGTCCATGAGCCTGATGAGCCCGGGCGATGCAATTCTGTTTAAACGCGGCGATGTTTTTCATGGAACCTTAAGAGTTAGTAAGTCAGGAACGTCTGAGACCATGCCGATGATCTTTGGCGCATACGGGACTGGAAATAATCCAAAGCTCACGGGTCTCGTCAATCTTTCAAGCTGGACTCTGGTTCGCAACGGAATTTATTCGACGCCCCTAAAGGCTGGTGCTTTTAACCTGGTTTTATTAAATGGCGTCGTGCAAGCAATCGGCCGTTATCCGAATACAGGGTACCTTAACCTCGAAGCACATTCAGATAAAGTGGACTACAAGTCCATCACGGACGAACAGTTGCCAGCTTCGCCATCGTGGACCGGTGCGGAGGTCGTTATTCGAAAACGGCGCTGGATTCTTGATCGTCAGCGGATTCTCAATCATAGCGGTATCACTATACAGTATGCGCCAACTCTTGAATACTACGGCAACTCGAACGCGTACGCTCCAACCGACAAGAACGGATACTTTTTTCAGAACCACCTCAGTACACTTGATAAGCCGGGCGAATGGTATTACGACTCAAAAACCGCATTGTTTTATATGCACTTCGGAAGCCTAATCCCGAGTAGCCAGGTAGTTCAAGTAAGCACGAGCGAGTATAACGCTACTGTTTTATCACATTCCTTTGTCACGTTTAGGGGCATTGACTTTGAGGGCTCCAACAAAGCCGGTTTAATGCTTACTGGAACACGGAATATTACAGTGACGAATTGCAACTTCGTCAATCATGGGCGGAATGGAATTTATGGGACTAATCTCAGCTATGTAAATGTGGACGGCGGCAGCGTAAACAACACGCTTAATAACGGCATTCAGTTCGAAGTCAATGCAAACAATTCCCGGATCTCGCGCGTGAATGTGTCAAACATAGGAATGATTGCGGGCATGGGCGGGTGCGGGGACGGGGCAGGGCAGGGAATTCACGTCTCAGGAAACGGCAATATTATTGATCAGAATAGAGTTACGAATTGTGGCTATAATGCCATCGCATTCTTTGGAAACTATGTCTTAGTCGAAAAGAATTTCATCGATTCGTTCTGCATCGTTAAAGATGACGGCGGCGGGATCTATACATTCACGGGCGGTGTTGGAGGCGGAATAGGCCGGAAAATCGCTAACAATGTTATCCTCCACGGAATAGGGGCGTCGGCTGGTGCAGAGGGCGACATTTACGAACGTTATCCCAAAGCGGCCGGGATCTATCTCGACCAGGAATCAGAGGGCGTCGAAATTTCTGGAAACTCAGTCGCCCATGGCCCTTGGGGTGGAATCTTCGTGCATCGGTCGAGAAATATTCAGATTACAAATAACACAATTTATGACTGCCTGTATCAGCTGCACTTCGTCTATTCAACAAACACTTGCCGGAATGTAACGCGGTATGACAATAAGTTTGTCGCACGGTATAACTGGCAGCATGCAATATATAATCGTTCCTACTACAACGAAAGCCCAGCGCTTACTGGTAATTCAAATAACAACATTATTACGAAACCAATAGATGAGGCGACCACGCTGCGTGTGGAAATAGACGGGCTCGGCGCGAATCCTTATTTATCGTTGGCGCAATGGCAGGCGTTGTATGGGCAGGATCTCGGTTCGAGAACGGCGGGAAAAACGATATCGGATCCAGGCGAATTCCGCTTTGAGTACAATGAAACCGGCAGCACAAAGACAGTGACACTGGATGCCACGTACGTTGGCGTGGACGGAACGTACTATGGTTCAACAGTGACGCTGAATCCCTACAGCTCTGTCGTGATGCTCAGGACACAGCCACAAACCGTAAGCGTGCAGAAACTGCCGCTTGCTGGGATGCTGTTGTGGCTCAAGGCGGACGCCATCAATCTCGCGCCAGGCACCGCAATCGCGAGCTGGGTAGACAGCAGCGGCAACAACCGGCATGCGACAAACAACCAGACGCCGTACCAGCCCGTCTTTGTCGCCAATGTACAGAATGGTTTGCCAAGCGTGCGGTTTGACGGGCAGAAATTTTTGCGCCTGCCTGGTGGTTTTAATGAATTTTCAACGGGCATGACTGCCTTTACTGTCGTGCGCGCGCAAGCGACGCCGAACTCAACGTTCTCCGGAATTTTCTGGTGTAACAATACGGTCGATGAGCGTTCGGCGCCAAACAATGGTGCAGAAGCAAGCATTTACCCCCGTTGGGAGCGGGTGGATCATTTCGGCATACTGGAAGATTACGACAATCAAAACTGGAGCTTCGAGGTGTGGAACACGACGCCCATCATTCCAGTTCCGGAGGCTCCCGGCCGCCTGGCCGCGGGCCAATGGAGTGCAATAAACAATGCAGGCGGCTTTAAATATAATGTCACGCGTCTTAACACGGTCGTTCAGCGTGGCGGAACCCCAGGGCGTTATTCACCTCTCACCCGCACCTATATGGATGCGAACCTGACAACCCCGGCGGCGACGAGCACCGCGGTACAAATTCCCACGGCTAATTTTAAAAACTATTGTTACATCGGGTGCCGTGAAGAAACCGGCTCCCGCTTCATCGGCGACATGCATGAAATCATTCTCTACAACCGCGAGCTGTCGGACGCAGAACGTGTGGTCGTGCAGAAATATCTCTGCGCGCGCTGGGGCCTGAGCGCTCCGTTTGCCGAACCGGATACTGCCGTTACCAAGCAGGGAACCGCCGTTATCTGCAACGTACTGGCGAATGACTTCTTCGGAAAAAATGTTCAGGTGCAGGTTACGCAACCGGCATCCGGAGGCACTGTAGCGGTATTGGCTGACAATACCGTGCGGGTCGTGCCGTCGGCGAACTTTTCGGGCGTTCTCACATTTAAGTATACGCTTCGGGACCTGAACACGGCTCTCGTTTCGAGCGCCGCGTTTGTCGATGTCACAGTTCGTGCCGCTACAACCACAACCTCTCAAATGACGAAGTCGCTGGGCACTGAATCGAGCAGCGGTCCGGTTGCACAGCAACTCGTGCTGGTAAGCGGCCCGACGGCAGAGACCTCGCCTGCAATGGCAGGTGAACCGGTCAGGTTCATTGTCGCTTTTGAGCCTGCTGATGCCGAAGTGACGTGGGACTTCGGCGATGGTTCCATCGAAGCCGGCGCTATCACATCGCATACCTTCGCAGCTGCTGGCTCGTATAATATTCATGTAACTGCAGCGCTAAGTTCGAACGATCAGCTCAGTCAAGCGCTGACACTCACCGTTGTTGCGCCTGGCCATGCTGAAGATTCCAGCGACATGAACGCCATCGAAGCCGCGCAGCTCGTGGCACCACTTGCCCTAACGAAGCTTGCGATCAAGCTGAACTTCATCAGCCGGGACAAAGACGCGCTGGAACTCCAGGGGGAAGTACCGGCTCGCCATGGCGCGCATCTTAGCGGAAAGAACGTGCGTTTGAGCATTGGTGGAGTGACGCGTGAGTTGGTGCTGAACTCCAGAGGCGAAGCATGCGGACCCGGTGCCTCCTTTAAAGTCGTCTTCAAGAATGGTCGCCCCGCGAGGTTCCGTATGCGGAGTATTGGCAGCTTTGCTGAACAGCTCGCGGCGTCAGGGCTGACGAACTCAGACGTACGCTCTCTGGAACGCTGGGTCCGCGTCAGTTTAGATATTGACGGCGTCTCGTATCAGGTACTCCGGCGGCAGATATTTGATGTAAGAGGGAACGGCATTGGCTTGTGCCGTGATACTAAGTGAACGCTTCGTAAAAGGCGTCTGCCGAAGCATAAAGTTTCAAACGACTTCAACAAACTCTTCACAATAGCGACGACATCACAGTCATCGGCATGCTTGCAGACGGCTGTGGTCGTGACATGCTTTCCTATCGCTCCATCACGTCCCGCAGTTCACCTGTACCTCATCGAAAGTGCGCCGACGACAAGGTTTGGCGTCCTGAGCTTCAAGCTCAGCTGTAACCTCGACTAGTGTTGGCTTCGAAGTTGCTCTTAAGTATGATTAATGACGCGTTTTGCTGCACTCGAAGGGCTCTACTATGCAGATCCTCTATTGTGAGACGTGCGGCCATAAGATCTCTGGCGACGTCGGCACATGTGACGTGGTTCTTGATGGGAATCTCGCATACTGCTCAAAATGCCGGCCGCAGACTCAAACTGCCAATGTCATATCAAACTCTAGAACCGTACTGAATCCCTCAGGCAAAGCTCCGAAACGTAGTGGAACGCGACTACCCGCGGTGGTGTCACACAATGCCGCACATGCGCAAGTCCCAGCGAAATCGGTAGGGATAAAAGCAGAGCAGGCATTAGGCAACGGCATCGTATTAGGTTCAGCCTTGACGGCTTTGGCCATCGGAGGCTTGTTTTATGTCTTCGGTTATAAGAACAATGAGCCTAAAGCTCAGCCCACAGCGGTCGTGGCACCAAAGACAGAGTCGCAGACAGTGACGAAGGATTTGAAGATTGCTGTCGAGACAAAGCTACCGGCGGACGACTCTCGGGAAAAATTGTCTCGGCAGCTGTGGACTGATTTGAAAGCGCGGGCGGACCGGGATGGTGGCGAGTCAGCCAGCCTCAAGAAGGAAATCAAAGCCTTCTTTGAGTTCTACACGACTACATCTTCCGGAAAAGAAGCCGCCGAATATTACAAGAAGATCACGGCCAACGACGTGCCGCCGCCCGGTGAAAAGATTATTGCGGACTTTCGAAAAAACTTCAGGCACAACGGCCCGAGCAGCGGCTGGCGTTACTTGTGGAATCCGAGCGCAAGCATTGGCGAATCGTCGAAATATGTTCCCCTTGTCTGGAACAGCCAAACTGGCTACGCGGCAGACGCGCAGAAGTTTCCGCATGATGCACCGGCGGCATGCGTGAGTCTTGGTCAAGGCAGTGGACACCCAGGCAATGGAATCAATCAAGGAACAGCGGTCGATCGTTTCGCAATCGCTGCCTATACGCTTCAGTCAGGCGAGGGAGGAAAGCTGGCACTGGCCCTAAAGGCTTCGCGTACCGATCTGCAGCACCAGGGACAGATCGAAGTACGAGTCCTGGTCAACGATACCTTGAAAAAAGGTATGTTCGTCGGCAACGGAAAGAATTCCGCCGAGTTATTGATTGGACTCGGGGTTTTAAAAGAGGGTGATACGATTTACGTTGGCGTCGGTCCTGACCGTGAGGATTATAGCGACACGTTCTCGCTGGATTTTACGATCTATCCCTTCCCTTAGCTTGCAGTTCTTTACCTCGTTCCACCCGTCTCGATGTCTGGATTGGTGCGCGTTGGCGCTCGCAATGGCAGATAGATTTCACTCCTGCTCGACCTAACGGGGAACGGGCAGATGACCTGCTGAGGCGAGATGCCCGCGCGCCTCAAAACTGCCGGCTTTATTCGGCTGGATTGGGTTTCACGCGCGCGGGTGGGGGATTCGGCGCGCCGTCGACTTTCTGGAAGATCGACAGGCCCATGAGCTGCGGGTCGCTGCGGCCTTTGATCAGCTTGATGTCGAGGCTGCCATCTGTAACCGTGGCGGAAATGGGGCCGAGCCTGAGCCAATCGCCGACGACCATCTGCTCGCCGACGTTCTGCGCAGCAGATTCGCCTTCAACCTGAATCTCGTACGAGCGCCGGTAATCGGCCTGGGCCTCCATCAACCAGAGATAAAGCTCGTAGCCGCCGTTGGGGACGGTCTGCTTCAGCGCAAGGTTCGACTCATTGGCGTAAACGGCTGTGTTCAGCATCTCCGTGAGTGCCGCATCCGTCAGGGATTTCGGCGGGACACTGGTCTTCCGGATCAGCGGCTCTGCGCTTAAGGAAAGGCCTTCGGCGAGCGCGTCCTTGTGCGATAGCCAGCGTTCGCCTTCCACCGTGACAGCTTCGCCGCCGAAATTGATCCCTTTCAAGAAGCGCGCTGTTATGGTGACGACGGCATCTTTGCCAGGTTCCATCAGGGCCGTCTGCCCACCGCTGACCTGCACGGCCTTGCCTGTCTGCCGGTTGCGGAAAGTGACTCTGCCAGTGTACATCTCGAGCCAGGTGGATTCCTTGCGTGTGGCGAGCGTGAAGCGTGTTCCGATCACCGTCACGTCAGCGTGCGCGGTGCGCAACAACATCGGCTGAGTCGAAGGCTGGGGCATGACGTCAGCGATCAGGCTGCCGCGATCGAGCGTGACACTTTTAGCGTAGTCAGCGTCCTGCGCAGTATTCCCGCTCAGTTCCGAAATCACTGTGTCGCCCCCGACACTCAGGATGGTCTGGTCCAGAAATGAAAGCCTGACGTTCGCGCCAATGCTGGTTTGAAGTCCCTCGCCTTTCTGGACGCTCGCGCCAACCTCAATTTTCCGGCGGGTCGAGCCACTGACAATGAAAACGTCACCCGTCAGCCACTCGACGCGGGCGATGCCGGAGAATGCGACTTTGGGCTTTTCCGGCGTTTTAGGCTGGGGCGGGGGCTGGGGTGGTGGAGCCGTGGCGACTTCGGCTGTTCGCGGAGTCGTTTCGACTTTGGCGCGCGCTTCTTCGGCCTTGCGGATAGTAGCCTCGGCCTTTTGGCGCGCCTGCCGCATGGCCGCAAGTTCTTCATCAACTTTGCGCCGCTCCGCTTCGATTAGATCCAGCGCGCTCTGACGCTCGTTCGGGGGCGTGTTTGCCGTCGGCGCTTCTGCCAGTTCAGCGCGGCGGCGTTCAATTTCCTCGAGCCGTTCCTGTTTCTGCAGGCGCTGCATCTCTACTTCGGCCAGTTCGCGGCGGGCACGCTGGCGCTGCTCTTCGATCTGCGCGAGTTCCGCGGCGGTGTCGTGATCTTTCTTGGCAGGCTGGGAAACAGTATTGCGCGCCCCTGGGTTGGACATCACGAAAAACACAATGGCTAATGCGACGCACGCGGCTGCGCTGAGCAGCCAGGCGATATGGGTGCTCTTGCGAGTGCGATTGAAAGGCGCACGCTTTGCCGGCCCTTCGCGGACGCGCTGGCGCGCCGCAGCGGTGACCACCGCCGCGAAGGCCGGTGAAGGCCGCGACTTTCGCTGCAAAAGAGCCTGGATGAACTTTGAACCGTTGTCCGGTGAGCGGGTCGCGCGGCGCCAATCTTCATGATCGGCAAGCGCCAGAACGAACGTGCGGGCAAAGTCAGGATCCTGGCAAAGCTCGGTTAGTTCGGCAATGTCCTCGGCCGTCAGCTCGCCGCGTGACTGGCGCTCCGCGAAATATTCGATGCGCTCAAGCATGGAACTCATCGCGCCGCCTCCGCCTGCAAACGCCGCTCGACGCAATCGCGCAACGCCAGCCGGATGCGCGAAATATGCCGCCGAATTGCGGATTCAGTGCTTTGGAAGCTCTCCGCCAGTTCCCTGCTGCTCAGCTCATCCACAACGTAGCCCGAAAAAAGATTGCGGCTGCGTTCCGGAAGCCCGCCGATGCAGCGCTGCAGCGCTTCGGTGCGTCGGTCGGCGGAGTTTTCGCGTTCCGTGTGCACGGCGACGGCATGCCTTTCCAGAATGGCTTCGAGCGGCTCGCTGCCGCTGCTGCGGTTGCGATTAACTCGCCGCCACGCCTGCCGCGTCTGGTTGCGCGCGATACCCAGCAACCAGGCCTTGAAGTCACGCGATGTGTCGAACGTATTGATGGAGCAGAGTGCAGCGAGGAAAACTTCCTGTGCCAGATCGTCAGCCTCATCAGCCGATGGCGCCCAGAGCGCCGTGAACCCGCGAACACTGTCCTGATGACGGCGCACGCATTCAGTAAAGGCGGCTTCATCGCCTTGCTGAATGCGCTTTACCAGCTCGAGGTCACTTACGCTTCTAAGCATCGCGCTCTGTCTCGGGCCCGTCCTCTACAGGATATTGACGTCAGACGACTGGAACGCGGCAAAAAAGTTATCTTTTTCTGGCAACAACCGAGTATCTCAGCCGGCACTTCAGCACAGTGCAAAGTGATGTAATTCCGAAGTTTGCACGCACAACGCCAGATGCTCGCCACGTTATTTCTTCTGGAGCATACCAGCGGGTTTAGGATCCTCAATGCGCAGTTCGGTACGCTGCCGAGTTTGCGAAACGTGCTTCAGTTCTTCAGCTGAACGTACCGGTAGTAGACCTCCAGGCAGAGGCAGCCGAGCGCGGTCTGCCCAACGCGACCCCACTCCATCGAATACGCGCCCACCGGATTCCAACTGCCGGCTTCATCGCCCTGTTTGCATTGATTCGTGATTAAGGCCTCCTTCATCGAATCGTTCCAGCGCTGCCACAGTTCACCGCCTTGCTGGAAAACACAGAGTGTTCCGTAGTACCAGTAATAGAGATCGACCGATTCGCCATTACCGCCCCACTTCGGCACTCCGCCTTCTTTCACAAACAGCTCAACGCTCGACTGCAGGTCTTCTTTTTTCCAGCCGAGGAACTGGCGCGCCAGGTTGCCGATGGCGCACATTCGCATGCCGCCATGCGAGTTGGGCTTGGGTTCGTACAGGTATCGAGACGGGGCGCCGTAGCCGGAGCCAACGGCTCCACCTTCCTCTTTCTTTTCGCACAAGTCCAGGAACTTGATGGCGCCGTCGAATGAGGCCGGATTGACGTTGAGCCCGGCTACCTTGGCTGATTTGAGCGCCATGATGAACCAGCCCGTGACCGACAGGTCGCCTTCCTGCTTCGGATTGTAGCGCCAGCCAGCCTTATCCGAGCCTTCGCCGCACTGATGTTTTTCGGTGCAGTAGTCGATGGCCTTTCGAGCCGCCGCGCGGGTGTCAGGTACATTGGCCATTCCCGCGGCCTCGGCCATAGCGAGCGTTGCGATTGCGCATGGATATCCCTTGCCGCGATGGCCGATGGCGTCGGTCGTGTCCCAGATCATGCCATCAGCGTCCTGCTTGCTCTTCAGCCACGCGATGCCCTTCTGCACATTTCCCCTGTATTCGCCGACCTTCTCGGTGTGACCTGCGCCAAGGAAGGCAAGCAACGCCAGCGCGGTAACGGCCGTATCCGTCTTCTGCTCGGCACCATACTTTTTGGCATCCCAGTGACCGTCGGCTTCCTGGTGGTAAGCGAGCCAGCGCAATGCAGAATCAACGCCGGTCTCGGTGGCTTTTGATCCGCCATGGCGTTTTACCATCAAGCGCCGGCCACCGCCCTGCCGCTGCCCGAAGCTGCCGTGCCCGCCCCCATTGTCGACGCCGGTTCCGCTTCCGTTGCCGCCGCCCCAGCCGCCGCCGGTTCCCGGGCTGGCTGCACCACCCACTCCAATCAGATCGGCAAGACCTGTTCCACCAACACCCCCGCCGCCGGCAGCGTCATCATTTCCTTTAACCGAGTGAAACATGTGAGCATCGGGATTGCCGAAGGCACTCTGAGTATCCGGGCGGTCGGGGTTAATCGTTTCAAAATGGTCGCCGAGCTCGGCCTTCTCAAGGATTTCAGGCGGAACGACAATGTTCGAAGCTTCCTTGGATGTGGGGTCAGTGGGCGGCGTGTCGTGCTTGGATTCCAGGACGTTATTGGATTCGACCTTGGGTTTCTCGACTGCTTCCTTGATTTCGGGTCGCGCGGCAAGTTCAGTGACCATCACTACCGCGGGATCTTCTTCCCCGAGGTCGATGGCCATGCTCATCAGCCCGGCGAGTGTGATGACCAGCGCGTGCATGACGATTGACACAATCCACCACGGAGTCTGGCCCGTGATCGAGTACAGGAATGGCTGAGTTTCTACTGTTTCCATACTGGCGGCTTCTTGCTCAATATTCTCGTCCACCGCTTCGGGCAGGTTCAGTGCCATCTGCTACGCTCCTCCTGGAAGACTGAAGGTTTTGTTTGCCGGGCTCGATCAACCCACATACGCTATTTGCACGTGTTCTCTAATTGAGGACATCAAAATGTTGATTTTGTGTGTCTTCGTGCCGCAAAAATCATTCGAAATGTGTTATTTAAAATAAGTCAATAATCAGCAATACGGCGTGGGCGCTGTTGAAATAAAAGAATAATTAAGGTTATAAGCCGCCTCTTTTTCGAATAATCCGGGCGCCCCCGCCGGAGCTTTGCACGACCTCATCTGCGATGAGCCAGCGTCCTTTTTCCACCTTATCAAGATATTTGCCCATCAGGGTTACTTCATTTCCGTTGTTTCGCATCAGGAACTCAATTGTCGATTTCTGATTTACTAACAGAGGTATGGAGACACCTTTGTGAACCAGAACTCCCACGAGTTTCGGAAGGGGTTTATCGTTCGCAATATCGTCCTGCGACGCGTGAAATCGCCCACTGACCGGTTCGCGATTAATGTCAGTTCCCAGCAATAGGCCTCGCGCTTCCTGCCGCATCATTTCTTCCTGCTGCTTTGGATCATGGCCTTTCTCTGCGGCATGAACACCACCTGGCAGGCAGAGCGCTACAATCATGATGTTTGCAACGATGAGCGTCGGCTTCATGGGAGCTCCTTTCAGTTGATTGTTTTGACTCAGCGCTTTACTCACTCACGTCCCGGTAGTCGAGAATTCTCGGTTTAGTGAAGTACGTAATCGAAATGTCGTCGAACACAGGCGTGTCGAGCAGGTACTGGCCTTCAAGCGGTCCATTTGGTCCCGGATAAACACAGGTGTGGCCTCTGTCATCTTTGGGCCCGCCCGGATCGGCGAGCTGATCCGTCGGATAGCGGAACCAGACGCGATAGCGCAGGCGATCGCTGCGCACGCGAACGGGCTTTCCGCCTTCGAGTATCTGGTTCAGTGCATCCGGATTTGAGAACGGCTTTCCGCCATTCCCCAGGATCTTTTCATTTCCATCGTCTGGCATCTCTGAGCTGTCTTCCAGCACAGCGACCTCGACGCCCAGCGATCCATGGTAGCTCTTGTCCGCTTTGTATTCGGCAAGAGACTGGTACACAGCCGGAGCAGCTCGGTCGCAACGGAAGGGTACTACGTCCATATCCGAGTTGTATTTTGGATCTGCGTAGTCTTCGTAAATTTCGCCTTTCAAATCGTTGTATTTGCAATAATCAAACGGGCCGCGGAAAGGAATTCGGCTGAGCGGCAGCGGCAGCAGATCACCCGACTGGACGGGAATACCTGCATTAGGCCCGCGCTTTGTGATCGTCTCATTACGTGCGAATTTCGGACTGGACTTATTCCAGGTTTTGTTCTCATGCAGGAAGCGCGGAGTAAAGACAGTCCACGTGACGCGGGAGAGCGTAACGTACTCTGGATTTGAACTTGTCTTGTTCTGAAATCCCTTCAAGGACTGCAGCAGTGTCTGAGAGGTAAACTGCGGGCAATTACTTCGGGAGCGTGGATCCTGCGGCAGGTAGTACCGGCTGAGTGTCATTTCTCCGGGCTTGTCTGCGTCATTGCGTGTGACACGGTCCTCGCTAGCTGCAGAACCCGACCAGCGGAAGCCATTCTTCAGCGCGACCTCTTTTCGAGATATCTTGTATTCATCGATGACCGCGAATGTTCCTTCTTCGGGGACACTGCGGTAAATGCTGTTAAAGTCATTGCCAACGCCGGCGTAATTCATTCCCGGATTGCAGTTGTTTAATCCGAAAATGGGATGATCCGTCACTTTCTTGCCGTCGGCCGTATCGGTTCCACCGGGATGCGCCCAGGTGTAACGCACCGGTTGCCCGCCATCGCCGCGTCCCGGTCCCCAGTTGTATGAGACGCCGCCTTCCGGCCAGCCACCGGTGCTGCCCACGCGGCCTTTATTCTGATAGCTCACAAATCCCGTTGCATCAGCAGCCTGATGCACTGTCCAATACTTGCCTTTATCCTCGTAATTAACCCCGTCGCTAAAACGTTCGGAATCGACGAACGGGCGGAAAAGGTTCTGACTGACCCAACGCGCATTGTTGTCTTCATAGCCAGTCTTGCCAGCGTCTTCGTTCCAGCGCCAGAAACCACTTTTAAAAGCGTGCTGAGTAGGTCGTGTTGTATCTCCTGGGTTTGTGGCCTTCGAAAAATCATCCTGCAACTGGATACGCATTCCGAGATGATGCCAGCGGAATGGCTGCAATCTGTACGCGGGAGACTCGGGTTTGTACGCGGAATGGCCTGGATCCAGGCGTTCCTGTGGTACCCCGCTGGTGCCGCCATAGAGCATCAGGACGAAATCGGAATCGCTCCAATCCGCCATTCCATTCTGCTCTGGCTCGGATACCCAGCACAGGTCGTCTACGCGGTTTCCACCGCCGCTTACGCCCCAGGTCGGATCGTCGCCGATCCGCATGTCGTCTGTGCTCGTAATGACGCCGCTGCCTTTGCTGTGGAACTCAGACACGGCGTATTGCGCATATCCCTGCTTCCGCAGGAAAAAAGCTTCCGCGCGGATTCCATGTGTCCCGTAGCCTGGCGTGGAACAATCAAAGAACTCATGTGTACGGCCGTCGTTATGGCGCCATTGCGTCTTGGCCCACATCGTAATCAGTACGCCCTCGGTTTTGCCCTTCTTGCCCTGATTGTTCCAATCTTCTCCGCGCACCCGGACGCCATCTTTGCCGTTCAGGCCGAAATTCTGGGTGAAGTAATTCGATGGATCATCCGAGGGTTTGCCATCGCTGACGCCGCAGAGGTATTTCATGACGCCGTCATTACCCGCCACTCCCGGGCCGCCTACGAAAACTCCCTCGGCGCGCAGATCTCCCTGCCGAGCCGTGCAATTGTTCCAGTAGAAGCGCGGATCAAGACCGCGTAACGCGTTCAGCGCTGTTTTGAAGCGGTAAATCTCGAGAGGTGATTGTGTGTACGGAGGAAGATCCGGCTTGACGTGCGTGCCCTTGCTGTTGTACGCGGGCGATCCGGCAAGCCCTGGGTCTGCATCGAATTGATTGTCATTAATTGCGCCGAGCACGCCAAACGAATCCAGCGACTGCACTTTGCAGTCCAGCGGCGACTTGGCTTGTTCATGACCGTTGCCCTGGCAGGTGGCTGTATCGAGGTCGCCATTGAAACTCGCGAGGAATGTATCGCAGTCGCCGTTCGGATTGCTCTTTTCGGACTCATAGCGCAGCGTATTGGTCGCCAGCACGATCTGGCCGTCCCACGCCGCGGGAAGAACATTGTTGGCTACAACCAGCGGCATGTTGATATCGACGGGCTGTCCCCAGGCGTTGCGCTTCTTGCTTGGTTCACCCAGCTCAACATCCACGACTTCCGCATTTCTTTCGTTCTTCGCTCCGGTTGTGGGATCCTTAATCGCGTAGCGCAGCGGCACGAGCGGCTCGGGAAGCGTGTTCAAGGCAAGGCGGCTGTCGACATTCTTGAAATCACGCGCAACCGTGCCACTCTGCGGCGTACCGGTGGCTCCAGTTGCCCGCGTGATGTAGCCGTTCACGAATTGCCGTTGGGTCGATTCGCACCAGACGTCGTACACTTTTACCTGCGCCTGGACCTTGCGCTCCGCAAGCACCTCACCGCGCTTGGTCACCTGTCCGAGCGACTGAATTTCGAAGAGGCCGTGCGAGGCAAACGAGAATTCGGTCGTGGAGCGATTGAGATCCGTTTTGTCGATCATTTCATCGGTTTTGTAGCGGAACCCGCGCGTGATATAGGTGCCCTGCCACTTAGGCAGCACGCCGTACGGCCCGTTTACAAAAAACATTGTTGAGTTCGGACCCCAGGGCAGGCGTTCACGGCAGAATACAGGGACGGCTGTATCGTCCATGCGCCCATCCTGATCGCACACCGTGATATCGGTCGGCTTGGAAACGCGGACATCAAGCGCGCCATGTCCCCAGGAATTGCCAATGTTGGACTCAGGGGTGTTTGTGTAAATCATGATAGGTTCCATCGCCGTGAAATTGCGGCCCCAGCGATCGATCCACTCAATATTCGGATTGAACTTCAAGATGTCTGTATTGGGATTGAAGTGAGCCATGATCAGGCGAGCGACCGAGGGCTTCTGCTTTCCGGAAGTGTAGCCTTCGTTAACGCGTGCATCGTCCCACGGCTTGATGACCCGGAAGTACAGATCATCCCAGCTGGTGAACGGCCCGCGGCGATACGATTCTTCGCCGGTAGATTTCATAATCCCGGTCTGTGGATCAAAGTAGTCATTGCGGTAGCCGCCCGGGCTGGCTTTATCCGGTTCGCGCGTGCGAGCGACAATGATCCGGAAGGCCAGCTCCATCGCCTCGTTGATGTTCGTTGATCCTGCCGGATCGGCCGCACCGTAGCTGTTCAGATAATTGAAGTCATACTCCGGCGGGAGCTTCGACAGGATTCGATTTTTGAAATCCACGTCATAGACCAGCTTGCCGGAACTGCCGGGAATTCGTTTGAGGCCACGCGGCGTGAGAATGTAGGGCTCGATCGTGCGGGTGCAATCGGGCTGATCGTAATCCCCAACGATCCATGCTTTGGGAGGATACGACTGACCGCGTTTGCGGGATTCGTACTTGTTCTTCAGAGGATCGAACTTGGCGAGCACGGACATGTCCGCATCGGTGCCGATCGCAAGAAAATGGCCGTGCGTCACATTGATGCCCATGAATAGCGCGGCCAGCACTTTATCGGAAGCTGTGTTTATATTAATCGGCGCGCGGTGAATGCAGAGCGGGCGGGCAGCATAGTCGATTCCAGGATTGTCAATGAAGGACTGGGCGCCGCCCTCAACGACCACCGCGGGAAAAAGAGCGGGACGTTCCGCCGGCAGCGGATTTGGCGGCAACGCCAGCGGTTTTCCGGGAGCTGCCACATAGCGATGGGGAACAAGCGAGCTCTGCGGGCGGCCAGATGCAACTTCAAGCGCGCCGTTTACGTCTGTGAGCTCAGCATCTTCCGCTGCATAGATCATATACGAACTGGTCGGGCCGGGCGGAATCAGCCAGCCGATCTTGTTGCCCTCTGAATCAAGGAATGATTCAATTTCAATCCAGTCGATCCCGTTGGTCCGGATGCGGCGTACCTGGCCGGCGCCGTGGCCATTGATGATGGCGACGTACGATCCGCGCAGCGATCCGCGCAGATTTTCCGGATCGTTGATGGGATCGTCAGGCACCCAGCTCTTGTCGCGATCGATCGCCAGCACCCAGGCGTCGCCTGAACTTTTGGGGCCGGGTGCCCACTCGAATTTGCCGACGCATACGGTCGTTGTATCCACCCACGAACTGGTGGTGATGTAATCCCGGAGGGCAGCAAACTTCACCTCCACCTCGAGCTGCTCCAGTGGATCATCGGGCAGATCGTTGGGTGGAACGCTGCGCTCGACATAGGTGAGCGCATGTTTCACTTCTTCCAGATATTTGAAGCGACCCTTTCGCGCGCGGTAGGCCGCAATGGCATAGCCGTCGCCGAAAACGGCGGAGCTGTCCCGTGCTGAACTCAGGTACCCACTGTACGGAGCCTGGTTGCGTCGCGCGGAATGGCCGATGGTGCTTGTGTTGACGCTGCGGTCAGGATTGTAGAGTTGGACGAGCTTGTTTCCTGCGAAGATATGGTAGTAGATATCAAGCGGCACGTGGCCGTAGGTTCCACCTTTGGTTCCGGCGGTCGGCCAGTCGTTTGCATCCTTGTTGTATGCGTCGCCGCCATACCATTCCCAGACCCGCGGAGTGAGCAGTGCCTGATCCGCGGCGACCAGCGGGGCTCCAATGATGCGGCAAAGGTTATCAAGCAAAACGCCGAGGTTGTCGCACGCATTAACGTTAATCCGGCTGGCCGCATCATGAACGCTCAGCAGGAAACGCTCGCTGTTGGGTCCGGCAGTCGAACTAAGACTGCCGGAAAATGCCATACGCTCTTCGCCAGGACGCTCTGCCGTTCCGACATTGTCGCTAACGCCGTCGTGGTCGTCGTCGAATTTATTCTTGCTCAGATCTGCGGGAAACGAAATCGTGCGCTTGGCGCCGTGAAGATAGTCCCACATGTACCAGGGCGAAGCGGGGTCTTCTGTCGCTTTGAAGGTCAAGTCGCGCAGCGATGCTATCGCGTAGTCCACTCCCGCGCGCGCGAGCATCTCTGCGCGGACGCTGTCGGAGTAGCGCGTAGCAGATCTCGTCTGCATGAGCATTACGGTGTAAAAGCCGGTCGCGAGAGCGGAGAGAATCGCAAGCACGCCTGCGACCATGATGAGGGTGGCACCACGCTTGGGCGCAATAGTCATCACTTCCTCCCTTCGAATTGTGTTAGTTCCGGTTGCCGGCCTGGCGCACCCTTACCCTGAGAACTTCGTCATGCAGCTGAGGGCGGGTTCCAGCGACAGATCTCTGGTTCGCGCATAGGCAATTTGCGGATGTGCCTGATTTGAGGACATCAAAATGGCGTTTTTTGACGTGGGAGCCGTCAGCAAGGGGTGGCTGGCGAGTTTCGAATTTCGTGGCATTCGGATGAGTGGCCGCGAACGAGGCTTCTAACTGATGCACTGGAAATACATTGCGGCGGGTCGGTCTGCTAAATCGAAGACCGAGCGCTGCTTTCGAAATTGCAGAAATGATGTGAAAATATTTTGCCGCGGCAGTGCCGAATAATTCTTGCGCGGACGAATTCGCACGCTGGAAACGAAAGCCCGGAGCGTTTGGCTCCGGGCTCACGACTGGCGTAATCGGGCAAGCAAAGCTTACGGCGCGGACCGGCGATTTCCTCCGCCGAGCGGTGCTGTCGGCGAGCCGCTCTGCTGGGCCGCGGCAGCGTTGGCAGCTTCCTGCTCAGCCTGCTTGGCTTTGCGTTCTTCTTCGCTGGCGCGGATGCGTTCCTTGACTTTTTCCATGCGGATCTTGAACGCCTTTTCCGCTTTCTGCTGTTCCTTTTCGATCAGAGCGTAGTACTCGAGCGATTTTTCGCGGCGTTCGAAGTCGGCTCGCTTGGGGAACTCTTCCAGCTTCTTCGTGGCGAGGTCTTCCAGAACGGCGATTTCGTTCGGAATCGGGTCGCCTTTCTTGATTTTCTTGACCATCTTCGGCTTGCGTGTCTTGGGATCCATTTCCGGATTGCCGTCCTTGTCCAGCACCGGTTCGTCGACTTCCGTTTCACGCACGAGCTCGCCCCACTTGATTTCCACGAGGCGGTAGTTGGCGTCGAAGTCGAACGTCTTGGCTTCCTTCGTGTCGGCCGACTTGTAGTGAATCGTTCCCTTCAGACGTTCGTCGGGTCCGGCCTGAATCGTGATGTCCTTCCAGGCCTGTGCTTCGGTCACCCACACGCGAACGGCGAAGTTGCCCTTGTACTCCTTGCTGCGCTTGAACTCGGCGACGCCGGCGGGATCCAGCTTGCCCGATGTTCCAGCGAGTCGGATCTCGAAGTTCGACGGCGGCGTGGCTGAGACAACGTTCGACAGCGGCGTGGCAAACAGAGCGGCCTTCGAGCCTTCGCGCGTGGGCTTGACGCTCTGGGCGTTCTTCGGTGCATTGACGATCACGATGCGCTGCAGGATGCCGTTGGGGTCTTTCTCATCGATGCGCTTGCCGGGTTCGACCGTCATGCGGGTGATCATGCGCAGCTTGTAGTAGTAGGTGCGCTTCTGCTCGACATGAGTGTCAGCAAAGACTTTGATATCGGCGAATTCGGATGGAATCTCTTCGGTCTTTTCTTCCTTCGCCTTCTTGGGATCCGCGCGTGGCGACTTCGGAGCTTCTTCGCCCGCAGCGCGTTCCTTGCGGCGGCGCGCGGCGGCACTCTCGGCAACCGGAGCTTCCGGCTTTTCCTCCGGCGCGGCCACTGCCGGCTTCTCTTCTCCGGCCGCGGGTTCTTCCGGAGCCAGGTCGATGGTGGCATACGCGGACTTCATATCGATCTTGTCGGCGCTCTCGCCGCGGAAAACTTCGATGCGCACCGGCTCCATGTAGCGCATCTTCTGCGGAATGCGGAAGGTGACGAACACGCGGCCGTGGTCGCCGCTGGCCTTCAGGTCGACCAGGTCCTTGATTTCGGCAAAATCCTGCTTGGTCAGGTCGGATTCTTCCGGCGGCTTCGATCCCTGATCCACTTTTGGCCGAGCGGGCTGCTGATAAGCAACGTAGGCCGGAATCTCCGTCTCGACCTTTTTGCTGGCCCTTTCAAAAATGGCCGTTGCATCGTCCTGGAACTTCAGGCCATCGATGTTTGCGCGGCTGTAAGCGTATTTGTCGGAAACGGGGCCGCCACGCAGAGCTTTTTCGATGCGCTCCCGGTCGCCGTCGATTCCGGTGAATTCGGCCGGCACTTCGCTTGTGCCGGAGCTTTCCATCCAGGCAAATACGCCGCAGCCGACAAGCGTCGCCGCGAGCAGAATTTTGGGGCCGTGGGTCTGGATCGCACTCATGTCAGTATCTCCTCAACCAAGAATCGGGCAGAATCAGTTTAGCGCCGCAAGTTATTTCTTCTTCGGATCCTTTTTGCCATCCTTCTTCGGATCCGCCGGGGCTTCCGCCTTCGCGGCCATAGCGGCCTCCTTGGCGGCGTCGTACTCATACAGATCAAGCGAGACCAGCACCCTCACAGGGGCTTCCTGGTAGTGCGTGTTGAGCATCGGAACCGGGCCGGGCGTAGCCACCTTCGGATCGGCTGCGCTGGGGAAGGGTGCGGTGGCGCGAGCGTAATCCACGCGTGTGACCACGCCTGTGTAGCGGTTGCTGCTTTCGAGCGCCTGCACGACGGCTGGAACGGTATTAAGCGGCGTAACAAACTGAATGTCAATGCTGGAGAAGGAATAGGGCAGCTCAGCATAATTCCCCTTGGCCGTGCTGACCTGGCGGCCCGAGCGCTTGATGGCGTCGTCGGTCCACTGGCGCGCACGCTCTTCGGCGATCATCACTCCGGCAGACTTCGGATCAACCGTCTTGGTGCCAAGCCAGCTGCGAGAAGGGAACACTGTAACGCGTTCCAGAACCTGCGGGCCGACGTCTACTGTCTCGTGCGGTTCCTGCGTGTCTTCCTTCGGTTCAAACTTAAGCACCTGCTGCTTGCCATACTTGCGCGTCATAAGGGAGACGATTTCATCAACGATGGCCAGCTGCTTGAGGCGGAAATCGCGATGGCGCGTGACATCGGCCGAGTTCTCATCCGTTGAGGGTTCCTTGAACAGCAGCTTGTCGGTATCGGCGGGCAGCTGAAGATTTGCCTTGGCCGCTGCCTCAATGATTTTGTCGCGCTTTTCGCTCAGCCAGTTGTCGAACTTGGTGGCGCTGTCGGTCGGGTAGTCGCTATAGCGCAGATCCAGCTTGCGCGGCTTCCACGTGTCCTGGATGGCCTTGAGCTGCCCGTCGAGGCGAGCGCCGTACTCCCGAGCCAGCTTGACGTGCTCAGGATTCATGAGCTGATCCGGATTGTTCTTGTCGTCTGCTTTCTTGGCCAGGCTCTTGATCTTGTCGATCTTCGACATGGCGTCGCTCTTCAGATCGGCGGTGCTCTTTCCGTCCTCCGACTTGACGCCCGAGACCAGGAACGCGTAGCCGCCGATTCCTGCCACAAGCACGACGGCCACTGCTATCCAGAATAGGTTCTTCTTGAAATCCACTCGTCAATCTCCTTGTTCAGTGCCCGGTCCGTTTTGGCCGTTGCCAGGATTACTTTGCCGGCGCCTTTGCATCTTTCTTGGCGCCTGCCTTTGGAGCGGCCGCGGGAGCGGGCGCAGCGGACTTCTTCACCGGCTCGACATCCGGATCATTGGGGTCGTTCCAGCGCAGAAACACGTTGAACAGTCGATACTGCAGCTTCTTCCCAGTGGGCGCAGCACCGGGCGCAGGCGTGGAAGCCTTTTCCATCGTCTTGAGCTTGCCGTCGTACAGGTATTCGATGGGTTCCTCGAAGTACGCCGGACCGGCTTCAGATGTCTCGATGCGCACATCTTTTACTTCCGGCATCTTCTTAAGAATCTCTTCGAGCGCAGCAAGAGTCTTGAGTGCGTTGGCGCCGCTTTCCACTTCTCCGGAGAGCATGGCAACCAGCGGAACGCTGACGCGCGTTTCCGGAGGCTGCAGCATCGGGTCCTCGGAGTCAGGCGGGCTCATGACCGTGTACAGGCTCGACTTGCCGGTCAGCGCATCCGAAGAGGTCGCCAGCTTCTGGCGGTCCGGATTTTCCGGCTGCCAGCCGGGCGTGCTCAGCGGCATGCGGGAAACCTGCAGGCCAGTGAGGAAGATCTTGTTGTCAGGCCCGAAGAAGGGCTTGTTATCGCTCCCGCGCAATCCAGCCAGCGACGCGAAAATCGGCGTCAGCTTGCCGCGGTCTGCGGCGATACGCGCCCAGCGCTGCGTCAGTGCCCGCTTCTCAGCCAGGCCCGAAATGGCGCTGCGCGCTTCGTTATCGGATTTCGTGGCGTCAGCGACGACCTTGTCAAATTCCTGGAGCTTCTTTGCATAAAACGCGTTGCTCGCCTGCGCCTGCGAGTAGGAGTAACCCAGGGTCACGAGAACCAGAGCGGCCGAAGCGGCGACCCACGGTTTCCACTTATTGACCGCTTCGGTGGTCTTGACCGTCTGCGGAATAAGGTTGAGCTTCAGCTCGCTGAGTCCCAGACCCTGCAGGCCCAGTCCGATTGCCACGGCCATCGTGGGAAATTCGTTGTTCCAGACGTCCGGATTGATCGACTCATGCAGCTTCACGCGCTGCAGACCTTCCACGAGCGCGAAGGGCGCTTCGCGGACCTGAGTCTGAAGGTATTCGGCCATCTTGGGCAGACGGAACGTGTGGCCGAGGAGATAGCACTGGCCGATGCGCTGGCCGCGCGCTTTTGATTTCCAGAAGCCGATCGTGCGCTGCACTTCCGCGCCGAGCTGGCGCAGGGTGGGTTCAATGACCGCCAGGATCTTGTCGAGCTGCGGTGATTTGGAGATGTTTTTCTTCAGGTCTTCAGCCTTGTCGTAAGTGACTTTGAACTTGTTCTCGAGCACGCGGGTGATTTCACGGCCGGCGATCTGGATTGTGCGGAAGTAGACCTGGCGGCGGTTCATCACCACGAAGTCGGTGCCCTTGGCGCCGGCGTCGAGGATCAGTGTCGTGTTCTCGGGGCGGAACTCAAAGTGGATGAAGTTGAACAGCGACATCGGCGCGGCGGTGATGCCGCGGACGTTCAGATTGTTCTCCTTGCACATATTCATCAGGTCTTGAATGTCGTTCTTGCGCACAGCGATGAGCGCCACGCCGACGCCATTGGGATCTTCGTAGCGTTCAAAGCCCCACTCGACCTGCTCCAGCGGGAAGGGGATCTGCTGCTTGGCTTCGTACTGCACCAGGTCGCTGAGCTTGTCTTCAGAGCCGGGCGGAAGCTGGAATTCGCGGTGCAGACAGACATTTCCGGCGACGGATACGTAGACCTGATCGCTGCCGAATTTGTGGTTCTTCACGAGCGTCGCCAGCGCGCTCTGTACGCGCGAATTGCGCTCCTTGTCGTCCTCGCCGATGGGAATATCGACAATGTCGAAGTCGGTGATCATGCACTCGCCCGTGCCGAGCTTCGTCATCTTGACCGCCTTGATGGCGGAGTTACCGATGTCCACACCCCAGACTGTATTGGCTGCCATGTCGTCTCAGCTCCGAAGTAAACGCGTTTGCCTTTTCAGAAAGCTTGTCGTTGCAATCTTGAATCTGTTGCGCAAAAAAACCGGACTCTGCGTTGCACGGGTGCGCACATTTCATCAGTTCTTACAAAAGGCGTCAAGGTTAAAAACATTTGCTCTGCCCCACGTGCACGCGGGTGGCTGCTCCTTTATATAAGAGGCTCCTATCCCAGAAGTGATATAGTCGTGCCCGCTTTCAACGTTGACCTTTCCAGTGGAATGAGTTACTAACACTTTCTGAATAGTTTAGAACGAGTGCATAAAAAGTGAGCTCTGCGTCAGGTTTCGGGGGCGGCAACCGGACAGAGCGCTTCATTAAGGACGCTTCATGTCCCGTTTCTGGCCCGCATATATTCTTCTGCTGAGTCTGCCCTTCCTCGTCGGCTGTATTGGCGCGGATCGAACACGTGCCGAGCTGGCCGAAGACGATGTCGAGCGCTACTACCTCAACCACGCAGAAGCCGTCGATCGTTTGAATACCAGTGTCCGCGCCTACCAGAACATGCAGGCCCGGCTGGCCAAGGAAGTCGTTGCCGACATCAATGATTACTACGCCTACCAGGCCGACAAGCTCGACGACCTGCGAGCCGACATCGATGCGTACAAGCGTCTGCAATTCCATCTGGCTTCAGCGACTGAAAAAGACATTCAGAATTACGTTGAGCATCAGCGTTCTCTTCCGGAAGCCACGCGTGAAAACGTTGCGCGCTGGTGGCGCAATGAGACCATCAAGCGTACCGACTTGACCGTGCAGCGCATCGAGGACTACTGGAAGTACCAGGAAGAGCAGATCGAAACGCTGAACAACGATATCCGCCGCTATAAGGCCGAGCAGATCCGGCATTGGGAAGGGCTGCAGAAGCAGATCGACGACTACATCGAAAGCCACCGCGAGAAAGTTCAGGACGTCAACGACAACGTGCGCCGCTACAAGCGCGTTCAGGAACAGAAGGCCAAGCAGAGCGAAGACGATATCCGTGCCTACTTCGATCATCAGCGGGAAATGCCCGAGGCCCTGCGCCAGGACGTGGAACGCTGGTTCCGCAACCAGAAGCGCTATGCCGATAAAGCAGGCGCTGACATCCACGCCTATATTGAGCATCAGCGCGGCTTAACCGAGTACCTCAACGAAGACGTCCGCAAGTACCTGCATAACGAGTGGTCGGTGCGCACGAATAAGACCAAGCAGAACGTGCAAGCTTACGTGGATCACCAGACCAGCCAGGTCGAAACGCTGAGCGGCAACGTGCGGCGCTACATTGATAATGAGACCCAGCGCCGCCCAGCCAAAACGAAGCAGAACGTACAGGCTTATTTCGATCACAACATGTCGCTGGTGGAACAGCTCAACGCGACAGTGCGGACGTGGCTGAACAGCGAGCGGCGCATCCGTCCGGCGAAGTTCGTCAAAGACATCAAGAACTACTTTGAGCACCAGGACGAATTGCGCGAGCTGCTCAACCAGGACATGCGCCACTTCCGCAATGGCGCTTCATTCGGCCGCAAATAAACCTTGCGAGTCGGCCTCAAAACGAATGTTTCTATCCTGAGTCGTCTGCGCAATTGCCTAGCTCAGCCCCTGCAGCCAGGCTTTCAGCGCGGGCAGCATGGGGTCGCAGGCGCTGATCGCTTCGGCAGGGGAGACCCAGCGGACTTCTTCGACTTCGACTGAATGCGGCACCAGGTCTTCGATACGCCCGGCGAGCTGCACGCGGAACCAATGCAGGCGGTATTCGCCATTGGGTGAAATGGTTTCATGGATTTTGTCGAGCGCGCGCACGGACAAACCGACTTCCTCGCGCACTTCGCGGACGATTGCGTCTTCGAACGATTCGCCAGGCTCGACTTCGCCTCCCACAAAACACCACCAGCCCGGCGCACGCTTGAGCGTCAGACCGCGGCGGATGAGAAGGTAACGTCCCGTGTCGTCCTGCAGTACCGCGACAACGCCATGCTTTTTGGGATCAGACATGTCTGCCGAGTGTATACGAACCAGGCATGTTTTCGACTGACTTGGGAGTAACGAATGCACGCAAAACATTTGTTCTTAACGATTGTGCTCTCCGTTGTGGCGGCATTGTCGCACGCCGGCGAAGAGGCTGAGTTCCGATTAAAGAACGAGGAACGCATCGTCTTCTTCGGCGACAGCATCACAGCCGGCGGGCGCTACATCATTTACATCGAAAGTTATCTCGCCACGCGTTTTCCGGAGCGCGCATACACGCTGATCAATTCAGGGAAGGGCAGTGAAACGCTCTCGGGCCTGAGCGAAGTCGATCATCCCGGCCGCCGCCCGCATGCGTTCGCGCGCTTCACGCAGTTTGTTGCCGATTTTGATCCGACGCTGATTGTGAGCTGCTACGGCATGAACGACGGCATCTATCATCCCTTCAGCGAAGAGCGCTTCGGCAAATACAAAGAAGGCGTAAAGATGCTGATCGATCGCGTGCGCCAGGAGACGAAAGCGCGGCTGAACATCATCACGCCGCCGGTGTTCGATTCCAAGAACCCCGGCCAGCCGGACGTGCGGCCTGAAGAGTCTTATGGCTATAAGCAGCCGTTCGCCGATTACGACCAGGTGCTCGAAAAGTTCAGCGAATTTCTGATGACGCTTAAGGAAGACGGAGTCTTCGTCACCGACCTGCACACGCCGATGAAGGAGCACATCAAGACGCGCCGTATTGACACGCCGGCGTTCCGCGTGCAGGGCGACATGATTCATCCCGACAACACCGGCCACATGCTGATGGCGCTGGCGATTCTGAAGGGCTGGAACGCCCCGTCGCTGGCGAGCGAAGCGGTCATCGACGTTGCGACGAACAAAGTCATGAGCGGCGACGTGCGGGACTTGAAGAGCGACGCCGGCGGCCTTGAGCTCTCGTGGACCGCAAAACTTCCGGCGCCAAACGATCGAACATGGGATATGAAATCGGTGGAGCTTGCGAAGTGGAATGAGTCGCTGAACCGGCACACACTGAAAATCACAGGACTGACTCATCTGTCTTACAAACTTTTCGCTGATGACGTCGAGGTGGCGACGCTCAGCAAAGAAGATCTCGAACGCGGCGTTGATCTCACCAGGTTGGAAAAGTTTCCAACGACGGCGGCAAGTGCCGCACTGCTTCCGCTGCTCGAAGAGCGCCGCAAAACCGGCTACGCCAATCTGCGCAAAACGCCGGCGGCCAATCCGAAACGCAGCGAACTTGATAAGAAGATTGCTGACGTGTGCCGGCCAAAAATTTTGAAAATTCGACTCGTTCCGCAAAAGTAATTCAACGCTCTGTGCCGGGCTTGTGTATACAAGTTTGGCGCGCGTCCGTGTTGAACTTTTCAGGAGCGACTATGAGCTTTCGGCTGCGTAATCTGACGGTGCTGATGTTGTTCGCCTCCTTATTCGTGCGAGCAGCCGAGCAGCCAGCGGCTCCGTCAGGCGAGTGGCAGCCGAAGCTCGCGCCTGCATCGGACGAAGCGGAGCTCTTCAAGAACAAGTTCAAACTGCCGGAAGGCTTCGTTTGCGATCTGTTCGCGGCCGAACCGATGCTGGCTCACCCGGTGGCCTTCTGCATCGATAACCAGAATCGTTTTTACGTCTGCGAGCTCTTCCGGTTTGCGGACGGCATCAACGGCGGCGGCGAGCGCGACTATGGCGCCATGGACATGCGCGGGCACATGGAAATCCTGGATCAGGATCTGGCCAGCCGCAGCACGGCCGACCGCGAAGCGATGATCAAGCGGCGCCTGGGTGAAAAAGTAAGCCGCTTGACGCTGCATCACGACCGCATCCGCCTGATCGAAGACAAAGATGGAGATGGCAAAGCCGACAACGCGGTGGTTTTTGCCGATGGTTTTAACCGCATCGTTGATGGCGCCGGCGCCGGCGTGATCGCGCGCAAAGGGACGGTCTGGTACACCTGCATTCCCGATCTGGTGCAGCTCAAAGACACGAACGGCGACGGCAAAGCCGATCAGCGCAAAACGCTGCTGAGCGGATTTGGCGTGCGCATCGCGTTCCTGGGTCACGATCTGCACGGGCTGTGTTTCGGGCCGGATGGCAAACTTTATTTCAGCGTGGGCGACCGCGGTTTCGCGGTGACGTCGCAAGAAGGCAAGAGCTTTACACATCCGGAATACGGCGCGACGTTCCGCTGCAATCCGGACGGCAGCGAGTTCGAAGTGTTCGCGATCGGGCAGCGCAATCCGCAGGAACTCACGTTTGACAACTATGGCAATCTCTACACGGCCGACAACAACGCCGACATGGGCGACGGCGCGCGCTGGGTGTACATCGTCGAAGGCGGCGACAGCGGCTGGCGCGGCGGCTACCAGTACATTCGCTGGCCGAACAATCTTGGCCCCTGGAACAGCGAGAAACTCTGGAAGCCGCAGTTCGACGGCCAGGCCGCGTACATCGTTCCGCCGGTGGCGAACGTCGGCGCCGGGCCGTCGGGTGTGAATTTCTATCCGGGAACCGGCCTGAGCGACGCGTACAACGACACGTTTTTTTATTGCGATTACCGCGGCGAAGGCGGCGGCGTGTTTCAGTTCAAGCTCAAGCCAAAAGGCGCAAGTTACGAACTCATTGAGCAGAAAAATTTCTTCTGGTCCGCGCAGGCGACGGATATCGAATGGGGGCCCGACGGCGGCGCGTATGTGAGTCTGTGGGTCGGCGGCATTTCAAAGACAGGCAAGGGCCGCATCTACCGCGCGTACGATCCGAAGACAATCAAAGACCCGCTCGTGCTTGAAACTAAAAAACTCCTGAACGAAGGCTTCGAAAAGCGTGCGCCGGCCGAGCTTGTCACGCTGCTGGCGCATAAAGACAAACGCGTGCGGCAGGAGGCGCAGTTTGAACTGGCGGACCGCGGCGCCGATTCGATACCATTGCTCGCGCAAGTGGCGCAGAAGAAGGAAAGCCAGTTTGCGCGTCTGCATGCGATCTGGGGACTCGGCCAGATCGGCCGCAAGAATCCCGCCGCGTTCGACGCCGTTCTGCCGCTGCTTGTTGACGAGGACATCGAAGTGCGTTCCAACGCGGCGCGCGTGCTGGGAGATGGAAAGGTCGCCAAGGCTTTCGACGGTTTGATTAAGCTGCTGAGCGATACCAGCCCGCGTGCAAAATATTTCGGCGCGATGGGATTGGGCAAACTCGGCCGCAAAGACGCGCTGCAGCCGCTGCTTGAAATGATCAAGGCCAACACGCCGCTCGATCCGATGCTGCGCCACGCGGGCATGATGGCGCTTCTCGGCATGAACGACAAGCAACTCGTCGAAAGTCTCTCGAGCGACCCGTCGCCCGCGGTGCGCATGGTTTCGCTGCTCGCGATGCGCCGCCTGGAGATGCCGCAGATCGCGCGCTTCCTCAAAGATGCGGACCCGTTGCTTGCGATCGAAGCGGCGCGCGCAATCAACGATGTGCCGATCGCCGACGCCATGCCTCAACTGGCTGCGTTGATTCAATGGACTTCGCCGGAGCCACCCGCGTACAGCACGTCGGAGCCGTTCATGTTGCGTGTGATCAACGCTAATTTCCGGCTCGGCACCCCGCAGCACGCGGCGGCGCTCGCTGCATATGCGGCTCGCGCGGACGCTCCTGGAAAGGGAAGAGCCGGCGCGCTGCAGTTGCTCGCGTCGTGGCCGCAGCCGAGCCAGCGCGATCTGATTGTCGGGCTCTACCGGCCGCTGCAGCCGCGCGACGAAAAAGTTGCCGCCGATGCGCTGCGAAAAACGCTGCCGGAGATTCTGCGCAGCGCTCCGGCGGAGGTTCGCAAGGCCGCGTTCGAAGCTGCTGAAAAGTTCAAAATTAAGGAAGCTGCGCCTGTTCTTTTTGAGCTCGTCGCCAATGAAAAGCTGGCGCCCGACACGCGCGTAGCGGCGCTCAAGGCGCTGGTCGCGATCGGCGATGTCCGTGTGACCGAAGCGGTGAAGATCGCGACTGCCGACAAGAACGACGCGCTGCGCAACGAAGGCAATAAATTCAAGGCGCAGATCAATCCTGCCGGGTCGGTCGCGGCGCTCGGCGAAATCGTCGAGAAGAGCACGTCCGTGATCGAGCGGCAGGGCGCGATGCAGACGCTTGGAACGATCAAAGACGCAAAAGCCGACGAGATCCTGCTCAAATGGGCGGAGATGCTGGCGGCCGGGGGTGCTCCCAAAGAGCTTCATCTTGACATTGCCGAAGCGGCCGCGAAGCGTACGGCGGAGCCCATCAAGAGCGCGCTCGAAAAGATTTCAGCTCAGGCCGCCAGCGCCAAAGATGACACGCTGGCCGGTTACCGTGACACGCTTTTCGGCGGAGACGCTGCGCTTGGCCGAAAAGTATTCTACGAAAAAGCCGAAGCGCAGTGCATGCGCTGTCACAAGATTGGCAGCGAAGGCGGCGAAGCGGGCCCGGCGCTCGGCGATGTCGGCAAGAAGCAGACGCGCGAATACATTCTCGAATCTATTCTGCAGCCCAATGCGAAAATCTCCGTCGGCTTCGAATCGCTGATCGTGAAGATGAACGACGGCAAAACGCATGTCGGTCTCATGAAGAAGGAGAGCGACAAAGAGATGGATCTGCTTATTCCGCCAGACACGCTGGTCAAAGTGCAGAAGGCCGAAATCAAGAGCAGCAAGCGCGGCCAGTCGCTGATGCCTGAAGAGCTGAACAAAGTTCTTTCGAAGCAGGACATTCGCAACCTGGTCGAGTTCCTCGCGACGCAGACCGGCGGGGCGGAGAAGGGGCACGGCGCGCATTGAGCGCCGTCTTCCCGGGGGAGAAAGGCCGTCGTAAGCGCAGCGAACGCAAGATAAGGGCACGTGGTGAGTCGCGGAATACGTTGGCGAACAGAACGTGAATTTTAAATTTGAAAGTGCAGAGTTTAAATTTTAGAGCGCACGTCGATTCCGTGAGCTGCTCACTTTCAAATCTAAATTTTAAACTCTCAGCTTTAAAATTCCGTTGCTGTTGCCTTAACCACCAACCACCGCGCTACGCCACCCGCCTTCCAAGCACCTCTTCGATCCATTCGGCCGGCACGCCGCGCTGCATCAGTTGATCGATCAGCGCCTGCAGGCTAGCCATCTTTTCCGCAAGCGAGTCGCTCACGTGCCGTGCGTGGCTCAGCGAGAGCGTTCCGCGTGCGACTTCGTACTTCAGATAATTCTTCGCACGGTTCGTCGCGAGTTCGAAGAGAAATTCAAAACTCGCCGGGTGATTGTACTCCAGAATTGCCAATGACATTTCTTGAACGAGATCGTCCTGCAGCGCTGGGTCATTGGGTTCAAGTTGTCGCGCCTTCCAGCCGAAGCTGAACTGGCGCTGTTCCGCAAAGTCGTGGTGCAAACAACGCTTCAGATTTTCGGCAGGAGTGGTTGTGGAACCAGCTGCAGGCGCAGGCGTTTGGCTTGCCCCCTCATCTATACTGAGACAACTTGCCTCAGCGTTTTTGGACGAAATTCCGGCAAAAAGTTTTGTTCCGTTTCGCAGCTTTCTCAAAGTCTTTCTGGGAAGCTGATTTGCACGATCAATAATCAGCAGTTGATAGAGCGATTTTTTTGTCACTCGCCCGCTTCCGCTTCCGCGCGTCCCGCCCAGCGGCCGGCTGAGCCAGCCATTGGCGAGCAACTGATAAACAGTGGACCGCTTGCAATTCAGGATGCGGGCGGCCTCCTCGATGGTAAAAAACGTGTCCTCCATAACGATCCTCCCTCAGCCGCGGAGGATCTTTTCAGGCACAACGTCATCGAACGCGTGCGTTCACGCGTTACCAGACGCGCCGAGCGCATAGGTACACGAATTCCGACCTGCCGATTGGCTGGTCCGTGCGACAGCCGGGACGCGTGTGGTTGAAGTACTAAATTGTGCCTGGAAAAAGTCGCGGCCTTACATAAGCACCGCGCATCTGGTTTGCCCCGTCGATTTCCTGAGATCTCGAACCGGGGTGTAGGTAATTCAGCGCGCGGCTTGAGAAAGAAATTTATCAGCGAGCTCGGCCGTGGCAAGCGGGAATGTGCTCTTTTTCGTCGCGAAGGTGCGGCAGAAAGCGGTGTCAGCAATTCGATTTGTGCGGTGCTGGCATTTCGCGGTCCGTGCCGTTTCTTGCCCGGAGGGCAACAGAATAATAGCCCACGGCGAGAGCCGTGGGAAGCCGAGTCATCAATGATGAGAGCCCCGGTAGGGGCGGCAGGCGACTGCGTGCGATCGCCGGTTTCTCCCCGAGCTCCCCATGGTCTGTCGCCCTCTTCGAGGGCTCTGCCATCATCTGCATTGCTTTTCCCACGGCTTGCGCCGTGGGCTATTATTCTTGCGCCGCTCCGCGGCTAACGGACTACGGACTACCGATTAGGGACTACGGACTAGGGAATACGGACCACGGAACTGTTGATTACCTTTCGACGACCCGCCGCATGACTCATGCCCGCAGGATTTTTTCCATCGGCTTGCCCTGGGCGAGTTCGTCGATCAACTTGTCCAGATAACGCGCTTTCTTCATCAGCGGGTCGTCGATTTCTTCGATGCGCACGCCGCAGACGACGCCTTTGATCAGTGCGCTGTTGGGATGAAAGCGAGGAGCCTGCGCGAAAAACGTTTTGAAATCGTTTTCCTGTTCGATCTGTTTGCGTAATCCCGCATCGTCGTAGCCGGTCAACCAGCAGATGATCTGATCGACCTCCTCCTTCGTGCGCTTCTTGCGCTCCGCTTTCTGAACATAAAGCGGGTACACCTTTGCGAATTTCATCTCAGCAAGCTGGGTCTTAGGCATGGTCGTTTCTCCTCGATCGTACTACGCCCGCGTTAACTGATGTATGTATGTGCGCCATGGGTGACGTGTGACGTGTGACGAGTGACGGGTGACGAGTGACGGGTGACGAATGTCGAATGACTACGACGCCGAATCTCCTTTATAGTGAAGCGCATCTGGCCGATAGACAATACTATAGAAGTATTCAATGGGATTGGGCTGAGCTTGATGGATCTGCACCGGTTTGCTTTTTCAACCAGCGCTTACCGGCGCCTGCCGCTGAAGAAGGCGCTGAAGCGCATCGCCAAAGCGGGCTTCAAAGGCGTTGAAATCGTTGCCGACAAGCCCCATTTCTGGCTCGACCAGTTCAGCCCGCGTGATCTCTCGCGGCTGGTCAAGCAGCTTGAAAAGCTGGATCTCTACGTCTCAAACGTTAACGCCATCAGCCCCGCCGGCTTCTGGGGCGATGCGCCCGATGAGCCCCTTACAGAACCCTCGCTGATCTCGCGCAACCGCAGCCTGCGTGAATGGCGCCTCGCTTACGTCAAGAAAGCGCTGCGCGCGGCAAAAGAACTGGGCGCGCACGCCGTTACGATCACGTCCGGAAAAGCGCTCAGCGGAATGCCGCCGGAAAAAGCGCGCAAGCTGCTGGACGAGGAACTGGCGCGTCTGCTGGAAGTTGCCGATCAGCTGGGTCAACGCCTGGCGCTTCAAGTCGAACCGGGACATCTGATCGAGCGCACGGGTGAACTGGAAGCGCTGCTCGATAAATTCGCCACTCCTCATCTTGGAGCAAGTTTGAACATTGGCATCGCTGAAGTATCGGGTGAGGATGTCTGCGGGCTGATCAGGAAACTGGAGCAGCGGCTTTTTGCGCTGCAGATGATGGATATCCGCGCCCGCAAACGCTACTCGCGCGTACCGGGTGATGGCGACATCGATTTTCGCGCCGTCCACCAAACGCTTGAGAATTCCAGCTACACAGGCCCCCTGACGTGGGAGCTGCCGCACAGCGATCTGTCTCCGGACGAGGCTTGTGTGCGGACGTTCAAATATGTACGCACGCTTCTGCTTGAACAACGGCTGAGCCGGCCTGAGCCGGGCAAACGGTCACGAGCGGGCAAGCGAAAAACGAAAGCGGCCTCTGCCATATCCCGACGAAGTGCCTCCGTTGCGAAGCGCAAATAGCGCAGCACGTTGTTGTTCGTTCTGTGCATCTCTCCAGCTCACCTGTAATTACAAATCTCAGCCAAAAATACCGTTACGTTATTTTGCGACTTAAGGATTTCTTTGTCCCAAAAGTCATGTGACAAGCCTACAAGTAATTGCAGAAAACATAAGATCACGGCTCAGGTCGAAAGCGAGGCACTATGGTGGCTTGTCCTGTGTTGCACAGTGGGCGGTCCCGTGGCGTGACGTTGATCATGGTTGCCGCCGTGCTTGCCATTCTGGCGGCGCTGGCAACTGGGTTTTACACAATGATGTTGATGCAGACCAAGTCTGCAACGCGCTACTCGGATGCCATACGTGCAGAGATGATGGCTCGCGGCGGCATTGAATTCGCCGTGGCGCAGCTGCATACACAGGCGTTTAAGAAAATTGAAGATCCGACCGACCCCTGGTTCATGGTCGATTACATGCACGGGGCCAAGCGCAATATCTCCTATCCCGACAGCCCGTACCTGCACAACGGCGCCGATGACGATGCCGACGGCACGATCGACAATCCCGAAGAGGCGCGCTTTAAGCTCGACGAGATGCGCGGCTACTCGCGGTCGCTGAGTTCCTCGACCAACGACCTCGGCGGCGGCGACTGCTTTTCGTTGAACATCTTTGACTCCGGCAGCCGAATTAATGTGAATGCCTGCGACAACCTCGGCACGCTGCTGGATAATCTCTGCCGCGTCATCGGTCCTCCACTGGTGGCGGCGGACCAGAATTATTTGATTCCACGCGTGTGGGAATGGTATGGCGGAGCCAAGTTCAATAATAACCCCAACGACTGGCCGAAAGGCGGCGCGCCGGGCGGGGTTTATGGCGAAGTGGCTCGGGACATCTTCTACAACACCTACGACAAAAACGGCACGTTGATTCCCTGGTTTGCAAGCGGGAAGGTCAACGAAGACGTCACCGGCCGGCCGGCCCTTAATCCCAAAGATAACAAAACAGCGTTGTTCGGGGATGGTTATGCCATTGCCGGCTACCGCGCGCGAAAAGGCCTCTTCAAGAACCTGGAAGCCGTCAAGCACGCGCTGACGTATGTCGAACGATCTCTTCCGCCCAACAACATTCCGGACGATCCCCTCGAGCAGCTTGAAGTAGAGGTGAAATTCGCCGCGATTCGCGATTACATCACGGTGGATTCCTGGGTCGACACAACGACCGTGTGCACCGGCAAATTTGAATGGGTGCCGCAGACTGGCAGCGGCGGCGGCCAGGGCGCGGACTATGAGATTGCAATCGACCGCGACAAGAGCTGGATTCCGGACGATCCGGTGGGCGATCCGGAAAACAAGCGCGGCTCGCTGCGCGGCTCGTACGTGACGATTGTCAACGGCCACGGGGCGGGACAGGTCCGCCGCATCCGCACCAATGGCGTGGACTGGATCCAGGTCGAGGCCTTTCAGCCGCTTAATGGAGGCGCGACGACCGGTTTCACCATCCCGCCCGGACCGACCAGCTCGTACATGATCTACGCGCGCGAAGATGCGTTGCTGGAAGATCTCCACGGCAGCCCGGCGACGAACGTTTCATACAACGGCACGCTTTCGACTCCGCCCAAGCCGCCGACGGGACTGCCGACGGGAAGCGATCCTCTCAAGGGCACGGCTCTGAAGGGCATCGGCTATTTTCCGAAGATGAAGACCGAAGGCGCCGTGCAGTACCTGGACGACGATCCGCACACGGATTATTCGGCGCGGCCGCTCTGCATTCACCGCGCGCCGATCAACATCAACACGGCTTCGGACAAGGTGCTGGCGGCGATGTTCATGGGGCTGAATGTCACGCACGGGCATTTCCTGTCGATCGGAACGGATGCGGACCTGGCGCTGCTGGCGCAGTATTCGACCACGACGGGCAAGCTCAAGTCGCGCTATGCCTGGAACCCGGCTGATCCGGACTGGAAGATCGGGGATTTTGACGACGTCAATAATGTCTACCGCACCGTCGAGCCCTACATTCTTACGCCCAAGGGAATGAAGCGCATCCCCGGAAGCCCCGGCAGGCTCAAGTATGACGTGGACTATGTCGCGAATTACCGCCCCAAGCTGAACAGCTTCGGCTACGACATGGACTACATCAACAACTACAACATGGCCGACCCCGCCGGAACGAATAAGATGAATGAAGCGCATGAACTGGCGATGCGTATTCTCATCGCACGGCAATACGATCCGGCCTGCAAGTACATCGATCCAAAAACCGGAATGCCCAGCACGACTGTCGACGAAGCCTACCGGCGCGGGCCGTTTACGAACTGGGACGACTTTTACTTCCGCGTCGTCAAGCCCTGGGATACGGCTCGGCAGGACAACAGCGTAGACGGCACGGGCATCCAGCACAAAGCATCCGTCGGCCGCCTGATCATGGCGCACTTCAATCCGAACACGGATATCCTGAAGTTTAATCCAAACATTGAATGGATCGACCGCTGGGGCCGCAACTTCACCGAGATGGAGCCGGTGATGGTCTACACCAACCAGCAGGAAACCCCGGACCAGATTTCCCGCAGCGGCCACGGCCGCATCGACGGCTGGAATGCCAAGCTGTCGGATATTTCGGTCTGCGACCTGGATGGATTCATGAACCCGGATGCGGTGCCTGTGTTCAGCCGCGAGCGGACCGGATGGGGCAGCGGGGGCTCGGAATGGTTCTATTTTGTGTGCGGAATTTACGGGACCGATCCAAAGTGGATGGGCAGCTACGTCACCCGGAGTTTCCGCTACAAATCCGACGAAATGATCGACAAGACCGATCTCAACCGTTCGACGACGGAATTCAGTTTCAACTCCGGCGGTGTTTATGAAATCCAGTCCATCGGACAGGTGCTCAAGCGAGGTGAAGTGCTGGCCGAGCGCAAGGCACAGGCGCTGGTGCGCGTGTACCACGTCTGGCGCGAGTCCACGCAGCAGCAGTTCGTCAACGGGTACATTAAGGAAGCGGAGGGCAATCCCGGCGATCCGGACGCCGGCGCCGTGGCACGCGATTACAAGAACGACAACAAGCGTCTGTCGCTCAATACGCTGCCTGAGCCGCTTGTGCCGCTGCGCTACCGCATCGTCAATCCGCTCAATACGGAAGTCGTCGACGTGGATCTGGGCGGCGTAGATGGCAAGCGCGATGCCTGGGGCCAGCCGGTGAATGGCGGAATGTACGGCGTGAATTCGCGGCCCATCGAAGTTCCGGGCGTAGTCGCCAACCGTGTTTTGCCGGCTGCCTGGGATGGACAGCTGGTGCTGGCCACCAACACGCAGCGCTATGATCCCAACGAGAACGGCGATGACGACACCTTCCTGGCCTCCTTTAATGGAGACCTGGATACGGAAACCTGTCGCGGCAATGGTCACGAGCAGGCCAAGACGCCGATCGACCACAAGGTCCCGGTCCTGGACACGATGAGCCTGCTGGGCGCACTCAACGATAATCAGATGGACTCGGACCCAGGCTTGATCGGTCTGGCCAGTTGGAATGCGACGGGAACATACGTGAAGCCGGATCTTCCTCCGCCGTGGGGCACAAGCACCTACAACACGAGTTCCAATCCCCCGCCGATGGATATCTTTCGCTACCAGACTGTGCGGAACGCGCTGCGCGGTCTGCGGCCGGACTTTTACTGGAATAATGTCACCTGCCGCCAGGGCGACCTGCGCAATGACGGTGTTTTTGTCGGGGGGCCGGGTGTTGCCGGCAATGACGGAGTCATGAAGTACCTGTGTGGCGTGGCCAAGGGCGACCGGAAATCGAACCTGGCAGCCGACGCGCCGGCCAATTACGAAACGCAGAACTTCAGCCTGAATGGAAAAAACGCAGTGCGCGCACGCGGCGAACAACTGGGCAATGCGGGCAAGGCGGGTGACGTGAAGGGCTGGCTTCTGTCAATGTGGACCAAGACGACCTGGCACCACAATGACAACCGCAGCCACGAGTTTTTCGATTGCACCACTCCCGGCTGGGCAACCACGGGAATTCGCGCGGAGGCATTCTGGCTGCGCAAGCAGGGCGGTCCTCAGTTTGCCGTATGTGAACAGGGCTCCAGCTTAAGTACGCTGCAGCCGGCGGAAGATCCGACCTGGGGAGTCAGTGGCGCCGGCAACCGCGTGAACGATTTCTCACTGATCATGGAGCCCAACCAGAATTCGGGCGATTGGTCCGAATCGGATTTCACGATCTACCTGCACGGCGGCAGCAGCGGCGTGCCCAATACACGCACCGATCCCGGACGTTATCCGGGGACGTATCAGCCCGAATCGCCCTCGTACCGGGTGCAACCGTTCCGCTGGCACTTCGTGGGTTGCCGTATCTACTTGAGCCAGGATTTCAGCAAGAATCACAACCTGGTCAACGGCATCTCCTCGCCCGGCGGCCCGGGCGGTTCGGGAAAAAGCGGGTTCTGGAAGAGCAATCAGAACTCAGAAGGCTGGGAAGATAATAACTCGCTGTGGTTGTCGGCGAACATCTTCCGTCCCTTCATTGATTCCGAGCGCTTCCCGGACGGCCCCAATTACTCAGCCAAGGCTAAATTCTGGGTCTGTCACCAGACCGCCGGTGCAAGCGGGTTCGTCACCTACCAGGACAAGGGCCGTGCTGGAAACACCGGCGGCAGCACGTCGGCGCCAGATCCTGTGGTGATGGATTGGGGGCCGGGCCGCGGCGACGGCGGACAGCCGGTGCGCTACCGCTGGGCATCGCCGGGAGGAACCAGAACGGCCGACGGTCTGGAAGTTGAAGACAATCCGATTTTCGGCCTGAACAACTGCAATCCCGGCCGTGGCTACAACGGCAGCGGCAATGAATTCTGCAGCATCTACCGTGGCACGCCTGAAGAAGGCACCTTCGCCGTCATCGATGAATTCAAGATGTCGCGCAAGGAAAACACGCTGCGCAATCCATGGAAACCGAAGCAGAATGCCGACCCTGTCTGGGGACCGTTGCGCCCGGATTACGATGGTTTCGGTGCCGGCACGAGCGACCGCGTGGCGCGGTCCGGCGACGGCGAGATGTACACCAGCCGTTACTACCTGCCGCGCGATCCGAAAGACCGTAACAAGTGCCCGCAGTTCACGTCGCAGTCGATGCTGCAGTCTCTGAAGGGCTACGACAAAAAGGGCAACGTCGTGACGGGCGAAAAAGAGAAGGTCACGCTGGCGCGCGTGAGCTGGAATGTCTTTACGCCCCGCTTCCTGCATGAAAACAAGGTCGCGAGCGGAAAATTCACGCGCGATGAAACCATCACTAAGCGCACGGCACAGGCCCCCACGACCTTTTCGGTCCCATTCCGCGGACCCTTTGATTATTGCAAGTACAACAACCTGCTGAACGAAAAGTACGAGGATTTCGACCTGAGCACCTACGACAACAACCCGACGGTCCTGCCCTTCCGCTGTGCGCGCGCGACCCCGGCCGACTATCAGAATGCCGACGCCAAGTACAAGAGTCAGAAATCGTATCACGCAAGCCTGGGCGTCGAAGTTGCCATCCTGGAGGACGTTGATTTTGACCCCTCTAATTACAACGAGATCATTCGCGGCAACGGAGGCAAGCCTTTCACCAATCCCACGCTGGTGAATCAGATCCTCGGGCCTGGCGGCGAGCTGATCCGCGTGGAGCCCAAGTACCTGCGCTACCGCGTGTACTTCCGTTACCCTGTGGACCAGCTGGCCGATAAAGGGGCAGGCGACGTGGAGGTGGACCGCGGATACTACTGTGTCAATCCGGCCAGTATGTACCTGCTGGATACACCGGTGTTCGATGACATCTCGATCACCTACTTCACCAAGCCGCGCATTCTCGACTACCGGGATGTGCTAGAATAGTGTTGCGCACGACTTCTGGAGAGCGACGTATGAGCACGCGATCCGCCTGGCTTCTATCCTGTCTTCTGCTGCTGTTGGCTGGTGCCACGAGTTGCGAAGCCGGACAGAATAAGGTTGACCCGGAAAAGGAAGAAGAAGCGCTGCGCCAGGAAATCATCGATACGATGGGCAAGGCCAACTCCGGGCGCATTCCCGTGAAGGGAAAGTTCAGCCTTCTTCCAGAAGAGGTTGCCAGTGCAAAGCCGCTGCCAAAGGTTATTGGCTACATTTCTGAAGGCGGCGGCGCTTACCCCGTGATGGTTTTGAACGCCGCATTTCTGACGGTGCTCAGTGCTTACGACAAAAAGGAAGTCACGCTGATGGGGAAGATTATCGACAAGGCCGACAAGGGAAAGTGGCTGGTCGCCGATGAGATCGCAGCACCGCCAGGCGCGCCTGTTCTCCGCAGAAAACGCGGCGGCTTATAGGGCCGCACCGGCAGTTTGCAACATCGCAAACGGCGCTGCGAAGCGCCGTTCTGTATTTTAAACTTTCCATGCACGCACTACGATTCTCCCTCGGATTTAAAGTGTTTACCTTCGTAAAGGAGTTCACGCATGTTGTCACGCCGCATCTGTCCTCGTCTGGCTGTCTGGACCGTCCTTGCCGCAGTGAGTCTGTCGATGACTCAGGCCGGCGAAGGCGGGCTGGTTCTTAAAAAAGGCGATCGCGTCGCCATCGTGGGTGATTCAATCACTGAGCAGAAGCTTTATAGCAAATACATCGAGCTCTACCTCATTGCCTGCATGCCTGAACTCGATTTGAAGTGCATGCAGTACGGCTGGAGCGGCGAGACAGCCGGCGGATTTAAGAACCGCATGGAAAACGACCTCAAGCTTTTCGAGCCCAATGTCGTGACCACCTGCTACGGAATGAATGACGGCGGCTACAAGCCCTTCAACGAAGGCACCGGCAACACGTATTACAACGCGATGAACCAGATCGTCACGAAGCTGAAGGCCTCTGGCGCGACTGTCGTGGTCGGCTCGCCGGGCGCCGTGGATTTCAAGTTCTTCAAGGGCGGCGGCGAACAGCCCAAGATGTACAACGCCACGCTGGCCTCACTGCGCGACATCGCCAAAAAGATCGCCGATGAACAGAAGATGCCCTTCGCGAACGTCTACGATGCGATGTACAGCGCGATGGAGAAAGCCAAGGCCGCGCTCGGCGAAAACTACGACGTCTGCGGCAAGGATGGTTTTCATCCCGGCCCCAACGGACATCTGCTTATGGCGTACGCCTTCCTGAAAGGCATGGGCCTGGATGGCAATCTCGGCACCATCACGGTGGATATGAAAGGTGCTTCTAGCGCTGAGGGCGGGCACAAGGTTCTCTCTGGCGAAAATGGCAAAGCTGAAATCGAGAGCACCCGTTATCCGTTCTGCTTCAACGGAGACGTGAAATCTTCTTCGGGCACGCTGAGCGTCGCGCCGTTCGTCCCCTTCAACCAGGATCTCAATCGCCTGACGCTGATCGTCAAGAATCTGGAAGGCGAGAAAGCGCAGGTCAACTGGGGCGGGCAGAGCAAATCCTTCAGCAAAGCAGAGCTCGAAAAGGGAATCAACCTGGCCGAACAGTTCATGGCGGCCAATCCGTTCAGCGAGGCCTTCCGCAATATGGACACCCGTGTTTCTCAGAAGCAGAGCTACGAAACGCCAATGATCAAGGGCGCGATCACCGGATTCCCTGGATTGGCCAAGACGCTGGAAGCGGATAAGGAGATCGCCGCAAAACTCGAGGTCATGCGCAAGTCGTACTATGAAATCCAGGATTCGTATCACCGCTATGTCCGCGCGGGCATGGTTCCCGTCAAGCATGCTATTTCAGTCACGCCGGAAAAGTGATTCAAAGTGGTTCCATAAGTGAGACCACTTTTATAGTGTTCGCGCGAGCCGCAGAAAATGGCGGCTCGTGCTGTTTTTTGAGCGCTCCCACACTTTCGCGATCCGGCAAAAACCGTTAAACTCGACTCTGCTTTCTTCGGAGATTCAGCTTACATGCCGTGTTCCAGAGTTTCATCTGTGGCGCTGTTGTGCTTGGTGGTCTTAAGCGGAACTGCCGTCTTTGCCGCCGACGCTGAGCGCTCCAAGGCCAATCTGCCGTGGCTGGATAAAACGAAACCGTATGGCCTCGACAAACGCGTGGAGTGGACGACGTCGAAAGTCATCGGCGCTCCCGAGCCGCCGGCGCCGTACACGGTTGAGCGCGTGTTTCCCAAGCTGCGCTTCGACCGCCCGCTGGACATCGCCAATTCGCCCGATAATCAGCGCTGGTTCATCTGCGAAGACCCCGGCCTGATTTATTCGTTCAGAAAAGATCAGAACGTCGAACGTGCTGAACTGTTTCTGGATATCCGCCGCAAAGATCACAAATACCTCGCCTGGAATGAGCAGCGCCGCGTCTGGGGCATCACGTTCCACCCCAAGTACCAGAGCAACGGTTATGTTTATGTCTCGTACATCGATCCCAAGCCCACGCCCGCCCGCGTCCGCATTTCCCGCTACACCGTAACCGACCGCTGGTCCCAGGTACCTGTAGCTGACGAGAACAGCGAGCACATCATTACCGAGTGGATCAGTGCGGTCGATCATCACGGCGGCTGCATGCGCTTTGGCGCCGATGGCTATCTCTACTTTTCCGCCGGAGATGGCGCGGCAACGAGCGACGGCAACAACACCGGGCAGGACGTTTCAGACTTCAATGCGTCGATCATGCGCATCGACGTCAACAAGATCGAGAACGGCCGGCAGTACGCGATTCCCGCCGACAATCCGTTCGTCTCCATGCCAGGCGCGCGCGGCGAAGTGTATGCGTATGGCCTCCGCAACGTCTGGAAGATGAACTTCGACAAGCAGACGGGCGACCTCTGGGCCGGCGATGTCGGGCAGGATTTGTGGGACATGATCTACCGCGTCGAAAAGGGGGGCAATTACGGCTGGTCGATCAAGGAAGGCACGCACGATTTCCTCCCCGAGCGCAAACTCGGACCTTCGCCGATTATCCCACCCGTCGTGGAGCACGATCACGAAGAAGTGCGTTCGATCACCGGAGGCTATGTCTACCGCGGCACGCGGCTTCCGGAACTGACTGGCACGTACATCTACGCCGATTACGAAACCGGCCGCATCTTTGGCTTCAAATACGATGGCAAGAAGGCGACCGCGCAGCGCGAACTGGCCACAACGACGCTGAAACTCGTGTGCTTCGGCGAAGATAAAGACGGCGAACTTCTGATCCTCGATTACGTCGGCGGAATTTACCGCCTGATTCCGACACCGCCCACGGCCGAGCCGCCCGCGCCGTTTCCAAGAAAGCTCAGCGAGACGGGTTTGTTCAGCTCGACAAAAGACAACGTGCCGGCGCCTGGATTGATTCCCTACACGGTCAACTCGCCGCTCTGGTCAGACGGCTCGCTCAAGGAACGCTTTATTGCGCTGCCGAAAGGCGCGAAGATCGACTACGACGAAAACAACGCGTGGCGCTTTCCGGAAGGCGCCGTGCTCGTGAAATCGTTCGCGCTGGAGACGGAAGTCGGCAAGCCCTCGAGCGCCAAACGGCTCGAAACGCGGCTCCTGCATTTCGAGCAGGGGCAGTGGCGCTTCTACACGTATCTCTGGAACGACGAGCAGACCGACGCAATTCTGCAGGGCAAGCAGGGCTCGGAGAAGACGTACGAGATCGTCGACCCTTCGGCCCCAGGCGGAAGGCGCAGCCAGACCTGGCACTTCCCGAGCCGCGCGCAGTGTACGATGTGCCACACGCAGACGGCCGGCCCGCCTCTGGGACTCAGCACCGCGCAGATGAATGGGGATCACAAGTACGGCGAGGTCGTGGATAATCAGATCCGCGCGCTGGATCACATCGGCCTCTTCAGACAGCGCATCGCCGACATGCACAGGCCGAAGTCGCCCGAATCACCAGTACGCGTGCCGAAGCTTGCTAATCCGCTGGACGCAAACGCGCCGATCGACGATCGCGCCCGTGCGTATCTGCACGCGAACTGCTCCCATTGCCACCGCATCTGGGGCGGCGGAAATTCGCCGTTCAACCTGGTCTGGAGCACGCCGCTGGAACAGTCACTGACGCTGAATGCGCCCGTCACGCACGGCGATTTCGGGTTGAAGGACCCGCGCGTGATCGCTCCGGGCGTTCCGGAGCGCTCCATGCTGCTCTTCCGCATGAACAAAACAGGGCAGGGGAGAATGCCTCACATCGCTTCGTCGGTGATCGACCAGAAAGGCGTCGAAGTCATCCGCGAGTGGATTGCAAAAATGCCGCCGCGGAAGTGATTGCGCCTTCCTTCTCACCTCCGGACCTCCGGGGAGAAGGCCGAGCGAGCGAAGCGAGACCGGGATGAGGGGTAGCGACGACCCGACGATGCAAGTTCGCGAATCAGAACAGAGTTCAATTTTCACATTCTAAAGTGAGCAGCTCCGCGGTCACACCCGCCGACCGAATTTGATTTCTAAAGTCGAATGTTAAAAATTTCTGTTAACTGCTCAGCGCGCCGCGTGCAATCAGCGCTCACCCCTCACCCGGCGTTCGCTGCGCTCACGTCGGCCCTCTCCCCGGAGGGGAAGAGGGAGGCGAGCCGTCGTCGAGCCGTTCAGTTCTTTGCCGTCGTTTTCTTCTTGCGGTACGTGCCGGGCGGCGCCCAGGAGCGGGCGACTTCTTTCAGGATCGCCTTCTTCGATTTATTGCGCGGGCTGTGGCCGTACGCTTTCATGAAGCGTTCGTAAAAACTGCCGGGGCTGTTGAAGCCCACGCGGCGCGCAACGGCGGCGACAGTCAGCTTGTCCTGGATCAGCAGCATGCGCGCCTGCTCCAGCCGGTGCCGCGCCAGGTACGACAGCGGCGGCTCGCCGATGACCTGCTTGAACACGCGCCGGAACTGCGCGAGACTCAAATCGGCCGCGCGCGCCAGGTCCTGGATGTGCAGATCCGGCTCATGGAAACGCGCGTAGAGTTCTTCCAGCGCGCGCTGCACTGGATCGAGATTGCGGATCGGCCGCGCGGTGCTGCCGTATCCCAGATCGCGCAAGAGAGCAATGAGCCCCTGCGTCAGAAGTTTTTGATCAATCGGGACCTTGTTCCTGTTCTGCAGCAGCCGCCGGTGCAGGTGTTTTACCAGGGGCAGGAGAATCGCGTTGTCTTCGGGTTCAACCGGACCGGCTTTCAACGTCGGCTGATCAGGCGCGCCGAGCAGCGCTCCTTCCAGAACTGAGACATGGCAGCCGCTGAGCTCCGCCGGATCGTGCTTTCCGACAGGCTCGGCAATGTGCGGCGTCAGCGGCGGAATCAGCACCAGCCGGGGCTGCTCGAGTTCGATACGCTCCCCACCGATGTTCAGGATCAACGGCCGCTCGTTCCAGAGCAGCTCCAGGTTGTCGTGAACGTGCTGGGCCGAAACGTGAGGCGACGCGTTCCAGCGTCCGGCGCTGACAGGCCGCTCCGCCGAAAGCCCCTCATGAATATAAATGCGCATTGCTTCAGCCATGGCGCGGAAGTGTAGCAGATTTTTTTACCGGGCATGAGCGAATTTCGGATAACGATGCGCCTGGCTCGGAGACCTTTTTTTCCGAAACTTGCGGTCCTTGCGGTATTCCATTAAGCAGGACTTCAGGCCCACAACAATGCTTTGAGGAAATGACGACATGCGGCACATGCTGGTTCTTGTTCTGGTTGCTTCAGCCGTGGCTCTGGCCGGCGAAAAGCCGCCGCACGCGCAGAAGACGATGCCCGGTCCGGCGCTCACGCCTGATGAAGCCATCGCAAAAATGAAAGTGCCGGAGGGATTCAAGGTCGAGTGCGTCGTTTCGGAGCCGCTCATCGTCAATCCCACCGCCATGACATTCGATGAAAAGGGCCGCATCTGGATCTGCGAATCGGTCGAATATCCGCGCCACTCCGCAGGCAAGGGCAATGACAAGATCAAGATTCTCGAGGACGCTGATGGCGACGGAAAGTTCGAGAAGATCACTGTCTTTAAAGACGGCCTGAACATTCCCTGCGGCGTCGTGATGGGCAATGGCGGCGTTTACATTACCAACGCGCCCGACATTCTTTTCCTGCAGGACACGGATGGCGACGGCGTCGCCGACAAGGAAGAAGTGATTCTCACCGGCTTTGGACGCGCCGACCGCCACGAACTGCCCAACAACCTGATGTGGGGACCTGACGGCTGGCTGTACTTCATGAACGGCGTATTCAACGGTTCAAGCGTTGAGTTTGGCGGGCAGAAATACAATTTCACCTGCGCGGTTCTGCGCTATCACCCGAAATGGAAAAAATTCGAGCTCTTCGCCGAAGGCACCAGCAATCCGTGGGGGCTCGACTTCAACCGCGAAGGCGACTGGTTTCTCTCCTGCTGCGTCATCGATCATCTCTTCCACATCACGCAGTCCGGTTATTATCACCGCCAGGGCGGACCCTATCCGGCGTTCACGAAAAAGCTGAACTCCATCACGACGCAGAAGCACCAGATGGCCGCGTACGCCGGACTGGCGATTTACGATGGCAACGCCTTTCCCGACGAATACAAGGGCACGCTGCTGATGGGCAATCTGCACGGCAGCGCCATCAACCGCGATATCGTGACCAAGAACGGCGCGACGTACACGCAGAAGAACGCCGAAGATTTCCTTCAGGCCAACGACGCCTGGTTCATGCCGGTGGCTCAGCGTGTGGGACCCGACGGCTGCCTCTACATCATGGATTGGTACGATCGCTATCACTGCTATCAGGACGCCATGCGCGATTCGCCCGGGCTGGATCGCAAGCACGGCCGCATTTACCGCGTCAGCTACAAAGACACGCCGCGGCTGAAGCCCTTCGATCTCACGAAGCTTTCGAACGATGAGCTGCTCAAGCTGCTGAGCCATGCAAACTCCTGGCAGCGGCGCGAGGCGCAGCGGCTCTTAAATGAGCGCTTCGAGCCGGCGCTGATTCCGGCATTGCAGAAGATGGCGCTCTCCGCCGACGACAAGACCGACGCGAAAACGCATGCGCTCTGGCTTCTGTGCAGCCAGAAGATGATGGACGAGGAATTCCATCAGAAGCTGCTCTCGCACGGCGACATGGTGATTCGCAACTGGGGCGTGCGCATGGTAGGCCAAATGGAGAAAGTCAGCGCGCCCATCTATGAAAAGCTCAAGTCGCTGGCGGCTGACCCGGCGCCGGAAGTGCGCGTGCAGGTCGCCATCGCTTCCGGGCGGCTGAAAGAGCCCGATCCGCTGCCGATCTTCGCTGCGCTGTTGAAAAACGCGGGAAACGCGAACGATCCGCTGATCCCGAATATCATTTACAACAACCTGAAACCGCTGGCAGCCTCCCGCATGGATGAAGTCCTGGCGCTGATCGACGATGCGGCCGTGCAGACGACATTCGGCAATTCAGTGGCGGCGTGGCTGCGCGAACCGATCAATGCCGTACGCAGCAAAAATCCGGCGCTGCTGGTCGCCGACGTGAAAAAGGTGCTCGGAAACGAAGCGAAGGCGGCCGTTGCACTGCGCAGCGTCATCGATGCATTCAACAATACGGGCGTAAAAACCGACGAGCGCGCCAGACAGTTCGATGAGGCGACGCGTGCGGCGATCGGCAAGTATGCCGCGGGAAGTGGCGAAGCCGCGGGCGCTGCCACGATTGTAGCGATGTGGTGGAACGACGCGCAGGCGGTTGCGGCCGCGCGCAAGATCGTCGCTGATCCCAAAGCCAACGTCGCGTTGCGCTCCGATCTGCTGCGCGCGCTCGGAGCCGCGCGTGATGCGGCGTCACTCGAGGCGTTCAGCGCGGTTGTCTCCGAGGCCAACGCGTCCGTAAGCCTGCGCAAGGAAGCGCTTGAAGCCATCAGCGCGCTCAACGATCCGAAGGCTGCGGCCCTTGTGATCGAAAAGTTCAACACTCTGCCGGGCGAGCTCAAAGCGCAGTGCATCAACGCGCTGGTTCAGTCGAGCGCCTCAGCGGAAGCTCTGGTGAGCGCGCTGGAACAGAAGAAGATTCCCACTGGCGCGGTGAACTCTAACCACGTGCGGCAGATTCAGGCTATGAACAACGAAGCCCTTTCGGCCCGTCTGGTGAAAGCCTGGGGAACGGTCAGAACCGAGCGCGACCCCGAACGCGTGCAAGTCATCGCGCAGATGAAGGAAGTTCTCGGCAAGCACAAAGGCAATGCTGTCGCCGGCTGGAAAGTTTTCGAGACCAAGTGCCAGCAGTGCCACAGTATCTACGGCAAAGGCAACGATGTCGGCCCCGAACTGACTGGCGCCGGCCGCGAGACTGTCGACGCGATCCTCGCCAATATCATCGATCCGAACCTGATTATCGGTGATGGCTACTACACGCAGGTGGCGAAGCTCAAATCCGGCAAAGTCGTCACTGGATTGCTGGCCGAACAGTCTGACACGAAAATCGTTCTGAAGCGCGAGGGTGCCGTGCTGGAAACGATCCAGCGCGACGAGATCGAGAAGCTGGTTCAGCAAAAGATTTCGTTGATGCCCGAAGGCCTCGAGAAAACGATGACGGAGCAGGAGTTCTGCGACCTGGTTGCGTTCCTGCTCACGACTGCGCCGCCTAAAAAATAGTTTCTAGTTCCTGGTTTCCGGGAGTGACCAGAAACCAGAAACTAGAAACCTTAAACCAGAAATCGTCTACTACGGGTTGATCTCCAGTGGCCCCGCCTTGAAGATCGGCGAGTCCTTTTCCTTGATGATCACGCGCTCGCGCGGATAAACGCGGCGTTCGCGTACGACGGGCTCTTCCCGAACGACCGTTTCACGCCGTTGATACTGCACGTTCTGCGGCTCGGCGCTCTGGATCTGATCGGGTGCGACAACCAGGAACGTATCACCCTCCCGGCTTTTCTCGACGTATAGCTGTCCGTTGACGACGACCTGCTGCCGGTCGAGCCTTTCAGCCTGCCGGAAAAAGTCGCGGTTGTTGCCAAGGTCCAGTTCGTAGGTGACGCCGTTCACCTTCAGCGTTGCACGCCGTTCCTGGGAATCGTTGTGGAGCGTTCCCTTAAGTTCCACACGTGAATACTCATCGTGTGCGGCAAACGCAGACGCGCTCAATAGAAGCGCCGCTGCCGCGAGCATAAATACATTTTTCATCGAATCTTCCTCCCAAAAGTGAATTCTTCCCGCGCGGTGGGAAGCTTTTGATAGATGGAGCAACGCATACGCCATAAGAAGCGGAACCGGGTTGAGCATGGACGGGAAAAAAGACAGTGTTTTTGAACAACGTTCATTTACTATTTCTGTCACCTCCGGACGGCGGAAGACGCGATGAACATCCAGTATTGCGACAGCTGCGGGTTGCGTGTCTCAGAAAGCGATTTTCAGAACGGCGCTCTGCAGATCGAAAACAAGGCCTATTGCCAGAAGTGCGCCGTCGCGGTGCCGCGTCCGACCAAACCGCCCAGCGGCCCTGCAGCGACGCGGCCATCCGACAAAATCACCTCCAACACCCGCCTGCAGGCCGTCTCGCGAGCGGCGGCACGGCCAGCGCCAGTTCCAGCCCGTCACGCGCCACCGGCAGCGTCGGCTAAGGCCGAACAGAACCTGCTTGGTCCGGTTCTGATCGTCGGCGCCATCGGGGTGCTGTTGGGTGTCTTCCTGTTTGGCGGCAGTTCCCGCCGCACGGAGGGGTCAGCAGATTCAAACAAGAAGCCGCCCGCGGCAGCGCCTGCTCGCGATACTGCGCCGGCGCAGAAAACGCCAGCTCCTGCCGCAGCGCCCGTGGCGGTAACGGCTGGGCCTGCGAAGGCAGCAGTGCCCACGCCTTCAACGGCAGCGCCCGCACCTGCAGCAGCAGTGCCAGCCGTTAGCTCGAACGTCGATCCGCGAGAGGATTACGCGCGCCGGAAATGGGCTGAGTTCAAGGCTTCGGAAAAAAAGCTGGTGCCCTATTATGCGCGGAAGGAAGTCGAAGCCTTCGTTGCCTCGTACGGCAGCACCGCAGTGGGCAAGGAAGCGGCTGTATACCTGCAGACAATGCCAAAGGGCGAACCGCCCGCTGCGAACGCGGCTGCAGGCGAGCACCAGGTGTTGTGGTCGGATAATTTTGAATCCGGCGGCAATGGCATTACGAAGGGCTCACGCACCACCGAGAATGCCTATGGCGGGGCTGGGTACTGTCTGAAATCAGAGAAACAGGACAGTACCTTTTTCACGAGTGTAATCAGCCTGAATCCACGCAAAAACGGCACGGACGCGGTGAACATCGGCGAGAACACGTGGATCCGATTTGCGTGCCGCATCGACGGCGGATCCATGATCTGCTTTCACAGTGCGATCGGCACGGGCCTCTTTGAAAAGTACGTTGGGAATCTAACGCCCGGAAAGTGGCAGTGGGTCACGTTCAAAATGTCCGAATACACGGCCAACATCCGTGACAAAAATCAGCCGCGTCCGCTTCCCAATACTCCTTTTACCGGCACCGCGATCTTTGGGTGCCAGCATAACGGCGCAACCACGGTCTACATCGACGACATCACGTTCGGCGACGGGCCGATTCCTCCTGAACCAAAATAGTCGTGCGATAAAGTTAATGCGCGCGCTGGAAGAGGACGACCCGTACTGTCTTCAGCAGAATGCGAATATCGAGCTCGAGCGACCAGTTTTCGATGTAGTACAGATCCAGTTTAACCATCTCGTCGAACGTCAACAGGTTGCGTCCGGAGACCTGCCACAATCCGGAGATGCCCGGCAGCACTTCGAAGCGGCGCAGGTGAATCGGGCGGTAGTTCTCGACTTCGTACGCGATCGGCGGCCGCGGCCCGATCAGGCTCATGTCGCCGCGCAGTACATTCAGCAACTGCGGAAGCTCATCGATGCTGTACTTGCGGATAAAGCGGCCAAACGGCGTCACGCGCGGATCTTCGGTGAGCTTGTATACCGTGCGGCCTTTTTCGTCTTTGGCGCCCTCGGCATTTCCGGCGATATACTTCTTCAGGTAGTCCTTGTGGATCTCGACATTTCCGCCTTTGTCCGAGCCGATCCGCATAGAACGGAACTTCCAGAACTTGAACTTCCGCCGCCGGTAGCCGATACGCTCCTGGAAATAAAAGATCGGTCCCGGATCAGTAAGGTAAATCGCAATCATTGTCGGCACGAAGACAAGCGGGAAGAGAATCAGCAGCAGCAGCCCCGAGACCACGATATCGAAGAGGCGCTTGCAGAGATAATTGATTCCTTCAATCCGCGAGCCGCGCATGCCCAGCAGCGGAATGTCGCCGACGAGCGATAAATCCATGTGGTCGAGCAGCATTTCGTACACGTCGGGAACCATGCGGAAGCGCACGTGCGCGCGGTAGCAGTCTTCGGCCAGCTGCTTGAGCATCTCCTGCGGCGCATCGGGCATCGCCACGACGACTTCGTCGATCGTGTGCTTCTCGGCCGCCTGGACCAGTTCGGACGGTTCGCCGAGGCGCTTGAGCTTGCCGTTTTCGGACGTGCCTGAATCCAGCGTTCCGACCACGCGATTGGTTCCGCGGCAATCCAGCGCCGCCGCGAGCTCCTCCGCAAGCGGGCCAGAGCCGACGAAGAGTATCCGGTTCTGTCCCAGGCCGCGAAGCGCCAGCGTGCGCAGCAATCCGCGGAAGATCAGCCGCCCCGTCCAGAGACAGGCGATGCTGCAGGGCAGAAAGAGCGCCGAGTAGCCGCGCGAAAACTGGAACTGCTCCTGGTCATCCTTGATCTTGACGTAGAAGCTGATCGCCGCCAGCAGCACGCACGCGACCATCGACGCCGTACACAGCCGCAGGAACTCGCCGGTGCCGTCTTCGGGCTGTGAGTAGAGATCCATCTCGCGCAGGATCAGCCAGAAGATCGGCAGCGTAACAAAGAGCGCCAGCACGTACGGCTGCCCGGGCGTCCAGCCGGTGGTGAAGGGTGCCAGCTCCGGCTTGACGGTGGCCAGCCAATTATTGAAATCAAAGCGCAGCCACCAGGCCAGCTGCATGGCCAGCAGCACCATGATGGTGTCCGAGAGCGCCAGAAAAAGCGCCTGTGTACGTTGCCGGCCTTCGCGCATGCGGTGTAAACGAACTCACAAGAAATTGGCAGACCCGTCCGCCACGATCAGCAGTATAACGTCCTGAGCCGTAAGCGTCTACGCTGCGAACGGTATCGTCCTGTTGAGTGCCTGTTTGAACGAGAAAGTTTACCGTGCGGCCAACTGCTTATCAGGCGCCGGGAGCCGCTGGAAAGTAACGCTGTATTTTGAATTGCGGTTAAGCGACTCGGCGCGGCTGACAAGCGAGCGTGCCGAGCAAATCGCGCACGCCCCTCATTATAAAGAAACGATTGAGAGTATCGATTTGTCGCGACTTTCTTTGCGAAATTTTAAGTCGTTCGCGTAATCGCTGCAACTGCTTGAAAATGATGAACTTGCACGATCAAAAGCGATCACTTTCGCTCCGATTTTTCGGAAATTCGGAAACGCCTATGGCTCGCCCGAGACGGCACATACAATAGGTTGTGTCCGCTCAATGTGGTGCCGCATTGAGCCGTCCCCAAAAGGAATGCTGCGCAGCAGCTGTCGAGGTCGAGCTCAGCCATTTCAATGTCGAAGAAAACTTTTGGTCCGGCGGACAGCGAACAATTAAAAGCATACGCATGAGCTCGGCAGCGGCATTCTTCTATGCGCGCCCACATCAGCTTGCGCCCGTTAACTTCGGGTGCCACACGTCCAGCCGTTGGGACGGGTGCTGGGTTGGCGCTCAGCCTTCCAGAAGAGTCTCGTCCCATGCATCCACGCGTAGCGGCGCATCCTCACGCTTACCTTGGACCAGCCAGCCGTGGGGGGATGTTGTATTTTTTGTTGCGTTTGCGGTGCGGAGTTGACTGTTCCATATCGCCTGAGGATGCTAAGCCCATCCCGCACCCGTCTCAACGGCGAGACGGGTGGCACCCCGGCAAGAATCCCGGAAATACCAAGGCTCTGATGAATCGCTTCGGAACGCTCCAGAACTTTAAGGAGAGGTAGCGATAAAACGAACAAGAGAAGCGTCGGTATCGCGTGCGCCCACCGCTCAAAAGCTGACACCGCGGTTGCGTGCTCAGGTGGAATCATGAACGATTTCGACAACATACCAACCATTAAGATCATCGGTTGCAAAATCGGAGTACCGCCCCAACTCACTTAGTACTGCTCTACTTGCGGCAATCGCTAATCCGTCGCTATCGCGCAATTCGTCGGGCAGAACTCCGTCAATGGCAAGAATGGATACCTTTATCCCATTCGGATCGACTTCTGCCTTTCGTAACGCATGAAATACGCCAGAAAGGACGACGGACTCCCAGACTTTTACAGCATGGCTGTACTGACTACCATCAGGGTGGAGAACTCTTACGGCAACGCCCTGAGCTAATCCAAAATGTGGTCCTGTTCCGGTATACGAGTCTACATGTAGGCGAACAGACGCCGTGGCCGGTGGCGCAGTTGTAGATCGTAATCGAACTTCTGTACCCACCATAGCTGCGTTTACTCCCAACTTCCTCTGAAGTACTTCGCCGCGTCATCTAAGACTTTTATACCCAAGTTGTTCATTGACTCAATGACACTATCCAATGCCTCTGGCCCATGCCGGAATGTCCCGGACATATGGTCGATACTGGTAATAACACCGTCTTTAATTGTTAAAGTGCCGGAGCCAGTTGCGGAGCGCCCACCCCCGAGTATTCTTGGATGTGTATGCTCGGCGGCTGGACCAACGTAAACGTTTCCGAATTCATCTCGCACATAATTATAGGTTCCGCTCGGTGTTTTGTTTGTCAGCATGCGTGCCTCGGCCATCTGTGTAAACGGCCTCATGTCTAGCGGCGGTTTGACGAAGCGGCGCAATTCCTTTGCGTTCCTCGCCATTATCCCCAATTCCTTAACGAGGAGCTTCTGTTGCTCTAAAGTCAATTTGGACCCGCCCTGCACTACTGTCCGCAAAGCGCCCGTCATATGCGCTCGGGCAGCTGACGAAATTCCTGCACCCAATAAGCTTGGAACAGCCTCTGCGAGAAGAAGTAGTTCAGATGTAGGGCCAAGTACTGTCGTATAAATTTGAGCACCGATGTTTTTTCGCTGTAGCAGCTTCAGTTTTGCCTGCTTCTCGTTTATGGCCCATGCATCAATCTCAGCAGTGGAAGGATCGGCTTGATAGCGAGCCAACCGCTGTCTATCGGCGTCAACATTGTTAAATGGGGAGGGATCTCCGGCTGCGGAACGTGCCGTTTGAGCTTGCCATGTCGCGCCCGTCCATGGCGGGTGGCATCCTTTTACCCGCTCCCACCTCAGCTTGCGCTCTTTGACTTCGGGTGCCACCCGTCCCGCCGTTGGGACGCGTGCGGGTTGGCGCTCAGCCTTCCCGAAGAGTCTCGTCCCATCCATCCACGCGCAGCGGCACACCCTCGCGCTTACCTTGGACCAGCCAGCAGAAACTCGACCAGCGCCATTCCTCTGCTGATTTCACCAGCCTCCGCTTTACCGGATTTCCGTGACAATATTCCGCCTTTTCAATCGCCTTCTTCATCGTCCAGATGTTCAGATCGTGTCCGCCGCCTTCCTGCCAGACGCGGTAGCCGTTCTTCACTCGCAGTGACTGCAGCAGCGGTGAATTCATTCGCGATAAGTGGACAATCAGCTTGCGCGAAAAGGAGAGTTTAAAGCTCTGCTCAAATTTGGCCAGATCGTACATCTCACGGCGCGGCTTGAGCAGCAGGTGAACGTGCTCAGGCATGAACACATACGCCCACAACGCGTATTCATACTCATCACATTTTGCGCGGACCGATTCGGCAAGCCACTGCCGCCACGTGTCGTTGGTGAGAAACGCCATGCGGCGGTAACACGAGAAGGTCAGAAAATGAGCGTGCCCGGGGATGTTGTATTTCTTGTTGCGTTTGCGGTGCGGAGTTGACTGTTCCATATCGCTTGAGGATGCTAAGCCCATCCCGCACCCGTCTCAACGGCGAGACGTGTGGCACCCGAAGTTAAGGGTGCAAGCTGATGCGGGAGCATTGAGAGGATGCCACCCGCCGTTTTCCGCAGGAGCACTGGCTGCGCATAAAGACGAACAATCCGCTGGAGCGGATTATGCGGGAAATCCGCCGGCGAACGCAGGTGGTGGGGTGCTTTCCGGATGGCGAGAGCGCGCTGATGCTGACGGCTGCACGCTTG
>DASPJR010000032.1:0-15330 GCA_035628505.1 Planctomycetota bacterium | reverse complement strand
TAAACTCGCCCCGCAGCAGCTGGAGCTTTTGGTGATCGAGGAACTCTTAAAGGAGATGAAAGCCGAGCGCGCCGCCGAATCGAACGCGACGGAGACTGCGTCCGAGAAGCCGAGGTTCACGGTCTACGAACGCCTGAAAGCCGTCGTCTGGGACCAGCTCAAAGCGCAGCACGTGCAATTTTTTGCAGAACGCGAGAAGGCGTGGGCCTCGTGATTTCAGATTTCGGATTGCGGATTTCGGATTGGCGGAGTTTTTTTAACGACTTCAACGCAGAGGCGCAGAGAACGCAGAGGACGCAGAGATTTTTAGGAGGTGAGATTAAAGCTCGAGAGTGATGGCGAGGACACTCCTGCGTCGCAGTGGTGGCGGGGACACTCCTGTCCCCGGGAGGGTCGCGCCCACTCGCAGTTTGCGAACTCAATTCTGCGCGTCACACTTAGCCCACGCAGACAGGAGTGTCAGGGCCACCAGTGCGAGACGGATTTTGATTGCAGATCGGAGGTGTTTCTGTTCGGCTGTGGACATCGACAGAGCGCGTCTTAACTGGGGCTTCTTGTCGCTGCGCGACACGGCCCGTTGGGCCGTGCCACCCAGGTTGTGGCGCGAGCTTTAGCGCGAATCGAAACTGCGCGCCGTGTTTCGCGAACTAAAGTTCGCGCCACAAGGTCGATTTCGCGAAGTAAAGTTCGCGCCACAAGGAGTCGATTTCGTGAACTAAAGTTCGCGCCACAGAACTATCGTTGACGCACACCGCCGCAGGCTGAAAAATGTCACGGGTGCGTTTTCAAGGCGAGAGGGACGGCATGAAATCGATCGACAGCAGCGTTTCGACTTTTCTGGATGAGCTCGCCGCTCGCACGCCCACTCCCGGCGGCGGAAGCGCGTCGGCGCTTGGCGGCGCGCTGGGAACGGCGCTGGGGTCCATGGCGGCAGGTTTTACCATGGGTGAGAAATACAAGGCCGTCGCGCCGCAGATCACGGCGCTGATCGAGCAGCTCGGCGCCCTGCGCAGACGCTTTACCGAGCTGATCGAGCTGGATATCGACGCCTACGGCGGCTACTCGGCGGCGCGCGCACTGCCCAAAGAAACGGCCGAACAGAAAACAGCGCGCGCGCAAGCTATCGCGGCGGCGCTGGAGAAATCCACCGCGATCCCGGAACGCATCGTGGACACGGCCGTCGAGGCCTTCGGCGTCATCGAACAGCTGAGCAGCGTGGCCAATCCGAATCTTGCGGGCGATGTGGCGGTCGCGGCTTATTTTCTGGAAGCGGCGGCGCGCGGGGCAGGGATTCAGGTGTTCTCCAATTGCGCGCTGAACGATACTGAAGGACGCAACGCCGCCCGCCGCGCCGCAATTGCGATGAAGCTCTCACTCTGTCAGGCAGCGCGTGAACGCATTGATCAGGCTGTTCTGAAAATGATGAAGATTGCTTGAAGGCAGGCGTCGAGAAGGGGAAGGATGATCATGACCGCACGCCACGCCGCCACTCTCCTGCTGCTCACCGCTGCCGCATTGCCGGCCGGTAGTTTCCAGCCGGCGCCACCAGCTGGCGAGGCGCCGCGCCGTTCAGCCCCGCGCGAAGAGGCGGTGGTCGCCGGCGACAAGGACAAGAAGAAAGACAAGGACAAAGATAAGGACAAGGAAAAGCGCGAGGCGGAAAGCCTGGCCGCCGGTTCCGATCTGCGACGTCGTATTTTTGCACAGGTCGTTGAAGACGCCGAGCCCAATACTTTTACCGAAAGCGCGGTGATCGAAGGCGCGGCATTCAAGTTCATGCTGCGTTCGCTCGTGAATGTCAGCCACGACGCCATCCGCAAACACACCAATGAGCAGCTCACTTTCGACGAGCTCATGACTCGGCCGGGCTCGTACCGCGGACAGGTCGTCACGCTGGCACGCGCGGTAATTCTTGAAGTATCGAAGGCTGAAGTGCCGCCGGAGTACGGGCTGCCGCCAGGATACACCATTCTGCCCGCGGTCGCGGTCGATGCCTCGCGCGACGTGTACGCCCTGCGTATTCTCTGCCCGCCGGGCTCGACGCTTTTTGAGAAGCTCGACAAGGGCATCCGCGAGGACGCTCTGCCGGTGGTGCGCGTGTCGGGTTATTTCATGAAGCTCTATGCCCGAAAGACCAACGACAAGATCGAACCACCCTGGCGGCGGCCGCTGCTGGTCTGCCCGGAGCTGGAGCTTTCGCAGGGCGCCCCGCCGCGCAAAGTCCGGCAGGAACTCGAGGAATCGCGCACCGACCGTTTTCTGCCGAGCGAGCGCATCGAGACCGCCGGCGCCGAAGAGCGGCTGCTGATCGAGCTTATCAAGCCGGAGAGCGTGGTGCGCATCGATGGGCGAGAGCTGAAAGGCGAGTTAAAGACGTCGATCGCTTCGATGGTGAAGCTTTTCAAAACGCGCCTGCCCGAAGCGCAGGCCGAACATCCATCGGCAGTGATTCTGATCTCCGCCGGCGCCGGCAGACAAAGTTTGAATGAAGTCGTTGCCGCGCTGCACGCGGCTGGTGTACAGAGAGTCGCCGTGAAGTCTGAGTTGTAGCAGCGAGCAGGCTGTACAGAGACGCCTGGAATGACTGAGCCCAAAGAGACGATCAATTCTGAGGAGGATGACGAAGCCACTGTCATCGTGCCGCCGCGAAACTTTTCCGTGCCTGTTCCGCCGCCGCCGGCGGAGGAATCATCGAGTGACGACGATCGCACGTATATCTATTCGCAGCCCATTTTTCCGGCAGGCTTTGCTGCCAAGCCCGCGGACAAAGACCGCATCATGGCTCACGCGGGGCCCGACGTTCAGAAGCAGGTGCAGATCACGGGCAAAGAAAAATTCGAGTATATGCTGCTTTACTGCCTGAAACTTCTGGCCCAGGCGGAAGGAAAAATCTGCGCATTTTACATGGAAGACTTCGGTGACGTGGACGAATTCAGCATGCGCGTTCTGCAGCAGCTGATCGGCCGTAGCGGCTATGTGACCAGCGACTTCATAGATCATGGCACGAACAAGTACACAGGCTTCTGGGCATGGCTGAAAAAATAGGTTCTTTTCGAATAGTTTGTAATCAGCTCATCCAGCGGCGCTGGCGCAGCGACGTGATCAGCACATTTTCGATGGAGGTCGATGAGTCGGCGCGCAGGTAGTTGCCGCCGCGCTTGCGGAAGCTTTCTTCAACCGCGCGGCAGTGTGCTTCCAATTCACGGCTGTAGCGCTCGGCCAGATCGCCGCCGGCAGAGAGCTCGAGCTCCGTGTCTTCTTCAAGCGAGCGCGCAAGCAATTCTCCATCCGCGTGTGCCGACAGTTCTTCAGGCGCGAGCACATGAATGCCGGCCGGATCGAATCCTGATGAAGATAATCGCGCGATGGCGCCGACCACGTCGCGTTCGTCGTGCCAGAAATCGGAGATGACAATGACACGGCCCCGCGCCGGACTGCCGTGCAGGAATTTCTGAACGGCGTCGCTGAGTCCGCCGGGATGGAGTGGGCTGGGAGTGTCAGTTTCGCGCGACAGCGGTTGGCTCAAGGGGCTCTCTTCGAGAAATCGGAGCAGCTCGCGAATGCCGCCTTTGGCTCCACGCGAGGGAAAACGGTCGAGCGGCTGGTTGTCGCGGAAGATGTTTATGAAAACGACATCGTTGCTGGCCAGAGCGACGTGGGAAAAAAGAGCGGCGACACGCCGGGCGAACGTCCACTTATCCGGACGGCCGAGCGCCATGGAGGGTGTAGCATCGAGGAGCAAATGAACGACGCCAGCCTCCTCGCGTGCGAACTCTTTGACGAACGGTTTGCCGATGCGCGCGTACGTGTTCCAGTCGATGTAGCGCAGGTCGTCGCCGGGACTGTAGCTGCGGTGGCCATGGAATTCGAGCTGTCCGCCCTTGTACGCGCCGAGCCGGTGGCCTTCGCGCACGCCGCCGCCGATAGCCTTAAGCGCGACCAGCCGGAGGCGCTCAAGCGTGCTCAGGAAATCCGGCGGAAACGCGAGCTCAGAGGCGGGCGCGGGCCTCGCCGAACCGGGCGCGAGCGCCAGCAGCCGGGAAAGCCAGCTGGTGCGCGGATTTTCTGGAGCCTTCGACATGGCACACAGTATAGCGCCAAAAAACACAGCTAAGCAGTATTTTCAACGTCAACGCGCGCGACTAAGCGCCGACTGATTTGCTGAAATACTGCTGCGCGTACAAAGGGGGAATCGGCTGAACGGACGGCAGAGCCACATTGGACTTCGTTGCCTCGAGTGCTTTCGTCAACGGCTTTTGCCCGCGCGCAATACGCTCAAGATCGACAATAAGTGAATTACAATCGGAATACCGGTCATCTGGACTCTTCGCCATCATGCTTCGAATCACACATACAATGGAATCGGGAATACCGGTACGCAGGTCGTGTGGATTAGGCAGAGTGCAGGAAACGTGTTTCAAGGCGATTGAAAAGCAGTTTTCGCCATCAAAGGGCGGCCAGCCAGTAAGCAGATGATAAAACGTTGCTCCCAGGGAATAGATGTCTGTTCGAGCGTCGATAGCAGCCTGCCCCGTCGCCTGCTCCGGCGACATGTAGAGTGGTGTGCCCACCATCATGCCGGTCTGTGTCTTGAACTTCTGGTTTTTGTCGGCCGACTTGCAGAGTCCGAAATCAAGGATTTTAGCTATGCGTTCCTGCGTGAAGTAGATATTGCTCGGCTTGATATCGCGGTGAATGATTCCGCGTTCGTGGGCATAACTCAGTCCACGAGCGACCTGGGTGACAATCTCCAGGACATCGTCGATCTTGAGAAAACGCTCACGTACGAGCATCAGATCGAGGGACTCACCTTCGCACCACTCCATGACATAGTAGAGGCGGCCGTTCCATTCGCCCGCGGAGAGGACCCTCGTGATGTTTATGTGATCTAATCTTTCAGTGAGCCGCATTTCGCGCATGAAACGCTCGAGCATTTCTTTATTTCCGGCATTCTTATGTGAGAGCAGTTTCATCGCAAACAGCAGCCCGGTATTCGAGTCTGTCACGAGATACACTTCGCCCGTTGAGCCCTCGCCAAGCTTTTTTATAAAACTGTAGGGACCGATGCTTGTATGACTGATTTTTCGCATGACAAGTTCCTGCTCCGCCTGATTCCACTGTTCTGCCGTAATGATGCCTTCCTCGATCAGAATGGACGCAAGCGAAACGGCGCTGCCGTTCCGGTTCAGTATTGCATGAATTCCCATTGCTCGTCCGAGCTCGTCTGCTGAAGCCATTCCGGATTCGACAAGGTACGTAAGGGACTCTTCGTCTGTAAAATGAATAGCCATGGGTAACCCCTTCGGATTTTCGATATGGTTCAGAACTCAAAGGCGCATACGTACCACTGCACAAATACAATAAGCCGAGCTCTTCATTGGAGGTATTCGCAACATTGAAGCCAGCACTGAGAGCGGCGGGAACAAATCTAAAAGGTGCACTGCCATTGACGTGAATGTGCATCAACCGTTCCGCGGTATTTGAAACGGTTTTAGAGTGACATTCGAAGGTTGGATTTGGCCGTTGCCGAGCCGGACGGCTATAAGAGAGCCAATCCAGATGAGCAAAATTCAACTTGGATTTTCAAATCTCAACCGGCTACGCCAGCCCGCACGCCTGCTTGGCTTCGGCGAGCGTCTGGCGCGCGACCGCGCGAGCCTTCGCGGCGCCGTCGCGCAGGACATCGTCGACGTAGCCGGGATTCTTCAGCAGCTCTTCGCGTTTGGTGCGGTAGGGCGCGAAGTACGTAACGACCTTTTCAAGCAGTGCTTTCTTGGCGTCGCCGTAGCCCATGCCGCCGGCGCGGTAGCGAGCGGCGAGCGCGGCTTTTTCCTCGTCGTTCGCAAAAAGCGAGTACAGCGCGAAGACGTTGTCGGTATCTGGATTCTTCGGCTGCTCGACAGGTGTGCTGTCGGTCTTTACGCTCATGACGACTTTCTTCAGTTCCTTCTCATTCATCTGAAGATCAATTGTGTTGCCGTAGGACTTGCTCATCTTTTCGCCGTCGGTGCCGGGAACTTTCGGCGTGCTGCTCAGCTTGCCTTCAGGGCGCACGAACACTTCTTTCTTGTACGTCTGATTAAAATACGTGGCCATGTCCTGCGTCATTTCGATGTGCTGGATCTGATCCTGTCCGACCGGAACCTGGTTAGATTTGTAGATGAGGATGTCGGCGGCCATGAGCACCGGATAATAGAACAGTCCGACGCTGGGCTTGATGCCTTTGGCGACTTTGTCCTTGTAGCTGTGAGCACGCTCCAGCAGCCCCATTCCGGTAACAGTCGAGAGCAGCCACGCGATCTCCTGTACTTCCGGCACGTCGCTCTGGCGGAAGAACACCGAGCGTGCCGGATCCAATCCGAGAGCCAGGTAATCGATCGCGACGCCGCGGATAAAGTCGCGCAGCTTCGCCGCATCCTGCACGGTCGTCAGCGAATGGTAATCGGCGATGAAATAGAAGCGCTCGGCGTTAGGAATGTCCTGCAGCGCGATGTGCTGCTTGATGGCTCCGAAATAGTTGCCGAGGTGAAGTTTGCCCGAGGGCTGCACGCCAGAGAGAATACGCATTGAACGACTGTTCCTTGTTTCTAGTTTGGTGACTGAAAAAAACCGAGCGAGAAAGTATACCCGCTGGGCCTTGGCTTGTCAGTTGTCGCATGCAGGATTCTCAGCTAAATTCAGGGAATGAACGCGCCTTTGACACCGTCGCTCAATACTGCTCAGAACGCACAACCCGATCCCATCAGCGCAGTTGAAAAGGTGCTCGCCGAGCTGCCCGCGAGCTCGTCGCCGGGCATTACATTCATCAGCGCGATGAAAAATGCCTGGAACAGTCTGCGCAGCATGGCGGCACAGACCAATCGCACGCAGGGCGGCCGCGCGGCCGGCGAGGTGCTCTCTGGCGGAGCCGACCGGCTTCTGACGCTCATCCTTAATTTCGCCGCGCGAAGGGCAGGGCTGCTGCCAGATGATGGTGCGCCTTCCGGATTTTCACTCTTGGCGATGGGCAGTTACGGCCGCAATGAACTGGCCCCGTATTCGGACATCGACATTCTGCTGCTCCACGACGTGAACATACCCGCCGACAAGCTCGAACTTCTCGTTGGCAATCTGCTGCGCCCGCTCTGGGATGCGGGCTGGCAGGTCGGCCATGCCGTGCGCTCGAAACAGGAATGCATCGAGGCGATGGAAGACGCGGCCTCCGGCGAGAGCGCCGTCGAGACCGCCACGTCTGTTCTTGAAGCGCGCTTAGTTGCCGGCGACCGCGAATTCGGCGAATCCTTTTACAAAAAGGATCTGCCTGATTTCTTCAAGCGCCGGGGCAGGCAGTTCGTCGATGCGAAATTCGAGGAGACCATCAAGCGCTGGGCGGGCCTGCATGTATACCGGACGCAACCAAATTTGAAGGAGAGCCCCGGCGCGCTTCGCGATTTTCAGCTCGCCGTGTGGATCGATAAGGCCAGCCAGCTCTCGGGGCATCTGCCGCGATTGAACAACCGCCCGCTGGTATCGAAAGCCGCGATTGACGATGCTCAAGCGGGCTACGAGCGCCTGCTTACCTTCCGCGTCTCCCTGCACGCGCACTGCCGCCGCAAGCAGGACGTGCTCGATTTTGCCATGCAGCAGACCGTCGCCGAAGATCTTGGCTATGTCGGCACCGACGAACTGCGCGCGCAGGAGCAGTTGCTGCGCGATTATTACCGCGCCGCCAAAGCCGTGCACCGGCTCGCGCAGACCGTCACGCGCCGTTACCTTGAAGAGCGCGCCGTTGCCTCACGTGACATCGAACGGCTTAAGCGCCGCAAGGTTGATCCGGAATTCACGCGCATCGGCGATTACCTGTACGCCTCGCGCGATGATCTCTTCAGCGGAAAAGATTGGCTCGAACTTGCGTTCCGAGCTTTTCTGCATACGGCGCGCTTGAATATCTCGATCAGCCAGGACATGGCCGAAGCGATTCGTTCGCGGCTGCCGGAGATGAATGACAAGCTGCGCGCCAATCCGGCTGCGGCCTCGCATTTCGGTACTCTCATTCGTTTCCGCGACAACGTCGCCAAGACGCTGCGCGAAATGCGCGACATTGGGCTGCTCGGCGCGTATATGCCGGAGTTCAGCGAGATCGAAGGGCTGGTGCTCAGCGATGTGTTTCACGACTACACCGTCGATGAGCACACGCTGTATGTCGTCGAAGCCGCAGACCGGTTGTACAAATCAGTGGAAAGTTTCGACCGTTTCCGCCGCAGCATCCTGGAAAGTCTGCCGCGTCCGCAGCTCCTGCGCCTGGCGTGCCTGTTTCATGATCTGGGAAAATGCCGCGGCGCGCCGGGGCACAGTGAACGCGGAGCGTTGATGATGCCGCAGATCGGCGAGCGTCTGCATCTGAATGCCGCCGACGTGCGAACGCTGATTTTCCTTGTCCAGGAACACCTGACGCTCTCGAAAGTCAGCCAGCGTCGCGACACGGGCGAAGGCACTCTGCTCAAGCGCCTTGCCGACAAAATCGGCACGAAAGAGCGCCTCGACCTGCTCTTCCTGCTGACCTACTGCGACTCGATTTCCGTCGGGCATGGCTCGTACCCGCTTTGGAAAGACGCGCTCCTTGCCGAGCTCTACCATGGCATCCTTCAATTTATCAAGATGCCTGCCGGCTCAACTGAGAATACGTCGATTGACGTGAACGTGGTTTCGGCGGATCAAACCAGCGCGCTCGAAGCGGCGATCCTTAAGCGCATGCAGACGGAAGAGGATCGCGCGCTCACCGTTCAGCATTTCCGGCGCGTGCCCACGCGTTATCTGGTCGAAGTGAATGAAGACGAAGCACTGCTGCATCTGGATGCACTCAGGCGCATGCGCGACAGCGGCAAGGAAGCCGTTGCGGCAGTGCAGGGTACGGGCGGGCTGGTGGACATGTGGGTGGTTTCAACCGACCGGCCCAAACGCTTCTCGCAGATCTGCGGCGCGTTCCTGGGTGCGGGAGTGACAGTTATTTCGGCGCTGGCCTACACGCGCGACGATGGCGTCATCCTCGATCACTTCCGCCTCGCGCCCGGCCTTGATTCACAAGACACCAGCGAGCAGTTCTGGCAGAAGGTCGCGTCTGGAGTGGAGGACACGCTGCTGGGCAAGGGCGACTTCCTGGCGCGAATCGAAGCGGCTCGCAAGCGCATTCCGCGTACGCCGGCGATCACGCGGCGAGTCGATCCGGAAGTGCGCGTCGACAACAAGCTCTCCGACCGTTTCACGGTGGTGGACGTCATCTGCGGCGACCGCATCGGCTTGCTTTACGGCCTGAGCCGAGCGCTCGCGGATTTAAGCTGCGATATTCATTTCGCAAAGATCTCGACCAACCAGGGGCTGGTGACCGACGTCTTTTACATCTCTGAAGTTGGCGGCGGCCAGATTACTGATGCGGAAAAAATGCTGAACGTCAAACGTCTGCTCAAAGCGGTTGCGGCTGACTTCCAGGAAGCTTACCGCTAACGGACTCAACACAAAGACACGTAGACTCAAACACACCAGGAGGTTTCAATCTCTCAGTGTCTTTGTGCCTTTGTGGCGTCCGTTAAGGAACAACGTTGATGGTGTTGTAGATTTCGCCAACCACCGCTGAGCCATCGGCTGCTTTGAGCTTGCACTTGATCGACATCTGCTGCACGGGCTTGAGGCCATCGATCTCCAGGAAGACGGTCTTCTTGTCGGCGCCGAGCTTCACTGATTTTACCGGAACCGTGTCGTGGCCTTTTTTGTCCGGCTCGGCCACGGAGTAATCGGCTGAACCGTAATCGAGCGACGATTTATAATTCCACTGTTCGACACCGTAATTCTGATCATCACCTGCGCTGGCGGCATCGAGTTCATTACTGAATGCGATCTCGATTCCATTCTTCTTCACCGCCAGGCCGACAGGCATGTTGATTGGCTTGCCGGTGTAGCGCACACGCTGGAGGTTTCCGTCTTTTCCGCCTGAAGTCTGCCAGCCCTTCAAACCGCACGCGTAGAGCTGGCCGTCTTTCGGCGAGAAGCGCGCGCGCATGACGCCTGAAGCGAACGTGAGCGGAAATTTTACGGTGCCGGCCTGCATGGTTCCGTTCACTTCCTGCGTGAGAACGAGGAACATGAAGCACTTTCCATAGGAGAGATGAAGCAGCTGTCCGTCAAGCGGGCCCCAGTTTTTTGACGTGACCCAGACCTGCCCGCCGCTGGAAGGGTCCTGGCTGTGGGGAATCCAGCACATCGGTTTCTGGCCGTCGACGATCAGTTCTTTGTGCTGCTTAAAGTCAATTTTGCGCGGGTCGCCCGGGTAGCTGTAGTACATGCCTTTGTTCACCCAGTCGATCTTCGACGCCGGAATCCAGTGGCCCTGGTTATCACTGATCGTGATCTGGTTCTTCGGACCCACGCACATGCCATTCGGCGCGCGGAATCCGGTCGCGAACGTCTCCGTCTTGGAGCCGTCTTTGGCGACCTTCAGAATGCAACTGTGATTGGGGAAGCCATATTCAATCTGATTGCCGCCGCGCGCATAATAAAAGTTCCCCTCGTTGTCGGTCTGCAGATCGAACGCAAACGCGTGGTAGCTGGGATGAACCACGCAGTCGCTGTTGAAATTTTCGTAATAGTCGGCCTCGCCGTCATTATTGAGATCGTGAAGACGCGTAATCTGGTCGCGTCCCAGAACATAAATTTTTTCATCGACTACACGCAGCCCGAGCGGTTCGAAAAGTCCCGTGGCAACACGCTGCCAGGTGAGTTTCTGCAGACTCGTGTCGGCGCCGGAGACGGTCCACACGTCCCCGTTGAGCGTGCTGACGACGATACGGCCGTCGTTGAAGAAGTCGATGCCCGACAGGCGCATCCATGCATTCCACGGATTGGTTTCGGGCAACGTGAGCGTATCCAGGGCGTAAGGACCGTCATCCTTGCCCTGCACGCCTTCGGTTGTCAGTGTCGTCCAGCGCGGCGGACCACCCTTCGTAAAGGTGGAGATATCTGCTGCGTCATTGCTCGCGCTGCTGAGAATCGATGCGAATTTCCGAGCCGTCTCTTCAGGCGCCGTCCAGATCATCACCGTGAACTGCGTCTGCGAATTGTTCACGGGAAGCTTAAGCTTGAGGCGGCCATCTTCTTCAACGAGCACTGCGCCGCCGGCGCCGACGACAGTTGTAAGCTGTCCGTCTGCGGCCTTGTGCTCCCAGATCAGCTTCTCTTTGAGCTGCTCGATTTTTCCCGGGGCCTGGCCGTCCTCATTGTCCTTGATTACCAGCGTGAGCGGTTCGGTATTTTTCGCGAGGCGAATGGTCCGCACGAACGCGAGCGGTTCTTTTTCATAGATGAACTCCGGCATCTCGAGGATTTCGCTGGCGCCCACCGTGTAGCTGAGGATCACTTTGTTGCCGTGCAGATAAAGTCCTTTGTAGTGCATCGTGTCAGCGGGCATCGGCCCGCGCTTGTCAGGCCGCGGATCGGCGAAGTTGTTTCCGCGCGCCCAACCTGGGGCGTTGCGCGAGCTGAACACGAGCTTGCCGGAGATCGCCGCCGCCTCAGTGCCTTTCAGGTCGCCGATATTTGTTTTTACCAGGTCGAGCGTGCCGCCCAGCCATCCGGCCGATACGCGCATGACGTCGGTGTCAAAGCACACACTTGCCTGCGCTTCGGTGCCCAGCTTGATCGTGACGCCCTTGGCGGTGAGATTGCCGGGTTTTTTCGGTCCGGGCTCGGCCTTGGCGGGAGCTTTCGAAAGCGGCGCGTTGACGCAGTACGTCAGGAAGGGACCGTAGTCCATCAACGTGCCTTTGGTCGCCCTCGGTTTGGGCGCTTCGCCGGCATGACTGCAAAACGCAAGCGCGCTGAGCGCGGCCAGAGCTGCAAGAAACGGATGTGTGCGATTCATGTTTTCCCCACTGTCAAAAGCCGTGTCATACAGACTGTTCCTACACCGCTGAGCCGTCAAAGCAATGCTTAGTTTGTCACGTGATATGTTGTAAAGGCTTATGGATTAGGCTCTTCGAGGGCAAGATTTCGAAACGAAAGTGATGACTTTCGACTTGATAATGATCAAACGAAAGGGGTTTTAGACCGCAAAGATCGCGAAGGAAAAAAACGATGATGCATGATGCATAATGCATGAAAAGAGGATAACGCACGCGCTTGTGCCCGCGCCGTTTAAGCATCATGCATCATGCATTATTTTCCCGCTTCAAAAAGCCAGCTTTGGTATTCGCTTTCCGGCTGCAGACCTTCGCGGCGGGAGAGTTCTTTTCCGCCACGGAAGAGAACGGCGCAGGGAAGGTGATCGACGTTGAGTTCGCGGGCCAGGCCCTTGGCCTTGTAGGCATCGGCGTAAATGAATTTGATTCTTGAGCCGTAGGCGGACTGTGCGTTTTCAAGGACCGGCGTCATCTGGGCGCAGACACTGCAGCGGTCGGACTTGAACACAACAAGCGTGTCGAACGTAGCGGTCTTCAGCTTCTCGCGAATCGTTTTTTCGGGCACATAAGCGGAACTGGCCGAGGCATCGCCTTCGCCGGAGCCCATGAACATCAGCACCACGATCATCGCGAGGCAGACGGGCAGAGTGACTGTTTTCCAGTAGCTCTGCTGAATATGCAGGTTTTCGGCATCGAGCGCGGCCTTGGCCTGCTCCTTCTTGATGATGCGCTGCAGGAAAACCATCGCCGCGCCGACCAGTGAGAGGATCACCACCAGCAGAAAGTAGATGCTCCAGTTGAAGCTGAGTTTCGCATCGCCGGCTGCTTCCCGGCATCCGGGGCAGGCGTAGACGCCTGCGGTTAAAGAGGCGAACAGGACAGGCAGAACACGAATCGCGCGCACGGCGTACTTCCCTGAAATTGTGGCGCGAGCTTTAGCTCGCGCGCATTGCGCGAACTGAAGTTCGCGCCGCATACGGCAATTGTCCTCCGCCGCCGCGAGCGTTCAACTTCAAGTTTTGCGAAAAGCCGCTCCGGGTCGTATGCTCTCCGTCTATATGAAACGCTTCCGCGTCTCGCTTATTTCGCTTCTTTTGCTCGTCTTTACCTCCGGCTCAGGGATGGGATTATGGCACGCGTATGTCTCGGCGAGCTACTCGCCGCTGTGGCGGTCTGGAGCACGGAACACTGGTGCGGGGTTTGACTCCGCAGGCAATATTGTTGCCGCCTATGATGACAGAATCATCCGCATCTTTAACCCGGAACTGCAGCTCATTCGGTCACTGGTGTTCAACGATGCCGATTCGTACGACTGGATGGTGGTGCGTGGCAAGTATGCGATTTTTACGAACGGGCCGCAGCAGCCTGGCACCTGCGTCGTAGACCTCCTGACGGGAATGAAGCTTCTTGAAGTCGATGATATTTTTTGCGAAGTCAGCCATGTCAATACGCTGCTTGTTTACGGAAAAGGTTCTGTCCGCTCGATCGACCTCGCGTCAGGGCAGCAGCTCTGGGAATTCAAATCGGCCTATACGAGGGATTTGTACGCAAAATACAGAGGCGGCGACTGGCTGGGCGTGATGGGCGGGGATGATTTGTTGACTGTGCTTAACGTGAAAACAGGCACTGTCGCCGCGAGCATCTCAGCACCCTTCAACAAAGTCCGCGACTTCGGCATCAACGCGGATGGATCGCGGGTGTTCACGATCGATATCGACACTACGCTGTGGATGTATGAGCTGCCTTCTGGAAACCAGGTTGCCAGCACCGGAAAGCTTTCAGCAAACTCAGCGTTCTTCTCGCCTGACGGCCGCGCTCTGATCACCATTATCAGCGGCGCTGAACTTCATGACGCCAACACCGGCCGGAAAATCAAGGACTTCAATCCACAGCACACTGGCGGAGTCTGGTACGAAGTCGAACTTGCGAAGGGTGACTTGCTGACGGTGGCAGGCCAGGGCGTGAGGCAGTATGATTTCAAGACCCAGACTGAGCAGTTTTTTTCTGTGGACCACAACACCACCTATTTCACAGCAGTCAGCCCCGATCGGTCTCGCCTGATTTCGCGCTTCAGATGGCACACCTTTGACGTGTGGACACGCTGTGGGTCCTCCGATTTCGCCTGGAAGCGCTGGCGCCCGCAATCGGCCGCGCTGAAAGTCTATTTCTTCAACACGCTCACGGCGCTGCTGCTGGGCGCGCTGCTTTACAGCCTCTGGCGCGACAACCGGGCTAAACCTGCGCTGGCGCCGGCTGCGGCAGAGGCTGCGCAATCAGCCGCTTGACCATCATGATAAAAAATCCCGTCAGCACCAGGTTCAGCGCCAGCGAAAGCATCGCGATCGTCAGCGCCGTGCCGGAGATTCCGTAGCTCAGCGAAACGATCAGCACCCCGGCGCCGACTTCTCCGCGCGGGAACATGCCGATCGACAGCGCCAGGCGTTCGCGGAACGAGGCTTCTTTGCGATAGCAGAAGGCCGGAAACATCTTGCCGATGTTCGAAACAATCGTGATCAGCAGCACATGCAGCGCAATCACCCCCCAGCTCGTCTCCAGATCCTGCTTGATCAGCGGCATCGACAGGCCGACCAGCACCATGAAGCTTGCTGAGACATACGTGGCCACACGCTGCTCCTCGGGAGACTCGGGCCCTTCTTCGCGCTCCTCCAGCATGTCATCGCTGTGCGGATCGGCTCCCGCCGGGCGCGCCATCATGCAGCCCAGCACAAAAGCGGGGAGCAGCACTTCGAGGTGGATGGGGAGCGTATCGTCGAGCAGCGCACTGCCGTAATGCACGCCTTCGGCGACGGCGACAATCACCGCCGCGTAAAAGAATACCCAGGGCCAGGTGATTGGAATCTTCCAGACGTGCAGATAACGCCAGGCCAGCCAGATCTGCACGGCCATCAGCAGCACGAGAATGCCCAGTTGCCAGCGCACGCCGACCATCATCATCTTAAGAGGGATCATCAGCAGCACGGTGTCGAGATCGTCGAAGATCGCCAGCACGCGCGCTTTCTGAAAAACCCACGTTGCGGCCAATCCCGCCGCGGCCAGCATTGAGAAGAGCACGCCCGCTGAGGTGGGCGAGGAGAAGCGCGCCGTGATCAGCGAATCGCGCCAGACTTCGTACGTCCACCAGTTCGATGACGCTTCCAGCACGAAAACAAAGTAGCACGCGCAGAATATCCAGGGAAACGCGGCGGCCGTGGCCGCAACGACATAATCCCACGTGTACGAGGAAAGCCTGCTCTTGTCGATTTCGAACTCGTAGCCCACGTGAATCATGATGAACGAAAGGCAGAACATCGTGAGCAGCCGGATCACCGTTTCGGTCACGCCGAAGCTTTCTCCCAGGAGGCGCGGCAGCACCTGGGATGCGCCAAGTCCGGCGATCAGCAGC
>DASPJR010000031.1:0-18362 GCA_035628505.1 Planctomycetota bacterium | reverse complement strand
ATCGAAAAGATCTCGGAAAAGTCGAACCTGAAGGTTGTGCTCGGCGACCAGAAGGGTCTCGTCGACCGTGTGGTGAAGGTGCTCTGAACAGCAGCTCTTGGCTCGTAGCTCTTGGCTCTTGGATTTCGCAGGCGACGCTCTTCCAAAAGCCAAGAGCAAAGAACCAGGAACTTATAGATACCGTGATAACGCGCCGGGTTCGCCCGGCGCCAGAAGACAAGCTGCTGCTGGTTGCCGGAGCTGGAGCTCTCGCCGGGGCGCGACGGATCGCCCGGCAACCAGCAGCGCTCCGAAGCTCTCGTGGCGGAATTTTTGGAAGACGCGGCCGGCTCAAACCCGGCAGGCCCCGGGCCGTGGAGGTTCGAATCCTCCCGGGAGCATGGTGTTGGCTCTTGGAGAACGACGAGATTAATGGGCAGGCTCTTGTGGCGGAAATGGGAGACGCGGCCGTTTTAAACACGGCTGGCCTGTCGGGCCGTAGAGGTTCGAGTCCTCTCAGGAGCATGGAGATTTTTTTCGGGGTGTGGCGGAATCTGGTAGACGCAGCGGATCGAGAGTCCGCCGGGTCATTCCCGTGGGAGTTCGAATCTCCCCGCCTCGATCAGTGATTTGTGCCGTGGTAGCCCAACGGAAGGAGGCACCCGCCTCAGAAGCGGGACAGTGTGGGTTCGAATCCCTCCTACGGCACCAAAAAAGGAGAACGACGCCGCGCTAGCCCAATGCAGAGGCGCCTGGCTTAGAACCAGGAGGTTGGGGGTGCAAGTCCCTCGCGCGGCACTTTTTGGCTCTTGGCTCTTGGAGATGCGTTGCAGCCAAACCAAGAGCCAAGTCGCAGTTTTCTCGCTCGTGGTGTAACAGACGCGCATACGGCCGTGCGAAGGCCGAGGTCCGGGTGCGATTCCCGGCGAGCGGATGAGATCGGCGGTTTCTGGTTTGAGGTTTCTGGTTTCTGGTTAACGGCAACGATCGCGAAGAACCAGAAACTGAAAACTCGAAACCCGAAACCGATGTTAAGGGAGTGACGCGTGCCTGGGAGCCCAGCCTCGCTGTAAACGAGGCGCTCTGCGGAGCTGGTAAGGTTCGATTCCTTGCACTCCCATGTTAACAGCGGCTCTTGGCTGTTGGCTCTTAGCTCTTGGAAAAGGCGCTGCAACGCGAATCCAAGAGCCAAGAGCTAAGAGCCAAGAGCCAGATAAAGCGCGACGGCCTGGGGCCTGTGTGGTCTCCAAAACCGCCCGGCGGGGTTCGATTCCCTGGCGCTTTGCCAAAGAAGAGAAAGGAGGGAGCAATCGTGGTTCTGGACGGCGCGACGCTGGTGCTCAATCGCAATTGGGTGCCGGTCAACATTACGACGGTGCTCAACGCGCTGTGCAAGCTCTACGATGGGTCCGCGCGCGCAATCAAGCCCGATGACTATTCGGTCCACGATTTCGACTCGTGGGCGTCGCTCTCTGTTGAGCCGCACGAACCGTGCGTGCGCACGGCGACGCTCTCGATCGCGATCCCGGAAGTGATCGTGCTCTCGACGTACGAACGCGTCCCCGACCGCAAGGTCGCGTTCTCGCGCGCGAATCTCTACCGGCGCGACGGCCACGCCTGCCAGTACTGCGGCGCGAAGCTGGGCACGGCGGAGATGAACATCGATCACGTGATTCCGCGTTCACGCGGCGGCGTCTCAAGCTGGACGAATTGCGTCGTGGCCTGCATTCGCTGCAATTCGAGGAAGGCCAACCGCACGCCAGAAGAAGCAGGCCTGAAGCTGCGCAGCAAGCCGGTTAAGCCCGACTGGAGTCCGCGGTTGGTACTCGGCCGCATTCCGTACCGCGCGAGCTGGGAGAAGTTCCTCAGCGACGCGTACTGGAACGTGGAGCTGAAGGAGTAATGCATGATGCATGTTGCATAAACGGCAGAGAACGCTGGGTGTCGGAGCCTTTTACGCATCATGCATCATGCATCAATTTGGAGGATCAACCGGACAGGCGTGCCGGAACTGTCTTGAAAACAGATTGCTCCCTCGGGAGTGGGGTTCAATTCCTCGGTCCTCCTTAAGGTAATGCATGATGCATAATGCATAAACGGCAGAGAGCGCTGCCGTGCTTTTATGCATCAATCTGTTGGAGCTGAAACGGATATCGGTTCTCCGACCCTGTTTGCTAAACAGGTGCCCGCGCAAGCGGGTTGCGGGTTCGACTCCCGCTCGCTCCGCCAATCTACTTTTGTGCTGTAATGACGAAGACAGCGACCGACGGCGGCTTGAGCAGCTCCGAAAGATCAGCGCCGCTGTCCCCAGAGACCTTCGTGCACGCGCTCGAGATTGTACGTGGCGTAGAGCAATTTATAATGCATAACTTATTCGACACACCGCACGCCATCAGCCGCACTGCCAAAAGGCCGCAGCCTGACGTTATGGCCGCATTGCGACGTAAAGAAAGGCGACAGCCGCTAGGACAGCGCACCAGAATTCAGGCAGGTAGGTAATTCCCCATACGGTCTCAGGCCGCCGCCGTTGCCAGATGGTTGCGGTTCCCAGTGACGCAACGACCACGTGCGCTTCGTCGGGACTGAGGTCGGCATCAAAAACAGGATGCGCTGACGAGAAGCGCGCGAGCTCCATTCCACGGGCAACATCCCAGAGGCGGCATGTTTTGTCGCGCGACGCGGACAGCAGTTTCGTTCCCGTTCCTGAAAAACATACGCTCGTCACTTCTTCAACGTGTTGTTTTAACGTTGCGGTGTTTTTCTGCGCCTTTATGTCCCAGAACCACACGGTGCCGTCAGCGCAACCGACCGCAAGCAAGGCGCCGTCATTGGACCATGCGAACGACGCAGCATTGAATAGAATGTTGCCCTCGGCCCTTCGCTGCGTTTGCGGGCAGGGGAAGTCGAATACTTCCAGTCCACTGGCGACCTCCCAGGCCTTGGCGCTGTGTCCGGCACTTGTAACGAGGACGCGCGCATCCGGCGCCAGGGCACATCTGTAAAACCCGCCATTCTTGCGCACGAACTTCGAGAGCTCCTCGCCCGTCTTTGCATTCCAGACACGTATTGTACCTTTTGCGTCAGCGGTGATGATCGATGCGCCATCGGGAGTGAACCCGATGCCCCCGACAGCACCCTCGTGTTTTATTTCCAGATCACACGTACCTGTCGACGCATCCCACAGTTTAACCAAGCCTTCCTCTGATCCGGTTAAAATGCGCTTCTCGTCCGGCGAGAAGCATGCTTGCTTCATGGGCGCGCCCTTCAACGAGAGGAGCTGTGCTCCCGTTTCTGCAGTCCAGAGCGCGGCTCCCGTCTGGCTTGCGGTGAGGACTCGCGTGCCATCGCGGGAAAAGCAAGCCGATTCAACTCGCCACATGGGAGCTGCGGCGATGGTGTTCCGAAGCACCCAGGAATCCCAGCGATTCGATAATGCCACCAGGCTGATGCCGAGCACGATAAGAAGTCCGATGGGCAATGGCTTAATCAGTCTTGGGCGCTGTCGAGTCATAGATTCGTGAGAGTACTACATGGAAATGCTTTTCTCAATACATGCGACACCCGCGGATTGACGAAAAGAGCTTCAAAAATGGATCGCTAATTGTCTAGGTATTGCTGAGAGGGCCTGCTTCAGCGCGGGGTAATGACTAGAACAGTGACTGATGGCGGCCTGAACAACTCGGAAAGATTGACACCGCCATCCCAAAGACCTTCGCGAACGCGTTCGAGATTGTGCGCGCTGTCGAGCAGGTAAAGCTCGAAGCGGGCGCGATCCCATGGAAGATTTTTTGTGCTGAGCCTGATGCTTGCGCGCTCCTGAAAGTTACTCACGAGAATGCGCAGCTCAGTCCTGGCGGCGTTCATCCCGGCGAGAATCCCCGCACGCGATGCAGTCGCGCCGGTGGCTTCCACGCGAAGGGTATCAAGCAGCATGGAGAACGCTTTAAACGCATAAAAGTTTTTCAGCGGCACGCCGTTGGGGCTGAACATCGCAAAGCCGTGGTTGTCGTTCTTGTAAAAGTTGGCGACATCGACGGGTGAATCCTGAAGATTAATCAGCACCGCGGCGTCGAAGGCTGCGCCGGGAGCGCCGCCGATCTCCGCCAGGCAGCGCTCGCGCAACTCCCCCTGCCCTCTCCGCGTGAACGGCGTCCAGTCTTTGCCCGGAAGGTAATTCCATTCGTTAAAATGCGATTCGGCTTTCTGCAACCCATGTTCGTCCAGAATCTCACGGACGGCTTTCGAACGGGCGACGCACTCAGCCGGATCGTCCGTGTAGAGATGCCAGGAGAAGAAGTCGATCGGCAGCCCGCGCTCTTTGATGCGCGCGAGAAAAGCCTTGAAGAATTTGCCAGGAACGAAGCGCCCGTCTTTTTTATCGAGCGAATGGCCGAGCGACGGACCGCCGACCTTTAAATCCGGCCAGCGCGACTTGATGGTCTTCGCCGCGGTTTCGTACAGCATGAAATAATCGTCATCGCTGCCGGTCCACATCGCGGGCTGATTTTCAGGCTCATTCCAGATTTCCCAATACTGGATGCCGTGCCTGAAACCATTTGCCCAGCCCTCGTTGTAGTGGCGGATGATGCCGCAGCAGATCGCCGCCCACTTCGCCGCATCTTTCGGCGGATGGACGTGATACTTTTTCTGCGTGTGTTCGATGCTTTCTCCCAAACGGTAAACGATCTTCGATCCCGTGCCGAGCACGCTCTGGATGTACTCGTCGGTGCGGCGGAAATCGTAACTCTCCGGCTTTTCCGGATCGGCTTCGAAGTTCGGGAAAATCGTGTGGATGTCAACGACGTCCGGGGTTGGCCAGTGGCAGTCGTGCAGGCGCGTGAAGGGAATGCGAATTTCGCGATGATAAGCGGATAGATCGACCAGGTCGCCATACTGCAGCGGACCGCAGTTTCCGCCGTGAAGCGGCCGGATCGCTCCGGCAGTCTTTGAACAATCCACCGTGAACTCCGCCGTTTCGGCGGCGAGCACGGCTGACGCGAGCACCCATAAGGAGAGCGCGATGGGAGTACTGCGGATCATTTCACCGTCACGACCGGCGGCGTGGCGTAGTCGTTCCAGTGTCGCTCAATTTCTTTCGCATCCGGCCCGCCGTCAGCCACGATGAAGCGATAGCGCGAGACATAGGGCTTGCCGGGCGTGATCTCCCAGTCGCCGAGCTGCGAAGGCGCAAAGCAGAAGAACGGCTCCTTGGGATTCAGGCGCATCGGCTGCGGGGCGCGGAAGTTTTCAGGATGGCCGAGAATGGCCAGACCGTAAAGCGCTCCATCGATTTTTCCGCCCACGTGACACCAGCGGCCGCGCGTTTCGTTGCCGTCCGCGCGCGTCTTGCCTTCGGAGGTGAGGAAAAAGCAATTCGGCGGGCCATTCCACTGGATGTGCCCGCGGAAGCCCAGCCCGCCGTAGTGATACTTCGGCAGCTTGAGCGGCGCATCGGCGACGCATTCCTGGGTCGAGACAAAGTCGAAGAGAAAATGGTTTGCCGCGCCACTGCCGGCTGCGTAAACGTTCACCGTCCAGTCCTCGTGCAGAACTGTTTTGCGCGCACCGGACGTGAGATCGATATGTTGCAGCGCAGAATTAAAACCCGCGAAAACCGGACCCGACCAGAGCTCCATGGCCACGTCCGGCCGGGGCTCGGCAGGACCCTTTGAAACGCTTTTCAGCGCACGCCATGTGTTCAATGAAACATGCTCGACGGTGCCGGTCTTGCCGCCCATGTTCCAGAAATCAGGTTTGCGTCCTTCGAACTCGGTCTTCGTCCATGGCATCCAGATGCCGTGATGATGGCGGTGGTCGGCGGGATAATCGTCCGTGATGATTTTTCCACTAGGCGTGTAGACCGGATGAATGTACCCGCCGCGCGCAAATACAGCGTCAACACCTTCGGGCGGGATGCTCTTTTCCGCCTGATAGCTGATGATCTTTTTGCCGTCGAAGGTGATTTCAACGAGTGAGCCGTTTTTAACGGCGCTCACCCCGCCCTTCCGTGCTTCGGTGTCTTTCTCCAGCGTGAACGTTTTTGTCGCGCCCGCTTTCAGCTCCGGAAGAACAAAGCGCGCCGTCCGGGCGACATCGACCTGCAGCGGCAGCGCCGCGCCACTCGAATCACGCAGCCGGAACGGCCCGTCGCCAAGTTCTTTGGGAAGAGCAAACGATGTAATCGTCTCGCGGCGGTCCAGCGCGCCCGCGTCGACAGTAATCGTGGTCTCGCCGGCAATCGTGGAGAAAAATGAAAGACAGAAAAACAGCAGCAGAAGAGTTCGCATAAAACGGTGGCCCCTGAACCCTAGACCCTGAACCCTGCTGTTTACTGCTTTTTCACTTTCACCGCCATATTGTTGACGAACGGCGGGAACTTCAGGCGCAGAGGCTTACCGGCTACGACTTCGGCCGTCTCGGTGTTGACCACGCGGCCTTCGTAGCAGTCCCAGTACTCGATCTTGTACGTCCCCGCGCTGAGCTCAGCAATGACCGTCTCCACGCTCTCGTGGCGCGGCCGCTCCTCTTCCGGCGGCATCGAACGCATCGCGGCATCGTTGTAGACCCAGCCGTATGCGCCATTGGGCCAGCGGTAACAATAGCCGACCACAGCGCCGCTGCCGCCTCCGGCGGTGACGGTCATCGGAACAGTCAGGCCGTTCAGCCCGCGGCGGTCCTCGCCTTTGATGTAATTCGAGAATGCCTTGTAGTACGTGTAGAGGTTGTTCTGATCGATGAAATCGTACCACCAGAACAGGGGCGTCCCCGCGCCTTCGGTCATCCAGGTGGCCCACAGGCCGCAGTGGACATCCGAATGCAGGAACGCCGGCGGTGCCGCGTTGAAGTCGCCGCCGTATTCCGTAATCCAGAACGGCTTGCGCGCTTCGCCGACGAGATAACTGTTGAACCACTTCTGGTTATCCAGAGCCGCCTGCATGTAGCGCTTCTCGACCGGCCGGTACACGTCGGTTACGACGTAATCGAAGAGCGGCTGCCCGACGCCAAGCGACTCACGCGCAAGATCGACGTCGATCCACTTGTAGTCCGTGGCGTAGTGGTTGGTGATTGGACGGCCATACGGATCGGTCTGGCGCAGGTAGCCGATCATCTCGCGCGCCCACGTCTGAAGCACCGGCGAACGGTGGAAGACCATGCGCGGATGCGCCTGGCGGTTGACGACCTGACCGGTTCCGCCGACAAGATCGTATTCACTGACCAGTTCCCAGCCCAGCACCGTCGAGTTCGCGCCCCAGCGCGCGGCGATGTAGCGCAGCTTGTTCTTGTGCCACTTGCGGCAGGTGGGATCGGTGAAGAATTCCTCGGCGGTATGGACGACTCCGTTATCGCCCGGGCTGTTGATATTGTATGGATTGTTGTCCCATTCCCAGTCGCACCACGCGCTGAACTTGCCGTGATTGTCGATGACCAGGTGAACATAGATCCCGCGATCGCGCGCCATGTCCAGCAGGTAATCGAGCTTCCACGCGTTCTGCAAACTGTAGCGGCCCGCGCCGTAGAAGTCGCGCCAGCGGCTGGTCCACTCAATGCCCAGCCACCACGACGCCATCCACACTTCCACCGTGTTCTCGCCGTTCTTCTGCATCTTGTCGAAGAAATCGCGGTACATCGGCAGCCCGCGGCCGGCCGGTGGGTCCTGCTTGAAGACTTCCTTCCAGCAGCGGATGTCGACGGGCGACGAGATATTATGGCCCACCGGATAGAAGAACTCGCCGTTTTCGAATTCGAAGTAGCGCGAGTCGGTCTTTGAAATGCGCACGAAGCCTTTGCCGTCGGACGGCATGCAGAAGAACGTCTGCGGCGGAAGTTCCAGCGGCGCTTCGCCCTTGAGCTTCACGCGCAGGCGATAGATATGCTCGCCTTCCTCGCGCGGAGTAATGCGCACGCGCCATTCTGGCCGGCCCATGGGACGCAGCTCATCGGTGACGAAGCGTTCGTTGCGGTCATAGTCCTGGAACCAGAAGCCGACGTGTTCCGTCGTGCGGCCGCTCTTGCTTTCAACGATGCAGGTGACATCGCACTTTTCCGGATCGAACGGATTGTCAATCTGCCGGTTGAGCTCAAAACGCAGCGTCAGCGTTTCGAACTTGCGGACCATCGGCGGGCTCGACGCCTGACCGTCGGGATTCGTCGGCGCCGGCGGATCGGTGCGGAAGTTGATGACCTGGACGGCATCCTCTTTGAACTTTTCCGTTTCGGGCAGAAGCTTCTCAAGAATCCTAATCTTCTCGGGCGCGATCGGCGTGGGAATCGTCCCGCCTACAAGGTTCTCGACGACCTGCTTAAAGCGCTGCGGACGCATCCAGCCGCGCAAATTGTCGACGTGGATTTTGCCGGACCATTTCTTATCGCCGTAAAACGTGAGCCCGACCATGCGCACCTTGGACGCCTGGTTGTCATCCCACTGGCCGAGGTGTCCCAGCGGTGTCACGTCCGGCGAATCGCCGCGGATGTCGGCCGTCACCGTCGTCCACTCGCCGGGAACCATCGCCGCTCGCGTGCGCGCCTGGTACCACAAGCCATCCTTGTCTTTCAGGAAGAAAAGGCAGCCGACGAAGCCCGGGCAATTCTTCGGAACATAAACATCGTACGCGATGAAGCGGATGCCGTGCAGCTTGTGCGGATCCGTGGGACCCAGGCTCGTTTCGCGCAGGATTGTCGCCGGATCGGGGAAACTCACCGGAACGGCCAGCAGATTTCCGCGCGCAGGATGGTCGCTGAGCGAGCCGACCTGCAGCGCCGGCGCCTGCGTCGCGACCTGTACCGCGGGCCCCGATGGCCGCTCGCCAAACGTCGGCAGTGCCGGACTGCCCGCTTCGTAAGTCCAGCCCTGCGCGTCGTCATCCCAGCTGAAAATCGGGTCGCGCGGTGCAGGGAACCAGCCGTTGGAAGTGTCTTCGACCAGGCTCATCCTTTCCCGAGCCATCGCCAGCGCCGGCGCGATTCCACCTTTGTCCTGCTGCATCCTGCGTATGTCTTTGACGAAGAGCAGCAGCGCCAGTGTGACGAACGCAATCGAGACAAATGCCAGGGGCAGGCTTACGCGCTTCTCGCCCAGCGATTCCTGAATGACCGCAGGCGCGGGTTTTACCACCGGTGCCGATGCCGCGGCACTTGCCGGCGCTTGTGGCGGAGCTGCAGGCGTGGCATCCGCAGGCGGCGCGATCACGGGCGGCGTTGCGTCGGTCAGCGCCTTGGGCTGCGGGTCGACGACGGCGGCCCCGCTGTCGACAGGTGCGGCTGCGGGCTGTGCCGGAGGGCTGGGCGGCGTGTCGGAGGGCGGATTCGGCGGCGTGGTATCAGCCGGATTTGCGTTCTCTGAACTCATGTGTTGGAGGCCCTGGTTTTTGTGCGTTACGAGCTGACTTAACTGTCTAAACCGGCTGGGCTTTATTGAGTCATGCGAAAAGGCCGACAAAGCGCACTTTCGGGCGCTTTTTCGGCCTCGCTTTTTATCCGCCGGCGCACACGTGCGCCTCAGCCCAGGCCGGCTGAAAGTTTAGCAGCTTTCCCAGTGCCTCGCCAGCGCGAGGATTTATAAGATTTTCGCGATTTTTCAGCGGCGGCGCCGGTGGCTCCAGCCATGCGTCGGCGGGCAATACCGATGTCCATGCCAGCCCCAGCCGATTCCCCAGCCGATGCCGATCTGAACCGGCGGCGGAGCTGCGATCGGTTCGCGCGCGCGGCGCAGTTCGCCGGCCTGGTCTTTGAGCTCATCCATAATTTTCTTTTCGCTGAGCGGCCGGCCCTTCTTGTCGTTCCCCGTTCGTGCGGCGGTAAGAATCGTCCCGAACGGCCGCGGGTCGAGCACCGTGATTTCGTTGTCCGCGATCACGAAATGGTATTCTTTCCAGATCAGGTAGCGCTTGCCGTCCGCGTTCGAATTGGGATTCTTGAACACGAGCGTGTCGTCTTCAAATTTCCATCCGTTCTTGGATTCGTAGACCACGTTCTGCGGCAGCGGCGCGCCGAGAAACGGATCGCGCTCCTGCACTAAAGCGGCCGTCTCTCCGCCCGCGCACAGCGCGCTGACGCTCAGAAAAAGAAGAACACTCAGGGTGCGAACCATGATGACTTTCTCCTAAACCTGCTCTGTCACAGATGAGACTTCGCTCAGTTAGTGCAACCTAACCTCATCAGGGATCACTTCAGAAATCTCCAAGATCTCCGTGTTCTGCGTGCCTCCGTGTTGAAGCCGTTTGATTCAGTCGTCTTTGTCATTTCCGGCGAAGGGCAGCACGCGAATGCCGCCGGCGATGCGCGTCTGGACGTTCTCGAAGAACCATTCTTTCAGCGAGAACGAGTGAACGTCGCGCAGTTCCTTGAAGTGCGGAATAAAAACGAGCGCCGTCAGCGCGCGGCCGATCGACGAAAACCACAGCAGGTACATGAACGTGCTCGAAAAGTCATGCTGCCAGCCGCCGATCTCCAGGTGCCTGGGCAGCACTTTCAGCAGATAACCGCCCAGCATCGATCCCATGAACACAAACGCGCCGATCATCATGCTGTAATAGGCCACGCAGCGCGCGCGCACCGGTGGCGAGCAGGCTTCGAGAATGTAATTTCCCGCGGCGAGATTGAAGCCTCCCCAGGCAACGCCGGCCATCGAGTTGATGCCGATCAGAAAATAAAAATTGTCGCTCAGCAGCCAGTTCAGCGGCTGAATCGCGATCAGCAGGCTGCTGTAAGCGATCGTGCGCTTGTTGCCGAAGCGGTCGGCGAACTTGCCCCAGAACAGCAGCGCGAGAATCGTCGCGAGCGTTCCCGAGGAACTGATCACCAGCCACTGCCAGTCAGCAAACTTCAGATCGTAGCGGCAGTACGGCAGGAAATACGGCCCGGAAATGTTAGCCGAGCCGTTCATGAAGGCGGCGAACAGCACGAATTTAACGAAGTTCGATTCGCGCGCGCGGCGGATGAACTGCCAGAAGGTAAACGCCGAGGCCGGCTTGGGCTCAAACACCGGCTCTTCCATGCGTGCAATCAGCAGAAATCCAACGAAGCGCGCGAGCCCCGCGACGAGAAACACGCCCGCGAAGTACCAGGCCTTATGTTCAGCATCGTATTTGTTCGAGTACCACAGCACGGCCGCCGTCGCGAGCATGGATGCCAGCGTCAGCGTTGCCGAGATGCGTCCGAATTGCGAGAAGATCACGCCGCGCCGGGAGCTGGGCACCAGATCGCTGATCAGGCTCGTCCATGGCGGACCGCTGAAATGCCCTGCTATAAAATACAGCGTCAGCACACTCAGCAGAATCCAGTGCGTCGCGCCCTCCGGCGATAAAAACGCTATCAGGGCCAGCGGCACAAACGCCACGCTCTGGCCGAGCACGCCGATCAGCACCATCGTGCGGCGGTGCGGCCAGCGGTCCATCAGGCCCGCCGCAAAAATCTGTGTCAGCGGCCCCACCAGCTGCGGTATGGCGCTCATGAGACCGAAGAAGAGCGAGGGAGCTTTGAGGAACGCGCCGAGCAGCGAAAGTGTATTCTCACCGGCGCCGAACATGATCGCCCACGCGGCGCTCTGCCAGCGGGCATACTTCAGGCTTTCGCTGTCCAGTTGGCGGACGGACGGAGGCCGGGCCGGCTCAGCGGCAGTTTCAGTCGAAGCGCTCATTATTTTCCCGTGCGCGCCGATTTCCGCGTCAGCGAGCACAAGAGATCGTGTTTAAGAAACGCGCCGCCAATCGCAAGTGCGGATTGCACGTATCGTATATGCGACGAGCCCCGCTTCCGAAGTAAAAGACCAAGCGAACACGACTTCAACAGAGACTCGCGCAGGCATAGAGTTCATGCGACGAAAGTGGAATGACGTAGGCTCGAAGTACCGCGAGTCGGCCGCGCCGATCCCCTTTCCTCTGTGGGAGAGTTGGGATGAGTCCGCGCCCTGCGGCAGAGTGCGCGCCTCCCTCTCCCCCTGTGGGAGAGGGTAGGGGTGAGGGGTTAGCCGTCCGTAGTCTTTCGCGCCTGTCAACACTTGTAAAGCACACACGACTGTACGCTACTCAAGACGACTGGAGACAACTCAACACAACTGGACGTTCAATTTCGATATTTCATCCGTTGTATAGATAAAGGGCTGGCGTTTGTGGTTTGTAGTTTCTGGTTTCTGGTTTGTGGTTTGTGGTTTCTGGTCCAAATTCCGTAGCTCTTCAGGGAAGCAGCAGCCGTCAGCCCGCGAAGCGGGCGGCAGCATAGTAGCCCAAGGCGCCAGCCCTGGGAACGAGCGCCCCCCTGATAACCGTAAGCCCCGGAACGGGGCGACAGATCGGGTCACTTTGACTTATCAACCCTTGCCGGCATTCCAGGACACCGGTTGGAACCGCCGGCGTCCCGCTCGAACAGCCGGCCTCCCGCTGCGACCGCCGGCGTCCCGCCGGCCCGTGCGCTCCGGAGGAGCGCCCGGACATTAGCCGGTGGCAAGCGCGCAGCGCGCGGCCACCGGAATAATCGTCAACCATTGGATCGCGCCCTGGAAGGGCGCCGCAGGGCGCGCGGTTCATCCGGCGCCCCGCTTGGGCGCTTGATCGTAAATCGACATTGTATTCCGGGGGCCACGCTGCCGCTCGCTTGCCACCCGATAATATCCTGCGCGCCTCTCCGAGGCGCGTAGTGGCGCGAACTTCAGTTCGCGAGCGTATGTAACGCCAATTTTCAATTCGCGAGTCACCATTGGACCGCCGCGTTAGCCGGCCAGTGCGCTCCGGAGGAGCGCCGGGACATTAGCCGGTGGCAAGCGCGCAGCGCGCGGCCACCGGAATAATCGTCAACCATTGGATCGCGCCCTGGAAGGGCGCCGCATTGGCGCGCGGTTCATCCTGCGCCCCGCTGGGGCGCTTGATCGTAAATCGACGCTGTATTCCGGGGGCCGCGCTCGCTGCCGCTCGCTTGCCACCCGGCTAATATCCTGCGCCTCTCCGAGGCGCTTGGTGCCGCCTGGCGAGCGGCGGTGTTACGGCTCCCTTTCCCCGAAGGGGAAATGTAGCAAAGCCCAGGGTTGCGCCCGCGGCGCTACCCTGGGTATACGGTCCGTGTTCGCATTCAACCCTGAAGGGGTTGCGTCGGACCGCGCCGCACGGGTTTTGACGCAACCACGTTGTGGTTGTGATGCATCAGACCGCACTCCCAACCCAGGGTATGCCCATGCGGGCCAACCCTGGGCTTTGAGACGTTGCCCCTTTGGGGCAAGGAACGGCACGACCGCTGGGTGGCCCGGCCCAACGGGCCGGGTGCCGAAGGCACAAGAAGCCCCAGCTGAAACGTGGCAGTCGATCAACTGCTCACCTTTTTTAGAGCGCTGCAGGTCAAAGTCGTTCAAGAATCGCCGCACGCAAACGACTGCAGCGTCGATGCTGTGGCTTCTTGTCGCTTCGCGACCCGGCCCGTTGGGCCGGGCCACCCGGCACTTTTGTAACGCGAATTTTCAATTCGCGAGTCGCTCAAAACGTCACGGAGTGACTCGCCGCTAGAAAAGCGGCGTTACATCGCGGCCACAGCACCATCAAAAATCAATCTCTGCGTACTCTGCGCTCTCTGCGCCTCTGCGTTGAAGTCGTTATTCCGTTTGTCGCCCGTCACAAAGGAGGAGGAATCATGGAAATCATCTTTGCTCACCAGAACGCCGGCCTGAATCGCTGCGGCGCATTCGAGAAACCCTCGCGCTACAAAGCGGATCGGCGCGACGAGCCCGCGCCGGTCGCGAAGAAGAACGAGCCTTGGCGGCGGCATTCGGGGATCACACTCGCCAACGAAGGCACGCTGTCGCGCAAAGAGCGCCGCAAAGGCTTGCGGCGGCTGATGCGCTGGATCGTGAAGTGCGTGAAGCGCGAAGAGAAACGCGCGAGCGAATTCTTGATTGCGCATGCGCGGACGGAGCTGCAGTTGCTATCGATGGAATCGCGCGCGGAGGATGTGAACTCGTGGGACTGTGCGAGCAACGGCGCGGTGTCGCTCGCGCGGCTGTGTGAGAAACTGGGTCTGAGCGCGGCGAAGCTGACGCAGCTCACGCAGGAGATTCAGAACGTCTCGGGCGGCGAGCTGCTCGACGGGCTCAAGCTGCGCCGAATGAGAGGCGTGTTGATGGAGCAGTTCAAGGCGGCGGCGTTTTCGATCTGGGGCTCGCCGGGGGCGCTGGCGCAGCAGCGGTGTTTTGTATTGCCGCATGATCGCGCACAGAACGCCCGCGCCACGAAGGGCCGGCGAGACGCCGGCGATCCCAGCCGGCGGGACGCCGGCGGTCCCAGCGGGCTGGACTGCTGGGCGGAGCAGGAGGAGACGCCAGCGGCGGAACTCGCGCGGCGCACGCAGGAGCTTCTCGACGCGTGGGAGCGGCGCCAGCGCGGCGGCAACGAGACGCCGCTGTTTCTGCGGATGAACTTTGCCTCGCGAGCGAAGCTCGATCGCGCGTGCGTCGTTGTGTTCGGCAAGACGCTGCGACAGACGCTCATGCAGGCGGCGCGTGAGATCGTCGAATTCTATCTCTGCGCCGAAGACAAAGTGCTGCGCGACCTGGCGTGTAAAGACGAGGAACTCGCCGGCGTCTTGAGGGCACGCTGGCTTTATCATAAATGCGACGAAGCGCCCGAAGAACCGTTTCTTGACCGCTGGTCGATGATGAAGACCTTCCGCACGCAATGGCTGATCGCGATGTGGAAAGAATTTGGATAAACGGGAACACGACTTCAACACGGAGGGCACGGAGGTCACGGAGATCGAAGAGGGAAACCAGACTTCATCCTGTCTTTGCGTCTTTGAGTCTTTTGTGTTGAAGCTGTTGCCCTTTAGCCGCCTGGAAATAAAAACGGCTCGCGCGAGGCGAGCCGTTTCTTTCGGATCAGGATGGCGTTCAGGTTACCTGCCCGAGCCCTTGTTGTTCTTGGTGCTGTACAGGATCGTCGTGGTCTTCTCGTAGGCCACTTCGCTCACCAGGATGATCAGGATCACGTCGCGCGGAGACTTTGTCGCCGGCGCGTTGTCAATCTTTTCATCGGAGAGCTGCTGGCGGAAGGTGCCGCGCAGCTTGATCGAGTACTTGCCGTTCACGCCCGCCGGACTCGGCTTGCGCGCATTGAGCTTCATGCTGGTCTTCTTATCGACGCTCGTGTACGCGCCGCGCCGATCGAGGGTGACACTGCGGATCACGCCGCCGATGTCCACCACCATGCGCTGTCCCGGAGCCGTGAATCCGCCCGGAAGCGGCAGGCTGCCGGTCAGCGTCAGCGAGTCCTTCTCCAGCGCCGTGAAGTCCATCTTCACCGAGAGCTTCGGCGCCGCGAGGTGGAACGGATCGGCATTGGCGGGGGCTCCGCGGAACGGAGTCGACGCGGGGCTCAGCGGGTCGGTGCCCAGCGCGATTTCCAGTTCATCCGGGAAGCCGTCGCCGTCGGTATCCACGTTCGGCGCCAGCGTCAGCACGGTGATGAGCAGTGTCTTGATGTCCGTGCCGCCCGGGTTGGTCGCCGTCAGCGTCACCGCGTAGCTGCCAGGTGTGGTCGGAGCACCGACGATCGAGTCGCCGGCCTGGATCAGCCCCGGCGGCAGGCCGGTGGCGGTCAGCACCATCGGCACCGAACCGGTTGCGATGATCGTGTAGCCTACCGGCACGTTGACCATCGTCAGGAGGTTCAGGCTGCTGAGGATTGTTGGCGGAACGGCCGGTCCGATGGTGATTCGGATCGGCGTCAGCGTCGGTCCCAGCGAGTTGGTCGCCGTGATGATCGCGTTGGTCACGCCTTCAGTGGTCGGGATGCCGGTGATCATGTTGCCGCTCAGCGACAGGCCCGGAGGCAGCTGCGAGACCGTGAAGGTGATCGGCTGCAGGCCGGTCGCCGTGATCTGGTAGCTGAACGGAACGCCCACGTTGCCGGTCAGGTCCGTGGCACTGGTGATCGTCGGGAACGGCGAGGCGATCGAGATTGTGAGCTGCGCGCTGCCGGTTCCGATCGTGTTCACCGCCAGGATGATGGCCGTGGTCGTTGCGACAGTCACCGGCGTTCCGGAGATCAGGCCGGTGACGGTGTTAATCGACAGTCCAGGCGGCAGGTTGATTGCGTTGAAGCTCGTCGGACCGTTGGTCGCCGTGATCTGGTAGCTGAACGGCTGGCCCAGTGAACCGAACACGCTGGTTGAGCTGGTGATCACCGGCGCGCCAGGCACTGTTCCAATGGTAATGACCAGGGTCGCGGTCGCCACGCCGTAGATGTTGCCGGCGCTGATCGGGACGCTGTAGATGCCGGCCAGCAGCGGCGTGCCGGCGATGACGCCCGTCGTGGGATCAACCGTCAATCCCGGCGGCAGGCTGGTGGCTCCGTACACCGCGGGGAAGCCCGAGGCGTCGATGACGTAGAAGAAGCTGTTGCCGACCGTGCCCGAGGCCGTCAGAGCGCTGGTGATGGCCGGCACCGCAGGCTGCAGGACGGTGAGCGTCAGGGTTGCTGTGCCCGGCTGGCCAGTGCCGTTGCTGGCGGAAATCAGGATACTGAACACGCCTGCCGTGGTGGGAGCACCAGAGATGACGCCGGTGTTCGCGTCCACGGAGAGGCCGATGGTGCCGATGGAGTTGCCGTTGATGCTCGCACCGAAGGACGTCGGGCTGTTGCTGCCTTCGATCTGGTAGATGAAGTTGATACCCTGCATCGCCGTGGCCGACAGCGGGCTGACGATCGCCGGCGCGCCTGGCTGCGAGCTGATACCGAGCACGAGAGTGGCAGTGCCCGTGCCGGCTCCGTTCGTCGCCGAGAGCAGGATTTCATAGGTGCCGGAGACTGTCGGCCGACCGCTGATCAGGCCGGTGGCGGGATCCAGGTTCAAGCCCAGGTCGACGAGCGTGAGGCCCGGCTGGACCGGCACGGCATTAAAGGAGGTCGGGCCGTTTGAGCCGGTGATCGTGTAAGTGAATGGCACGAGGCTGTTGACCACGCCGGTCGCCGTCAGCGGGCTGGTGATCGCCGGAATGCCGTTGCCCGGCGAGATGGCAATGATGAGCGTGGTGGTTGCGGTGCCGATTCCATTGGTCGCGGTAATCGTGGCTTCGAAGGTGCCGGCGACCAATGGTGTTCCCTGGATGATGCCCGTCGCCGGATCGATGCCCAGTCCGCGCGGCAGGTCGATCGCCGAGAAGGATGTCGGGCTGCCGGTCGCGGTGATCTGGAAGGGCGTAATCGCCTGGCCGAGAGTGCCTGTGATCAGCAGAGGGTTATTGGTGATCTGCATTGCCAGCACAGTAATGATGAGCTGCACGCGGCTCTGGTCGGTATACAGCGGGCCGGTGATGTTCGTCGCATCCATCGTTACCGTCGTCTGTCCGGGCTGCGTCGGGCGGCCGACGATCGCCGTGCCAGTGAACTGCGTCCCCGGCGGGACCGGGCTGGCCGTGAAGACCAGCTGTTCAGGCGAACCGGTTGCCGTCAGCTGGTAGTTGAGCACTTCGCCGACGGTCAGCGTCACAGCGAGCGGGCTGGAGATGCGCGGGCGTTCGTAGATAACGATCGTGAGCGTCTGCTGCACGCTGCCGGCCGGATTCGATGCCGTGACGATCACGTTATAGTAACCGCGCTGTGTCGGCGTTCCGGAGATGACGTTTCCGTTGAGCGTCAGGCCCGGCGGCATCTGTGTGGGCGGAATCGAGTAGCTGATCGCGCTCGAGCCGGTTGCGGTGAACGTGTAGTTCGATGGGCTGGTCACCGTGAAGGGCAGTCCGACGATACCGGTGGTCAGCAGCGGGCTGGTGATGTTCGCCAGCGTCGGCTGGATGTTCAGGTGCAGGATCGCACCGCCCAGGCCGTAGACGTTGCTGGCCGTCAGCACGATATCAAAGTTTCCAAACTCCGTCGGCGTACCGCTGATCAGGCCGAAGTTCGGGTTGGTCTGCTGCGCCGTCCCGGTGACAGCCGCCGCAGCCACATTCGGGCTGGTGCGGGAGTAGGTAAATGTCGTGGGCGTCGGAACGCTGGTGATGACGTACTCACCATCGAAAGTCGGGCTTTGCGGACTGAGCTGGATCAGCACTTCCATGCCTACCGTAAATGAATGCGGCGCGGCCGTGGTAATCGTGGCCACGTTCGCGGTCAGTGCCGCATTCGTAATGTTGGCCACCGGCCCGATCGTACGCTGATTATCCAGAGACAGGCCGGCAGGCAGCAGCGACTGCGCCGGATCGGAGCCGATCAGGAAGGCGTTGATGTCCGTCAGCGGGATGTCGATCGTGACAGCCGGGTTCAGCGGGTCTGGACCCTGGCTGGTCGCTGTAATCTGATACGAGAACGGCACGCCGTCGGAGCCCGAGGCCGTCGTGGCACTGGTGATCACGGGGCTGTTGGGAATCTGGGCGATGTAGAGGCAGAGCATCTGCGTGCCTGTATCCCAGG
>DASPJR010000030.1:0-9372 GCA_035628505.1 Planctomycetota bacterium | reverse complement strand
AATAGGTAGTTAGCACTTCAATCGGTTCATGTGTGGCAAGATTCTCGTCCGATACTCAAAACTCCCTGCGGAGCTTGCGCATCTTGTGGACGACTAAGGTAATCCCCTTAGAAAGGAGGTGATCCAGCCGCAGGTTCCCCTACGGCTACCTTGTTACGACTTAGTCCCAATCACTGGTTTTACCATGGGCGTTTATCACGACTTCAGGTACCCCCAGCTTTCGTGGCTTGACGGGCGGTGTGTACAAGGCTCAGGAACATATTCACCGGGGCGTGGCTGATCCCCGATTACTAGCGATTCCGGCTTCATGGGGGCGAATTGCAGCCTCCCAATCCGAACTGGGGCGAGTTTTAAGCGATTTGCTCCACCTCGCGGTCTTGCTTCGCGCTGTACTCGCCATTGTAGCACGTTTGCCGCCCCGGACGTAAGGGCCATGATGACTTGACGTCATCCCCACCTTCCTCCGGTTTAACACCGGCAGTCTCTCTAGAGTTCCCAGCTTTACCTGATGGCAACTAGAGACAAGGGTTTCGCTCGTTAAGGGACTTAACCCGACATCTCACGACACGAGCTGACGACAGCCATGCAACACCTTTATACGTTCCACCGGTTAAGGTGTCACTCTACTTTCATAGAGCTAATCCGTACACTTCGAGCCCGGGTAAGGTTCTTCGCGTTGCATCGAATTAAGCAACATGCTCCACCGCTTGTGTGAGCCCCCGTCAATTCTTTTGAGTTTCAGCCTTGCGACCATACTCCCCAGGCGGGATACTTAACGCTTTTGCTCCGGCAAGGAACCCCTTGCAGGGTCCCCTACTTAGTATCCATCGTTTAGGGCGTGGACTACCAGGGTATCTAATCCTGTTTGCTCCCCACGCTTTCGCGCCTCAGTGTCAGGAATCTCCCAGAAGGGCGCCTTCGCCGCCGGCCTTCCCCCAGATATCTGCGCATTTCACCGCTACACCTGGAGTTCCCCCTTCCCCTGAGATCCTCAAGTCACGCAGTATAACGCGCAATTCCCCGGGTAAGCCGAGGGATTTCACACGTTACTTACGCAACCACCTACGCGCCCTTTAAGCCCAGTGACACCGAACAACGTTCGCCCCTCACGTATTACCGCCGCTGCTGGCACGTGATTAGCGGGGGCTTCCTCTCAAGCTTAACTCAACACACTGGATTGTTCACCCAGCGTGATTTGCTCACCTGTGACAGCGGTTTACAACCCAAAGGGCCTTCATCCCGCACGCGGCGTCGCTCGGTCAGACTTTCGTCCATTGCCGAATATTCCGAACTGCAGCCACCCGTAGGTGTCCGGCCAGTGTCTCAGTGCCGATGTGCCCGTTCAACCTCTAAGTCCGGGTACCCGTCGCAGCCTTGGTGGGCCGTTACCCCGCCAACTAGCTGGTAGGGAGTAGACCGATCTTTAAGCGCTAGGTCCGAAGATCCCCAGCCATTGACCCCTGTATGATGCCATACTGTGGTCTTATCGGGTATTAGCGGCTCTTTCGAGCCGTTATGCCCATCTCAAAGGTACGTTATCTACCCATTACTCACCCTTCCGCCACTTTACTAGGATTGCTCCGTTCTCGTGCGACTTGCATGCCTCAACCACGCCGCCAACGTTCGTTCTGAGCCAAGATCAAACCCTTCAATTGATGTTAATCTTTCGAAGTTTTTAGATCATGAACACAAACAAACGTGTTTTCACATTTATTGTGCGTTCGATTTGTCACTTATTGTTTGGTCGCCAAACAACTCACTCGTTCGCCCAGCCGTCTCACGACGCCTGGAGCGCTCGAAGAGAATTGAGTGGTCTGACCCACACATGTTCTCATTTTGAGCGTGCTAACTGTCTATGTAATTTTCAAAGAGCAAACTGCTAATCTTCTGTACTGCTACTTCAATCTAGTTGTCTTCGGATTGCTGAGCGGCGGTTCTCTTGACTATTTCCTGTCCAGCCTATCACGTTTTGTGAAAAGCGACGAAAATAGTCCCAAGCCAACCCATCTTCACCAAATGTTCCCGCAAAAGGGACAAGCGGGTTACATCCGGTATGGTGGCCGGAACTTCTTACCGCCCTGCAATCTTCACTTCTTGTCTCAGTTTCGTCGCCGTCTTTCAACTGCGACCTTTGCACTTATAACCGGCTTCGCGTCTTAGTCAACTCTGATTTCGAGTTTTTTTCGCAATTCGCTGCGATTGTTTTTCAAAAGCGAAAGCGGCGCGACCGGTCAAATCTCGTATTCTGCTTTCAAACTGAGCGTCAGCGCACTACATCGGCTGCGTCTGACACAGGTACTTATACATCGCCCTGAAGAACTGTCAACGCTGCTTTAAGCACTTTTGTTATTTTTTTGAGCCTTCGACTCTGCCGACCCGTTCTTCATAGGAGAAAACGCACTTCCGCAACATCGCTCCTGAACGATTTTCGCTGAAACTTACGGCCTGCGCTCGGCCACGTAGAGCTGCACCCACTCACTTGTGCTCACGTTAAAGTAAATCCGCTTCCCATCGGCGCTGAATACCGGGTGCGGGTGCGTCTTGCGCCAGGAACTCGCGCCACGCGAATTGTCGAACGAATGAACCGTTGCCGGCGTTCCTCCGCGAAGGTCCATCACCACGATGCCCCAATCGTTCTTCGTTCCACCGAACCGCTCAAGCGTCGTATCGGTGACGACCAGCTTTCCATCGGGGCTCGCCGAAGGATGCCCCGAGCCGTAGTTTGGCAGGCCGGGAATGCGTGCGACCTGGCCGGTCGTGGTATCGATCACGTCATTGGCCGTTTCGATGATCTGCCGCGAGTCTGGATGCCAGGCTGGATGTCCCCACTGGTCGCGCTTGAAGAGCATCTTTCCCCCGTCAATGTCGTAGACCAGCAGTCCCAGGCGTTTGCTCGCGCCTTTGCTGCGCGGATCGCCATTACCTGCGGCGGCCATTTTGAAGAACACTCGCTTGAGATCGGGGCTGAGCACGGGAAAGAAAATCGTGGGTGAAATGGCGCCGAAGTTTTGCGCTGCCCACTGCGGGTATGCGGCGAGCACCTTTTCGGCGGTGAGCACTTTTCGGATTTCGCCGGTCGCGACATTCAGAATTTCAAGGTCGCGGTGCGGGCCGGGATTCCAGTGCTTGCCGTAGATCGGAACGAGATCCGTTTCGGGGCGGCCCCAGCACAGCAGTCGGTCGCGCGCCAGAATCTTCTCTTCTCCGCTTTCCACGTCGACACAGGCAATGACCCATTCGCCGTTGCGTTCGTCGTGGAACACCACGCGCTTGCCGCCGGAAATCCACTGCTGGCAGGCAACGCGGTGCGCGTCCTCGGTGCGAAGATTGCGAACCAGGATCTTTTCTTCACCGGTGGCGCGCTCGAGCATGCGGATTTCACCGCTCTGGCCGTCTCGTGCCGTGGAGGTGAAGTAAAGCAGGCGTTTGCCGTCGGGGCTTTCAGGATTGACGTTGAAGTAGGTGTGGATGGCGTGGCGTTCTGAGACCGGCACCGCCGGCGCAACCTTCACCCCCTCGCGCCAGGGAGCGACGGGGTCGTCTGATTCTGCAGCGTAAGCAAAAGCAAAGATGAACAGGACCGAACCCAGCAGTGATAGTTTCAAGACAATGCCTCCGGCATGAAGGATATACACCTCAAACGCGGGAGAGAAATGTATGGTCAAAAATGTTTTTAGGCATTGTACTTCCGCGATGACTTTCCAAGGAAGTCCAACCAGTCCAAGGCTTGATTGTTCAAGTCCTTATCAATAAAAAAACGTTCGGCGGTTAGGTATGGATGTCTCCGTTTTGCGGCTTTGCAATTTAAATCGAGTAAAATTTTTTACTGTATCTTCGTATTCTTGTTTGCCGATTGCGAACGGCTTCCATTTTGTTCCAGGCCCCATTCCGCCCGAACTTCCTCCACTAGCAAGAAGATCATTTAAAATCGGCAACGAAGGGATCGCACCTGTGTCCTGAAAACCGTAGACAATATCAAGTAAGAATTCCGCGAGGCGCGCCTCAGCCTTTACTCCCCGAGCGGCGTACGCCCAGTATTTAATGTAACGAACTCGCGTTTCCCGCCGCTTAACGGCAATGCGTTTTGGTTCGGTAGCGCTCCATGCATTAGTGTCTATGACTGTGCTCGCACCGTCGCAGAGCTGTGTCAGCAACTTGCATTGATATTCATTCAGCTTCACGAGCGGAATTTGAAATGGCATTCCAAAAAACTGTTTAGTCTGATTAGGGAAGTATCTCTGGTTTTTTACACGCAAGAACGAGAGATCGTCACTACCAAATCCGAGCTTGTGTTTAAGTAAGGCAAGTTCGGGACAATGATCGTCAGACCATATTAAATTACCTGTCGGTGTACCTTCGAGTTCACCGCAACCTAGCAAATTTCCGCAGTGTTTAGGATGAAAGTCCCAATGCATCAACCAGATTCTATCTCCAGCCGAAGGAAAGAAAGGCAGCGCGGTTTCTAGTATGTCTAAGCCAGGTGCAGCGACCGCACGCCCCTCGACCCAGAGTTGACTTTTTGGTTCGATTTCTCTTGGAAAAAACGGGATAAACATCCATTCATTCATAATCATCCGTTAAAAAAGCGATTATTTCTCAGTTGAGTACATCCACGCGCCCGTCCGCCTGCCCGACCAGAACTTGCTGCGCCGTGCCGAGAAACATGCCCGTGTCAACAACTCCGGCGAGCGAAAGAATGTTCTGTTCGAGCTCGCGCGCCGCGGCACCGTCGGCGAGCGGCTTTGACAGCGCGCAGTCGAGGGTCAGGTTTTTGTTGTCGGAGATAAACGCGCCGCCGTCTTTATTTTTGCGCAGCGTCGGAGTCACTCCGAGAGCTTTGAGCTTTCGCGTCACGAATCCTTGCGCCAGCGGAATAATTTCGACGGGAATTCGCCCGCGCTCGCCCAATGTTTGAACAAGCTTTTCCGGACCGACTAGAATGATCTGTCTCTTCGAGGCGCTTGCGACGATGCGTTCGCGCACCAGCGCCCCGCCCCAGCCTTTGATCAAGTCGAGATTTGGTGCCACTTCGTCCGCGCCGTCGACGGTCAGATCCAGTTCGACGTTTTCTGCGAGCTCAATCAGTGGAATGCCGAGTTCTCGCGCGAGTTTTTCTGAAGCATCGGAGGTTGGCACGCCCTGGATGTTTTTGAGTTTTCCTGCTTTCAGCGCCTGGCCCAGGGCAGTAATGAACGCGCTCGAGGCGCGTCCCGAGCCGAGCCCGACTTTATCGCCGTCCTTGATCATTTTCAGAACGTGCTGCGCCACCGCCTGAACTGCCGGATCGTCCGCGCCACCGGCGCCACCGCCCTTAACACTCATCCATTCTTCCCTTTTTGAATCTAACACGATTTTGAGGACCGCGGAGTGCTGACCATTCTGTCCTATTCTTTCTGATACTTCTCCAGCATCCGCGGGTCGTGCCAGAGCTGGCTGGCGGGAATTTCCTGGAAGTCGCCCTGATTATCGATCTTCCAAACCAGCGACATGCCTGCGCCGCCGCCGTATTCACGGAAGATCAACTTGAAGTCGTGCTCGCCCTTTGCGAGTGGCAGTTCCTGCTCCTGGTTCTGTTCGATGAGCTTCTTGCCATCGATGAAGAGTTGCCCAAGATCATCGGCCCAGAGCTTGAAGCGGTACGTCCCGTCCCTGTCGATGCGGATTTTGCCGGCCCACTTAATCGCAAACTCATTTTCGGGAACCCGCTCATCGCATTTGCCTTCGCCACAGTTGAAACTCAATTTTTGATCTGCCCGGGCGAAATGCATTGTCTTGAACCAGTTGTCGCCCTCCGCGGACCAGTAAGAGCCCCAAAGCCCGGGCCGCGCCGGGTTCAATGCGTAGTCAATGTCATTGTATTTTTTCTCCAGCTCAGCAGCAGCCTTCGCGAGCGCCAGCGTTCCACTGAATTCTTTTCGTGTGCTTTCGAGCTGTTTTTTCGCCTCCGGCCAGCGCTTCTCCTTCAGCAATGCATCCAGCTTTTTCAGCGCGGCCTCTGTGGACAGCTCGCGATCGCGCGCTTCGAGGCGTGCGTTGATCTGCGCGATCAGCTCCGCCGGCGCGTTCTCTTTTCTGGCGGCGTCCAGATGCACGCGGATCATTTTTGGCGTAATGTCGAGCCCGGCGTTTAGCATCACCAGTTGAGCCATGGCCAGTTTCAATTCGCCATCCGGCGCGCCGGTGTAGCCGATGCGCGCCAGTTCGAAACGGGTCTGCGGCGTAAGCTGTTCTACCGGCCAGCGCAGCGTCGCCTTGCCGCCGCCGAGGTTCTGTTCGACCTGCACCGTGTCGTCTTTCACCTCCAGCACGGTCCCCGCCGCGCCCTTGCCGAGGGCCACTTCTTTCCCGTCTGTGCGCCGCAGCACAAACGGGCGCTTGTCGATCAGCGCCGCCGCGCCTTTCAGCACCGCCTGGTTCACATTTTCATAGAGGCGCACCAGCCGTATGTCAGCGTCCAGCAGCGGCGCGACCGCGCTCAGCTTCGCATCGGCCTTCGCCGTCTCGAGCCGTATCAGCGCCGCGTTTATTCCGTTTTTTGACAGCAACGCATAAACGTCGGACTGCACCGCTTCGTAAAGTACATTTGTGTCCGCGGGAATGCTCGCCGGCCCCGGAAGGGCCTTCGCCGGTTCGGTCGCTGGGGGAACTACCGCCGTCGCCGGCGGACTGCTCGCGCCGATTTCGCGGTACTCGATTGAGAGGATCTTCATCGCGCCGTTGGCGTTATAAACCCGTACTTTTCCGCGCCGCAATTTTCCGCCGGGATCAAGCTCGATGGGCTGCCCATTCAACGTCGCGCTGACCTGCTCGCCGCGTACGGTAAAGATGACTTCTCCCGGCTTTCCGCCGAGCGCGTCCAAGCGGTTTCTCGCCAGGTTTACCTGGTAGCCCTGTTGATCTCCCTGGTGCACGGCGAATTCAACCCACGTGGCATTCTGTGTTTCAAAGCGAATGCGTACTTCGCCGTCTTCCATGTCGCGCTTGGTCTGAAAATGTCCGCCTGCCGTGTTCGCCAGCACACCGTTCTCTTCACGCCAGGTGTTCGGCGCGGCAATGTTCAACTCGTCGAGCGCCATGCGGCAATACGCCGTCCATGGCCGTTCTGCAGCCGCGGGTGCGAACTCACGAAATTCAAGTGAGACGATGCGCATTGTGCCGTCCGTTACAGACATCTGCAGGCGTCCGTTGCGCGGCTTGCCAGAGACCTCGGGTCGCAAGGCCTGTCCGTTGAGCGTTCCGGAAACGTCGTCCCCGCGCATGGTGATGAGAAGTTCCTGCGGCCGTCCGGCAACGAGAGTCACTCCCGGGCGGTCGGTCTTAAAGGCGTAGCCGCCCGCCTCGCCCTGGCGGACGGTGAAACGCGCGTTCTGCGTGCCTGCTAATTCGAAGCGGATTTTCAATTCACCTTCGCTGAACTCCTGCGCTGTTTGCCCGGCCACCCGTGCGGCGGTGTTCACGAGGCTGCCGTTCTCCACCTTCCACTCAGCCTGGCTGCTGCGGGCAAGACATTTCACCGTGGCACCGTCGAATATCGGCTCCCACGGGCGTCCGTCATTTACCGCAGCCGCCACAGTCACCGGCTGCGGCGCAGTTGCCGCGATCTTCGGCGCGGTGCTCGTGCCGTCGAAAGCTATCATGCGCGCACCTGGACTGGCGGCTGTGACAAAGCGCGGCGCAGTCCAGTATCCGTTTTCAAAATGCCAGCCCGTCGCGTTATGGTGCACCGTCACGTCGATCTCGCGGCCCTTGGCAAACGCCAGATCCAGCGTGTAGGTGCGCCAGTCACGCCCGCCTATGTCTTCCGAATGACCCGTCTTCCCATCGGCGACGATGATCAGCTTGAAGTCGCCATGGTCGTGCCCTCGAACCGAGAATTCATAGAGCGCCTTATCCGCTGGCACTTTTAGTTTGCGCGTAAAGGAACCCACCTTGGTGGCTTCCGGCGGATGCGTCTCGAGAACATAGCGTCTCCCGTCGATGTTCTCGTGCACGCCCGGATTGAGTCCGGCGGTGAACGTCCAGCTTCTGTACCAGAGGGAAGAGTCCGGCGAGGGCTCGACGTCCGGAAATTTAATCTCCGCCATTAGCTTCTGCGCTTCCGCGGCCGAGGGCGTTGAGCGGTAGGTGCCGGCAAAAGCCATCAGCCGTTCTTTGTAACCCCACGGATCTTCCGGACGCGACTGAAACCAGGCTTTGTGTTCTTCGAGCAGCTTTGCCGCGATGCGGTTCTTACGCTCGTCATTTTCTTTTTCCAACTCACGCTCGCGGTCCTGCTGAGACGCGGTTGCCTTCTGCGGCAAGGTTGCCGTCGGTGCTGTGTTCACATTGCCGGAGGTAACGCGCGGAGGCTCAACGGCAGGAGCCGGCTTCGAATTTGCCGCAGAAGGAATCCTGGACGATGACGTTTCACCCTGGCTCGCTGCCGGTTTCTCAGCCGTGTCTGTGCCCGTTCCGGGCTCGCTTTTTTTTCCACCAAAGGCGAAGACGCCGATCAGGAGCAGCGCCACGCCGGCGCAGACTCCGCCGACAACCAGCGGGGTTGAATCGCTTTTCTTTCCCGTCGGTTTGCCCGTCGTTGCGGCAGAGCGGCCGTGCTGGGCCGCGGGGGGCAGTACATGCTGGTGTGTCGCGCCGCGAATGGGGGCGGGCCGTGCCTCTTCAAGGACCAGTCGTGGCGTACTGTCGGGTGTGTGGCGCGGATTCAACTTAACCGGAGGCGGCGCTGTTTTTTTTCCGCCGGCAGCGGCGCATTTGGCGCAGAAATACTTATTCTCTTCCGCTTTTACGGCGGTGCCCGACTTCATTTCCTCGTCGGAAACTCTGAACCCGCAGCTTTCACAATAAACGATGAGCATCGCACCGCCTCTATCGCCACTCGCAGCTATTTCACTTCGTACTTTGCAATCAGCTTCGGATCATGGAATAACGCAGAGGCCGGCAACTCCTGCTCGGTTCCATTCTCCGGTTTCCACCTTATGCTGACATTGGCGTTTCCGTTGGATTCAGTGTAAACAATTTTTATTTCCTTGTCACCTTTTGTCAGCGTTACTTCGGTGTCATGCTTGACGCTCTTTCCGTCAACCGTCAAGCCCAGCCAATCATCCGCTTTAATCAGGAACTTGTATTTTCCCTCTTGCTCCACGCGAAGAATTCCGGCCCATAGCACGCCGAAATTGTCCGCGGGAACGCTCTTGTCCGGCGACCCGCCACCCCAGCTGTGACAAATCTTCGATTCGGCGCGCGCAAGATGCTTGTTCTTGAATTTGCTGCCGCTGTCACCCGACCAGCAGGACATCCACAGCCCCGGCTTAAACGGATTAAGCAGCGTTTCGATATCGGACTGCAACTTTTCGATGGCGGCATCCAGTCGTT
>DASPJR010000029.1:0-35492 GCA_035628505.1 Planctomycetota bacterium | reverse complement strand
CGCATCGTTCCGCAACAGGGCATTTTGAATACAGATGACCCCAATCTGGCGCAGTCGATTCTCGTTGTCGCACTGTCAGGAATCGTGGACCTGCGCAACTCGGCGCAGCTGGAATAAGTGCATTGCAGGCGGAGGTTCGCATGAATGCTTCGATCGGCAATCCAAGAATGCGTGGCGGCGCGCTGGTCATTGCGCTTGAGATCAGCCTGCTTATTGCCGTAATGACCACGGTGCTCGTACAGAACGCGATGAGCGAGAACACTGGCACCGATTCACTGATCCTGGACACGCAGGCAAGTTACCTGGCGGAGTCCGGCGCGGAATACTCCATCCGCCTTCTGAAGTACAACATCGCCAACAACTATCCTCTGCCGCTGGGCGCCGACAAGGTCGTGCTCTCCGGATTCCTGCCTCATTATACGCAGTTCGCGCCTGATGAGACGCCGCGTCCGGTGTGCGAATACAAGGTCATCCGTATCGAGCCGACTGCCTCCCGCTCGATGGTCGATGTGGATGGTATCGGACACCATTTTCAGCTCTATGCCGTCACCGGGCGAGGCTATATCCCTGACCCAGTCAACCCGGAACGCTACGTGGAAGTTTTTGTCAACAAGATGGTCGACCTGGACTTTGTACCGCTGTTCCAGTACCTGGCATTTTACAACCGTTTCGACATGGAGATCCTGCCGGGCAATGACATGAATCTGCGCGGCCGCATTCATTCGAACCGCGACATTTACATCGGCGCTCAGCCTGGCAAGAAGCTGATCCTGAACAGCAGTTCCGTTAAGTCCAGCGGCTCCATGCATCGCCACCGCAAGGACAAGACAACTTCCTCCAGCGATTATTTCATGGAAGGCACCGTTCAGTTTAAGAAGAAGGGCGTCAGTGAATCGGCACCGGTGAATGCCGCCAATTACCCGACAATGGAATCTGTGGGAAAGCTGAAGACTCCAAACAATCAGACCGTTCCGACCTCGGCGGCGCCCAGCGGATATGACAGTTCGTTCGGCGGCTATGACGGAAATAACGACGGAAAGATCGATTCCAATTCGGATCTGCCGGGCTTTTCAAATGGCGTGCAAAGCCGCTGGGACGGCACGGTCCAGGTCGGTGCGAACGGCGTTCCCGTGCTTGAGGCTCCGACTGATATCCGCGCGTACCTTCCGCCGGTGAATGGCGAAACCCCTACGCATAAAAAGAATCCTGCGACCGGTTTCATGGAGCCTGCCGCCTCCGGGGGAACAGATGTGCCTGGAAGTTTCATGAAGATGGCTGACATGGTGATCGAGAGCAACGGTTCAACAACCCGCATTCGTGACGGCGCCGGAACGGTTCTTTTCGAACAAAGCGGTTCAAACGTGACCGTGAATAAGCTTCAGAACAGCACCGGAAATCCCGTCGTTCCAGTGACCGAAAAGCAGATGTTCGATGGCCGCGAGTATAGCGGCGGTGGAGCGGCGGACGCGAACGGCATGGTGAAGGTCACCGATATCGACGTTGCCAAGCTTAACAGTGCATTCCGCAACGACACGCCTGTCCCCACACGCGTCTTTCCAACTGCGGCCGAGAACAACGTGGGATCGATCATTTACGCGTACCGCACCGACACGACTGAAAAGTCCCCACATGGCGTGCGCCTCTCGAATGGCGCGGAACTGAACAACAAGCTGACCTTCGTCAGCGAAGATCCTGTTTACATCAAAGGCGACTTCAACAAAACATCCAACGGAAAGAAAGGTTCGATCATTCTTGCCGACTCAGTGAACCTGCTTTCCAATCAGTGGGATGATAGCAAGACCGCTGGCTCGCCGCTGCCCAAGCCGACCGGAGATCTGGAAGTCAACGCGGCGATGATGACCGGCGCCTACGAGACGATTGCGCCGAATGCCAGCGGCGCGGGAGCAAAGTACAACGGCGGATTTGAGAATTTCCCGCGCTTTCACGAGGACTGGTCCGGGGCGGGCAAGGCGGTCAACATTCTTGGTTCGTTTGTGAGTCTCTTTACGTCGACTTACGGCAAGGGAGCGTGGGTCTACGGCGGCAACAAGTACACGGCGCCGGTGCGGAACTGGAATTTCGACAAGGATTTCCTGAAGCCTGAAAATCATCCGCCGGGATTCCCGGTCTCTGTCGGCGAAACGCGCGTAGCCTGGTGGAAGGGCCGCAACCTGAAGTGGTGGCCATTGCCCTGATTCAAAGGATCTTGAAAATGCCTGAAACAGAGCAACCCTTACGGCCGCTGTCCGCGCACGAATCCCGCCGCGCTGAGCTTGAAGCTCTGAAGACGGAATTGTTGCGGCCCAGCTCGCAAAAGAGCCGCCCGGCCAAGCGTTTGACATACATCGAATTCAAGCAGCGCAGACGTTATCAACGGGTAACGCTGATTGGCGGATTGTGTTTTCTGGTCATCGGACTGCTTACCGGAGTCTATGCTGGCCTGACAAAAAAAGAGCCGCAAGTTACCGACTATCAGCCTCCGCATCCGGAAATCGGCACGAAGGAAGCCGTAAAAATTCAGGCCGCGTCCGTGGTGCGCGAGAGTCGCATTCCGCGCGCGGCTAACTCAACGTTCGTCAAGCGGGCCGAACGAAACGACGCACTGGAGCGGCGTAGATTTCTCGATGGACTCAGCGTTGACGGAAAGATGCCGCGCTTTCAGCCGCTCTCTGCGCTTAAGGTTCCGCCGGACAAGGAGGCGCAGATCTATTGCCTGCTGCGTTCGCCTTTACCCGCTGACACTGAAGAGCGCTGGGTTGCCGCGGGCATGTTGCAGCATGAAGCGGAAGTGGTCAGCCCGTACATGAGGCATGTGACGATCGGCAGTGCTGAATCGCTCAACTATCTCAACGATCCGGTCGTGGAATCCTTCGCACTCGATCTCACGCCCGTCGCTGAATGAACTGGCATACAATTCGAGTTTGAATTTCCCGCCGCATCCGCCAAAGTGTTCTGCACAGGTGCAATTCAGCCGCTCAAGCCGCTGCATTTCTAGAGAGTTGGCGTATGAAAAACCATGTGATGTCGTCAGCTGGGCTTGCTTTTTTCGCCGCGATCTTTGCCGCTTCCCTCACCGCTGGGGAATCCCCTGCATCCACCCTTGAAATTCCAGTCGCCCAGGTTGCGCCCGCACAGGAATTCGATTACAGCATCACTGACGGCCTGTATGCGACGGTCACTGCAATGCAGAGTTTTAAAAAGCCAGAATTACGTGACGAGAAGAAGTTCATTCTCAAGCATATCGATGGCTTCAAAAAAGAGATGCCTGTCCGGGTGCTGCTGCAGCCGGAACCTGCCCCCTTGGCAGTCATCTTTCTCGGCCTGACCTCGCGCAGCAAGGACCCGCTCGCCAGGCTCTGGCAGTCGCAGCTGTTTGAAGCCGGCTGCCATGTGCTCGTCTTCGACTCCATGTTCCGCTCGTCGTTCAACGAGAAGTCCGGCCACGGCGTCGCCGGCCACATGGAAATGGAAGCCTGGCTGGCGGCAAACATCATCCGCGCATTCCTCGATCATCCTGAGGTGAGCGGCAAAGTGACGAAAGTCGGCCTGGTAGGCGCCAGCTACGGCGGGATCCTTGCGCTGAATTTTGCGAAGCTTGCAAAAGAAGGTCGCGTCAAAGTCGTGCCTGACCGGGTGCTTGTTTTTTCGCCACCGGTGAGCATGCAGATTTCAGCGATGATCCTTGATAAGTTCTACGATGAGGACCGGCGCAAACACGGGCTTCTGGAAATGTTTAAGCTGAAGGGGGCAGAGCCGCAGTTCGGCAAACCGGTGCCATTCTCGCAGTCGCTCATGCGCGCCGGAATTGGCTACGTTTTTCACGAAGATCTTGCCGACGCCGTTGCTTGTTCCAAATCGCTGTACAACTTCGAACTTCCCGAGCCGCCTAAAGACGAGAAGAAAGCTAACGACAAAAACCAGCGTCAATTTGTCCGATTTATCGAGCAGGTCGTTTATCCTTATTGGCAGAAAAACAAGCGCGTCAATGCGCTCGAGGATCTCTGGGCGTATGGCGATTTATACAAACTCCTGCAGGCCGCGCCCGACAGCGTTCATTGCGTCCTCACCGCTGACGATCCGTTGAACGATCCGATTTTGCTGAAGTATATTCAGCGCGACATCCCGCATTCAAAGCTCACGGTGCTGCCATGCGGCGGGCATCTGGGTTATGTGGGTTGCAAATGGTCGCACCAGCGCGTGCTGCAGCTTTTCAAATAGTACTCAGCAGAGATCATGGCTACGCAGCAGATCCACCAGCGGTTGCCGCTGTTTGTAGAACTCCAGCGTGTAGCATGGAACCGCCGTCACCAGTTGCTTAAGCATCTTCAGCCGGTTCATCACGGCTGCCGGTTCGTTCCAGTGAATGGTCAGCGAAACATTCTGGGTTGCGGCATCTGACGGCGCCAGCGGCGATACCGTCATGCGCGGGCTCTTCTGAAGCCAGAACAGAGCGGCCACGGGCAGAGTGGGGGAGTTCAGCGCCCTGGGCGAACGAAAATCTTTCTGCCGGCGTAACGGGCTGCCAAAGACGACCGTCTGCGGCTGACTTTTTCCGGAATTTCCGCCGGAAAGCAGAACGAACGTCTGATCGTCTTCAAGCTTTGGAAATCCCGTCAGCAGCTTGCCGGAAATCGTCGACTTCCCGAACGTGCTCTCGCCACAGAAGAGCAATACGCCCTTGCGGCACGCCACGGCTGATGCGTGCAGGTAAAGTGCGAAGACCCCGCCGGAGCTTGCCGTTTCTGGTCCATAGCGTTCAGCCAGCAGCGAGAGGCTGAAAAGAAGCGTCCGCGCGAGGAGCGGATGCGGACGCTGGCGCTCGGCGACGTCAATCCGTCGCGGCGCGTCGAGCGGGTAAAAAACTGTCCTTTTCGCATAATCGAGCGCGAAGCCCTGGCCCAGCAGCAGCGTGGACGATTCAGGATCAAATCCGCGCCTGCGAAATCCGCGCAGGCTGTTTACAAACACGGCACGAAGCAGCGGCGGCGCCTTCGTTTTCTTTATGCCTGCCGGCCCGAGCAGCGAATCCACACGTCGCACAGCGATGCTACCAGTAAATTCAACGGGGAAGCCGAAGACGCTGCGCCTGCAGAGGGATTGGGTTGGCGATTTCACGAGTGGAATGTAGGACGGAGCGAGGTTAGATGGCAAGAGGAGATTGTACGAACGCATCTTGAGCCGGCGGCAGGGGAACCGCCGGCCAGAACTTACTGTCCGGATACGCCGCGCGGCGACGGACGGCCGCGGAATCCAAGGCTCGACGACTCGAGCTTGATTCGTGGCGGAAAATCTCCGCCGCTGAAACACACTGCGTGCTCCGATGCGGGAATCATCGCCGCGTTGCTTGCGGACAGGAGCAGTCCACGCGTCTCAAGTTCGCCGCAGAAATGCGCGAGTTCTTCGCGGACCTGTTCGACTTTGTGGCCGCCGGCGGCAGCGATTCGGGAGGCAATTTCCTGCAGACTCAATGAGCCGTCGCAGCACTTCCACAGGAAAGACGCCGTGGAATTGAGCACCAGGGTCTGCCTGGCAGATGTATTCACGAGTACGGCTTCACCATTAACATCTTCCCAGACCACGCCGCTGGACCTGACCCATCGCGAAGTCATGTTTCGCTCTCCTGCCTTCTTGCCGCTCGCGCTGCTCATTTTAAATCTCCGCCGTCCTGCCAGACTGTTTAGTTTTTCAGCTTCGCCGTGCTGCCGTTGCGTGATGTCACAATGGCCTGTGTCTGAGTCCTGCCGGAGACTCCGTTCAGGCTGATCTCCGTTGTCAGCAGGAACGTCGTTGCTCCGCCGCTCTTGATGCTCATTCCGGCTGCGCTCCACGCTGCATCCAACGATCCATTCAGCACGATGCGGAAGCTTCGCGAGCCATCACGCTTGAGCGCACCAAAGCGGATCGAGCCGTTGCTGTTACGCGCCCGGCCGAAGCGGTCGAGCGTGAATTCCACCGCCGCTCCGCTGATGTTCACGGAGACTTTGGCGCCAGCGAGCGAAACATTCTTCATCTGCTCCATCGTTCCCGTCACTGCAACGCTGTCGCGGCCGGTGACGCTGCGATTGATTCGTCCAGTGACGCGGTCAACCTCCAGCCAAAGCTTCGCCACTTCACCATCGGGCGGCGTCGCAGGACCTGTCCCCGGACCTGTTCCGCCTGGAACCGTCGGCGTCGTGCCTGGCGGAACCGTGGGTGTCGTGCCCGGTGTTGTTCCCGGCGGAACCGGCGGCGGCGGTGTCGTGTTTGGCGGCGTTACAATGGCCGGTTTGAACACTGGGAGAGCCGGATCGCCAAGTATCGTCTGCGTGAGTGCCAGGTCGTGGTACCACGTCTTGGGTGTTCCGTTGGATTTGTTCCACGCCCAGAGCTGCGCGCTGCGCAACGCATCACCCCACCGGTTGACAAGACCGCTTTGGCGCAGCAACTCCCGCGTGAATTCCGCATTCGGCCCGGCCAGGACGAACGTTGTCGTCGAAATGGACGCGGCGATGCCGCCCTGCGGCTGTGCCATCCCCTGGATGGCAATGCTTCGGGAACCGGCCTCGTCACGCGCGAAGAAGTTTCCATTGCAGGTGGTCTGCAGGAAGATGACATTTCCGTTCCACGCCTGAACGGAATCCATATCCAGGATGCGCGGCGTCTGCGCGCCCAGGATGCGGCTGTTGCCGTGGCCGATGTAGACGATCAGATCAGCCGCGCCGTTTGCGGCCACACGCATGCTTTCCGTCACTTCCGCCGGCTGCGCGTGCGTTACGCCCAGCAGTGCGCGGCTCCAGGCAATTTCAGGAGCGGCTGCGATTAAGCCCTCGGCTTGTGTCGCAAAGTCCGCAGCCGCCGGATCGATGCGGTCCGAGGCAGCCAATGCGCGCCAGCCGGACGCCGGCAGCCCGGTGTAGCTGAGGGTCTTGGCGACCATCGCGGACACGTCATCTGCGGTGTTCGCCGGGAAGCGGCCGACGCTGACTTCCGAATAGCCCTTGCCCAGATCACCAAACGGCGCATCGGCAACCGTCTGTGAGAGGTAAGTTGTTGGCACAAGGAACGACGGGCAGAGCGGATCGAACGGAGCGCCGGAGTAGTTGCGGTAGTCATACGTCGTACGGCCCACCAGCAGCAGGTAAGCGGGACGCACGGAACGTACAGCCGCGCGGATCGGTTCCGGACCGTAGCGGCCATGGCCGTAATAATCGAAGAGTTCTTCCTGATCGACGAAGACTGCCGCAAGGCCATCATTGCGGCGCGCCGAGAGCAGCGGTTGAATGGCGCTCTCGAATTGTGCGGGGCCAACGGCCAGGTAGGCGATTCCGGCATTCACGGAGCGGATCACCCGCCGTGTGGCCGACAGCGGAGCCAGTTCCTTACCGGAGGGCACGGCAAGTATGCTGCTGCCGGCAACGGCCACAAACCGTGCTTTGTAGGAGCCGTCGCCCTGCTGCTGAACCTGGTAATCGACAAGCGATGGACTGTCGGTGGCGGATGTATCCACCAGCCACAGCGTGCTGCCGCCCAGGCCGCTGATTTCATACACCTGGGTAGCATTCGTGCTGATCGTCACGGGTCCGGAACCGGTGAGTGCCTTGCTGTAGCGGATCGTAATCGAATGCAGCAGGGCGAGCTGTCCGGCCGGCGCTGCGGGCGTGCGCAGTTCCACGGTGTTCAGGCCATTCTGCAGAACGCCGGCAGGAACAGGCAGGCTCAGTGAAAGTGCTTTCTCACCGCCATCGCATTCAGCTTGTCCGACAGGAGTTCCATTGACGAATACCTGCAGCACGTGGTCCGGGCTGAGCTCCGATTCGGTGACGCTCCACAGATCCAGCGTCAACGTGCCGGTTCCCGCAGCCAGGTCCGGTGTTTCAACACTGAAGCTCTGCGTCGTTCCTTCAGCGAGGTACTTGTTTGAGAACCACGGAGTGAAGGTATACGGACGCAGATTGAAGTCGAAGTAGACATCATGGAAATCAGCACGCGCGCTTGCCTGCGTCACGTTCACCGCCGGCTGTGTAAAGAGGTTCTGCGCCTGCTGGGACGACGCCGTCTGTGTCACCGTCGACGAGCGCGTCAGGAAGAAGGCATCGCGATCTGTGTATGCATCGGCATAGCCTGGTGCGTAGAGTGCAAGACCATCGGCTGAAGCGGCCAAGGCCCGCACGCTGCGGCCTTCGCGTGTGATGGAAACATTCAGTGCGGAATAATCATCCGGCAGCGCGGACTGCGGAATCCAGAGCACGCCGCTTCCGCTGTAAACGACCTTAACCGCTTCGGTTGTTCCAGGAGCCACGCTGCGGATCGCAGCCATTCGGGCTGCCGCCGTGGGCGCTGAACGCGGTGCGGCCCCGGCAGGGCTGCCGCGCTTAACGTCTTCTGCCAGCACCAGCTCTTCCTGCCAGCGCCCTTCTACGATGGACTTTACCACGGCTCGCGGGGCAGAGGTGTTCTCGATAAACGTCTGTGCTCGTTCGGCTTCTGCCTTCTGCCCAAGCTGAGCCGTATGCGTCGTTGCAGGTGCGAACGCGCGTGAGAAGCGTTCGCCGAGCTCGGCGTCACGGCGGGCCTGCACTTCAGCCAGTGCTGCATCGATGGCGGCGCTGAGGCTCTCCAGCGAAACGCTGCTCTCAGCAGTACCCACCGTGACTGGTCCAGCCAGCGCAGTGAAGAAAGTCTCATCGCCATTCATGCTCACGTCGCTTAGGCGGTATTCGTACTCTCCAGGTTCCGTCCAATCGAAGTACTGATAGCGCTTGAGATCGGCAGAGGTGATGCGGCCGGGGATCAACGCACTGTTCAGCCGCGTCCAAGCACGCGTGCCCAGCGCCCGGCGATAAACATTGAAACCCGCATTCTGGAATTCGGACGCGCACGCCCATTCCAGCATCACGCCTGTGCCTTCCGCACGGGCCGAGAAGGATTCGACTGTCACCGGCGTGACGGAGCCGTTCAGCACCAGGTAGACGCTCTTGGCATTGCCGCCGAGCGCCACAGTGGATGCGGTGGGAACTGGCTGGGTCGCCACAATCGTTCCAGCCGCGTTCTTATAAATGAGGCTCACTCCGCCGACGCCGGAACTGTGATTGGTGATCGCGACGTTGTTGAAGCTGGCGGTGATCACATCGCCGCCGGCCTGTGCGATCAGGCTTTCGCGGCTCGTATACGTGCCATTTCGGATATCCAGAATCAGGTCGAGATTCTTGAGTTTCAGCGCGTCGACTGCGCTTCCGGTCACAAAGAACTTGTCGGTCTCGGCCGCTGAGTCAACGCCCACATTGAACGCCCGGATCGTGAGCTTGCCGCTGCCTGTGGCGAAATCAGCAGTGGTGGCGGTTAGCGTTCCCTTGATGTTCGAGGCAATGGTGGTATAGCCCGGCGCGACGTTTCCGCTAACTGTCAGCGCTTGCACGCAGCCGCCCGTAATTCCGTTTCCATTGCCGCGCAGTGTCCCACCGGCTGCGATATTCGTGGTGACTGAATTCAGCGCCGCATTGTCCAGTACCAGCGTGCCACCGGTAACGCTCGTCGTCCCCGTGTAAGTATGCTGCTGGTTTGACAGCGTCATCGTGCCGTTACCGGACTTCGTGATGCCGCCGCCCTGTCCGACTTCGCGCTTGGCGGCCAGTTCAGCAATCTGCGCCGCTGAGAGGGCCACGTTGTAGACGCGCACGTCGTCCAGCTCACCGTTAAAGAAATTCTCACCGATCTGAGCCTGACCGATATTGAAGGGTACGCCGGCAAAGTTAAATGCAGCGGCAGCCGAACCGGTCTGGGTACCGTTTTCATACATGACCAGCGTCGTGCCATTGAAGGTCATCGCCACGTGCTTCCAGACACCCACGGGCAGGGTCGGCGCCAGGGAAGTGCCGTTCCAGCGTCCAAACTGTGTGCCGCCGGCGCTATTAATGAGCCAGTGGTGCGCCCCGTCCGCAGGGTTGCCCAGGAGTGCAATCCAGGCACGGTTTGAGGGCAACGCGTTGACCTTGATCCAGGCCGTAATCGTATGCGCGGCGTTGCCGCCGGAGAAGAAGTTACCTACGTTCACAGACTGATTTACGCCGTTCAGCACAATGGAACCGGTGCCCACGGGCGGCGTGGTGCTGTTGTACGCCGGTGAGTTCGTGCGTGTACCGTTTCTGCCGAAACCAGAGTAATCCGTCGCTGTCGCGGCCAGATCGTCAAACCTCCAGTGCAGCACGCTGACCTGGTCACTGATCAGGCCGGAGAAGAATGAATTGCCATTGCCGGCAACTGTCAGTGTCTTGGCGCCGCCGATTGTAATGGCGCTGCTGATCGACGTGGACGTCCCTGTGTCATTTAACGTGCCGATCGTTTCGTTGAAATTATTCATATTAAAGCGGCCGGAGGCCCGGTGTACGGTCACGTCAGCGGTGTCGACGATCTGATTATCGACATTCAGCTGAAGCACGTCGGCACTCGATCCGCCTGCGCCGTCACCAACGACGACATTGCCTGGAATGGCATTGAGTCCGGCGGTCTTCTGCAGGCGCAGACCTCCGGCTCTGATGGTCGTCAGCCCGGTGTAGGTGTTGTTCGCCGTGCCGCTGAGCGTCAGCGCGTTGCCGCCGTCCTTTATGAAGCCGTTGGCACCGCCGCCGTCGCCGAGCACGCCCGAGATAATGTTGTCTGATCCGGTGACGGTCAGGACGTAGGTCTTGTTCGTGCCTGCAAGCGTGACGGCGCCCTGCAGATCGAGCGTATTCCCCTGGCCGTTTTCGCCGAGCTGAACGTTTCCATCAATCGTTACGACGTTGCCCAGGGTGCGATTGGCACCGCTGGCGCGCACAAGCCCGCCGCTGAGCTGCAGTGTCCCTGTGCCGATCGGACTTGCCGTGACGGGGCTTCCGGTGCTGTTGCCTGCCAGCACCAGGCGTCCGGACAGGACCCGCGTGCCGCCGCTGTAGGTGCTGTTGGGGCCGAACAGCGCGAGCATGGCGTTGTTCGTCGGATTGACGACGATGCTTCCGGTTCCGCTGATGGTGTTGGTCGTCAGCGCATCATGGAAGCGGAAAATGCCCGGTCCGTTTCCGCTGAAATAAAGCGTCGTGTTCAAGGTGACGCTGTTCTGAACGTTGAAGTTCGAACCGCTGCTGGTCATCTGAATCACGGGGAATGCGCCGCCGTTGGGAATGAACTGCAGTGGCGTGCCGTTCACGGTGGGGTAGGGGTTCGCGCCGGCAGTGCTGGTGCTGGTCACTGTCAGGCGATTGAGCTGCAGCGGGTTGGATGGGTGATTATTGGTTGCCGTATACCCGGTTGCCGTGGAACCACCGAAGGAAAGCTCCGTCGTGCCGCCCGACGCAGGAACGCCGTTCGGCGACCAGTTCGTAGCGGTGTTGAACGATCCGGTGATCGGCGCGGTGACGCTGCCGAGCGGCCCGGTGTAGCTGGCGACGGTCAGAGGGCCAACCACCATATTGACGTCAGGTGCGGACGTGCTGATGGAGGCCGAGTAACCGACGGGCAGGTTTGATGGAGCCAGCGTGTTCCCGTTGTTGGCTCCTGTGAAGTTGATGAGCTTGTAAGTGCCGTTATCAAAGGGAGGCGCAACCGCGCTTACGTTCACCGTTCCAGCCAGGTTGATGGCGCCATTGACATTGAGCAGATCGTTGGGACCAGCCGGCGCCGCCAGATCGACGTTCAGTACGCCGCCGCTGGCAATGGTCAAGGGCCCGACGCCGAGCGTTCCTGCCGCGCCGATAGTGCCGGGATTGATTGTGCCACCCGCGCCGATAAGAACGGGAGAGGTCGTCGAACCTGAGCCGCTGAGGATGGTGCCTGAGTTGATGGTCAAGGTTCCAGAGTACCCGGTGCTGGTTCCGTCGATATAAACCGCTTTTCCTCCGCCGATACCGGTCACATTCAGAGCGGCTGAGCCCTGGAAGGCGCCCGTGAAGGACAGGCTGCGTGCGGTCGTCGTTGCCAGCGGATCAACCAATGACAAGGTCGATGCTGAAGTGGCCGTGATTGTGCCACTGAAGACGCGGTCGGCGTTAATCGCCGAAAGTGTTCCTCCCTGCAGATTGAAGGGTGTAGGCACGGCGCTGGTGCTGTTGTGTCCAACGGTCGCCGCGCTTTCGACAACGACAGGGTTATTGCCCAGACCGAGGTTGTTTGCGTTTCCGTTACCAATGCGCGTGAGGCCATTATTCAGAATGATATTCCCGGTGAAGCTTGTGGCGTAGGTGTTGTTGTCGATGTGCCAGATGCCTAAACCGGTCTTGATCAGGGTTCCGGATCCCTGGATCTGATTATTGTCATTGGTCAGGAACGTGCCGCTCTGGATATCCCACGTGGCTGTTGCACCCGCATTGATGGTGATGGTCTTATTTCCATCCACGTCAAAGCCTGGCGTGCGCAGCGTGCCGCCTGTGCCCGCGAAAATGATATCGTTGGCGACGGCGCCCATGTTGGCCTGCGCATTGACCTGTAGTGTGGCCCCGTCTCTGATCGTTATTTTTGCACCCGTGCCGGCTACCGTGAAATTGCTGGTCCCGGTCAGGTAAAGAGTTCCTGTATCAACCACATTCAGATCGCCCGCGCCTGTGATCGTACCGTTCAGTGTCAGCGTCGCGCCCGCCGGCGTTTTGATTGTTGCTCCCGCCGTGCCGATCGTTACCAGGCGCGAGGACGAAACAGTGTTCAGTGCCTCCAGCGTGCCGCCATTGATCGTCAGCGGATTGGCCGAGTTGCCGAGGCTTGCATCGCTGTTGACGGCGATGCTTCCACCCAGAATGTTGGTGGTGCCCCTGTAAATGTTGGCTCCGCCCAGGATCAGCTTGCCCGGACCGGCCTTCGCCAGCCCGCCGCTGGTGACGGGGTCCGTTCGCGACGCCAGCTGCGATATTTCTGACGCAGTCAGCACGCGGTCATAGATGCGGAAATCATCCACTGAACCTTTGTGGTAATTTCCAGCACCTTCCGGTGACATTCCGATTCGAATTTCGGCTAGTCCGACATCTGGCCCGTCGGAGCTTGCTGCCGACGCGACCAGCACACCGTCTAAGTAAATTGCTTTGAAGACTCCGCCATTACCTTCCGATACCAGCGCCACATGCGTCCACTTGTTCATGTAGGCCGCGTAGCTGGTGGAGATGCGGCCCGTGCCGCTGATATTGCCGTAGTCCCAATAGATGTTGTTGTCGCTCCACGGCGCGTGCGCCGAGAAGCGGTTTCCAGTGCCGGCGTTTCCCACCCCGAAAGCATAGGAGTTTACAGGGGATCCGGGAACATTGTTCCAGAAGCTGACGGTGACAGGTCCGCCTGTGGCAGGCCAGTTCAGATTACCGGTGATGTAGTCGTTTGAGCCATCAAATTGCAGTGCGTTGCTGCCAACCGTTCCGCTGACCCATGTCGGGAACTCGGTCACATTACCGGTGAAGGCCAGGTTTCGGTTGTTGCCTGATGTATCGCCGACCGTTGTTCCGAGGCCCTCGTCCATCTTCCACTTGGCGAATTCTGCTGGACTGCTGGTTGTGATATCTACCGCCCCTGAAATGGTCAGCGGATTAATCGCGTTCTGATGAATGGTCGCGCCGACGGCCGCAAACAGCACATTGCAGCTGATGCGCGGACTTACCGATCCGAGCGCGGCGATCACGCCGCCAGAGACTGTCAAGGTGTTCGAGCCATAGATCGACGGATCGCTGACACCGGAGACGGCATCGAAAGCAACGCTGCGCACGGACGCACCAACGTTGAGGTTGACGCGGTGACGGATGATGACGTCGTTTCCTGCTGCAGGAACTCCGCCGATCCACGTTGCAGCTGAATTCCAGTTTCCATCAGCCTGCGTGATCTTCACAGACGAAGCGGCAATCAACCCGTCGTCGCTGCCCGTGAGGTACTCGGCAGGCAGGCCGTTTACCGTGGCATAAGGAACGATGTCATTGGTCATGTTCGGATTGGTAAAGAGATTGGCCTTGACCGCTCCGCCGTTCGAGGTGTTGCGCACGAAATTGAAGGTTGCATTGTTGCTGCGCACCAGTCCCGAGGTGATCAGTTGCGCGTCGCCGGTGCCGTTTGGAGTAATGACGACCGAACTGCTGCCGCTGGCGACATTCAAGGCACCAATTGTCTCGACATTGGTTGTGTTGGCCGCCGCATTAAGTGCCAGCGTTCCGCCTTCGAGTTGAACTTCGTCAAAGTCGTTGATGCGTCCGGCGCTGGCGATCTTACCCGCGCGGTCCCAGGTGGCACGCCCACCGTGAAGCGTATAGGCCATTCCCCGGAGCGTGTTTCCATCCAGGCCCACGACCGAGGCCGGCACTTCCAGCCGCACCCACTGTCCGGCTGGCGGAAGTGGTCCCATGTAGCGTCTGCTGACCGTGCCATCGGTTCCCCAGCCGATGTTGTTGGCGCCCCAGTAGGCCCGATGTTCCCAGGAGCCGTTGCTGTCGTTCCACTGCAGCATCACGGTATTGGGCTTGTTGGCCGGGTCCAGGTAGACCCAGCAGTAAAGCAGATCGCCCGGGTTGAGCTGCAGCGGCGTGAAGGCCGTTCCGGTGTTGTCGTAGTCTTCAAAATAATGCTGGTGCAGGCCGGCATTGATTGCAGACTGATGCGCCTGCGTTCCGAAAAGCGGGGCGGGGTTGGACGACACCCAGTTCCAGCCGTCTTCCGCGTTCTGAATCGTGGCCGTGGACATGACCTGGCTGTTGCTGTCATCGAGCCATACCACGTCGCCACCTGTCCCGTAGGTCGGGGTCAGCGCGCTCTGTGGGATAATGGACGCCGCACCACCGTTGAGTTCCCAGTAGAGGACAGCGCCCACGCCGCCGCCGCCCTGGTTCATTTCCATCACCACGTCCACCTGCTGGCCCGCGGTGAGATTCAGCGGCGTCGAATCATCGCCGGGAGGGCCCGGAATGCCGCGGCCGATCCAGTACATTGAAACGATCTGGCCGTTGATCCACAGGCGCACGCCGTCGTCCGTTGCGGGCCTGAATTTCCAGCTGCCGGAGGACGGCACGGTGATCTTGCCCGTCCAGCGCACACAGATATTGTCCTTGCCGATCGAAGGATCAGGCGGAACCGCGCCCCAGTCGAAATTAATCTGGGCATCAATGCGTGAGAACGCATAGGTGTTAAAGGCGGTGCCGTTGTTGTAGTACTGGCCCAGCAGTCCATTCCCGCTAAGACCGGCGGGCTGATCGGTCAGGTCGAGCGTCGCGCCGGGGCGGATGATGATTGCCGGTACGACGGTCATATTCTGGAGCGTAGCGTTCGACAGCAGCTTGACCGTTCCGCCATCGTTGGTCAGCACCAGCTGCTTATTGAATCCGCAGGGTGCGCGGAATTCGATCGTGCCCATTCCCGCCTTAGTGAGGGCGCGCGAGGTGGCGTCCTGTCCGAGGGAGCCGCTAAAGATGAGCGTGCGACCGGTGCTGACGGTGATAGTGCGGTCACCATTGATGAGGCGCGAGTTACCGCTGAGCGTCAGGTCGTTGCTGCCGGCGAAAGTGAAGTTGGCATTCACGTCTACGGCATTGGCAATCGTCAGCGCCGATGCAGCCTGCAGAACGGTATTGGCGGCGTTAATCAACAGCTTGCCGGTGCCGATCGCGCCAGTCTTGGCAAGCGTAAGGGTTCCAGCGTCGAGCTGCACGCTATTGGCGCCGCTGATCGTGTTGTTGGCGCCGCCTCCGAGGACCAGTTCACCCGTGCCGTTCTTCGTTAGCTTGCGATTACCGCCGCCGTCGGAGATGACTCCGTTGAGCGAAGTGAGCGTGTTGTTGACCGTTACGATGCGGTCGGCGTTATTGAGCGAAATCGGGCCGGAAAGTGTGACGTTGTTGCTGCCTGCCGTGATGAGGGTGTTGTTCAGCGTCAGGCTGTTGGAAAGTGTGAACGCGCCGTTTGATTCGATCCAGCCGCCGAACCAGCTGATCGTTCCACTGCCCATGGCCGAGTTCGATCCGTAGATCAACACGCCGTTGTTCCACTGCGAGTTCCCTGAGAACGTGTTGTTTCCGCTGAGCAGCAGGCGACCTGTGCCGTTGCGGAAAAGTCCGCCGGAACCGCTCAGGTTGCCGCTTAAGGTCAGCAATCCGCCGCCGTTGTGGTTTATGGTCAAGGCTGAATTGATGATCAGGTTGGTGCTGATGACGGGACTGCCCGTCGAGGACGCCGGAACTTCGATGATGCTCGCAATGGTCAGCGTATTGCCCGCCGAGCCGTTGATCTGGCCAGAGCCGTTGAAGGTAACGTAGGCGGCTTCCCTGTTGCCGTTCAGGCTGATGACGTGGTTCTGATCAATAATGACCTGGTCGTTAATTCCTGGATTGCCGTTTGGACTCCAGATCGTCGCTGTGCCCCACGATCCGCTTGCCACGGACGTATAGACCGTTCCCGTATACGCAGGCACAACTCCATTTGCGGTGCTGTACACAGCCGGCACAGTTGAGGCCCCGTCTTTGACGGAGGCGTATGCCAGACCGGCGCCATTGACGTAAGCGACGTCTGCGGTCACGAACAACTTAGGAGTCGGAGTGCCGACGCGTTCGAAGATGTAATTCCCCGTGCCCACGGCTGTGCTTGCCTTCAGGCTTGTCGCAAAGCCCTGCGATTCGATACGGAAGGTTCCAGTACTGCTGTTTGAATCCAGTACTGATATGACCTCTTCCAGCGCCGCCGCAGTATCTCCCTTCAGGATGAACGTGCTGCTGGAGTTGATCTGCAGCCGGTCCGTATCGTCGATGCGGTTTGCGTTGGCCGTCGTTGTGTTGTCCAGTTGCAGAGTAGCACCTGCCCCCACGATCACTTCGGGGGCTGTTGTCATCGCCGGCAATCTGCCGCTTCCGCTGAGTACGACGCTGCCGCTGCTGACGTTCAATTGCTTGGTGAAGCCGACCTGCCCGCCGGAGATCGTCAGCTGGCCTGAACCAGTCTTGGTCAGTGCGCGGGGGCTGGAGTCCTGACTTATTGGAGTTGTCGCGGCCAACGTGGTGTTGTTATTGATTGCCAGGGTGCGATCGCCGTTCTTGAGCTGCAGTGTACCGTTGAAGGTCAAATTCTGGCCGGCGTTGACAGTCAGATTCTGTTTCAGTTCAACGGTATTAGCGAGCGTGCGGGCGCTGCCGTCAGCCCGGAGGCGGGTGCTGGCACTGGCGTTGCGCACCAGGCCGGCGCCGAAAGCTGAATCGTTCCCAATCACAACGATGCCTTCACCGTTCAGTGTCGTCGGCGCAAGTGTTTCGATGGTGGCGTACTGCGCCGATGGAACGAGCGTCTGCGCCGCGCCGTTGACCGACCAGTCAAGATTTGCGTAGGCGCCGCCGCCGCCCTGAACTAGTTCCATCTGAATTGGATGATACGTTCCAGCCGTCCAGTTGAATGTTCCGGTGGTCCAGGTGCCCAGCCCCTGGTTGATTACGGCTGATCCAACAGGGAGGGCCGTGGCCGGCTGATTGTTGTTGACCAGTGGTGTATCGACCCACAATTTGACACCATCGTCTGTGCGGGTGCGGAACACGTAAGTGCCCGAGACCGGCGCTAGAATGTAGCCGCTCCAGCGAATGCTGTAGTTGGTCCCTGACAGACCGGGGAAAGGAGACGTCGGGTCACCCCAGGTGAAGGCAATCTGCGGGTCCAGGCGAGTACCGACGTACGTATTGAAGGTTGTACCGCCAGTGTAATAATCACCCCATACATTGCCGGTGACAAAGACCGTTCCTGCCGCGCTACCCGAGTAGGTATTGGCCGCATTCAGGTACACCGTGCCGCCGCCGTTACCCGGCGGATCGGTGACGATTACCATGCCCGCTCCGGAGATCACGCCGTTCATCGTCAGCGTCCCGGTATCGCCGGGGTTCAGTGTCAGCATGTACGTCTTCGTGTTGATGCCGCCTCCGACAACCAGCGTCGCCGCGCCTGGCGCGCTGATCGTCGTTGCACCGGTCAAGATGATGTCGACGTTCACTATATTGGTCGTTGTGACTCCGGAAGTGTTCGCCAGCGCGGAGCCGCCCGTGGGATCACTCAGCCGGACAGGATTGCCGGAAAGCGTGAAGTCTCCGTCATTGAACTGGATGTATCCGAATGGAGCGCCCGCCGTGAAGTCGTTGAATGGTGTCGTGCGCACGGTGCCGGCGAAAATAAGGTTATCGCCAGGCTTGGGTGCTTCGTTGGTAGCCCAATTCAAAGCGTCGCTCCACAGGTCGGTCGTTCCGCCGCCGTCCCACGTGCGTGTCTGCGGAGCGGAAACGATCAGCCTGACCTGGCCGGCGGTGCTCGTATCGATCGTGTAGCTCTTGCCGGGCACAATCGCGACTAGTCCGTTATTCACCAGCGAGCCGGTATACGTGAACAGAACATACGTGTTATCTCCAAAGCCGGTGCCTGGCGTTACGGTAACCACGCCATCCAGGGTCAGATTTCCAGCGACCGCGATCTGATCGCTCGCGGTTCCCAGATCGAACGCCAGCTGTGAATTGTCGTTCAGCACCAGCCCGCTCGGAGAAAGCGTGCCCACCGTACTGGCGCCGCCGGGAGAAACATTGCCATTGTCTGCGACGGTCACGGCGCCTGTTTTCAAGGTTCCCTGCAGCGTGCCGCCTGCCTCAACACTGACGGTACCGCTGACGTTGCTTGTTGCTGTCGATCCTCCCAGCGTTCCAGTTCCGGTTACAGTCACCGGGCCGCTTCCCGTTGCTGAATCCCCAATGTTGGCCGTGTCCGCCAGCAGCACGCCTCCATTAATCAATGTTCCGCCGGTATAAGCGTTGTTTGCCGTAAATTTCAGGGTTCCACTTCCGCTGACCGTCACCTTCGAACCTGCCGCAGATTCCGAGATGACTCCTGAAATAGTCGTCACATTGCCGCCTGCTGAATTGATCGCCGAGATGGTGCGGCTGGAAGTCAGCGTGATCGGACCAGCCCACGTCCAGTCGGCCGTTCCGCCCATTCCAAAGTTGCCGTTGGCTTCCAGACGCTTGTTCACCGAAAGAGCCGCCGAGGCGGACACATTGCCTGAACGCACGTCCAGATCCACACTGCCTGCTCCGGGCGTTGGAATCGCATCCACGTTTCCGATGGCCAGCGTGCCTGACGTCAACTGCGTCTTTGACGTGTAGGTGTTTGCATTGGTCAGCGACAGCGTCCCGCTGCCCATTTCAATGTCCACGAGAGAAGGTGTGCCGCTGAGCACGCTTGAAATAAGCAGGCTGCCATCGCTGGTGCTGCGGATTCGTGTCGGCTTGCCCGACTCCAGAATCGTATTCGCATTCAGCTCTGCTACCGCGCCGGTGATGGGTGGGAACAGATTGGAAGCGGGCACGATTGCCTTCGGTGTCGACGGGCTGCTCCAGGAGAAATACACGTCTTCCCCGCCACCACCCTCGCCCCAGTGAATTTCGATGTTGTAGCGCACGCCGGCTTGCAGATTGATGCTGCCGCTGAACTCCGTCGTTCCCTGGCCAATGCCGAAGCGGTTAATCAGGTTGACGCCGTTCACCCAGAGGCTCGCGCCGTCATCGCTGTTAATATAGAACGTGTACGTTTCGGTAAAGTTCGCCAGGACCTGTCCGCGCCACCGCACAGAAAAGTTGTCGTCGGCCAGTCCGTTGCCTGGACCTTCCGGATTATCAAACGTGAAGTTGATCGTGGGATCCACGCGGATAAACGCCGGCGTGTTGTTGAAGTTGGTGCCCCAATAGGGCGTGGCGTGATATTCGCCGAGCAGACCGTTCGCTGTATTGAGCTGAATGCCGTACTGCTGGATGCTTACCGTATTGATTCCGCCAACGAGTTTGCCTGTGCCGTTGAAGATCAACTGCCGTACCGTGCGGTTCGCGCCGTTGAGGCTCATGGTGTGGAAGGGATTGAAGATAACAGGATTACCTGCTCCGGGTAGCGCGTTGGGGTTCCAGTCTGTTGTTGTATCCCAAAGGCCATTGACGTTGACGGTCTGGTACGCCTGCACGAAGTCAGAAATGATGCCTTCGCTGTTAGCAGGGGACGCTGGAACCCCTGGAACGACATATCTGGCGGGGAATGTTCCAGTATTTTCCGTAACAATCAGCCACGGGAAGTTCGTGCTATCGAGGTTCGGATAGCCCGCGACGATCCAATTTGCAGTCACAGTTCCCGACGAATTTCTATTGAAGTTCAAAGTCGCACCAGCCTGCTGCGTCAAGGCCGGGCTGCCCGTGATGCAGCGCAGGATGACACGGCCCAGATTCGTTGTTGCGCTGTTTGGCCTGAGGTTGAGCGTGCTGGTCGTGCCTGCAGCGAGTATCACTTCCTTGATGCTCTCATCGTGATTCACATCGATCTGTCCGCGCAGCGTGAACGTGCCGCCGCTCAGGGTAAGCGTGGCCGTATCGGGGATTCGGTCCACCGAGGAATTTGTGCCGGTTTCGTCGATTTCAAACGTGCCGCCGCTTGCCACGGTCAGCGAGCCGCCGATCCTTCCACTGCCCTGCAGACGCACCATGCCACCGCTGACGGTCATCAGTCCGCTGGCCGTGTTGCTTCCGGTAAGAGTCAGCACCTTAGTTGACCCGACCGGAGCGGTGACGTTGATTGCGCCGGAATTTGAAAGCACGCCGCTGAGAGAGAGGTTCCACTCAGTCGTTGTTGAGGTCGGATCGGCCAGCGAAATTGTTGTCGATGTGAGGACGCTGATGGCGCCGCTGAACGTGCGGTCACCGCCTACGCTGCCGATGCCTCCGCCATTAAGAACGATGCTCTGGGGAACCGTGCCACCGGAGCAACCGAGCACTCCGCCGGTGAGGGTCACAACGTTTGTCGAAAGGCCCAGCGCGTTTGTTGCACCCGACTGAACAATGCCGCCAGCGATGGACCAGTTTCCGGCGTAGGTTCCAGGCTGCTCCAGGATAATCCGGCTGCCGCTTGGGATGGCGGGCACCGTAACGGTTGATCCGCCGGTACCTCCATCGAGCACGCCCTGGAGACGCAGGATATCGGTGCTCGCCGCGGTGCTCAGCGTAATTCCAGCGCCGCTTGCGACCGAAACCGTTCCGACTGAAACGGCCGAGCCGGTTCCTTTCAGCCCGGATTTATTTGCGGCTGTGCCGTTCATCGTAATCGGATGATTGATCGACGTATCGAAAATCTCGAGTGTGGCGAGCCCTTCAACCGTGACGGGTGCGCCGGCGGCCGCGATGCCGTTGGCGCTTTCGGTGCGTAGAGTTCCTCCCGCTACAACCGTGGTTCCAGCGCGTGAGGAAGTGCCCTGCAGAATCAGCGTTCCAGCACCCGCTTTCGTCAGCGTTCCCTGGGCCGCGCCCGAATTGGTCATGCCGCCAGAGAGCGTCAAGGTCTTGTCGGCGATGACAGCAAGAGTGCCGCCGATTGCATCGACATTTACGATGCGCGCCGATGGGAAAGTGTCTGTCGCTTCAAGCGTTCCACCGTTCAGGCTGATGCTCGCACTGGTATTTCCGAGATTGGCATTCAACGAAACGCGAACTATGCCCTGGAAGATGCTCGTCGTACCTGTGTACGTATTGTTACCGGCGAGAACCAGGTTTCCGGTGCCCAGCTTGCTGATGCCACCACTGCCGCTCAGTATCCCGGAAAGGGTTAGAGTGCTCGAGGTACCGGTGCTGATGACGCCTTCAGCCGTACCAAATGCAAAGTCATTACTACAGGTGGGGGAGATGTTCGCGTTTACGAAAACTCCGCCGCTGCTGACAGTCAGCTGACTTCCAGATGTCGATCCGGTCTGCCCGTTACCCGTACCCAGGGTGATGCTGCTGACCTGCTGCGCGCTGGGCAGATTAATAGGATGCAAAACAAGCACATCGTCGGATGTCGCCGGTACGCCAGTAGGGGACCAGTGATTCGGATTGGTCCAGTCGAGCGTGGCGCCGCCTTGATAGACCGTGGTCTTATTGGGTGTTGCGGTCTTGAGTCCGATTTCCGAATTTGCGTCGCTGCTGATGTCATACGACGCACGGTTTCCGTTGACCGTTGCCCAGGGAACGGCGGTGGAGGACGCAAAGGAATCCAGAATCAGATTGGGCGAATCGGGCAGCCCCTCATTAGGCGCCCGCGTCAGGCTCAAGAAGGTGCTCGGCGCGCGCTGGTAGTTGATAGCAATCAGGCGGGCGTCACCGGTTCCTGTGGAGTTCAGGACGATATTGCTCGTTCCGCCCGTAAGATTCAGCAGGTTGACCGTTTCGGCGTGAGTGACATTGTTGTTTGCTGTCAGCACGAACGTGCCGCCAGACATGTTGATGGCGGAACTGTCGGCCAGACGATCGATCGACGTTGACGTCCCCGTCTCATCGATCGTAAACGTCGTTCCGTTCGGGAGCGTGAGGTTGCCCTTGAGCTGGCCGTTTCCATTCAGCGTAACTGCACCGGTGCTGACGGTTGTGGTGCCCGTGTACGTGTTGCTTCCTGAGAGGATGATTAGCCCGGTCCCAGTCTTCGTCAGTCCATAAGCGCCTGTGGCTCCAATCGCGCCGCTGAACGTGGTGTTCTGCGTATTGCTGACCGTCACGGTCCGCGTGGCGTTCAGTGTCATTGGACCGCTGAACGTCAGCGCCAGGCTGCCGCCGACGGTAAAGTTGCTGTTTAGTTCAACGGAGTTGGGCAGAGTGCGGGGCGCGCCAAACGCAAGAATAGTACTCGGACTCTGGAAGCGCAGCGTTCCAGTGCCCAGCGCCGCATTGTTATTGACCTCAAGCGTTCCGCCCGCGAGATAAAAGCCGCTGCGATGCGTGTTGCTACCGCTCAGACGCAGCGTTCCAGTGCCGATCTTCACGAGGCGGTGCGCGCCCGTGTTCCCATTGTCATGGATCGTGCCGCTGATGTGCGTAAGGCCGGTATTGTCTGTGTTGATCTGCGGATGTACGCCGCTGCTGGTCGCCAGTTCCATCGTGCCGGCAAACGTCAGATCGTTTGAACCTTCGACAGTGAAATCTGAAGAGACAACCACCGGGTTGGAGAGCGTACGTGCAGCACCGAAAGCCTCGAGGGACTTCTGGGCTCCCGTCGAGAAAGTCACACTGCCGGTTCCCAGCGACTGGTCGTTGCCGATTTGCAGCGCGCCGGCCTGCAGATTCAATCCACCGCTGAATGTATTGGCATTCATCAGGCGCAGAATGCCTCCGCCGCTCTTAATGAGGCTGCGCGCGCCTCCGGTCTCCCTCAAGATCTGGTTGATGACGAGTGCCGGGCACTGCACGTTGATCTGTGATGCGCCGGTCAGGGTGAAACTGCTCGTTCCAAGCCCGTTGTCATTGAAAGTAATATCGCCGCCGGCACCGAAGGTGACACTTCCATTGACGCGCACGGAATTGACGAGGAAGGCGGGACTATCTTCGGCAGTCAGCGTAGCGCCGTCATTCATGACCAGTGTTGCTGCCCCCAGGCCGCTGCTGTTGCCGAGACCCAGCTCGCCGGCGAGCAGATTCACTTCGCCTGAGATGGTGTTGGGAGAATAGAAGACAAGCTTGCCGGTCCCACTCTTTGCTACGCCTGCATTCGCCGTTATGACACCGTTAACGCGAATGAGCGCGCCCGGAAGCGTGTTGAAGAAGCCTTCTGCAGATCCAAAGTTAAGGCCGCAACTGATAGTGGACGTCGCCGTCGCCATTACGCCGCCGCTTGAAACTGTAATTGTGCCTGTTCCGCTGAGATTCGCGCCGGTGCTGTTGGCTGTGGGCGCGCTGCTTGCATCAAGTTTCAGGAACCTGGCCAGGTGCGGCACACTTGCGGTGACGTTGTGAGCGATGCAGATGAAGCTGTCTTCAGGCGGCACTCCGCCGCCGAGCACGCCCTGCCAGGTGTTGGGATCGTCCCAATCTCCGTCCTGCTTGGTCACAATGAAGAGCGACGGCAGCGGAACAACGCCTTCCTCGGTGGGCAGCTTCTGGTAGTAACCGGTGGCACCGGTCTGAGGGGCGGTGCCAGTCGTCGAAACCGCGATGTACACCAGCGGTGTTGCGTCCGCGATTCCGCCAATCAGCAGATTGCCGACGTCGTTATTGGTGCCACTGGTGTTCTCCAGCGATAGGTTCAGGAACGTGCCGCTCGCGCGTGTGATGCTGTCGGCGACAAAGCGGGCGTCGCGAGTGCCGTTGGAAATGATAATGATGTTGCTCTGGCCGCCGACGAGGTTCAGCGGGCCGATGTCTTCGACATGTGCCGCCGCCATATCCGCAGTCAGCTTCAGGGTGCCTCCATTTAAGGAGACTACTGCGTCATCGGGAATGCGGTTAACACCGTTGGCAGCGCCGGTCTCATCGATTTCAGCCGTTGCCGTTGAATTCACGGTCAGGTACCCGGCGATCGCGCCATTATTCTTCAGCAGCAGCCGGCCTGCGTTGACAGTAGTCGTGCCCGTATAGCTCTGCGCCGTATTATAAATGAGATCCTGCGCTCCGCTCTTGACCAGCGGAAACGCGCCGCTGATCACTCCATTAATAGTGACTACGGCCGACGAGGGGCGGATCTCCGCACTGCCCGTCAGTGTCACTATTCCGGCGAACGACAACCCATAGTTATTGGCTCCCGTTGCGGTCAGCACGTAATCGCCGATGCTGAGATTATTAAGTTGCATCGTGTTGCCGCCACCCGTGAGTAAGGGGCGGTCTACATGAATAGTAGAGTTCTGTGTCAGAACAACATTGGCGCCAAAGTTAACCGTGTTGTTGACCAGCGTGGAAGCAAGGTGCAGCGTTCCACCGGCGAGCGCCACCGTGGCCGAGCCCAGAGAGCCGGCTTCCTGCGCCTGCAGAGTCGCGTTTGGCGAAACGGTAATTGTTCCTGTGTAATCGGTAATCGTACTCGTGAGCGCGAAGACTGTTCCGCCGATACCGGTGACGGTCAGAGCACCCGAACCTGTGAGCTTTGAGGTGCTGGTGCTGCTGATGGTTACATTGCGGGCTGTACCGGGCGAGACCAGGTCTTCCAGGGATATAAAGGAGGGGCCTGCGACGCTGACGGTTCCCGGATAGGAGGGCGAGCCAAACTGGCCAAACTGAGCGTCAAAACCAATTGCGCCTAATGTTCCCCCATTTAACGTGATTGCAGTTCCAAGCTTGGCACCACTTGAAATACCGTAACCGAGTTTTCCACCATTGACTGAGATTGTTGTTGACGCCGAACCAAGCGCCTGCGGGTCCTTTACTTCAAGAGTTCCGGTATTTAGGTTCCAGTTTCCGGTGTAACCCGAATTTCCGGTGACCAAAACGATTCGTCCTGCTCCGCCCGCAATGAGCGTCGCGCCTGATCCATTTGTCAATACAGGACTGCCTGTGCCGAGTGTAAATACGTCATTCACCCCAACTGCTTGGAGCATGGCAGTGGCCGAGCCTGTCACAGAAATAGTCCCGGTATAGGCTGCAGCGCCGCTGCCAGCGAGAATGCCTCCATTGTTGAGCGTGATCGCGTTGCTGAGCGTCACACCGGCGATTTCCAGCGTGCCGTTCACCGTTATCGCGCCCGAGCCCGTGGCTGTGTTGTTCGCAACACGCAGGGTGCCGGCGTTTACGATTGTTGTTGCTGATGCGCCAGACCGACTGCTTGCAACAGTCAGCTTCAGCACGCCGTTTCCCGCCTTGGTAAATGGAACATTGCCTGCCAGCGCGCTGTTCAGCGTGAACGTTGCCGCAGCATTCGCCACCTCGATTGCGCCGCCGCTTGTCGTAGTTGTAGTAAACGTGCGCGACGATGTGATTTCACCGCTCGCATGTGCAAGAGTCAGTGTTCCGCCATCCAGTGAGACGTTGCCCGAGCCCAGCCGGTCATCGGCCGTGATGCTGATATTTCCAGCCTGGATGGACGTCGTGCCGGAATGACTGCTGGCGGCGCCCAGCGCCAGAGTGCCGGCGCCAGTCTTGGTGATTCCGCCTGATGTCGTAATCGCCGTGTTTAAGCTGAGCGTTTTTCCGGAGGTCACGTTCACTGCCGCGCCAGTAGCGCCGAAGTCGATTGGCGCGGAAATCGTCCCCGTCTCCTGGCCGAAGATACCTGTTCCACCGCTCATGTTGAGCGTCGAACTGCCGCTAATAGATGGCGTGCCGGTCTGGAAGAAGACGGATTTGACTTGCTTGTTCGCGTTGAGTGTCATCGCGTGCTTAATGACGACAGTAATGGTGCTCCCATCCGGTCCGCCAATAGGGGGAGTGGGTGTCCATTTGGTCGTGTCGGTCCAGTTGCCCGCTGCGGTCGTGGTGAAGACTCCGGTGAGATCCTCGATCAATCCGGCGGCAGTTGTGTACGTGGACGGGAGATTGTTGACGGTGGGATTGCTTCCTGTTGGCGGCGTTCCGCTCGCGGCAAAGAAATGCGCCGTATCCGTCGAGTTCGCTGAATTGCGTTCGAAGTTGAATCCGGTCGTGGTGTAGTTGCTGCTCATCGTCAGCCTGGCGTCATCTTCACCAGCAGTGATGTCGTACGTATTGACGCGCAGCGTTGCGCCGGCTCCGAAGGTAGGCAAGCCGATCGTTTCGCGCCCGCCATTCAGCACGAACGTACCATTGATGGTCAACGCGTCCGCGTCCACGAGTCGGCTGGGGTGCGGGTTGGAAGAATTATCGAGCTCAAGCGTCGCGCCGCTTGCTATCGTGTAGGGCGGAGTGGACGTCATATCGCCCAGCGTGCCGGCGGGGCCGGAGATGCGCAGCGTTCCAGCATTAACGGTAACGCCACCCGTTGATGTATTGTTGCCGGTCAGAACTAACGTTCCGGACCCTGCTTTTGTCACACCTACAGTTCCGGAAACGGTTCCGGCAAGCGTTGTCACTCCTGAATTCGTGACTGTAAAGGTGCGCGCGTTACCTCCTAACGTAATCGGTCCGGCAATAGTGAGGTCATTTGTGCCATCAAAGTTTAATCCCACAGTACTGGTTAAAGAGATGGTGTTAAAGAAAGTCTGCGATGAACCATACGCTCGAAGTGTAGGGGTCGCCGATGCAATATCGATTTGGCCGAGTCCTAACGGACCACTGCCCGAAAGAGAACTGGAACCGAATTCGACAATACCGTTGTTTAAGTCAGTGGTGGCATACGTGTTATTTCCAGTGACTCGCAGCACTCCCGTTCCGGACTTCCCGAGATTGGTTCCCGAAACGATTCCATTAATGGTAGTGGTGTTATTCGCGGAAGTCGAAAAAATTGAACCCGTCCCGACCAAAACAACATTGCCGTTTATTGTGACATTGTTGTTGCTGAGCGTTAACGTCGCTCCTGAGGCGCCAGTCACTGTTCCCGACAAAACCAGATCAGAACCGCTGACAGTAGTTGTGCCGGTGAAAGACAGAGCATTCGGCAGCGCTCGAAACCCAGTTGCCTGCAGTGTCGAGCCGGTTGCGAGTGAAACTCCGCCCGTACCCAGCGCATCGTCATTTGAAACCTGCAGCGTACCAGCCGAAACTGTCGTGCCACCTGAGTACGTGTTGGAATTCGATAGAGTAAGTACGCCCGCCCCGGATTTCGTCAACACACCAGAACCAGTGATCGGTCCACTGAAAACAACTGTAGCAGAGGCGTTGTTTACATTGACTGTTCCGCTGCCCAGCATGTTTATCGAGCGGGGTACGGTGACGTTGGCTGTTGTAAGGAACGTTCCGCCGTTGAAAATGATTCCATTTCCACTATCGCCGAAATTCGAGTTGCTGCTGACGGAGAGTGAACCAGACTCCAGGATAACATCGCCAACGAATGTATTGGCGCCCTGAACCGTCACCGTGGCACCAGCTTGAATAGTGAGTTGCCCGTTTCCGCTGATGACGCCGCCAAGTGTCAAGGCGAGGGTGTTGGCAATGATGATTGTTCCACCATTCAAAACAAGATTATGATTGAAGCTCACGCTACCCGTAGCATTAATTATACTGCCGTCATTTAGCGTCAGCCCGCTGTAGTCAGCCCCGCCGCCAGAAGCAATCGTGGTTTGCAGTTCCAGCGTCCCGTTGAAAGAATTTGTTGCTGCCGTACCCGGTAACGTTGCACCGCTATTGAGGTCTTGCGTGCTGTTTGTGTAGCGTAAGATGCCACCCGTCGCCACAGATTTCACTTTTGCCAGGAGCGCGTTGGCGACATTGACGTTCAATCGGCCGCCGGAAAGAATATCGACGCGCGCGGAAGCGTTGATCGCAGAGGCTCCGTTGGTTGCCAGATTCACTGTGCCTGTACAGACCTTGATGTTGCCGAGCAGAGCCGCGTTTGCATTTCCGAGTGCAATCGGATTGGAAAAGGTTCCGCTGCCTAAAAACTCGAGTGTATCCAGCGCCGAATTTGAAAGCGCGCCGTTCAATGAAAGCGTTCCAGCTGTATTGTTTACAATCTGGGCCAACTCTGCAGCGGCTCCTGTTCCGAGATCAACTGGGCAGCTGATGGTAGGGCTGCCGCCATGAACACGGATTATCCGGTCTGCCAAAGTCAGAGTGTCTGTTCCGTTGACTGTTCCCGTTGCACTGAACGTAAGCGATCGAGCGGCCGCACTCGGAGTTGTTGACACCGTGTGTGCTCCGATGACGACGGCATCACTTGCGGTCGGCGTCAGTCCTGTCGCGGCACCGTTCAACAGCCAGGTGGAGGAAACGTTCCACGCGGTACTTGCGTTGGACTGGAAGATATTCGTCGGACGTACTACTCCGTTGGTGCTGGAGTACACTCCCGGAATAAAGACGCCGCTGAGCAGCGATGGATCGGAAACGGCGATGTGCGGCAGTGAACTCGCATCGGCAACACCGGTCGTCAGCAATCGCGCGAGTGTCGCACTGCCACGTGTTAGATTGAGGTAGCCGCCTGCCGCGCGTGTAATTGTTGTGGTCTGAAGATAAAGCTGGCCGGTACTGGTTGGATTAACCTGCAGGGCGTTAAATCCTGCGCCAATGGCGAGCTCGCCCATGGATTCTGTAATGTTTGTGCCGGTCGGATTGGTGATGATGAATGTCCCGCCCGTGAGAGTCACTTTCGCAGAATCATTCAAGCGTGTGCTATTGGCCGTTGCATTGTTCAGCGTGAGGATGCTTGAGTTTGTGACACGAACTTCAGAGGTATTTGCAAGTGTGCCGCTTCCGCCGAGTTCCAAAGCCGCCGCAGAAGCCGTTGTCGTCCCGCTGAACGTATTCGCCGTAGTTAGGAACAGCTTGCCTGTCGTGCCGGTCAAACTGAGAGATCCGGCCGATGTTCCATTCGATATGCCGCCAGAAATAGTGCAACTCGCATTGGCCTGCACATCAACGGCAACCGTGCCGCTGAATTGCAGAGAACCGGCATAATTCAACGTGTTAGCAATAAACTTAAATGTACTGCCATCCGCCATTTTAAGGCCGTTAAATCCGGAAACGCCGATGCCGACCTCTACCGTGCCGGACACCGGGTTGGCCGGCACAGTTCCTCCGGTCACGGCAGTTGTGCTGAAGCGAAGCGTTCCTCCCGTTGCAACGTTTGCATTTCCGAGAGCAGGTGCCGCTACAGTCGAGTTCAATACTGCGCCGCTATTGACATTCACTGCAGAGCAGGTTGAAAGGGCGCTGGCATTGCCCAGTGTGATTGTGCCACCATTGATATTTGTCACACCCGTAAAGCTGGGATTTGCTGCGTTCATGGTCAAAACATACGCGCTGGTTCCCTCTTTCACGAGCGTACCAGAACCCTCAATAGTTCCGGTCATTGTGGCAATAGCAGCGCCCGTCGTCGTCAATGTCGATGAGTTGACCTTGATTTTTGCCGTTGCGCTTCCTGTCGCGATCGTTCCGACTGTTTCGTTTGCGAGTATTTCAAAGATTGCGCCTGCGGCCGTAACACTTACATTCGATGTATCGCCAATAGCGTTTCCGCCAGAAGCTTGCAGTGTTCCGGCGCTTACAGTTGTCGTTCCCGTGTAAGTGTTATTGCCTGACAAAATTAGAGTGCCGGAACCCTGCTTCGTGATAATGCAGGAGCCGGAAATCGTGCCTGAGTACGTCACCGTGCCAGTCGTGCTGAGGGTCAGGTTCGCTAAGCCTGAAATAGGGGCATTCAAGGTGACGGTGCCGTTATTCGTGATCGTCAGTGTCTGAGACACGGTGCTTGTAACTGCGTTGGAAGTGCCTGTTCCAACAGCTGTTACGGACGCGATGCTTTGAGCACGGCTGGTTAGATCCAGCACTCCGCTCGTGTTCGCAGTTGCGTCGCCGAGTACAACAGAGGCGGTTGAAAGCAGTGCAGCACTAAACTGGACGGTTCCGTTCTGTATTGCGACTGAAGTGAAAGTGGATGCCGGGTAGGCGGTGGCATTTGTGAGTTGCAGTATGCCTGTTCCTTTTTTTACAAGATTGACAACTCCATTGAACGTTCCGCTATGTGTCACAACTTTGTCTGTGTTGATTGTGAGAGTACTGCCAGCGCCGCCCGTCGTGACATTCGTTCCGTTTGCGCCTCCGTTTACCGCCAGACCGGCAAGTTCTTGAGTAAAGGTACCCAGGCTGAGTGTAGCCGTTGTGGCGCTTGCTGCGCCGAAATTCACGGACGTTCCAATTGGCAACGCGTTGTTGACTCCAATTGCCAGCGTGCCTAGCGTTATCACGGTCGCACCTTGATATGAACTCGCTCCGTTGAGTGTCACGGTTCCCAGGCCAGATTTCGCCAGCGAGCACAGCCCACTAATCGCTCCGCTTACGGTCAGCGTCTTACCGCTGGCCACGTTGATGTTTACCGCTCCGGTTGCCGAGATGTTGGATATGGTCGATGTTTCGTTGCAGACGATCCCAGTATCGCCGACGAGCTCGAGAGTTCCATTGTTTAGGGTTACTGCTGTGCCTGCGCCGATCGTAAGGCTTGCGCATGGCCGCGACACGCCGCCCAAATTGATCGTCACTGCTGTGTTGATTGTGACTGCGGTAGCGCTTGTTGGAACGATGTTGTCATCCCAGTTGTTTGCGTCGCCCCAGTTCGTCGTTCCGGCGCCGCCATCCCAAAGTCCGGCAGCGAACACAGGCGCTGCAAACACCACCAGCATCGCCACCGAGCTCAACCGCAGTGCGGGAGAGGCCTTGAAGCGCGGCGCATCTGTGTATTCCAAATGCGGGTCGGCAGGGATTGACCGGTCACGCGGGAGCGGTGGGCGCATAGCAGTCTCCAACGGCTTTGCTGCGCGAGCGTGCCAAGGCGTGTGAAGCAGCGGTCTGAGAAGCCCTGACAAATTCGCTGTTCAAAAGAGAAATTCTTCGTCTTTTTATTGTGACACAACCGTCTGATTTTCATACGCATTTTACGCGTAATTAGATCGATTTTTTGCACTTTCTTCGGTGCACGCGTGCTCTGACGAGAAATGCCGATATTTTTTACTCACCGCACATGTGCATTTGTTATAAATTCTGTGCAAATTTGAGGTAACTGGGTGACGAAGTTGGAATACTCGGAGAAACCTGGAAGCACGTCCGGCATGTCCGCAGATGGCGGTTTGCTGCTCCGTCTGCTTCGCTCAGCTCCTCCAAAAGAGCTCGCCACCGAATCTGTCAAAGCGCTCGAAGAGCTCGCATCCTTTCACGGCCTGTGTGGCGTGCTGCAGGAGCGGCTGGCTCAATCGTCCGTGTCGAGTGTGTTCGAAAACATTCTTGCTGAACAGGCGGTGCGCTCTGGACTTCAGCTTCAGGCGGCGGCCGAAATCATTCGCGCTCTCAACGAGCAGAACATTCGTGCTGTGTTTGTGAAAGGCGTGGCGCTAGCTGCCACAGTTTACGCAACTGGAGTGCGGCGTTTCGGCGATCTGGATCTGTTGATCGCCCCCGCCGATTTCAAATCCGCGCATGCTGTTCTTTTGAAGCTCGGATTTGCTGTCGATGAAAAAACGCGCGGAAATCCAATCGAGCTCGGCTATGTGCGTGAGCGCCTGCCGGGGTTTAAAATCTTCGTTGACCTGCATTGGGGGTTTGCCTCAGACGAAGGTTTTCAGGCGCCGGTGCGAGTTCCGGTCGAATCGATTCTGTCCCGCCGCCGGACCATTGGAGAACTTCCCGTACCCGAAGCAGAAGACATGCTTCTGCTGGCCGCGGTAAACCTCGGACGAAAGGCCGCCGAGCCGCTGGTATTGATTGTCGATTTCGCGCGGCTCTCGCAGCTTCCGCTGAATTGGCAGCAAATTTCTCAGCGTGCTCAGGAATGGCGTGTAAGGACGCCGCTTTGGCTGGGTCTTATTCTTGCACAGAAGATTTGCGGGCTCAGCGCTCCGACGGACGTGATCGCTTCGCTTGAGCCCGCGCCATGGAAGCAGCGTTGGCTCCTGAGCCTGCTTGACGAACGGGCGCTCTGCACGGTCGACAAGCAGATGACCTGGAGATACCGTGTGCTGTTCAAGCTTCTATGTGCTGATTCATTTTGGGGACTGTGGCGGCTGGGCACCGGGCTGCTCAAGCGGCTGGCGCGGAAGGCAAGCTTGCGGAAGACGGTGCCGGAAGTTGGAGCGGGTTAGTCCGGGGCGGGGGGAGCGAGCATGGGAAAGATCTGGGGAAGCTGTGCGGCTTTCTTACTGCTGGCGCAGCTTTCAGCCGGTGAACTGCCTGAAGATTTCTATGACCGGATCAAGAAAGCCTGCGTCGAGATCCTCGTCGATGATCATCTGGATGGCTCGGGCTGGCTGGTAGACTCGGAGGGGCTGGTTGTTACAGCGGCTCACGTGGTCCCGACGCCCGGCAAGCGCATTGAAGTCATGCTGCCGCCGGATGTGCGCGTCAGTGCGACGGTGGTTTGTGTGGACCGCGGAAATGATGCCGCAGTGCTGCGCATTCCCGCGCGCCCCAACGGCTATCCTGTTTTAAAGTTCGCCGAGAAAATGCCTGCCGCTGGAAGCACAATCTATCTTTTCGGCGCCCCGATTCAGAGGCATGGCATCCTCTTGAAAGGCTGCGTGGCCCGGAACGACACGGCTTTCGAATACTACGATTCGATTTCCGATTACGTGGAGATCGTGCATCTGACTTGCGCCAATCCGCCGGGAACTTCGGGAGGGCCGTGGCTGAACGAGCGCGGAGAAGTCGTCGGACTGAACTCCGGAATGATGCGTGATAACAAGGCGCCGGCGGGAATCGGCTTTGCTATTCCGTTCGCGCCGATCCAGCGGCTGATTGTGTCGGGCAAAACCGCACGGACGGCGACGCTCGGCGCAGCGTACGAGGAGCTCTGGCAGCAGAAACGCGATTTCCTGCAGAAATTTCCGCCGAGGACAGAGGGCATTGTTCTGCCGAGGCTGAAGGCCGAAGGCCCTGGAGCACGTGGCGGATTGAAGGAATGGGACGTGATTATCTCGGCGGACGACACACCGCTTCGCTATCCCGACACGCTGCTGCGCATCATTCGCGCAAAGAAGCCCGGAGATGAAATTAAATTGAAGATTCTGGCGCCGAACGCGGAAGGGGTGAAGGAGAAGACAGTTCGCCTCGGGCACCTTGAATCCGAGTGGGCTAACGAACTGAAGAATTGAATATGGACTGATTCAGGCGCGGTCAGCGGCGGGCTGCAACGTAGTTGTCGCAGCGCCGCAGAGAGTGGCCATCAGTTTCAAATAGTCCTGCGCGAGCACGCGCCGGTCGAAGTTTCTAAGCACATACTGCCGACCGCGAACGCCCATCGCTTGGAGCTTCGCAGGGTCCGCGGCAAGCGTGCGTAACGCCTCAGCGAGTGACGTAGGATTTTCAGGAGCGACATATACGCCCGCGCCGGACTCTTCAATAATCGACTGCGCTTCACCGCCCAGCGTCAGCACGACGGGACGCTCCATCGCAAGATATTCGAAGAGCTTCGAAGGCAGGACTTCCTGAAAGAGCGGCGTGTTGCGCAGCGAGACGATTCCCACATGACAGGCGGCGTAATACTCAGGAATAGCCTGTTTCGGCTGCTGGCCGATGAACTCGACGTTTCTCAATTGCCACTGTGCGGCGCGCTGCTCAAGGCTGCTCTTTTCCGCGCCTTCGCCGACAAAGACAAAAAGAAAACGTGAATCGGGCGAAAGCAGTCGTGCCGCTTCAAGTACATTCTCAAGAGCGTGCGCCATCCCGTGTGTGCCGACGTACATGACGACAAAGCGGTCATCCCACTTTTTGCGTGCGCGAAGTTGCCGGCCATCGGCTTTGGCATCGAACAGTGCTGGATCGATGCCGTTTGGAATGATCGAGATTTTTTCGGGCGCAATGCCGTAAAGCGAGCTGATGTTCCTTTTGTAGCCCTGGCCAACGGTGACGATGCTTGCGCAATTCTGGTAGAGAAATCGCGCAAGGCGCCGCAGGCAGGCAATGAGGAAATTGTCTTTCATGATCTCAACGGCAAGAAGCGACTCAGGCCATAAGTCGCGCACTTCGAAGATCAGCGGCGCGCGCAGCACGCGTGAAAGAAACCATCCGGCGGCGCCGCACAGAAGCTGCGGAGAACTGGCGATCACAACGTCTGGACGCTTGACTCGCAGCCATCCGATGCTCATTGCCGAGAGCATGAACGACGCATACGAGAGCATGCGGCGGAATGTGCCTTTGTTCGGCGTCGCGTAGACATACGTTCTAAGCACATCAACGCCGTCCAGCGTTTCGCGTCGCGTCAGTTTCCAGCGATCTCCAGACGCTTTCAGTCCTGTCGGATGGTGCGCAAACGCCGTGAGTACCGTCACCTCATGGCCGGACCGGACCCACTCGCGCGCAAGCTCATGCACGCGCGCGGATGGCGCGCCCATCTCAGGGGGAAAGTACTGGCAGACGTAAAGAATTCGCATGTCTATAGGAGGGGACGATCAGTCGATTTCAAAGGGCACACCTTCGCGCAGGCTGCGGACCGCCAGAATCGACGCGAGCGTCACTGTCCGCAGCTCACTCCAGGCAATCGGCGCCGCTCCGCCGCGTGCGAGTACGTTTGAGAATGCTTCGATTTCTGCGTGATGCCCTTTGTCCTGCTTCCAGCCTCCGGCTGTTTTCTGTTTGCCGTCGACGCTGGTGGTCAGTTCCCGGAAGTCGTCGATAACCGCCACGCGGCCACCTCCAAAGATCTCAACACGTTCTTTGGGGAAAGCCTTATCACCGCTTGAAACATACGCGATGCTGGAGATTGAACCGTTGGCATGGCGCAGCGTAATCAAGCACTGATCATCGCTGATGGCGGGCGCGTTCTCGCGTCCGACGGACTCGGCAAAGACGCGAACGGGAAGCGAGCCGGTCAGGAATACTGCCAAGTCGATGGCATGGCAGGCCTCGCCGATAATCCGTCCGCCGCCGCTCTGTTCGTCCTGCGTCCAGTGCTCGGCCGGAACAGGACCTGCATTCATGCGCAGCGTAACAGTCAGCGGCTGGCGGACCTGTGCAAAGAAGGCCTTGGCCGCTGTTGCCGCTGGCGAGAAGCGGCGATTGAAGCCGACCATCAGCAGCGGATGAGGTTCCGGTGTTTTGAGCAGCGCCCCTTCAATCTGCTCCAATTCGTCGATGCTAATCGCAAGCGGCTTTTCCACGAACACATGCTTCCCGGCCGTGAGCGCTTTGCAGACCTGCTGCGCGTGGAGATCGTGGCGCGTGAGAACGAAAACGGCGCGTACATCCGGGCTGCCGAGA
>DASPJR010000028.1:0-7140 GCA_035628505.1 Planctomycetota bacterium | reverse complement strand
GCTACTGCTCAGCGCCAGCATCATCGCGCTTATGACGCTGATCGCGCTCGACTGGAAAGTGTGGCTGCCGGCGCGGCTTGAAAGGGCGCGCGCATTCGAGCGCTGGCTCGCCATTGACGTGCTGGGCAACCCCGCTCCGCCGCCGGATAACTGGACCACGCTCGAGGGGAAATTCCGCGGCCGCGACATCTCCATTTCGCGTAGTCATGCTTACGGCATGCGCGGGCTGCGCTGGCGCGCAAAAACAAAAAGCGAGCTCGATCTGAAGGTCGTGCGCCTCGATATCGCACAGCCGCTGCCGCCGCCGGGCTGGGATCCGGCCAACCCGGAAAAACCGCCTGAGCCGCAGCCTTTCTCCAGCGGCGACGATGATTTCGAAACTCTTTATGCGTGGCAGAGCCATAAGCCTGACGCCGCGCTACCGCTGCTGAAGAATGCAGAAATACGCGCGAGCCTCAAGCGCCTGGCGAGCCTGGTCGCGCAGCGTGGCGTGATCACGCATGCGGACAACGGCATTACTGTTTCCGGCGGAACACTAGATCTGCTGCAGGCTCCGGCGCCTGATATTTCTACAGGCGCGTTTCAGCGCGAGGAAGCGCTGGCGATTCTGCACGATCTCACGATTCTGGCAGGCGCTCTCGAAGGCCAGACGCCTCCTCCGGAGAGCGGCAATGCGGCCATCAATGTCGTTCAGGGCGATCCGCTTTCGGCCTGGCTGGCGCTCGGCTGCTTTGGCATGGGCGCTGTGTTGCTGTGGATGGGTCTGACGTGGGGCGCCGCCCATTTTGTGGGGCTGGCAAGCGCCATGGTCGTTTTCTTCATTCCGCCGGTGCTTCTCGCCTTTTTATTTATGCTCGGCCAGGCCGGCGGCAGCGGCCGCCAGGCCGAGCTCGACGAATTCATCCGCAAGGAGTCGGTTGAGCTCGTGAAGAAGTTCGAGGATCTCAGAAGCAAAATGGCTGGGTAGCGATTGATTCTGCAGCGGGTGGCCCAGCTCATCGAGCTGTGTGAGCGAAGCGAACAAGAAGCCGCAGAACCAGCGCGCTTTCCAGAACGCGTGCACGCTTTCCCGGACGAGCGCTGGTTCTGCGGCTTCTTGTTGCTGCCGCAACACGGCCCGTTGGGCCGTGCCACCCACTTGTGGTAAGCCTGCCACCCGTCACTCGTCACGGCCGTCACGCTTCCTGTACGATCCGTGCCTCAAACAGGTGGTCGATCCACAACGACGTCAGTTTCTCGGCGACGCTATTCTGCCGGAGGCGTTCGGCGAGGTTCTTGAAATCGACGTGGTCGAGCGACTGGTCCTGGTTGAAGCAGGAGAACACGAACGATTCTTTTCCGGTGCCCGGATCGACGTGCCGCTGCAGGCACTGCGCGCAGATCTCTTTCATCATGCACTGCATCGGTGAATTGATCGAGCCGTACGACTTGATGTCAGGCCGCAGGTGGCAATCGAGCACCGTGCGCCGCGCGGTCTTCACCGCGCCCATCATCTTGTCTGAGCCGATCGTGATGATGCGGTCGACGGCGCTGATGGGAATTTCAGCGGGCCCCAGCTTGCCCGAAACGTACGCGTCCATCGCCTGGACGATGTTGCCGACGAATGTGCGATCCTGCTTGCGGCGCGGCTCAATCGGCGGATCGGTGTCGGTGCTCCAGATCACCACGTCCGCGCTGCTCTCGATGGCCTTGCGCTTGTACAGATCCTTCGCATTTTTGTACGCGGCAAAATAAATCACGCGATTGTTCTTCTCTTTGAGCGCCGCCGCGATTGAAAACAGCACGGCATTACCCAGTCCGCCGCCGGCGAGCAGCACCGTTTCGTTGCTCGGAAGCTCTGTCGGCGTTCCCGTCGGGCCCATGACGACGATTTCTTCGCCCGGCTCGAGCAGCGCGCAGAGACGGCTCGAGCCGCCCATTTCGAGCACGATCATCGAAAGCTGCCCGCGCTCTTTGTCGACCCACGCGCCGGTCAGGGCGATGCCTTCCATACCGAGAGAGAAACCGGCCACGCGCTCGGCGTAGTTTTCGTAATTCTGCAGGCGGTAAAACTGCCCCGGCTGAAAGTTTCGCGCGGCCAGTGGCGCGTGAACGAGCACTTCGACGATGTTGCCCGTCAGGCGGATCACATCGACAACGGTGGCCTTGATCTCAGTGTCGAGCGTTTCGGCGAAGCGCACCCACTCCAGTTCGCGATCGGGCTGCTCCGTGGCCTCATTTTTTCGGATGTCTTTCTCGAAAGCCCGCACAATTTCGCGGTAGCCGTGCTTGGCCGACGCCATTGCCTTCACAACGTTGCCGGCATACTCAGGGTGATTGTCGCCGTAGAACGTGACCAGTTTGCCGTCCTTCTGATACGACGTGAAAAATCCGACTTCGCCTTCGGGAGCAGGTTCGAGCTTCCACGTATCGCCGGCGTCCACAAGACGGTGGCCCTGATAGAACTCGCCCCATTTGTCCATCTTGAACGTGCCCGCGTATTCGCGCTCGTACATCACGTTCGGATGCGTGCCGGCCGCGACCATCACGGCGCGCGCGGGCAGTTCGAATATCTCACCGGTGCCGCGCCACTTTCCCTTGTCGACCGCCTGCCGCTCAAATCTGACCGACTTGACCGCGCCGTTTTCACCGGGGACAAATTCGACTGGATTGAGACAATCAGCGATGAAAATGCCTTCTTCAAGCGCTTTGATGACTTCTTCATGATTTAATCGGTACGCGGGCGAATCCTGCAGGCGTTTGCGGTACGCGATCGTCACACCGCCCCACTCGCGGATCAGGCGGTTGAGGTTCGGCGGCCGTTTTTCACGCGCAGCCGCCTCGCGCTCGGCTTTAATCGCGCGTCCATGAGCCAGCCACGTGTCGAGCGTTGTCGTCTCTTCCGCATCGAAACGCGCGCGGATTTTCGCTTCGCCGATCTTCCCCGCGAGCCGCTCGTAGCGCTCGACCGTTTTCTCGACCTGCACGACATAGTACGCCTGCAGTTCCGTGGCCGTATCGATCGCCGTCAGGCCGCCGCCGATGACGACGGCAGGCAGGTTCACCTGCAGATTGCCGAGGCTGTTCTTGCGGTAAATTCCCGTGCCCTGCAAGCCCATGAGGAAATCGCTCGCCTGCCGCACGCCACGCAGCATGTTGTTTTTTACGGAAACCATCGTCGGCCGGCCAGCACCCGTCGCCAGCGCGACATGGTCGAAGCCCAGCCGCCAGCAGTCTTCAAGCGTCAGCGTGCCGCCGAAGCGCACGCCGTCATAAAGGCGGAACTTCTTGCGGCGCATCAGCACGATGTAATTAACGTCGAGAAAACTCTTATCCCAGCGCGCCGTGATGCCATATTCGGAAACGCCGCCGAAGCCGAGCACCGTGCGCTTGTCGAGCGGCCCGACGATGTCGTGAATGTCTTTGACCGGCTGCGGCACGCGCCGCTTGGCGCCGCGCATGCGCTTGGAAAGTGGTTCGACTTTCAACCCTTCAATCCCGACCACGCCGAAGCCTTCGTTCAACAGGTAATGCGAGAGCGCGTAACCGGCCGGGCCCATGCCGACGACCAGCACGCGGCGCCCATTGAACGGCAGCGGATACGGCCGGCGCGGATTCAGCGGATTCCAGCGCGAGAGCAGCGAGTAAATTTCGAAGCCGTACGGCAGATTCAGCACATCCGTCAGGATATTCGTCTCGGCCTGCGGAATATTTACGGGCGTCTGCTTCTGGTAGATGCAGCCCTTCATGCAATCGTTGCAGATGCGGTGCCCCGTCGCGGCGCAGAGCGGGTTGTCGATCATGATCATCGCGAGCGCGGCGATGGCGTGGCCTTCGCGCTTGAGCTGGTGCGCTTCGGAGATTTTTTCATCAAGCGGGCAGCCTTCCAGCGGGATGCCGAGCGGATTCTCCTTGTAGCCGCTCTTCGCGTTCGCATCCGGAAAGCCGTGCGAGCACGAGTCTTTTTCGCGCGTGTGGCAGATGATGCAGTAATGCATTTCGCCGAGCGCCTGGCGCGGCGTCTGTCGGCGGTCGGTCAGGTCAAAGCCGTCGCGGTTCCGGCGCTTGTCGTGCGTGCCTTCGCACAGCGTCGGCAGGTGCGGAACGGGAAACTCGCGTTCAACCAGGTTTTCAAAATCGAGTTTCTCCGGCCGGAAAAAGAGCGGCCACTCTTTCGTGCGCACTTTCAACGACGGATGAAACGCCAGCGCGCGCGCCCACGCAGCTACTTTGTCGAGCTGCTGCGCGGCCGTTTCACCGCCGCTCTTTGACTCCGGATCGCGTTCGAGCAGTCGCAACACCGTCTCGGCCAGTTCGCGTTCGGGATCACCGGAAAGGTGGCCGTCGGGAAAGAGCGACTCGACGATTTTGCGGTAGCTGCGTTCGAGCGCCGCGGTATCCATTGCCGCCAGATCAATGGGTGTTGGCGGCGACTTGTAAATGCGCCGCTCCATAAAGAGCGTTCGGCATTTGAACACGCTCGCATCCGCCAGCGCGCGCCGGTCCAGCTGCGTCGCCTGCGATTCGATGTGAAACAATCGGGCGATGAACGGCCCCAGATAGGCGGCCACGGCAATCAGCGTGTTGCTCAGTTCGAGCTCATTCACGCCCTCGCCCGCACACGCGCGGTATTGCTTCAGGCGCGCGACCAGCGCGCGTTCCTGCTTTTCGACTTCCTCGAGAAAGATGGCGTCGATCGCCATCAGCTTGCGGACACGGTTGAGATCAGCGAAACGGAAGCCGGGAAGGCCAAGCACGAAATTCCAGTTGGCGGCGTCTTCGCGGCTGCCAGGAAGGTGCAGGTAGCTCATGGCCGAATTGTGCCGCTTCCCGCTCGGCTGCGCAAGCGCGTGCGGGCGGCCTTAAAACACGACTCCAACACGGAGGCACGGAGGACACGGAGCTCACGGACACCACGAATAAGGAAAGTATTCCCCTCCCCTTGCCGCAAGGGGAGGCAGGACCGTTCGTCCGGCTTCGATTTGGAAAATTTAGATGTTCTCTGTGTCCTTTGTGCTCTCTGCGTCTCTGCGTTGAAGTCGTGTTCAAACCGTCGGCAGCACACAAACTGTGTCGCCGGGGCGCAGGATGCCGCCTTCGATCACACGGCCACAAATTCCGCCGCGATTTTTCATGGCGCGTTTGGCGTCGCGACCGATCATTGTTTCCATGTTGCGGCACGGATCGCACAGATCGTGAATCTCGATCAGCAGCGGTCCCACACGCAGGCGCTTGCCAACGGTGTCATTCAGCGCCAAACCGCGCACGACAACCTGCCGCCGCGACGCGCCGCTGGGAATCGAAGGCATCTTCAGCATCGCCGCGACCGCGATGAGCGCTTCTTCTTCAATCAGCGTAATCTGGCGGCCGCGTCCCTTGCGCGAACGCCAGTCCCCTTCGAGTCCAAAGTTCGTGACAAAATTCGCTTCAGAGAGCGCCTCCGCCGGGCCGCCTTTTTTCTGCACGCGATGAATGCTGACCACCGTTCCCATGCTTTAAGTTTAGGCGCGGCGTTCCTGGTTGTGAAGCGTTCTTGAACACGACTTCAACACGGAGGCACAGAGGACACGGAGAGCACGGAGAAAAACTTTTCTGTTGTGTTTTCCTGACTCTTGGGAGGAGTAAATGACAAATTCGGTTCTCTAATCGCACGCGCCCTGTTGACCAACGGCTAACCCCTAGCCCTAGCCCTCTCCCGCAAGGGGAGAGGGGACCGCGCGTCCGGCTCGGCGTGTCTTACCCGAACGTTCAATCCCATTCCCCTCCTCTGTGTCCTCCGTGTTCTCCGTGCCGCCGTGTTGAAGTCGTGTTCCAGCCGTTGGGAATAGACGCATTGCCGCTCATTCCGTATACTCGGCGCCCCTGACACTGAAGCGAAAACCACTATAAAGGAGTCTCCTCCATGGCACTCTACCTCGGCATCGACATCGGAACGTCCGGCACGCGCGCGATTCTCATCGACGGCAAAGGCAAAGTCCGCGGCGTGGGAACGGCATCGCACACCTGCCAGTCGCCGCAGCCGCTCTGGAGCGAACAGTCGCCCGCCGAGTGGTGGAGCGCCGTGCGGCAGGCCATTCCCGCCGCGTGCAAAGCGGCCGGCGCAAAGCCGGGCGACATTGCGGGCATCGGCCTCTCCGGACAGATGCACGGCCTGGTGCTGCTCGACAAGAAGAATGAGGTGCTGCGCCCGGCGATCTTGTGGAACGATCAGCGCACCGCGAAAGAATGCGAAGAAATCACCGAGCGCGCGGGCGGTCGCAAAAAGCTGCTCGACCTCGTCAGCAATCCGGCGCTCACAGGCTTCACGGCGCCGAAAATTCTGTGGGTGCGCAATAACGAGCCAAAAATCTTTGACCGTGCGGTGAAAGCGCTGCTGCCGAAAGATTACATCCGCTTCTGCCTGACCGGCGAATACGCGACAGAAGTCTCCGACGCAAGCGGCACGCTGCTGCTCGATGTCAACAAGCGCCAGTGGTCGAAGGCCCTCATGGGCAAGCTCGAGCTCGATATGTCGCTGCTGCCCGAATGCCACGAAAGCCACGTCATCAGTGGCAAAGTCAGCGCCGCGGCGGCGGATGCGCTTGGCGGCTGCGTAAAGGTCGGCACGCCGGTGGTCGGCGGCGGTGGTGATTGCGCTGCTGGCGCGGTCGGCGCGGGCATCGTCAAGAGCGGCGTGTGCAGCGTCTCGATCGGAACGTCGGGTGTCGTGTTCGTGCACGCCGATCAGCCGAAGACCGATCCCGAAGGCCGCGCGCACACCTTCTGCCACGCAGTGAACGGCAAGTGGCACAACATGGGCGTGACGCTTTCGGCCGGCGGCAGCCTGCAGTGGTTCAAGAACGCGCTGGGCCATCCCGAAAGCGCGGTCGCCAATCTCACCGGCGGCGATGCCTACGACATTCTCGTAAAAGAAGCGCTGAGCGCGCCGGCCGGCAGCGAAGGGCTCTGCTTCCTGCCATATCTCAGTGGCGAGCGCACTCCGCACGCCGATCCGTTCGCGAAGGGCAGCTTCATAGGCATTACGCCGCGCACGACGAAGGGACACCTCACGCGCGCGGTCATCGAAGGCGTCGCCTACAGCCTGCGCGACTGCCTGGAAATTTTCCGCGGCATGAAAGTGCCGGTCGAAGAAGTGCGCGTGACCGGCGGCGGCGCGAAGAA
>DASPJR010000027.1:0-27759 GCA_035628505.1 Planctomycetota bacterium | reverse complement strand
ACAGGCCAGCCGTGTTTAAAACGGCCGCGTCTCCCATTTCCGCCACAAGAGCCTGCCCATTAATCTCGTCGTTCTCCAAGAGCCAAGAGCCAAGAGCCAAGAGCCAACACCATGCTCTCGAGAGGATTCGAACCTCCACGGCCCAGGGCCTGCCGGGTTTGAGCCGGCCGCGTCTTCCAAAAATTCCGCCACGAGAGCTTCGGAGCGCTGCTGGTTGCCGGGCGATCCGTCGCGCCCTCGCGAGAGCTCATAGCTCCGGCAACCAGCAGCAGCTTGTCTTCCTGGCACCGGGCGAACCCGGCGCTTTACAGCACCTTCACCACACGGTCGACGAGACCCTTCTGGTCGCCGAGCACAACCTTCAGGTTCGACTTTTCCGAGATCTTCTCGAGCACTTCGAGCTCACGCAGGCGCATGAGCGTCGGGTTGTTCTCGAGGATCTTGGCCGTGTTGGCCTGCATGCGCATCGCGGCCGTTTCTTCGCGGCGCGTGATGAGCGTGGCTTCAGCAGCCTTCTTCGCTTCCGTCACCTTGTTCATCAAGTCCTTCATCTCGCCCGGCAGGATGATGTCCTTGATGCCCAGCGTGTTCACTTCCACGCCGAACGCCGTCGCGCGGTTCTTCAGCAGGCCTTCCAGCTCCTTCGCCACACTGTCCTTCTCGCTCAGCAGCGTGTCGAGCTCGCGGGTACCGACCACCGCGCGCAGAGCAAGCTGCGCCTCGCGGTACAGCGCCTGCTTGTAGTCATCCACCGTCGTCACCGCCTTCAGCGCGTCCGCTACGCGGTACGTCACGACGGCGTTCAGGCGCAGCGTGACCTTGTCGGCCGTCACGATTTCCTGGCCCGCCACGTCGCAGACCTGCTCGCGCAGATCCACGTTGTGGATGCGCACGCGGTTGACGCCCTTCCAGAACGCATGCGTGCCCGGCTTCAGCGCCGACTTGAACTCGCCGTCCTTGAAGAAGAGGCCCGTGTAGCCGACCTCAACCGTGTAGACGTCAAGCGGCGTGCCGGCGTCGCGCGCCTGCAGGATCGCCGGAAGCTCGGCGTGCTCGAAGCGGACTTCGCGCGCGTCGAAGACTTCCACGCGGACGTCGTGGAAGACCGTCCAGAAGGCGTACAGGCCCTGCTTCAGAACCGTTTCCACGCGGCCGTCAACCCACACCACCGCGCGTTCGTGATCCTTCAGGTCGACGACCTTCGCCACGTCCTTCAGCGCGCCGGACTTCACGATGACGTCCAGGTCCTTGTGGCGAAGCTGCGCCTCGCGGACAGAGACCTTGTCCACGCGAAGCTTCCACAGCGGATCGAAGAACCAGTGGCGGCCCGGGTCGAGCATCACCTTGAACTCGTTTTCTTCGAACAGCAGGCCGCGTTCGTGCGTGCCGATCTTGAACTTGCGCATAGCCATCATCGTTTCCTCCCCTCCTGCTTCGTTACCAAACTTGCGTGCACCCGGCGATCCCTCTCCCCTCCGGGGAGAGGGCCGAGCGAGCGCAGCGAGTCCGGGGTGAGGGGTAACCGTCTCTTGCAGCAAACGCGAACCCCTCACCCGGCATTCGCTCCGCTCATGTCCGCCCTCTCCCCGGAGGGGAGAGGGAAACTCTTCCGCGATTGCCACCCGTCACCCGCCACTCGTCACCCGTCACAGCAGTAATGGCATCCAGGAGGCGAGTTGCTGTGCTGTCCACACGTCGGGCGCGGAGCGATACTTGAGCTGCGGCTACTCCCGCGTTCGGCGGCGGCGTCCTCGTGCGGCTCCAGTACAGGCCAGCCGTCGAGTTCGCCGGGCGTCCGGCGGTTTGTTCCTCAGCGAATCCGCGCGCTGCAAAGCGCCCTCTCGTGCTGCTGCGTGAAATCTATCTGAGCACTTCGCGTCAGCCGGTCAGTCGCAACTCTCGCCCCCCTTCAGCCTCGATCCGCTTAACAGGCGGTTGCAGGATTTGAACCTGCTCGGGTTTTTCAGACCCTTGCCAGTGGTAGCCATAGTGGGAGTCGAACCCACTACCGTCGGTTCTTTCGACCGATGCTCTATCCAGATGAGCTATATGGCGCTCGCGTCGCCGCCTTCGTCACATGCCATGTTCGGAACACACGAGACCGATTGCTCACGCAAGGTCCCGGGCGCCGCTGGCCCCGGCAGCTCAGCCTCTCTAAACTGCGGTTTCTGGTTTCTGGTTTCTGGTTAACGGCGACTGCACTGAACCAGAAACGAGAAACCAGAAACTAGAAACCCATTCCCATTGCGGGCAGCGGAATCGAACCGCCATTGCAGGCTTATGAGACCCGCCAGACCCCCAGGCCTAGCCACCCGCTTCTTTATTTCGGATTGCGGATTTGGGATTGAAAGCCAATCCGCAATCCGAAATTCGCAATCCGCAATCGTTTCACGCTCCCGGCCGGAGTCGCACCGGCTTCATCCACTTCGACAGAGTGGCGGCTCCACTGCTTCGCCTTCGAGAGCATTTTCGGCTGAGGCTGCGGAAGGGAATTGCACCCAACCTCTCCCGTTGACATTTCAACGGTTGCCTTCGCTGCTCAGCCACGCAGCCCTCCCGAATGCGAGCTCTGCTCGCATCGGGCGCTTCCTCAAAACATCGCGCAAATCGCACTTACAATGCTGACCACAAACAGCGCTATCCAGATCGCGATCGCCCACCTCAGAACATCTGGAGGCCGCGGCAGGATTTTCACCTGCGTTGCCCCGCTCTGCAGGCGGGTGCCTATGTGCTCGGCCACGCGGCCCTCCTGACTACGGTTTCTGGTTCTTAGTTTCTGGTTTCTGGTTCAGTGCAATCGGCCCTTAACCAGAAACCAGAAACCAGAAACTCGAAACCAGAAACCACACCTTTGGGGTGTCCTGCCGGAGTCAAACCGGCTCTACGAGACTCACATTCTCGCGTGCAATCGTCACACCCAGGACACATGTCTCTACGGGGAATCGAACCCACGGTTGCCGCGTTGAAAGCGCGGTAGCTTGCCACTAGCTGACAGAGACGTCTTCGCTCCTTTCTGGTCGGACGGGGAGGAGTCCAACCTCCACCTTCTGCTTATCAGGCAGATCTGCAGCCCCCTACAACACCGTCCGTCCAGTTCACCTCAGCCGCTGTCGGTTGCTGCTGACGTTTTTGCATAATCGGAACGGCAGGATTTGAACCTGCGACCTCCTGGTTCCAAACCAGGCGCTCTCAACAAGCTGAGCTACGTCCCGCAAACCTCTGTTTCTGGTTTCTGGTTTCCTGTTTCTGGTTTCGCGCGATCAGCAGTTAACTAGAAACTAGAAACCTCAAACCAGAAGCCGTCGTTCTCCCATCGGAGCGGCCGGATTCGAACCGACGTTCTCCTGCTTCCGACGCAGGCGCGTTAGCCGCTACGCTACGCCCCGTTAAATTCGGTTTCAGGTTTCTGGTTTCTAGTTTCTGGTTCAGTGCAAGCTGCAATTAGCCAGAGACCAGAAACTTCAAACCAGAAACCGTCGTTCACATGCCGGAAGATCGAGTCGAACGATCACCTTCCGCTCTTCAGGCGGACGCGCAGACCCCTACGCCATCCCGGCTCATCAGTTCAGTCGGGCGCCCGGGAGTTGAACCCGGCCAGCGGGTTTATAAGACTCGCCAGTGCCACCGGCACTAACGCCCGCTCGCGCCCTGCGTGGGGCAGGCGTTCGTTCGCGCTGCCCCACGTCCTCACTTCTTGCTTGCCGCGAGGGCGTCCCATTCCTCGCGCAATATGCCCATCACGATCGTGTCCCAATAGCGGCCGAGCCTGTAGACTTCCTTGCGCAGCACGCCTTCCTTTTTGAAGCCTGCCTTCTCGTACGCGCGCTGCGCTCGAGGATTGTGCTCGTACACGCGCAAGCTGATCCTGTTGAGGTTCAGCGTCTCGAAGCCGTAGCCGACGATTAGCCGCGTGGCCTCGGTGCCGTAACCTTTGTCCCACTCTTCCTTCGCGCCGATGCTGATTCCGAACTCCGCGCGCCTGTCTTTGAATTCCAGTCGATGCAGACCGGTCGCACCGATCAGCTTGTCGCTGCTCTTGATCGCGATACCGAGCACGATGTCGCTTTCCTTCTTGTAGAGATCCGCGATCCAGTCTTCCTCGATCTGCAGATTCATCGGGCGGTATGCCTGCAGCGTGCGTGTGACATCCGGATCGTTGATGTAAAACTCCAGCACGCGCGCGTCCTCGCGCTCCAGCGGCCGCAGGCAGATGCGATCTCCAATTAAAAATGGCGTTTTCATCTGTCGCTCTCCGTCAGCACTGCCCCCGCGAGTTCGCAACGCGCGTTACTGGCCCGCGAGGATTCGAACCTCGATAGGCGGATTCAAAGTCCGCCGTCCTCCCATTGGACGACAGGCCACCTGCGTTCCCTCTGAATGAGCAGTACGGAAAACTGAGCCAGGAGTGAGGCTCAGCGTTCTGCACCGTCCACTCAGTCTTCTTTTGTTCCCTGCCCACTGCCTCCTGCCCACTGCCTTCCGCCTACTGGCCCTTCCATTGCCGGGCAAGGATTCGAACCTCGCTTTCCTGATTCAGAGTCAGGCGTCCTGCCGCTGGACGACCCGGCATCTTCATGCGTCCGGTGGGGCTCGAACCCACACCCTGCCGCTTAAAAGGCGGCTGCTCTGCCGCTCGAGCTACGAACGCGGCTGTTGCGGCTCTAGGCTCTTAGCTCTTGGCTCTTGGAACAGACATTGCAACGCAACTCCAAGAGCCAACAGCCAAGAGCTAAGAGCTGCCTTCCATGCCTCCGGGAGGACTTGAACCTCCACCTCACGGGGTAAGAACCCGCTGTGCTGCCGCTAACACCTCGAAGGCGTTTTTCTCTGGTGGAGCGACCGGGAGTTGCACCCGGGACGCGACGATGCGAACGTCGTATGATCCTGATTTCACCATCGCCCCACTTCACACTGCGGAGAGAGGATTCGAACCTCTACTTCCTGCTTAACAGGCAGGCGCGCTACCATTACGCGACACCGCAAACAATAGTCATGAGTCGGGAGTCTTGAGTCTGGGTGTCGTTACCCGCCACCCGTCACCCGTCACATCTGTTTGGAGCCGCAGGCAGGAGTTGAACCTGCTCAGCCTCTTTACGGGAGAGGCGCGTGACCCTCACACCGCGGCCCGAACTTTTCCAATCTGTTCTCAGCGCCTCCGCGTCTCCCCGGTGAGTGAAGCTGAGCTTGGTGCGGAAGGCGGGAATCGGACCCGCGTCTCGAGCTTGGCATGCTCGTACTCTGCCACTGAGCTACATCCGCAAACCGAACGGCGACTGCATGAACCTCCTTAGAAAAGTGACAACAACACTCCTCTCGCGGCAACGCCAGTCGCTGCGTTTTCACGTTTCATCGCGAGTCGAAATCAGGAACTACTGTTTAGTCAGCACGTACCTGCATGTTGAACTCCTTTTCGCTCGGGTAAAAAAAAACCTTCCAGAGCTTGCACCCTGGAAGGTTTGTGGAATCTCCACATGAACTCAACCTTCTAGGGTGCGGGCCTCCCGGTCTCGGGGGCGTTCAGATTGTTTTCAGCTTTACGACCGAGGCACGGCAAACTAAACGATACGACGATACCCGTCCGCTGATCCGCATAGGACAGGTACTGTGTATGTCCGCTTATTTGTGCCATGACCCAGTTCATCGAATTGCTACTCTCCTAACTAACTGTGTTACGAACTAACCACCTGGTTTCCAGGATGTCAAATTTTTGAGGCGCAGAAAATTTCTGGATCTAAAGCGGGCTCTGCTTTTTCCAGTTGCTGCTTACGAAATTTCGGCGAGTACGTGGCAGCGGCTAAAAAGTGAAGCCGCGGCGATGCGCTTCCGCTGCAAACAGGGCGTAAAACTTTTTTTGCAAACTCTCAACGCTGATAAATTGGAAGCAAATGATAGTGCACCGCGAGCACAAGGATCGCCATGCTGGTCGAATAGATCGCGCCGCCGGCCTCCTGCTCGTTATTCCCTGGAGGATCAGGCCAGCTTCCGTCGGGTTTCTGCTGCTTGAGCAAAACGTCGTCGACGATGGGATGGAAACGGTTCCAGGCCTCGTCGCCCATCTGGTACATGCCCATCGTGGAGTAATAAAGGCGGTAATAGAACCAGGGGCCCTGCCACTTCGGCGGGTCTTTCAGCATATTCGCCGTCGCCTTTGCCAGCTCCGGCGCGTCGTATACTCCGCAGACAGGCAACGCCAGCAGGCCGATTCCGCGCAACGTCGGCTGGCCGCCGCCGCCTTCGTAAGAGAACTCGCCATCGCGCGCCATCGCGCGGATGTAGTTGGTTGCAGCCGTAATCGCGGTGCCCGGAACATCGATGCCGATATTTTTAGCTGAGCGCAGCGACATGGTCTGCCAGCCGGTGAGCGACAGATCACTATCGCCGCTATTGGGTTCGTAGCGCCAGCCGCCATTGTGATGCCCCTGCTTTTTCACGGCCTGTGCTTTCAGGATCAGCTCCACGGCGCGGCGGCAGGCATCGATCAGCCGTTTTTCAAGTGCATCATCGCGTGTCATGCCCGCCGCTTCGGTGAGCATCAGCGTGCAGATTCCATGGCCGTACATGCGCGAATGGTCGCTGTGCCCCAGGTACCCGTCATTGCGCATCTGGGAAAGAATAAAGTTGAGCGCGTTGCGGATCTTGGGCCCATTCTGCGGAGAGTCAGGCGTATGGCCGGCCGCCATCAGCGCCATCACGGTCAGCCCCGTGAGCGCATTCTTGTGTTTCTCGCCAAAGCTGCCGTCCTTGTTCTGTGTGGAAATCAGGAAGTTGACGGCCTTCTCGATCGCCGCGTCGCGCGGGCCGCGGTCCTGCAACTTGCGCAGAATGGCTGCCTCGTCTTCGGCCGCCGTTGCCGCGCGGGCGACGGGCTTGTCACCCCCTAGCGCTGCGCAGCCGAGAAAACTCGCTGTGATGACAAAGCTGAGCCAATGCGTTTTCATCAGCGTTTCTCATCCTTGGTCGAGGCCACGTTTTTGAAGTAACGCTTGATGCTGCTTTCGTATTCCGCCGGAAAGCGCCCGCCGGCCGCGTTCAGCAGATCGCGCCGCAGATTGTCGGGCAGGCGGTTCCACGTGGCCTTGTCGATCGGAATTCCAGCCGGCGGTTCGGGAGCGAGCGCGCCTTTGGACTGCTGGGCAGCGGCTTTCTGCGCGGGCGTCTTGCCCTGGCCCTGTCCCTGCGCCTGGCTCTTGCCTTGTCCCGTGCCTTTGCTCTTGGGGCTCGGTTCGCCGTCGGCGAGCGCTTCGGCTTCCGACTTGCCCGGCGTTTTCATTCCAGTCGCTTCCGCGCGAGCGGCCTCGGCAGCCTGCTCAAGAAATTCCTGCGCTTCATTGATCGCTTCGGCCGCGCCGGCTTTATCGCCGGTCGCCAGCGCTGCCTTGGCGTCTTCGACTGCTTCAAGCGCATCGGCCGCAGGTGTGGTACTGGCCTTGTCCGATGCAGGCTTCTGCGACGATTGCGCGCCGGCCGGGCTCAGCGATGCAGCGATTTTTTCCATCTGCGCGGCCATCTGCTGCAGGCGTTCGCTGTCGGCGCGCGCGCGCTCGGCTTCGAGTTGCATGGATTCCTGCGTAGGCTCGCCAGCCGCAGCAGAGGAGGGCTTCTGTCCGCTCTGTCCGCTTTGAGCACTCTTCTGCCCGCTTTGGGCATTCTGGCCGCTCTGCGGATTTTGGCCGCTCTGGGGATTCTGAGCACTCTGCGGAGTTTGACCGTGCTGGGCATTTTGCCCTGGATTCTGCGCGTTCTGGGCGCTTTGCGGGTTCTGCCCGCTTTGTGGATTCTGCCCGCTTTGTAGATTCTGTCCGCTTTTCGGATTCTGGGCGGACGCTTCGCCTTTCTGCGCTCCGCTTTGCGCCTGTTTTTCTCCTCCCTCGGGATTTCCCTGAGCGCTCTTCGGCTCGCCGGATGCAGCAGCCTTTTTCAGCGCCGCCAATTCCGCTTCGGGCGCGCCGCCCTGATTTTCAAGCGCAGCAATCGCTGCCTTGACCTGCGCTTCCAGATCGGCCCGCTCGCCCTGGGCTTCCTGCGCCTCGGCTGCGGCCAGATCCGCTGCGCGTTCGGCGCGTTGCATCTCAGCGGCAAGTTCCTTTGCGCGTCCGGCGGCATTTCGCGCTTCGCGTCCGGCGCGCTGGATATCCTGCGTTCCTTCAGCGCCCTTATTCAGCGCCGCGGCAAGCTCGCCGATGGGCGCCTCGATGTCCTTGGCAATTTTTTCAAGATCTGCCGCAAGCTGCTCCAGCGGAGTTCCGTCTGCCTTTGCAGCTTCAGCCTGCAATGCTTCGGCGGACTTCGCCAATCCCTGCTGCGCATTATTGAGCGGCTGCGCGATGTCAGGAGCTTTTCCCTTGGCCGCGTTGGCCGCATTCTTCTGTGCGTCGCGCAGTGACTGGGCGAGGGCAGGGGCCTCCTTCTTCAGGTTCTCGCGCGCCTGCTGCTCGAGCCCAGCCGCCTGGTTGAGGTGATTTGCCAGTTGCCGCTGTTCCTCGGCTTGCTGGCGCAGCTCACCGGCCATCTCGCCCAGCCTTTCGGCGAGCGCCTCTTTCCCTGCCTCGGCAGCATCGGCTTTCACCGCTTCAGCGAGCGCCGCCTCGGCGGCTTTCAATTCCGCTTCCTGCTTCGCGGCGGCGTCTGCGCCTTTCTCGCCGCCCTTCTCTCCGGCTTTTTCGCCGGCTTTGTCAGCGCCCTTTTCACCGGTCTTGGCCTCCGCGCCTGCTGCCGCGGCAGCTTCGGCTTTCTCGAGATGCTCCGCCGCCGTCTCGAGCGCTTGCGCCTGCTTGAGCGCTTCTTCGACGTCCTTGGCCGCGCCTTGCTCGGCGAGCACCTTATTGATCGCGTCGTGCGCTGCCTTCTGCTGGTTGGCGTCTGGCGACTGCAACTGCGCGGCGATGTCGGCGAGCTTGTTCAGCTTTGCGGCTTCGTTCTTTCCCTGCTCCTGCGCGTCAGCCGGCACGGGGACGGCATCGGGGTTCTTCTCCGCGCGATCAAGCTGCTCGGCCAGTGGCGCGATCTGCTTTTCCACTTCGTTGTGAATGGCTGCAGCCAGGCGCACCATATCATCGGCGCGCGCGCGTTCCGCGTCCGTCTTCGCGGCGCGGCGCATGGCCTCGGCGTTCAGCGCGATCTGCTCGGCGGCATTGGCCGCTTCAGCCTGCGCTTCGATCGCCTTGTCGGCGGCCCGGTCAAGCGCCGCGGCAGCCTCGGCCGGCTGCTTGGCGGCTTCGAGTGCCTGTGAGCTGGCCTGCAGATCTTTCGCGGCTTCACGCAGCGTGTTGGCAACATCGCCATTGAGCTGCGCGGCCTGCTGCGCTAATTCTTTATTGATAGCGGCTGCGGTCTCAGACGCTTTCTTTGCCTGCTCAGCCAGATCTTTGTCTGCAGCCTTTCGAGCCGGAGCGTTCGCGGAATCTTTCTTCGGATCAAGCTCCCCCGCAAGCGCCTGTTCCGCGCGCTTTTTCAGAAGATCGGCAGCATTGGTTGCAAGCGCCCGATCGGCGAGCTGCGCTGCCTGGTTCAGCGTGTTGTTGTCAACGTTGTTGCGCGCCAGCTCGACGGCGTGCTTGAGCTCCGCGGCCTGCTCCTTCAATTCCGCCGCGGCCTCCTGCTGTTTGGCGGCATTCTCTGCCGTGGGTGCTTCGGCGAGCGCCTCGCGGGCTTCCTGCTCAGTCTCCGCAAGCTCCTCGAGTGCTTCACGCAGCGCCACGGCGCGTTCCATCTTTTCCGTCGCCTGTGCCAGCGCGGCGGCTTTCTGGCTCAGCTCGGCGGCCTTCGTTCCGAAGTTCGGAACCTTCTGCTCCGTCTTCGCCAGTTCCTCCGGCGTCTTTGCGTCTTCAAGCCGCTTGGCCAGTGTGCCGGCGGGCTCAAGCGCCATCATTTCAGCTTTGTGCTCGAGCGCTTTGAGGATGCGGCGTTCGTCGAGTGGGCGGTTGACGTCCTCGGCTGCCTTGGCGAATTCCGCGGCAATCTCCTTGGCCTGCGTCTGCAGATCCTCGGCCATGGAACGCACCATCGCGTCGGCCTGCTGCATCGCTGCTTCGCGCTTTTCGTCTTTCGGCTGCTTGGATGCCTGGATGAGCGTCTCGAAAGCCTTGCGCGCGTTCTCGGCATTCTGCTGAAGATCTTTGAGTTTTGCCGTGGCTTCGAAAATATCCGCAGCGAATTTCTTTGCCCATTCGTCGACCTTCGCCTTGTAGCGCGCGCGCAGTTCACGGTAACGATGATCGATTCCGCGCGTGTGTTCCTGCCATTGCATGAGTGGAACGGCCAGTCCGGGCGACAGTGTCTTGACGCCGACGAGTTCGCCGACGTTCTTGATCAGTTCGCGGCCCCACTCGGCGCTCTGCTTCACGCCTTCCTCGTCGGCTGTGGGAGGAAGCTTGCTCAGGCGCGTGTATTCGGGCGCAAGCTGCTGCGAAGCCTGCAGCATCGTCTGCAGGCGCACGAGCGACTGCTGAACGGCGGCGTCGCTGGCGCTCTCAACCATGGCGGCTTTGACTGTGTCTGGATTCACGGCAATGGTCGTACCGGTGGTGCGGAGGTGCTCGGGCGGAATAGGCGCGGTTGCAATCTTCGGCCCGGAGCGAACGAGGTTGAGCTCATAGCCGCCCGAGCCCTGCAAGAACTCCAGAACAATGTCGCTCCAGCCTTCTTTAAGCTCGATCGCCGCTTCGAACGGCGTCGCGGCCTGCATGCGCCATTCATCGATGAGCTTCTTTCCAGCGACGGTCAGGCGCACGCCGTCATCGGCCGTGGCACGGAAGGTGTAGCGGCCGGCGCGCGGGGCGAGCACCTGTCCTTTCCAGCGGACTGTAAAATTCTCGCGGCCCACGTCGGGGAGATCCTGGTTCTTCAGATCCAGATTGTTCTCGACCGTGCGGCGCACGAGCTGCTCGAAATTTGTGCCCCTGTAGTATTCAGCCGCAAGACCCGGTGTGAAGTTGCCCTTCGGGCTCCACGCCGCAGCGCCGAGGAGTATCGGCGAAATCTTCTTCTGCGATTTGCGAATATCCTCAGCGCGCTCGTTCAGCACCGTTGCTCCGGCGTACCGGTGGGCGGCGGTGAGCGCCTCATGCAGCATGTTCAGCCGCTCTTCCACTTTCGGCGCCTGGACCATCAGCACTTCAAGGCCCGCGGCGACCGCGGCGCTGCCATTGGAGCGCGCGCGCGTGGCGTTGCTCTGCAGCGGATGGAGTTCAGTGGAACTGAAGCGCGCCAGCGCGTTTGTCAGCGCCTGTACCAGCGTGCGCATCGATCCAGTTTCCGCATCAGGCGTGACGGCTTCCAGCAGCGCCGACGCGCTCTGCGTCTCCCGGCGGATGCGGCGCAGCGTCTCTTCAAGCAGCAGGCGCTCAGCGGCCTGATATTCAACGTCTTCAGGGCGGAACAGTTGGCGCATTTCGGCGATGTCGTTCCGAGCCGTTGTCAGCAGCCGGTGCGCGCCATCGACGTGCTTCTGCACTCTTTCCAGTTCAGACAGCACTTTGACAGAGGGATGTTTCTGACCGCTTTCGATGCGCAGCCGCCGCTCATCGCTCTTGCCCACCGAGCCCGACGTGTCTACCGCTTCGACGCGGTACGTGACAATTTCGCCATCTTTCAAGAAAAGCCCGGCGAGGTCCCAGGGTTGTGAAACGAGCCAGACCTTGCCGGCATCTTCGGGTTTCTGCAGCTGAACCGTCACGGGCTTTGCGCGCTGTTCGGTCTTCACGACCAGCCGCATGGAGGTGATTCCGAAATCGTCCTCCGCGCGCGTTTCCAGGTTCAGCAGCGTAGCCGGATCTGTCGCATCATCAGAGCCCGGGCTGTGCACGGCGACCTGCGGCGCCTTGTCCGGAACGGCGTGAATGGCAAACAGCGGCGCATCGGGATTGCTCACGCCATCCGTCGAGCGAAGCTGGATTCGGTATTGGCTGTCTTCCGTGATATCAAAGGACGCCGAGGCCGACTTCTGCCCCAGTGACATCGAGACGCGGCGGTCGTTTGAAAACTCGATGACTGCGGCTGAAAGATCCGTGTTCGATGTGACACTCAGTTGCACTTTCGAACCCTTCAGCACCGACAGGTCGCCGCTGATGCGTTCGAACGTTTCCGGCGGTTTGTTGGCGTAGACGGGGTAGGTTACCACCATCTTCAGGCCGGTGATCTCCGGGCGCGGCAGCACCTGGATGTGGTACTCGGCTGTCAATCCGTCACCGGCGCGAATGCGGTAGTCGGCCTGCGCGCGGACAGAGGACAGCGTTAATTCAAAGCGCTCGGGCGAAGTAGGATCGGCCTTCATTTCTGTCGAGACCCAGGCCGAGCTGTTGTGATCGCGCATTTCGACCGCGGCCTCTTTAACGAGCTTGCCGCTCAGACGCGCCTCAATTTTTAACGGCGCGCCCTCAACGATGCGCGAATCTCCCGGCAGCACGGCGATCAGCGTTTCGCTTGGCCGCTGCAGCTTCTGCCAGGGAAAAAATGCGCGGGCGTAAAGCACGGGCATATGCAGAACGGGAATGAGACAAAGCAGTACCGCCACGGCGAAGGACGCCAGTGCCGCCCGCGCGGAGCGCCGGGAGCCTGTGCGGTCGGTGAGTTCTTCGACATTAATGCGCTCGATCAGCACCGCGGCCTCGTCGGCCACGCGTGAGATCAGGGCGTCCGATACGCCTTCGTCGTCCTGTACGGTTCCTGACGCATACCGTTCAGCCAGCTCGACGGTCGTTGAGACGCGTTCCTCCAGTGCCCCGTCCGGCACGCGCTCCTCAAGAGCCAGTGCGATTTCGGTTGGAGTGCGGCGCCGCAGTGCGCGCGACAGGAGAAATCCCGTGATGCCTGCAACAATTGCGTAAAACAGAACTGCGAGGGTCTTGCGGGCGCCATCGCCGAAGAGCTGCAGGAAATCGGCAAACGCCAGCAGCGTAAAGAGCCCGATCAGGATGACCGCTGCCCAGGCAAAGCACTCGCGAATGGCCAGACGGCGCGTCTCGTCGGCGAAGCGCTGCAGAGCGCTGGCGACCGGAGCCGGGACTTCCAGTACCGGCGGCGCCTCCTCTTCGAGAATTTCCGGTTCGCTCATCGTCGTTGAACCAGCCCCTTGTGCTGCCTGCTTCTACCGCTATGCGGAACTGCCGTTGACTGAAATCGCTGCCGCTTCAGGCCATGCCCATCTTTTTGCGCAGGAGCCACTCGGCAGCCAGCAGCGCCACCACGAGCAGCAGCGCCCAGTACGACGACCATAGTTCGTAAGAGGACTCGACCGTGCGGATCTTTCCCTGGCCGGCGAGTTCTTTGAAGAGCTGACGCGCTTCCAGGATATCAAGGCTGCGGCCGGAGCCGGCCTGCGCCAGGGATGCGAGCCGCGCCGTATCCCGTGAAAGTTCCACGCCTTCCTGGCCGGTCACTTCGCGCGAAATGACCTGCAGGGTTTCTTCGATGCCTTCGAAGTCGGGGGACTGAACTTTGATCTTGATCGAGTGCACGCCGGCGCCGATGTTCTGCAGCACACCGCGGTACAGCCCGCCGCTGTCGGCCACCGGCTGAAGCTGAACGTGCTGCTGGCGCGTGCGGTCTTCGAGCTCGGCAATGACCAATGCATTGGCGACGGCTGCGCCCGCCCTGTCGCGCGGCCGCGCAATTACTTCGAGGTTCTCTCCGGGGCGGATCTGGCGGCGGTCGAGCCCGACTTTCAGCCGCGGATTGCCGGTCAGGCGGTTGCTGGTACCCCAGCGCATTGCCTGCGACCAGAAGACAGCGTGCACGCGGTCGCCAACTTTATAGCGCCAGCGCCAGGTGTTGTCCGATCCGATATAAAGCACACGCCCCGCGCCGTAGCTGTGCACGGCGACGACCGCATCCTTTCGCGCGTCGTCGGCATAAAGGAGCGTCGTCGCGCCTGGCTTTGCGAAAGCGGGCCGCGCAATCCAGGTCAGTTCCGGAAGCGCCGGCCAGAGCTGCTCGTTCAGCGCCGGATCACGCAGAACGCGTACGATCTCGCTGCGGCTGCCGTCCGCGTCGAGTTTCACGCGCGCGCCGGCGGTGGCATCGGCTGTCAGCATTGCCGCAGCGCCGGTCGTGAGTTGCTGCTTGATCGGCAGCAGATCGGCGAGCGGACCACTTGGGTACGCGCGCGGCATGGCTTTATTTCCGGCGATGACGACCAAAAAGCCGCCGTTGTCCGCGACATAGCGCGCGAGGCGCTTCTGCGCGGCATCGTCGAGCCGTTCTGCCATTACGTCGCCCAGCACAATGATGTCGTATTCTTCCAGTCCTTTCTGTTCTTCCGGCAGAGCCTTTGGCCGTGGGCCCATTCCGTCGCCGCTGATCAGCCAGCGTTCTTTCAGTTCCATTTTGCGCTCGCGGCGCAGGAGGCTGGCGACATAACGCGTTTCCCAGCGCGGAAGTTCATCGACAACCAGGACTTTCAGCCGGTCGTTGGCGACATCGACAACGGCATCGGCGCTGTTGTTTGTCGTGAGCGCCTCGCCCGGCAGTGGTTCAATCGATGCCGTGAACGCATTGGGCCCGCTCTTCGTTGCGGTGAGCTCAAATGTTTCGGTGAGCCAGCCGTCAGAACCGATGGCGAGCACGCGTTCCTGGATCGTTTTGTCGCCCGACTTCAGCGCGAGCTTACACTTCTGATTCTTCAAGCCCGTGCATTTGATCTGCGCGGTGAGGCGAATGGTTTCTTCAAGGAACACCGAGAGCGTGCCGTCCAGGCGTGCGACGCAGATATCCGGCGGCGCTTCCGTGCTGCCAACTCCCAGCGAGTGCAGGGTGATGCCGCGCGCCGCGATGGCGCGTGCGGCGTCTTCTGGCGCCGGTCCGCTGGTGTGGCGGCCGTCGCTGCAGAGGACAATAGATGTGACCGTGTCGTGCGCGTGTTTTTCAAGCAGGCGAAGCAGCGGCGTTGCGAGGTCCGTATCTGCGCGCGTCTGGCGCGCGTCGGTGCGCTTTTCAGGCTTCGCGTCCTTGCTCTCGTTCTTGTCCGGTTCGCGTTCGAGAAATTTTCCGTCCGGGCTGCGCAGATCCGTATCAATATTGTAGCTGACGATCCGGGCCTGCTCGCCGCCAAGCTCCGTCGTGGACTTGTCCAGAATGGCCGTCGTGAAGGTGATGCGGTCCATCTTATCGATCGCTTCAATGGCAGTCTTGACCGGCTGCTTGCCGCTTTCGCCCAGCGCCCGATCGACGCGATCCTGCAGCTTGCGCGCATCGGCGGTGACGCGGGTGAGATCCTGCTTGAGTGCTTTAAGCGACTGGCTCTTATCCATGAGGAACTTGCGCGCGTCCGCATTTTTCAGCGGAACCTCGCTCAGGTCCTTGTCCAGAGCCGCGGCCATTTCGGCGGCTTTCAGGGCGGCGGGTTTCTGATGCGGCTGAACCAGCGGCGCCGCTGCGAGAAGATCGGCGGCCTTGCGCGATTCGGCAGCAAGAGTGGAAAGGTACTTTCGCGCCTGCGTCAGGCGCTCCTGGATGCCCGCTGAACTTTCGCCGCTTTCCTGCAGCTGCTGCATTGCCTGCCGCACGCCCCCTGTTGCGGACTCGAGCGCTGTGAGTGCCGACGTCAGGGATGTCACGGCGTTCTCGGCATTAAGATCGCGAAGTTTGCCATCGAGCAGGCCAAGCACCACTGCGGCGCGAACTTTCTTCTCGATCGGCTCGTGCGTATCTTTGACGCTCATGCTCGTCGACTGGTCGCGCAGCACGATCACGACAGGCGGTTCGTGCAGCGCTGTCACACGGTGAATAATAGGTTGCGAGAGCAGCAACACCAGGATCACCACCACGGCCGCACGCAGCATGCGCAGCCACATTCCGCCGTTGCCGAAGCCTTCTGTCTCCTTCATGTAAAGCCGAGCGATCAGCACGCCAAGCACGGCCGATGCGGGAATCATCAGCCACCAGGCGTAGCCGGTCAGGACAAGGTTGACGGCATTGCCCACCGTTGAGTCGCTCATGCCCACCTCCGCGTGAGCCAGATTTCAACGAAGCAGAAGACGATTGCCGCCATCAATAGATACTTCGAGATTTCAAAGCTCCCGGCGTCCAGCATCAGCAGCCTCGCCATGGCGCTCCAGTCCGAGGCGATGTGCGCGCCCAGATCGCGCTCTAGTTTTTCGGTGTCTTCGCGCTCAAGACGGTCGAGCACGGAGTCCGAACGGTCAGCCGTCACGGTGTAAAACACACGCTCGTCCGGCGGCGCGCCTTCGGGAGCAATCGAGTAAAGCCCGGGCGTCTTTGTGTTTTCGTGCGTGAAGATCGAAAGCTGCCCCTGGCGCTGCGTCTTCAGCGTGATCGGTTCGCCGCCCGGCGGAATCAGGATGTGCGGCTTGAGCGCATTCGGCCCCGTGGCGACGTAGGCGATGGTTTGCCCGACGGGAACATTGCGCGGCGGGATAACGGCAGAAGCCAGATCAAAGACGAGATTCTGCATGAGCGGCACATAGAAGGGGTGAATGGGCAGATCTGACCAGTCCATGTCTATCGCCGAGGTAAAGAGCAGCACGCGGCCCTCGCCCAGGCGCTTCTGCAGCAGCACCGGATCGCCATTCGAAAATGCGGCAAGCGCGCGAACGCCGTCACCGGGCGCCGCGACAGAGAAATAGCTGCGCACGCGCGCGCGCGACCAGTCCTGCCCCTTTTCCGGGCGGAAGAGATCGAGTGCCGGCGCGTTGGAGACGATGCTGGCCAGATGCACGGGATCGGGGCCCTGCTGCGCCGGCTTTGGCGCGGACGAACCCGCTGCGACCAGGCGCACGGCGCCGGAGCTTTCATTCTGCAGCGTTGCCCCTTCAATCCGCTTCAGTGCAACCGGAAGCAGCCCCGCTCCCTGCCGGAACAGATCACGGTTGTAAGCATCAGGCCGTATATTATTGCCGAGCGCGATCATCAGACCGCCGCCCGCGACGACAAAGCGTTCAATTTCTGAAACGGCGGCCGCAGGCAGTGCAGCGACATTGGCCAGCACGACGACGCGGAATTTCGAAAGATCGGTATAGCGCAGGTCGGTGCTGTCGATCACGGTAGTATCAATAACGGTGCGCCAGTTGGGATCGTCACGGTCTCGCGGCGAAAGAGCCAGCCGCAGAAAATCGGTCTCGCTGCCCAGCGGCCTGTCTTTCTTGTCGCCGTCGACGAGCAGCACCGGCAAGCGGTCGATCACCACAACGCTGTGATTGAGCTCGTTATCGTCTTCCAGCATGTCCTGTGAGGAACGTGCGCGGCAGGCGACATAATGCGAGCCCGGCCGCTCAAATTTATGTTCGAAGGCAACGACTTCGCGTCCGCCCGGATCGAGTTTGACGGAACGCGTGGCTTTGGCGACGTTGTCGACGATGAACGTTACCGTTGCGTCGCGCATGGCCTCGGGGCTTTCATTCGCGACCGTGACGTTGAACGTGACGGGCGTGAAGCTGTCTACAACCTGCCGCGAGGGTTCGATTTTCAGCAGCGCCAGGTTGTTCGGTTTGAGCTCGGGCGTGGCCGCGAGAATAATGTTCGGCCGCACGCGCGCCGAGCGCACTGTTCCAGCAATGAACGACCAGCGCGCGCCGTCGGCCAGTTCCCATCCGCTGGCCTGCATGTCGGTAAACAGGACCAGTTCGCGGCGCGGATTGTGCTGGCTGTCGAGCTGCTGCAGCGCGGCGGAGAGCGCGCGCGGAATATCTGTCTTATCGTATTGTGGCGTGGCCTTGCGGATGATTTCGCGCGCGCGTTCGTGATCGTACAGCGCTGCGGGCGGCGGAACTTTTCCGGCCGACGAGGTGAACATCACCGAGACGTCATCGCCGCTCTGCAGCGTGCCGATGTACTTAATCGCCGCGTCGCAGGCGTCCTGCCAGGCTTTGCGGTTGTGTCCGGTGTTCATGGAGTAGGAATCGTCCAGCAAAACGACGGCGCTGGTGTGCGTATCGGCTGAGCGCACGCCGGCGGTCGGCGACTTGATTGCAGGGCGCATCAGTGCGAAGGCGAGACAGGCAACGATCAGCGCGCGCACGATCAGCAGCAGGATCTCCTGCATGCGCAGCCGCCGCGCGCGCTCGGCCATGAGCTCTTCCAGGAACATCATCGCGCCCCAGTCGTAGGGCATCACCTTGCTGCGGTGCAGCAGGTGGATGATGATCGGCGCGCTGACAGCGAGCAGACCGCCGGCGAGCAGGAGGTTGAGGAATACCATTCAGCTGTTTCCTCGCGCGCGCGGGTTCATCGCTCGTGCCTCTTCATGAGATAGTGGCTGAGCGCGGCGTCATACGGGCTGTCGGTCTGCAGCATGACGTGGTCGTAATGAAAGCGGTGGCAGGACTCGCGAAGCTTCTGCGTGAATTTTTCGAGCCGTTCCAGGTACAGCTTGCGCACGCGCGGCGCGTCGAGGCGCAGCTTGATATTGCTGTTCTCGAGGCTGCGGAACTCGGCGACATTGTCGAACGGGAACGTGACTTCGTTCGGATCGAGGATCTGAAACAGGATCACTTCATGGCGCTTGTGGTGAAAATGGCCCAGAGCCTTGGTGAGTTCTTCGACCGGCGCGAAGAAATCAGAAAGAATGATCACCAGTCCGCGGCGCTTGAGCTGCGCACTGAGGTTCTGCAGGATCGGCGCCAGGTTCGTTTCGCCGCGCGGCTCGGTTTCAGAGAGCACGTTCAGCAGCGTGTTGAGATGGCCACTGGTGGAGCGCGCGGGAATGTGCGAGCGGACCTCGGTGTCGAACGTGACCAACCCGGCCGAGTCGCACTGGCCGACCATCAGGTAGCTCAACGCAGCGGCGAGCTTGCGCGCGTACTCGAATTTCTGCTCGCCTGCACCCTTATAGAGCATGCTTCCGCTGGCATCGAGAACGATTGTGGCGCGCAGATTTGTTTCTTCTTCGTACTGCTTGACGAAGATGCGGTCGCTTTTGGCGAAGACTTTCCAGTCGATGTGGCGCAGTTCGTCGCCGCGCACGTACTGGCGATGCTGCGCGAATTCGACGCTGAAGCCCTTGTAGACGCTGCGGTGCTGGCCGGAGATGAAGCTTTGAACGACGGTGCGCGCCACCAGACGCAGCTTGCTGATGCGCTGCATGGCACGGTCGTCAATCAGTTCGCGGGCTTCAGGCATTTGCGGCGTCTTTCTTCAACACGAAGACTCGAAGACACAACGAATTTATTTCTTCGAGGCGGCCTGGACGTTTTCGAGAAGCTTTTCAATGATGAGATCGGTCGTCAGCCCTTCGCTCTCGGCCGCGAAGTTCAGGACCATGCGGTGACGCAGAACCGGCTTGGCGATCGCGATGATGTCGTCGACGGTCGCGTGGAAGCGTCCGTGCAGCAGCGCGCGAGCCTTGGCGCCGAGCAGCAGGTACTGCGACGCGCGCGGGCCGGCGCCCCAGTCGAGCCAGCGTTTTACTTCGGGCGCGGCGTAGTCTTCGGAGATGCGCGTGGCGCGAACCAGGTCCACGGCGAACGCGTAGACGTGGTCGGCGACCGGGACCTTGCGGACGATTTCCTGCAAACCGCTGAGCTCTTCTCCGCTGAAGACGGGCGCGACCTTGGCGCTATAGGCGCTCGTGGTGCGGCGCATGATGTCGATTTCATCTTCGCGCGTCGGATAGCCCACTTTCACCAGGAACATGAAGCGGTCCAGCTGCGCTTCCGGCAGGGGGTAGGTGCCTTCCTGCTCGATTGGGTTTTGTGTCGCGAGAACGAAAAAGGGCTCGGGCAGCTTGTATGTTTTTGAGCCGATGGTGACGCGGTGTTCCTGCATCGCTTCGAGCAGCGCGGCCTGCGTCTTGGGCGGTGTGCGGTTGATTTCGTCAGCCAGGACCAGGTTATTGAAAATTGGTCCGGGGAGGAATTCGTTGCGCCGGCGGCCGGTCTCGGGATCTTCCTGGATGATATCCGTGCCGGTGATGTCGCTGGGCATCAAGTCTGGCGTGAATTGAATACGCGAAAATTTCAGGCTCAGCGCTTTGCCCAGCGTGTTGACCAGCGCGGTTTTCGCAAGGCCGGGTACGCCAACCATCAGGCAGTGGCCCTTGCAGAAGACAGCCAGCAGAAGCTGCTCGATCACTTCGTCCTGGCCGACGATCAGCTTGTGAACTTCCTCGGAGAGAACGTCGCGCGCCTCGGCGAGTTTCTCCGCAAGGGCGAGCTCATCCTTCGTCGCTCCGCCGGTTTCTGTCTTCGCCGCTTCTGCGCTCATGCTGAAAGCTCCGAATAAATGCCGGTTGTGGTTTTTAGCAGGACCTGTCTTGTGCTGGAGTTACCGCTCAAGGCGGACAGTGTTGAAGAAAATATCGTTCTTCTTCGGCCCGGCGACGCGGACGCCGGCATAGAGCGGCCCACGCATGGGCTGGGGGATGGGACCATCAAAAAACGTCTCGTTGTTGATCAGCACGCGCGCGAAGCGGCCCAGGTATTCCATGCGGATGCGGTAAAAGCGGCCGTCTGCGTTGCTGTCGGGCTTGGAGTGCAGCAGCGAGCGGCCCGGGCCGTTCAGAACCAGGCCGTCTGCGGCGATCTCCAGCGCCAGTGCCGAACGGGGACGGGATGCGGCATCAAACGACGGGCCTGTTTCGCCTTCGGCATCGGTCAGGAAAATCGTGACATTCGAACGGTCACCCAGCTCCGGCACGTGAACGTCCACATTCATCGCCAGCGCGGCGTCTGCGCTGAGCGCTTCTTTCAGGAACGCCGCGCCGGCGTCTTCACCGCCTGAACTGTGCAGGCCTTCTCCGCGGATTTCCCATTTCTCCTCGCGCGCAAACGTCCACGCACTGAGCGGCTCGCCGGCCTTCAACGCGGCTTCGCTCAGAAGTTTTCCGCTGAGCTTCAGGCGTTCGCCTTCGCTTTTCGGCTTGGGCCACGAGGCAATCGCCGCGATCAGCGCAACGATCAGGAGCAGCGAGATGATGACCAGGTTGCGCGTCGCACGGCGGCGGCCCAGGTCGGCTTCAAGCATCACTGTGCGGAAGTGCGGAGGCGCGGCCGGGAGCTTCGAGACGACAGCCTGGCGGATTTTTGCGGTGAGTTCTGCGCTCGGTGCGGCGGCGCGCCAGTCGGGCGAGCCATGCAGCATGCTGACGACGTCTTCGAGTTCCGCGCAGAAACGCATGAGTTCCGGATCGCCCGCGGCGGCGGCCTCTAGCGTGCTGCGCGCGCCATGGTCGCGGCCGGTGAGCGCGCGGACGATCAATTCCTGAAGTGTAACGTCATCGTTATTCATCGAGCACTCGTTGTCAGCGCCACCGGTCTGCACGTGCAGACACATACATGTCCGGAATCAGAAAAATGTGATGGCCACCCATCGCTTACACTGGCTCCTTCAAACGGTCGCGTAATTTTTTCAGTGCATGGAACACGCGCGAGCGCAGCGTTCCTTCGCTGTCACCTGTTATGGCAGCGGCTTCCTCATACGAAAAGTTGTCGAAAACGATGAGCACGAGAATTTCGCGCTGCGCGTCCGGCAGTTCTTCCAGGGCCTTCAGCAGCTTCGTTTTCTGTTCCTGGGATTGCATACGTGCGCTGGGGTCGCTGCTGGCGCTCATGGCCGAGGATGCATGGACTGAAGGCGGCACGGCCGGGCTGCGGAAATCGGTCTGCACTTCCACTTCAGCGCGAAGTTTTCGTTTCTGCAGGGAATTGTATGCGACGTTACGGGCAATCGTGAAGAGCCACGGCCGGAACGCCGCGCCGGGCCGGAAATCCCGGGCATGCGTCAGCACGCGTAAAAATGTTTCCTGCAGAAGATCTTCGGGATCGCACTTGGTTGTCGTAAGCCGCGAGAGAAAAGCGAGCACCGCGCCGCTGTGGCGCGAGAAGAGTTCGTCGAAGGCGCCGGAGTGGCCCTCGGCCATCGCGCTGAGCAGGCGGCCTTCGTCCAGCGCGCGCCAGTTCACGGGCGCGCCGCCGTTTGAACCGGCGCCGGCTGTGGTCTCTGCCGCCAGACCTTTGACGCCTCCCGCCACTCGCCCGTTCTCCCGCCCGCGCTCTGCGAAAAAGTTTTAACCGTTGAGCCCGCATCATACACGATTTTTAAAAGCATGCTGAGAATGACGAACGTTGCCGCCGCCTCTTTTTCAGATTACGCTGTGTGCGTGAACGAACCTCTTCCGATTTACATCCTCGCAGGCGGTAAAAGCTCACGCTTCGGCGCGGACAAGGCGCTTGCCCGCGTCGGCGGGCACACGCTTTTGGAGTCGCTTGCCACCACGCTGCGCCCGCTTGCGTCCTCGTTGATCGTGGTTGCGGATCGAAATGATAAATATGCTTCGCTGGGCTTTGAAACAATTGCCGACGCTGTTCCGGGTCTTGGCCCGATGGGTGGTTTGAAGACGGCACTAAGCGACTGCACCGCGCGGAATTCCGCACAGGAATGGCTGCTGCTGGTCTCGTGCGATTGGGCCGGGGTGCGGCCAGAATGGATTTCTCAGTTGATGCAGGCGCGCACAGACCGAGCTCAAGTCGTCGCATTCAAAGGTGAAAACTGGGAGCCGCTGCTGGCCCTTTATCATGTGGGGGTTGCCGCTAACGTTGAGGCTGCCATTGCATTGAATCAGCGGGCAATGTGGCGCCTGATCGAGCGAAGCTCACCCTTTGCGCTAGCATTGCCGCCCGATTGGTCGCGTGCCGTCCAGGTTAACACACCAGAGGCCCTCAAAAGATTTCTCGAACACAGCTCGCAGGGAGAATAGACATGGCATCAGGCCGAAACAAAAAATTGACAGAGCCCGCGAAGCTGCCGGGAACGTACAAGGACTTCGTCACAAAATTTCCCGCACTCGGGAAGGCTCACGAGGATGTCGCCAAAGCGGTCGAGGCCGCCGGGCCTCTTGATGCAAAAAGCTGCGCGTTAATTAAAATCGGAATCTGCGTCGGCGCAGGACTTGAATCAGCCACGCGCAGCCACGTTCGCCGCGCGATGCAAAATGGCGCGAGCGAGCATGAGATTGAACAAGCCATTCTGCTCGCCATGAATACGGTCGGCTTTCCGAAAACAGTCGCAGCGTGGAGTTGGGCACGCCAGCAATTCGAGCGCGGCGTATGATTCCTTCCCCCCTCAGGGGAGAGGGCCGACGTGAGCGAAGCGAACGCGGGATGAGGGGTAACTGCTTAACGTTGAAACACCCCTTATAATCGTGCTGCGCCGCGTACTCGGCGTTTTGCGCTGCGTAGACCGGAACGCTAATCGCTCTTGCGGATCTCGAACTCGCCGAGTGCCTCGCTTGAGGCTGCTTTGCGTTCAATCTTGTCGACGCGCGAGCCTTCGGGACCGGTCTTCACTTTTTCCTCGAGCGCTTTCAACGCTGCTTCGCTGCCCTCGGCTTCCAGCTCGACATCGCCGGTCGAAAGATTGCGTACCCAGCCTTTGAGGCCAAGTTTTTTCGCATGAGCCTGCGTGAAGGCACGGAAACCCACGCCTTGCACTCGGCCGCTGATCAGTAAATGTATGCGACCGAGTGGTTCCTTCGCGGGCGGAGCTTCTCCGGCAGGAGACGCGGCCGCCAATAGTGCGGTCGTCAAAAGGGGAACGAGAAGCGCATTGAACGTGCGTCGATTTTGCATACGCCGCGCTATTGAATGCCCATGACGCGTCGCAGACCTAGACCGAACGCAAGTGCGACGACGAGGTAAAATCCCATTGCCTGCATCCAAATGTTCCACCACGCCGGCGCAACGGGCTCGCGCAATTTCAATTCGATCGCCAGCAGTTTGTCGCGCGTTGGCGAGTCGGTGCGGAACACGGTAGCGGGTTCAGGCGGGCGGCCGCCCTTGGCGTGCACTGGAACAGGCAGCACGTAGCTATCCTCGCCATGCCGGACTTGCAGCGCGAACTCGCCCTCTTTCTCGGCCCGGATTTTCCAGCGTGCTTCGGGTGCAGTGGGTTCTTCCGCGACAGCAGCCACAATGGGTTTCACATCGGCAGTTGATGGAGGAGCCGTCTTCTGCGCGATGTTTCCAGCAGGCGCAGAATTCTCAGCGGCCGGTTCGGATACCGGGACTGCCGCGGACTTCCTGAACTCAATTGTCGAGATCGGTGAGCTGACGGCTGTTAGCCCATCATTCGGCACGACGTGGCTGAAACCGCTCGCGCCTTCTTCGAATGTTCCAACTACCTCGATGACGTCGCCGGGTCGGACCGGTTCAAAACTTAAGCGTGAACCGACCCACATGGCCAGAATGCAGAGCGGAGGCACGCTGAAAAAAGCCGGACGCAGCGATTCGAGCGCGTATTTTGAACTGATCTGGCTGGTGAGTCCCGACAGGCGCGCGTGCTTCTCTATATCGTTGGCCTGCTTGGCTTCGCGCATGAGGGTCTTGAGACGCTCCAGATCGGCTCGCCGCCGGCCGAGCAGATCCTGGTTGCTGCAGAATTTCTGGAAGAGATTGACCGCCAGTCCGGTCAGGGCGCCCACGGCGATCAGCGCACCGAGCGAGCCGAAGACCGTCACCCATCCGAGAGCGATGTCGAATGGGATGAACAGAACGTTCACGATCGGCAAAACTACATGTGTGAGAAATTCAATCATGGCGTTTTCCCACCGCCAGCGTGAATGACTTCCACGCGGCCTTTGTTGCCATCCACTTTGACGCTCGCTCGGTTTGGAATCAACTTCGACGCATTTTTCAAGACCACTGCGGGAATGCCGAAATCACGCGCGACGATCGCGCCGTGTGAAAGCACGCCGCCGCGCTCGACAACCAGTCCGCGCGCGTGAACAAAGAGCGGAGCCCAGCTGGGGTCGGTTGTCGGGCACACCAATACATATCCAGTGCCCAGGTCGCCGGCTTCACTTGGCGAGCGGACGATGCGCGCGGTGCCGGTGCCGATTCCGGCGGAGACGCCGACGCCTTCGAGCACGCCGCCTTCGGACTTGGCGGTTGAAGTCGCGCGGCCGATGGCATCGAGCTTGTCCGAATAAACAACTTCTGGCACTTCCACCCGCTGGAAGGCCTGCCACCGGATCTTGCGCTGTACGATTGTTTTCCGCAGCTCCTCGCCGCGCGTGGCGAACTGCGCGAGCTCTTCGCGATGTAGAAAATATGCGTCCTTGCCCAGGTCGAAACGCTCAGCGAATTCTTCGAGCACCTCGCGGAGCAGCGCGATGGCCATCATGAAGTAATGCTTGCCGGTCTCGCGATAAGGCAGGTAACGCTGGACCAGGCGCAGCTCGGAAAGGATTTCCTCTTCAAGCGACGAGGCGCCGTTTTCCTTGAGCTGCGCGCTGAGCTGCCGTTCGGCCTGCTCGCGTTCGGCGCGTTGCTTTTCATGCAGTTCCTTAGGCGTGGACGGCTCCGCGTGCGGCTTTCCTGCCTCGGCCGATTCTGCGCGCTTGTAGTTGGAAATGATCTGCTGCAGGTAGTTGTTGTCCTCACGCCAGCGCTTTTCAGCGAGCTCAAATTCATTAACGGCGCGATGGCCGAAATTCTCGAGAAAGTGATGCATGGAGAAGCGGCCGCAGGCAACTTCGTAAAGAGCAATGTTGATTTCAACAGTCTTGTCGCCGTCCAGCCCGCGCAGCAGCCGGGCGAGCGTTGCACTGCCTTCTTCCTTGCCAAAAACTTGCTGGAATGTCTGGGAGAGCTTATCGTGGAAATAGGCAGCCAGGAAGCCGGGCTTGAGCGTCTCAGCGCCAAAATCATTTAGCGCAATGCGGTCGCGCTCCTCCAGTTCCGCCAGCAGCGCCGCGTCCGAGAGCTCGCTCAATTTTTTTGCGCGTGCTTTTTTCGAGTACTCCAGGAACGCCGGCAGGTACCGCTGCTCGAAGTCCTCAATGCAGTGCGAAGCGAGCTTGCGTTGAATCTTTCCCGAGCGCCACATCTTGAACAGGAAGTACGGCAGCTTCAGCAGGAATCCGCCGCCGGCGCGTTCGAAGTTGAACTTCGAGGGCGGCCCGAGCAACTGTTCGGCTTTGCCTTCGCTGAGGTCGTAGTCGAGCGGGTAATCGTCGTAGAAGAGTTCGCCCGCTCGCTGCGCGTTGGCGTAGATTTTTCCGCAGATCAGCTCAAGGAAGCCTTCTTTTTGAACCCGCGCGGAGGGCATGAACCCGAGGTCTTTATAAAGCGTAATAAAGCCGCCGCGGTTCATGAAATTGCCGATGAAATCCCACGTCAGCGGCGTCGGCGCGGGCAGCGTTTCACCGAGGTTGTGCAGCGCCCAGGCTGTCTTCTCCTCGCCCGCTTTTCTCTTCAGCCGCTCGATTTCATCCGCGCGCGCGATTGGAACATCGACGCCAATGTCCAGTCCGCGGATCTTGCGACTCTGCAGCAGCGAGAATTTTCCGTTGGCATGGCCCCATTCGATGTCGACAGGGAAGCCGAAAAATTTTTCGACGTTCATGCCGAGCTGGGCGAGTTCATCGATCTGCGCATCGCTGAGATGGTGCGGCACATCCGACAGGCTGCGCTCGACGACTTTCATCGTCGTGCGGTCGATCACAAAAACGTCGGGCTCTACATGGCCAAGAACCAGCGCCTCGCCGAGGCCCACCGTGCCTTCGATGAGAATGCGGCGCGCTTCGGGTTGATTGGGATCTTCAGTGAACAGTACGCCGGAGAGCTCCGACGGGCACATCGACTGCACATTCACCGCCGTGCCCGGCAGATTCCGGACGTTGTTGCGCTGGCGGTATTTGACCGCGCGCTCGCTGTTCCACGAGTTGAACACCGCGTTGATCGCTTCGCGAATCATCTCGCGCGGATCAGTCGGGAATTCGCGCCCTGCCGCTTCGCGGAAGGCCTTGAGAAAAATTTGCGCCTGCTCTTTCGATGCGGAGGGTTTGCCGGGCGCGGCTTTCTCGAAGACTTCTTCCGAGACGCCAGCAACGATCTCGGCATAGTGACGGATGAAATCACGGTACTTGTCCCAGAAGCCGGGCACCGCGTTTTCGATCTCAGGACGCAAACCGACGTTCAGCACCGAATCCATCATGCCAGGCATGGAGACGGCCGCGCCGCTGCGCACCGCCACCAGCAGCGGACGCTCACCGGCCCCGAAGCTCGAGTGCGTCATCGCTTCCAGCCATCCGACGGCCTGCTCCACTTCAGCGGCCAGCGCGTCGGGCCACTTTTTTTCTGCGTGGAATGTGCGGCAACATTCGGCGGAGATCGTGAAGCCTGGCGGCACCGGCAGGCCGGCTTTGCTCATCATCGCCAGGCTGTAACCTTTGCCACCGAGGATCGTATCGCTTGCGACGACTGTGTTCGGTCCGCCGAAGAAATGGATATGCGTGAGGCTCGGCTGCGCTGGAACGATCACCGGCGAACCGCGCTCAGCTTGTTCCGTGGCGGGCGAAATCATGACATGACCTCGCGGCGGTCTTCACGTAAACTTGGCCGCACGCTCCACACATTGCGATGGGAGGACGCAGCACTATGGGGTTGTTTCCCTCGACTGACGGCTCTGATCCGCGCAAGGCTTCGCGCGACGCCGCCGATGCCGCGCGCGTGGCTCAACAGGAAGCAGCGAAACTTCGCGAAGACCTCGATCATCAGACCCTCATCACGGTCGCGCTCTGGGAACTGCTCAAGCAGAAATGCCAGCTCTCTGACGCCGATCTGGTGGCCGCGGTACGCGAAGTCGACATGCGTGATGGCAAAGTCGACGGCCGCTACGTCCGCGCGCCAGAACCGTGTCCCAAGTGCAAGCGCCCGGTCACGCTTTCGACGAACACGTGCGCGTACTGCGGGACAAAAGTCGAGCGCAGCTCGCCATTTTAAATCACTTCTCGTCTTTGCCGCCGATCGCTATAAGTCCCTGCTTGTCTGAGAGCACCCACACTGCTTCTCCGGCGAGTATCGGCGGCCC
>DASPJR010000026.1:0-20700 GCA_035628505.1 Planctomycetota bacterium | reverse complement strand
TACGAACGCCTGAAAGCGGTCGTCTGGGACCAGCTCAAAGCGCAGCACGTGCAATTTTTTGCAGAACGCGAGAAGGCGTGGGCCTCGTGATTTCGGATTCGAGGAATTCGCCGCGATGTTTTCACGACTTAACCACAGAGGCGCAGAGAACGCGGAGGTGCGCAGAGATTTTTTGGGAGTTGCGATTGCTGAATTGCGAAGCGTAGGGTCGGGTACACTCCGATCCCGCTCGGACGGCGAGCCGTTCTCCCCTTCCCTCTTAGGGAAGGGGCCGGGGGTTAGGTCCGGGGAGAGTTTTTTGTTTCAATTCAGGACGCCTTGAAATTAAAATCACTCTCTTGTTGTTCTATTAATAGCATTTTGCGGGAGCGTTACGTTTGCGAAAGATTATGAAAGCACTGGGGCTGGCGGAGTACGGCGGCGATGAGATGCTCATCGCGCTGCTGGCCTGCGGTTCGGCGGCGTATGCGCTCGCGCTTGTTCACCCCGCACTGGCGGTGATTCCCCTGATTCCACTCGGAATCGTCGTCTGGTTCTTCCGTGATCCCGAACGCAGCGGGACCGACGATCCGGAAATCATGCTCTCGCCCGCCGACGGCAGAGTCTCCGACATTGAAGAAGTCGATGAACCGAACTTCATCCGCGGAAAGGCCAAGCGCATCGGCATTTTCCTCTCGCCCTTCAACGTACACGTCAACCGCACGCCCTGCGAGGGAACGGTCCGCCATATCACGTACAAGGCGGGCGAATTTCTTCCGGCTTATAACCCCGAGGCGCCGACGCGCAACGAATGCGTGTCGCTCGGCCTGGAGCTCGAAGGCGGCCTGCGCGTCATGGTGCGGCAAGTGACCGGCATCCTTGCGCGGCGCATCATCTGTCAGACCGATTACGGCGCGCAGCTCAAGCGCGGCCAGCGCTACGGCATGATCAAATTCGGTTCGCGCACGGAACTGTATGTGCCGATCGAACAGTTCGCTGAGTGCCTCGTGAAGATCGGCGACAACGTCGTCGGGGGCACAACTCCCCTATGCAAAGTCAATCTAACAGTGCCCAAGGCGCCGCACGATCAGCCGGAGCAGATGGTCTTCAGCGGCGAAGCAATGCTCAGCGGCGACGTTGCGCTTGCAGAGAAGCGGCTCAGTGCGGAAGCGGCGGCAATCGAAGCTTCCGATAATCATTAACGGCAGGCATTTCTGTTGTGTATGAGGCAGCTTTTTGAGACAATGTCCGAAGGCGAATATCACCTTTCAGCAGAGCAGCAAGGATCAGCATGAAACGTTTCGGAAAAGACAGGCCAAGGCGATTATTGATGGGCGTGCATCCCGTGCCGACCCTCGTCACGCTTGGCAACCTGCTGTGCGGACTGGGTTCGATCATGCTGGCCATGCGCGCATCACACCCGCCGCGCGAAATGAATCTCGATGCCTCGGCGTGCCTCTACTGGTCCAGCCTGCTGATTTTCGGCGCGATGCTCTTTGACGTCATGGATGGCAAAGTCGCGCGCTGGACGAAGTCCGCCAGCAAGTTCGGCATGGAGATGGATTCGCTCTGCGACGTGGTCTCGTTCGGCATCGCGCCGGCGATTCTCGTGAAAGTCATGATCGACCTGCAGCTCGGCACAGAGACGCCCTACTGGCTCAAGGACCGCTTCATTTTCCCGCTGCTGGGTGTTTATGCCTGCTGCGCGGCACTGCGCCTGGCGCGCTATAACGTGGAGTCTGAGACGGGACACAAGGATTTCTTCTTCGGCATGCCATCGCCTGGTGCGGCCGGATGCGTGGCGAGCCTGACCATGCTGATCATCCCGGGCATCTCGCCGCACGCCCCGATTGAAAGTCTTCCCCGCCTGGAACAGTTCCGCATCGCGGCGTTTCAGCCGCTGATGGTCGCACTGCCGTTCATCATGCTGGGGCTGGGCGTGCTGATGGTATCGCGCGTGCTCTACCCGCACGTGGGCGACCGCTTCCTGCGCGGGCGAAAGTCGTTCATGCATCTGCTGATGCTGGGACTGATACTCGTGCTCTTCGTGATGCAGCACGAGATTGTTTTCGCGATGGCCTTCAATGGCTACATGCTGCTGGGATTGCTCAACGAGATCCGCTACCAGTTCGTCCCCAGCCACCGTCCGAAGGAATGGCTCGCGGCATCCGAGCCCATGGCGCCGCTGCCGACACTGAACGATGTGCCCAAGCCGCCGATACAGACGCCCTCGCGTGCGGCGCTTGAAGCGGTCAAGGAGCCGCCCGCGCCATGAGTTCTCCCGCCCGCGCCGAAAACTCTGGCGCGCTGCAAACGTGGTTCGCTGAAGGCGTGAAGTTTTCGTGTATCACCGGATGCGTGCGCTGCTGCGGCGGAGCCCCCGGCGATGTGTTCATCACGCAGGAGGAGCTGAAAAAAATCGCGGCGTTCATGAAAATGGATGAGCGCGAATTTACAGATTCGTTCGTGCGGCAGTATTCGTCGGGCAAGATGTCTCTGACCGAAAAACGCAACGGCGACTGCGTGCTGCTCGACGAAAAAAAAGGCTGCAGCGTCTACGACGTGCGGCCAAAGCAATGCCGCGATTATCCCTTTTGGCCGGAGATAATGAAAAGCCCGTTTGCATGGCTGCGCGAAGCGCAGCGCTGTCCGGGAATTGGAGAAGGCGAGGTGCACACTGCACCGAAAATTGCCGAATTGCTAAAAAATCAACAGTGCGATGAGTGAAAGACCGGTTTTTGTGTAAGTTCGTCACGCCCACTTCGTGCGAAAGTGTATTGACGAAACGTGCAAAGCATATAAATTTAGACCCCATGAGGGTTTAGTGAACGCATGCGGATTTTTGACCACATGCGGGATACGTTTAGAAGCTCGATTTGAAACGATTTGAACCGAGCCTTTTACAAAAGGCACTGTTTGGATCAGTTTTGAAACGTGCCCAGCGTTAGAAAATGTGTGGGGGGTTGGCTGCTACGTCCGGCGTAGGAAACTGCGCCGCAGCCCTGTAAGTCTCGAATGCCGTACCTTCGAATTCGAGATGTGGTCCTGCGAGGCCATCTGGGTGAATGTGACTGGACGCCAAAACAAACGCGAAGCACGATGCACTGCCGAGGTCAAGACGATTGGTTAATGCGCTTCTGGAATACGCGGGTGTGACGAGGACGACTCCGGTTACCTTGTTGCGGACGTGACTTTCTTAAACGCGTGCCTTTCAAGCCGTCCGGCTTGGGCATATGGAATTGCAGAATCAAGCTGCAGTTCCAAAGCGAGCTCTACGTTGAATCACTCTACCCTCGCTGAAGGTTCGGGCACTGGCCTGAACCTGTTACAGACCCATCGGTCTGTTCACCACGGTGTTCCGCGGCCACTCAGAAAGCGGCTTAGCGGGGCGGACTGTGGCGGCGCGGCAATCTGCAACGCAGAGAATCGCGAGCGCGCATCCGCGGATCGGGGCTCCATCCCGGTTGAGGCAACTATGGCTAATGCAAACCGCACGCCTCAATCATTTCGAGACCCATTGTCCACGCCATTCCAAAGAGGGGGTAATAGCCCATGCCGCCGTACGTTCCATACATCGTTGGAGCCGTCGCGGGGCTGATCATTGGCTGGTTGATCGCCGCGCTGACACAGAAGAATAAGAGTCTTGAATTCGAGGCCCAGGCACGCAAGGAAGCAGAGACAGTCAAACAGAGGTTGCTGGACGAAGCGCGAGCCGAAGCCGCGAAACTGAAAGCCGAAAACGCCGAGGAACAGCTTAAGAAACGCCGCGAATTCGATAAGGAACTTAAAGACCTTCAGGAAGAAAACCGCAACACCGAAAAGCGCCTTGAAAAGCGCGAGGAGATGATCGACCGCAAGCTTCAGACACAGGAGCGACGCGAACAGGATCTGGCCCGCAAGGAAGAAGAGCTCAAGAAGGTCGAGCAGAAAAAGCTGGAACAGCTCAAGGAGATCGAGGCTAAAAATGCGACGATGACGCAGCTGATCGATGAAGAACGCCGCAAGCTGCAGACCATCACCAGCATGACGCCCGATCAGGCCAAGGCCCTGCTGCTGCAGCGCGTCGAGCGCGACATTGCCGGAGAAATCGCGGAGCTCACCAACCGCGCCGTCAACCGCGCCAAGGAAAATGCCGACCAGGAAGCGCGCCGCATCGTGCTGAATACGATCCAGCGCCTGGCGTCGGAAGTCGTGGCCGAGAATACGGTCTCGACGATCGACCTGCCCTCCGACGACATGAAGGGCCGCATCATCGGCAAGGAAGGCCGCAACATCCGAGCCTTCGAAAAAGCCACGGGCGTGGACGTCATTGTCGACGATACGCCAGGAGTCGTGGTGCTGTCCGGCTTCGAACCCGTGCGGCGCGAGATCGCACGCATCGCCATGCTCAATCTCGTGCAGGACGGCCGCATCCATCCCACGCGCATCGAAGAGTGCGCGGCGAAGGCCGAAAAAGAAGTCATGGAGCTCATCGACAAGACGGGCAAAGACGTGGCGATCCAGTTCGGCTGCCACGATCTGCACCCGCGCCTGCGAAACATGCTGGGACGGCTGCGCTACCGCACCAGCTACGGCCAGAACGTGCTGGGCCATTCGCAGGAAGTCGCGCACATCTGCGGGCTGCTCGCCGCGGAGCTGAAGCTCGATGTACAGCTGGCCAAGCGTTGCGGACTGCTGCATGACTGCGGAAAGGCGCTCGACCAGGAGACCGAGGGCACGCATCCGCAGATCGGCATGGATGTGGCCAAGCAGGTCGAGGAGCGGATCGAAGTCTGCGAAGCAATCGGCGGGCATCACGGCGATATCGAAATCCACAGCCTGTACCCGATCCTGGTGCAGATTGCAGACGCCATTTCCGCCGCGCGTCCGGGCGCGCGCCGCGAGAGCCTCGAAAAGTACGTGCAGCGCATGAAGAAGCTCGAGGAGATCGCCACGACGAAGAAGGGCATCGAAAAAGCCTTCGCGATCCAGGCCGGCCGCGAAGTCCGCGTGCTGGCGAAAGCCGATCAGCTCGACGATGCCGGCTGCGCGTCCGTGGCGCGGGACATCGCCAAGCAGATCGAAGAGGAGCTCAGCTATCCGGGCGAAGTCCGCGTGACGCTGATCCGGGAAGCGCGCTTCATCGAATACGCGCGGTAATGGGATCGCCGGCGTCCCGCCGGCTAAATGTTGAATCAAAGGCGGGCAGCCCTGTCATCCGGGCTGCTCGCTTATTTATAGAGCACAGCGCTCTTTCCATTTTATGCATCATGCATTATGCATTACGGACCATGAATCTTAAAAACATCCAGGCGGCGATTGCCGCGCAGAAACTCGACGGCTGGCTCTTTTGCGATTTTCACAACCGGGAGAAGATCGCGTACACGATTCTCGGGCTCGATATCAACAAATCGTGCTCGCGGCGCTGGTTTTATTTTATTCCCGCGCGCGGCACGCCGCTGAAGCTGGTTCACGCCATTGAGCCGGCATTTCTGGATGCGCTGCCCGGCAGAAAAGTCATGTACAGCGGCTGGGTGGAATTGCATGCCGGCTTGAAGAGCATCCTGAAAAATCAGAAACGCGTCGCGATGCAGTATTCGCCGCTGAATAACATTCCGACGGTCTCGACGGTGGACGCGGGAACGATTGAACTGGTCCGATCGTTCGGCGCGAATGTCGTCTCGTCGGCAGATCTGGTGCAGCGGCTGTATTCGCACGTCGACGGGAAGCGCTTCCGCAGCCATCAGCGCGCCGGCAAGGCGATTCAAGAGATCAAGGATGAAGCCTTTGAGCTGATTTTCAGCTCGGTGCGCAAGGGCAAGAAAATTACCGAGCTCGACGTTCAGCAATTCATTCTCTACCGCTTCAAGGATGAAAATCTCACCTGCGGAAATCACGCGCCAATCGTCGCCGCCAACGGCCACGCGGCCGATCCGCATTTCGAACCCAATGCTAAAAACACGAGGGCATTCAAAAAGAACGACCGCGTGCTGATCGATCTCTGGGCTAAACTCAACGAGCCGGGCGCGGTCTTCTACGACATTACGTGGTGCGGCTATATCGGCGCGAAGGCGCCTTCCGATTACGCGAAAGTCTTTGGCATCGTCATCCGCGCGCGCGATGCGGCCGTCGCCTGCGTCGAAAACGCGCTCGCAAAAAAGAAAACGCTGCGCGGCTGGGAAGTCGACAAGGCCTGCCGGGACGTCATCGCGAACGCCGGCTACGGAAAGTATTTCATCCATCGCACGGGCCACTCGATCGACACAAGCGTCCACGGGCAGGGCGCGAACATCGACGGGCTGGAAACAAAGGACGAGCGCGCGCTGCTGCCGGGCTCGCTATTTTCGATAGAGCCGGGCATATACAAAGGCGACGTCGGGGTGCGCAGCGAGATCAATGTCTATATCGGACTCGACGGACGCGCCCGCATTGAAGGAGCGGTGCAGAAGGAGCTCATATTGAATGTTGAATAATAGAGGGAGCAAAACAAATGATCGTAATCGGTTGGAGTATTGAAGAAACGCCACTCGGTTACGCCGCAGACTTCTGCCCATTCTGCCGGCGCATCAGAGCATTTAAGATTACACAGCTGTCGCAACAAACGCACACGTATTTCATTTCAGTTCATGAGTCGGAATTAGAACTCACAATGAATTGCCTTAGTTGTAAATTTTCTTGTGGTACGAAGACGTCAAATTATCTGAATCTGGAGCCGCAAACTTCAGCACTCGAGGAATTAATCCAACGTACGCACCCAGATGTGCGGTCAAAGTACAAAAATGAATTAGCGCTCGCGGAACGCGTACGTGGAGAGACAACAACCAGCCAGGAACGGATTGCCTGGTTAAAGGAGCCGTTTCAACTGGTCAATCACCTCCTTCCGAATCACTGTTCACCGCTGCTGTTGATCAAGGAAGGAACAATGTATGGATTTTGTATTGCGATCGTTATCGGAATCGTTACTGCAGTTGTAGCTGCACCCATAAGCAAGAATCCAGATATTACCAAGTCGCTTGGAATCGTCTCCGGGTTTGCAACAGGAATGATAGCCGTTCCGCTGTGCCTGATCTGGCGTTTTCGGAAGTCTCGGCGCTTCATTGTAGAAAACGTTTATCCATTACTTCAAATCGCATTAAAGGGTAGCCGCCCAACGCTGGACGAGTTGAATGCTGTGATGCAATCGTTGCAAGAGTTCGATTTGTCCATTGTTGATTACATAGATACTCAGTACCTCTATCATTTGATGCAACAGGAACCGAAGGAAGAACAGCTCGCAGCCGCCTGAAAAAAAGAGCGGAGGCAACGCCATGTCGCGCCGCCTCCGCTTTCGCTGTTCCCCTACTCCTCCCTGCGAACTGCGTACTATTTCTTGATCTCGAGCGGGCCGATCTTCACGAGGTTCTCGTCCTTGCTCTTGACCTCAACCTTCGTCTCGCGCGTATCGCCGTCATCGTCGACCTTGCGTTCGACTTTGGTCTCTGACTTCACGGTCTCGCCGTTGACCTTCGTCTCTTTCTTGACGCTCGTATTGATGGCACCATCGTCACGATCAACTGTCGTGGTCTCGGTCTTTGTCTTCGTCTTGACAGTCTCGTTTCCATCTGCATCGACCTTAACTTCTCTCTTCTCGGTCGTCTTCGTCGTCTTGTCTTCGTTGCAGCCGTTGATCGCAAACGCGACCGATGCGGCGAGCAGCAGACTCAAGATTCTTTTCATGTTATTTCTCCTTTCGCTGAGGAACTGTATGCGCCTTACAGCTCAGTCAGCTTGGTTCCGGATACCGGTGTGATCAGGAGATGCAAAGACAGTGCCAGCAGAAAAGGCACGCGATCTCATCTAATATAGCGAACTGGAGTGTAACTCTTACCGCGTGCACACCGGTGCAGACATGGCTGCCCGTTGCCGTGTTGCTATCTTTCACGTCAATTTTCAGATTTCAAAACATCAGCGCCTGGGTTTGCTCAGCTTCATCTTCAGAACGCCGTTCTTATGCGTGCAACTCAGCTGCGCCGGCGTCATCCAACGGCGTCCGTTCATTCGCATATCCAGCGGGAGCGACGTGGAAGGCACCGCGCGCGAAATGTCGTCGGCGCCCAGCAGCGCCAGGTTCGAGCGCGAGAGCTTCACGCTCAGCACCCAGTCTTTGCCTTTCTTACGATCGATTTTCACGGCAGCCGTTTTCGAACTCATCCGCAGCTTTTGATCAAGCGCATAGGTTGCGCTGAACTGGCTGAGGCCCAACGCAACGGATTTTGGATCGCCTCCCACGGGCGGCGCGAAAGAGACTTTGAATGCTACTGAATCCTTTAAGGCGGGCGCATCCAGAATTTGAGCGGAAAAGCTCGTGATTTTCAGTGCTCCAGCCTTGAATGACGCCGCATCGAAGGGGTCGGTGCCGTCGGCAACTTCATCGGCATCGCCGATGCCGTCGCCGTCGTCGTCGAGATCGTCGTTGTTGGTAATGCCATCGCCATCCAGATCGTCGCCCAGAACCGTGACGCTCAAGGTCTGCTGGCTGCTCTGGCCCTGGTCGTCAACCAGCGTGAGCACAACCGTGTACACGCCCGCTTGCGTGTAGACGTGACTGACGGATTCGGCCTGCGAGCTTTCTGTTCCGTCGCCGAAATTCCAGTTCCAGCTCAGTGCTGAAGGCGAGCTTGCCGTTGCGCTGAACAGGACCGGCACGCCGGCAGCGGCGACGGAGCTGACGTCAGTAGCAATCGCCCCGGCGGCCGGCGGCGGTCGCAATGTAAAGGTTGCGGTGAATGTCTGCGCGGTCGACGGCGTGACAATCGTGTGCGCGGCGGGCTGATTATTCGACCAGCCGCTGAAGTCATAGACGGCTCCGTTCAAGCGCTGCGGCGAGGGTGCATTCAGGTTGCGCCGGAATCCAACCACACCCGTGAACGACGAATTATCGTTGATGCTCTGGCCATCGATTTCCAGTACCAGCCCGGCCGGCTCAGTCCGCAGCGTCACATCCGCAAGTTTGGGCGTCAACTCGCGAACGATGGTGGTCTCGCGCCCGAGTGAATCCCGGACGGTGCAGGTGAAGCGGTAGAACACAGTGCTGGCGCTCTCGCCGGTATCGGTAAGCCACACCGAACCTCCAGCCTGCCCACTGATGGGATCGACATAATCTGCTTCGCTGCCGGGCTGGCATTTTTCAATACGCCAGGAAAACGCGCTGGCCGGCAGCACGCCGTCTTCCGGATCGGTGGCGCTGGCGCTGAACGCCAGTGTCTCTCCGGCGCTGTAGCGGTAGCCGCTGCGCGGGGAGGCGAGCGAAAGTGACGGTGCACGATTGCCATGGACCGTCAGCTTCGCCTCGTTCGATGTCACACTGCCCCAGGGATTGCTGATCACGCAGCGGAAGAGCGCGCCGTCATCGCTGCTCTGCGCGTTGGTGAGTGTGTACGACGCAGAGACTGCCCCGGAGATCGGCGCGCCGTTGCGCTGCCACTGAAAGTTGAAGGGCGGCGTTCCGGAGACGCTCACCGTAAATCGTGTTGTGTCGCCCGCATTGAGGGTACGGTTTTCCGGCTGCAGGGTGATGCTCGGCGGCGTGTTGGTAACGTATTGAATCCGGCGCAACTGTCCATTCTGAGGCGTGGATGTGCGTGCGATGTAGTATAGGCTTCCGTCGTCACCGGTTTTCAGCGTGACATTGTACGTGCCCAGGCTTGAGGCAAAAGGTTTGTCCCCGCCGCCATTCTGCAGATCCAGATAGCGGATCCAGCCACCGCAATAATCGATGTAAAAGTAGCATCCCGCATATGCGGGGGGAAAGCTCGGCGAGAGTGGCCGATAGAAGGTTCCGCCGGTGATGCAGCATCCCATAGCCGGGCCTGTCCCATTCGCGTAGGCATGGAATGGCGACAGGTATGCCGGGTCGGAACTGGCGCCTTCATAATGCGGCCAGCCGTAATCGCCGCCCGCGACGATATCATTGATCTCCTCGTACGCCCTGGTCCCGACCTCGTTGGCAAACAACCGGCCCGTTCCGCGTTCTACATCCATCGTGAACGCATCGCGCAGGCCGCGCGCCCAGATGGCGCGCGCGTTACCGCTGAGTGAACCATAGAATGGATTGTCGGCCGGAATCGAGCCGTCTGGATTGATGCGCAGAATCTTTCCGAAGAGCGAACTGGGATCCGAAGCGTTGGCTCCAACGGTGTTATCCGGCACGCCAATGAAGAGCTTGCCATCGATGCCAAAGGCCAGGGAGCCATCGCACTGATGGAGGTTATTGCCAAAGTTGGGGAGATCGATGAGCTTGAACTCGCTTCCCGGAATGGCAACATCGCCGCCTGCGGTTACCCGCATGACAACGTTACGCGCAGGAGAGGTTGGCATCGTGTAAAGCAAATATACAAAGCTGTTGTTCACGAAATTCGGGTCGAGAACGATGGCGGCAAGTCCGCGGTCGCCCGTGGAATCGACGGAGACGCGAATAAAGGGTGCGCTCAGCAGACTACCGTTCTTCCAGACTCGCACGCTACCGCCCTGCTCGGCGATGAAGATCCGGCCATCTGGCAGGACGGCCAGGGACACAGGGCTGTTGAGCCCGGTGGCCAGAATGCTCTCGTTAAAACCCTGCGGTAGATCAGCGGCAGATATTGAGACGGCTATCAATATAAAAAGAGACAGTAGAACACGGCGCATAAAACCCCTCCCCGGCACTCGCGGCCATAAGACGGAGGGGCAATTTCTGTGCCCTGTCTTTACAAGATTGGCAGACTGATCTGTAGGGCGCTGACGCCATGCCCGTCTGCGTAGAATGTTGACTTGGAATGACGCGCCTTTACTGTAAGTTTGAAATAACAATCGGAAACGAAAAGCGGTCCCGTTCCGATCCGGCGGCCAGACACCGTCATCTGGTCAAGGGCGCAGCATTTCCTGGAATTCTCTGCCTCGCCGGCAATTCCGCAGTTGATTGGACCGTTGCTGAAAAGCAGGGAGAGACGTAGAGATGGGAATTAAAGTTGGCATTAACGGATTCGGACGCATTGGCCGCCTTGTCTTCCGCGTGCTCGCCGACCGCCCGAAGGATTTCGAAGTGGTGGGCATTAACGACCTGGCCGACGCCAAGGCGCTGGCGCACCTCCTGAAGTACGACTCGGTGCATGGCAAATTCGAAGGCGAAGTGAAGGCCGACGGCGAAAACATCGTCGTGAACGGCCGCGCCATTCCGGTCAGCAAGATTCGCGCTCCGAAGGAACTTCCGTGGGCCAAGCTGGGCGTGCAGATTGCCGCCGAGTGCACCGGACTGTTCACCACGCGCTCCGGCGAACGCGGCGGTTTTGGCGACCACCTCACGGCCGGCGCCAAGAAGGTTCTGCTGAGCGCGCCCGCAAAGGAAGGCGTTGACGCCACGATCGTCTTCGGCGTGAACGAAAAAACGCTCAAGAAGGAACACCTCACCTTCTCCAACGCCAGCTGCACCACCAACTGCACGGCGCCGGTGATGAAGGTAATTCATGACAACTTCGGCATCGTCAAGGGCTGCGTCTCGACGATCCATGCGTACACGAATGACCAGCGCATCAACGACCTCATCCACGAGGACATGCGCCGCGCACGCGCCGCCGCGATCAACATCATCCCGACGACCACCGGCATGAGCAAAGCCATCAGCGAAGTCATTCCGGATCTGAAGGGCAAGATTGAAGGCGTCGCCTTCCGCGTGCCGGTTCCGACGGGCTCGCTGATCGACTGCTCGATCGAAGTCAGCAAGGACGTGACGAAGGAAGAAGTGAATGCTGCGCTGAAGGCCGCCAGCCAGGGGGCGATGAAAGGCATCCTGGGTTACACGGAAGAGCCGATCGTCAGCAGCGACATCGTTCACGATCCGCACAGCTCGATCATCGACGCGAGCCTGACCAACGTGGTTCAGAAGCGCGTGATCAAGGTCGTCAGCTGGTACGACAACGAATGGGGCTTCTCCAACCGCATGGCCGACCTGATGGCCCTGGCGGCGAAGCTGGACTAAGTTCGATCGCGGAAGTCGGATTGGGGATTGCGGATTGGCGAAAGCTGATCCGCAATTCTCTTCCGAGATCCTCGACGAACGAACACGACTTCAACACAGAGACGCAGAGAACACAGAGGACACGGAGTGGGCCTCTGTTGTTTTTTGTAGAAAAGCCAAGAGACCTGCAGCACATTCAAGAAGAGGTGTGTCACCGTGGGACTCAGCATATCGGTGAGTGAGGTGCGGCTTGTAATTGGTGGCGATGCTGTTCGCTACGATGCGTACTGTTTGGGCTGGAGAAGCGGCGGTGATTTAGCTGCAGTAGTTACGTCGATTCTGCGACAGTGGGCGAAAGTCTTGGAGGAAAGCGCAAACGGGCAAAGTGTTTATCTGCCGTACTCACCAGATGACCAAAGTATTTCGTGTTTCCGGGCGACCCTTCTAGACGATTTAGTAGTATTGCGCTGTGTCGATGTTGCTCAAAGTGGGTTTGAATTAGATTTCAATAATATCACCGGTTTCTGCCGTACACAGCATCTCTGTCATGAGGAATACACTCAGGACTTTGGGACGTACGGCCGCTCGGAACTGATCGATGCGCTCAGACGGGTCGAATTTAAATTCGAGAACGAATAACCATGACCAATCCGAAATCCGCAATCCGCAATCCGCAATCGAACATTCTCATCGCCCCCTCGGTGCTCTCCGCCGATTTCACGCGTCTGAAGGACGAGATCCAGGCGATTGAAGCGGCTGGAGCGGACTGGGTGCACATCGACGTGATGGACGGCCATTTCGTGCCGAACATTACGATGGGGCCGTTTATCGTGGAAGCCATCCGCCGCGTCACCAAAATGCCACTCGATTGCCACCTGATGATTCAGCAGCCCGAGCGCTACGTCGAGACGTTTGCGAAAGCAGGCGCCGACTGGGTCAGCGTGCATCCTGAAGCGCAAGGCGATATTCACAAGGCCGTTGAGCTTACGCGAAAGGCGAACGCCAAACCGGCACTGGCGCTTAAGCCTGCAACACCGGTGAGCGCCGCGCAGCCATTCGCCAACTCTATCGAGATGTTGCTGATCATGACCGTCAATCCCGGATTCAGCGGCCAGAAACTCATGCCCGAGTGCCTCCCGAAATTCAAGGAAGCGCGCGCGGCATTCCGCGACGAACTACTGCTCGAAATCGACGGCGGAGTGACTGGCGATAATGCGCAGGCTGTGCGGGACGCAGGCGCGCAGATTTTGGTCGCGGCCACGGCAATCTTCAAAAGCTCCAATTATTCAGATTCGATCCGCGCGCTGCGGGGTTAGTATGCCGGGACCGCAGGAGTTTCGACCCTATGACCGCTGCAGGGTTCATCATCCTGACCATCGGCAGTTTGACCCTCGCGTGCGTGTATGGTTGGGTCCTGAGACGCATCTGGCGCAACACGAAAAGTCATCCTTCGGGCCGGTACCACTTCAACTTCAGCATTTTAGACTATTGGACTGCTATCGTCGGTTTGACACCGACTTTTCTGGTGATCCCAATTTCAGACGCATGTGAAGTCGCACCTCCGTTTATACCTTTGATCGCGTTCAATTTTTTCGCCGCTCAGATTACGGGCATGTTGTGGGTGCGCATTGACTTTCATGGCACGGATGAGACCGTTTTGAGACAATGGCCTTCGTCATTGTCGATTATCGCCGGGAGCCTGCTCGGCCTCGTCCTTGCCATTGTAATTCCTATCGGCATTTACATCAGTCTGGCATCGTTGCCGCTGTGGCCAATCTTTTTGATACTCTGGTTTATTCTCAGAAAACGGATTAAACCAGAGAATCGCGAGAGGTGACGCCATGAGCTGGAATCAACTGGCGTTTGTGACTCTGCTGCCGCTGACCCATACGGCCCTGCTGTTCGTCTATTGCCGGCACATCTATCGTCACAGCGGCTCCAAAAAAATTTCGTTCCGTATCACGGATATCTGGGCCGCCATGGTCGGCCTGACGCCCTCTCTGCTGCTTGCCACCGGATTTTCAGGCGCTCGGATGGAAAGCGAAACACTGGTTCTTGCGGTGCTCGTGTATTGCCTGGCCAGCGGCCAGCTTGCGGGCATGTTCGTTGAGAATCTCGACCCATCCTCCAGCGCCTGGACGTCGGCAATGAGGATTTTGGTCGGGGCGATGCTCGGAACGGGCCTGGCGTTCGGGAGCATGGCCGCACTGGTGATCATCGCTGCGCTGCTATTTGTCGCGCCGCTTTTTACGCTGAGTGTTCTCTGCATCGGATATCTCTTTCTGCGGCGAAAACAGCCGACATGAGCCATGGGCATCCTGCTGGCGGCAATTTATCCCCTGCTCCCCCTGCTGTTCATACGGTATTGCTGGAAAGCACACGTCCGCCGTTTTCCTGAGGCACGCTTCAACTACACAGTGGTTGAAATCTGGGCCGCGATCATCGGACTGACGCCGACATTTTATCTGATCACCCGGAGCATTGAAGGCTGGAGCGCAAACGACGACACGCTGGCGGTCGTTTCTATTATTTCCGGCTCGCACCAGCTCGCCGGCATATTCCTCGCCAAGCTGAGCACCCCCCAGACGCCGCAGCGTACGCTGGAGCTGGCCTGGACGGTAATCTTCGGAAGCATGATCGGCTTTGTTTCGATTGTTGCCGTGCCGGGCTTGCTGATCTGCGCGGCCGCTGCGCTGGGCGTTGTGGCGATGCTGATCTGGAGCCTGTATTTTCTGGTGCATCTGGCTTTCACGCAGCCTGCTTTTGCACTGCCTGTTCTTCTCTTCTTTGCCGCCTTTTATTTCATCCTGAGCGGCTACGGAGAAGAGACAAAATAGCGCAACTAGCGGCTGCCCAAACCTTGACGATGCCGATTTCGTTGGGTAAAGTAACTGTGGCTCTGACGTAGACTTAGCCATGACACAGTGTGCTTAAAACAGAGCTTCACCTTCACCTGATCTTGAGGAGCAAATTTATGCCATCAGGGCGCTTCGTGCGAGCCAACGAACTCCAGCAGAAATCGATCAGCCTTCTACGCGACTTAAGCGTCTCCGGAGAACCCTGTTACATTACAGAAGATGGCAAAGCGAAAGCGGTTCTGATGGATATCAACCGCTACAACGCGCTGATGGATCTGGTTGAAGAGGCTGAATCGCCGAAAGACCATGACCACGTCGGCGATGAAACCCGCAAACACGTCAGCGTCCGCGGCATTATCAGCCGCCGCACTACCGTCCGCCGCAGGCGGTAATCAACTGAACAGCAAACACCAGACACGAAGACTCACATTAGAAATGTGTGCACCGTCGTCTGGAACACATTCGTTGTACCCTCATCGCAAGTAAAAATAGAACGCGCTCGAAGCAACAATCGAAACAATTCCGAAAACTTCCAGCGTCAGCACCTCCAGTCGCGTGGGTTCCACGTCGCGTGAATACAGCGCGCTCAGCAGCCGCGCCTCGAGATCGGCCAGGATGTTCCCGCAGAGCAGGAACGTGATGCCGATCATGAACACGCCAACCGTCACAATAAAGAGCCACGAGGTTTCAGGCTTCGTGGGATCCTGCGGCGGCGCATAGAGCAGCGTCAGCAGCGCGGCAATCAGCGCCAGGAGAGCGAAGGCGTATCTGAAAATACGCCAGCCGCGTTCAGGCATCGTGTCGGCGATGTGCTCGGCGCGGCGGTGCACTTCCAGCATTGCATCTGAAAGACGCATGCGCGCCGAACGGCTGGGGCGCAGAGGAGCCAGCGCCTCCTGCAGCAGCGCGTGGACTTCTGCATTTTCTTCTTTCAGCTTGCGGACTTCCGCCTGAAGATCCGGACTCTGCGCAACAACGGCTTCAACCTGCTTCGCTTCATCCGGAGGCAGGATGCCGTCGGCATACATCGGCAGAAGGACTCGCGCTTCATCTTCGGTCATCGTCACCTCCGCTTCAGGCACACTTTCTTAAACCGCCAGGACGTCAGGAACCGCGCTTTCTTTAACGTGATTCACTCCAGTGAACGCTGCCTTGTCTCATCTCTGTTCTGCTTCCGTCCACTGCTCACTGCCTGCTGCAAACTGCCATTGCCTTCCGTCTTTTCACTCGTCGGACTTCCAGCGCCGCATGGATTCGCGAAGCATGTCTTTTCCGCGCATCAGACGCTTGTCGACAGCGGCCATGGTGATGTCCAGAAGCTGCGCGATATCTTCGTGGCTTCTGTTGTCTATGTACTTAAGCATCAACACTTCGCGGTAAATTTCGGGAAGCTCGTTCAGCGAGCGGCGGATGCTGTCAAGGCGTTCGTTATGGCTGGCCTGCTCAGCCGGCGAATGCGCGGGCATCGCTGAATTGTTTTCGTCTGTTTTGATACGGATCGCTTCGGAGTGATTCTTCTGCCGGCGCAGAACGTAGATGGCCTTGCGGCGCGCGATGCCGTAAATCCACGGTCCGAATTTGGAGCGCTCGCGAAGCTTGTTCAGTGTCGCGGTCGCTTCGAGAAACGCTTCCTGCGCGCAGTCTTTCGACGCGTCGACGTTGCCGAGGACCGAGTACGCGGCGGTAACGACGATCTCATAATACCGGCTGACGAGCTCATCGAATGCGGCCTTCTCGCCGCGCTCCGCCCGCTCGACTAAATCCGCGTCGCTGACGCGATCGGCCATCTGCAGCACATCCCCAACTCGCTTGATCCATAGTGTAGCATGAAATGCACAAGTTCAGACAATGTCAAACGGCTGTGACGAGTGGCGGGTGGCGGGTGACGGGTGACGGGTGACGAGCCGCAAGCGGAGGACGCTAGTCAACACTGGACCTCTGCGCGAGTTGAGGAAACTAGTCGCTTACACATCAGGGCAACACCAGGTGCGATGCAATCGCCTCGTCACCCGTCACTTGCCACCCGTCACGTAGTTAAACTGGTTTCTTGCGCAGTGCCAACAGGCGCTTGAACGTGTTGGCTAGCGCCTGAGCGCGATCACCTTCCAGGGTCGTCGAGCCGAGCACCGGAAGCGGGGCCGGTCGGTTCAAGGTCGACAGCCCAATCAGCACTTCGTTCCAGCGCACATCGCCTGCGCCGAAAGGCGCTTCGGCGCCGCCGCGATAGTGGTCGGCCGCGCGCGCGATGGCCACGCGGGAACTTAGAGTGCCCAGCGCCTTCAGCGGATCGAGTCCGCGCATGACATAAGCGCCGGGATTTAAGTCCACTTCGAGAATCGCACTCGAGTCCACCTGCTGCAGAAAATCGGCGAGCACCTCCGGCGCTTCCTGCCCGCCCAGCCAGGCGATGCGCGTTCGTGCGACGGATGCAAGATTCACCAGCGTCCGCGCCGCTTCGGTGAGCGTCGCCCGCGCACTCGCGTTTTCTTTTTCGGCCACTGGCGGAATGAAGCCGCCGGCGACCACCAGGTGCGAGGCGCCGAGATCAGACGCCAGCTGCAGCGCCTCGCGGATGCGCGCGAGATTCACGTCCAGCGTCTGCGCGTCGGCCAGTCGCCGGCCGCCCACATCCACGCGCAACGCCGAAAGTGCCGCGCCGCGCGAACGGATGAACTGCGCCAGGTCACGCCGCGCCGAAGCGCCCAGCGCCCGCGGCGAAACCTCGTTTCCAAACGCGTCGATACCGATGGCTTCGACGCGCAGCGGCGCAATCAGCTGCATGGCCTGCTTAAGTGGCAGCCGCAGGTCGTCGAGCCAGACTCCCAGCTGTACGTTGATTGAAAAGTTCATCAGCTTTTTCTCACCACAGAGATCACAGAGCACACAGAGAAAATGTTTCAAAACAGTTTTACAGCTTACTTGTACATTTCCTAATCACATCCTCTGTGCTCTCTGTGATCTCTGTGGTGAAATCATCAGCTCCGGGCCGATGGCTTCAGGATCGCCTTGGCGCAGCGCTGTTCGCGAATATCATTGAGCGCCTCGGCCGCCCGGTCCAGCGGATAGACGCGGCCGCACAGCTCACGCCACGGCACGCGTTCCTGAAAGCGTTCCAGCAGCCGTATGCCCGTGTACAGATGCGAAAAGTCCGAACCCCACACGCCGCGCACGTCCACGTGCTTGCGGTTGATGTCTCCATGCGGATTAAGCGACACTTCGCCCTGATCCGTGTACTGCCCCACGACAACCACGCGCCCTTGATCGCGCACCATCTGCAGCGCTTCGCGCACGGCGCGCGGCTGCCCGCACGCTTCAATCACCACATCCGCGCCGCGGCCTTCAGTGAAACGCCGCACGGCGTCGACGCGGTCAGCTTCGTGCATGACACGGATATCGAGGACTTCGTCGGCGCCGAATTTTTCCGCGAGCATCAGTCGTTCTTCCGGCGCGCCTGACACAAGTACAAAGCACGCGCCGCTGAGCGCCGCAAGTCCCGCGCACGAAAGACCGACCGGACCTGAGCCCAGCACGACGACGCTATCCCCGAGCTTAATGTCGGCTCGCTCGATGGCGTGAACGGCCGTCTGCAGGCCGCAGCCTCCGCCGATGAACACCTCAGGCGCCACGGTTATCGGAAGCTGCAACAGCTGCATGCCGGGCAACAGAAGCATCTTCTCCGCCCAGCCGCCATGCAGTCCGTCGGCTGCGCCGTACGTGATGCCGTAGACTTTCCGGTGCGGGCAGCGCGTTGAAGCCTTGGCGACCTGGCAATACCAGCACCGTCCGCATGTCTTGTGAACATCAAGGTACGTAAGCGTCTGCCCCTCCCGAATAGGCCGGCCATGCACGTCGATGACATTTCCGTTCACCTTTTCGGCAACACCAACAGCCACGTGGCCCGGAATCAGCGGATACGGCACGCCATTCAGCTTACCATGGAACAGGTGAACGTCGGTGCCGCACACTTCACTATAAATAGTGCGCATCAGCACGCCGCCGGCGGGGAGATCCGGCTCGGGAAACTCCCGTAGTTCCACGTCGGCATTGGGAGCAGGTATGACGGCAGCGCGGATTTGCGGCATGGCGAACTCCAGAATGGACGCCGCGGATTATAAATATGAAGCTGCAAGATGTCGATATGTGTTAGGCTATAGTCAACCATGACACCGATTTTAGCGATTTCATATGATGCGCCCCCGCGGCTGACCGGGCACTCTATCTCGACCACGAAAGCGCTCGCGGCGCTACAGGCGTTTGCTCCAGAAATTGTGCTGGATGTCCTGTGTGCCTCCGCCGGAGAGGACGTCAGCTCGGATGAAAAGCTAGAGGATCTTCTGCCTGAGACCTTGCGCATCCATCGCATCGATCCCTTTCCGCGCGGGCGCCAGACCATTCTGCAGCGTATCATTGGCGGCCAGGGCGGCTGGCAGAATGCCGCTGTGCAGAAAGCCGCGGCGCTTTTTCCTGCCGAGCACAAGAAGCCCGCGCTGATTTATTCCCGCAGCCACCCGCCTGCGTCGAACCTTGTTGCGCTCGATCTGGTCAACGGTCCCTTCCGCGGCGTTCCGTGGGTGGCGTACTTCAATGAGCCCTGGTCGGGAAACACGTTTTACAAAAGTCCGGTCACGCGCGCGGCGCTGGGCCGCTACGAGCGGCAGATTTTCGAGACAGCCACCGAGCTGATCTTCGCGACCGATGCGCTTCGAGATGCGATGCTCGCCGGCGCCGAACCGGAGATTCTCGCCAAAGCGCACGTCATTCCGCCCGCTTTTCATCCGGACTGGTACGGCAAAGCAGAATTACCCGTTCTCTTCCGGCAAATTCGGCCTGCAGGAAAAGTAATCGCGCACGTCGGTGATCTGCATCCCTACCGCAGCCCGGCCAAGTTGTACGAGGCCATCGCTGCTCTTTCGAAGCAACATGCGGACTTGGCGGCGAAGCTGCACTTCTGGCAGATCGGCGAGATGGACGAGAGTTTTGTAAACCTGGAGCGCGAACACGGGGTGGCTGGCAATGTTCAGCTCTTCTCTCCGGTTTCGTATCTTGAAAGCCTCGCCGTGATGAAAGCCGCCGACGTGCTGCTGCTGATTGATTCACCGGTAAGACGAAGTGTCTTCCTGCCCTCCAAGCTGGTGGATTACCTCGGCGCGCGCAAGCCGATTCTGGGGCTCACGCCCAAAGGCAGCTACTGCGCGCGGCTCTTGGAAAGCTGGGGTCAGCCGTGGTGCGATATCACGCAAAACGACGCCTTGACGGCGCTGCTCAAACGCATCGCCGCGGGGGAAATCTGGGCCCCGCCGCCGGAGAGCGTCCTGGCCGATTACACGTTCGAAGCGACCGGGAAGAAGCGCGCCGGCATTCTGACCCGATGCCTCGCGAACACGCATGTAGCTGACGTACGCGGTTCCGATGAGGATACCCAGCCCTAACGCAAAGGCCATCCATTCGCCGCTGGTAAATTCCGGCTGCTGGCCTGGCCGCCGCAGCACAGCCAGCAGCACCGCGCCGATCGTGATGATGAATCCACCGACGGCGATATTCTGCCAGAAATGCGTCATCAGCTGTACGCCGCCGGAGACATCTTCTTCGTTGCCCAGTAGGGAAAGCCGCCGGCCGCGCGCTTCAAAGATAAAAATGAAGGCGAAGAGAAAGATGCAGATGGCAAACGTGCGGCGCTGAAGTGGAGTCATCTTTGTGGTCGACCAGAGCCCGGTTCACGCCTCCGAACACTCTATCTTTATTTCCGCTTCACGCGTGGATAGCTGATCATATTTGCCAGCATCCGGTAAGCACCGGGATTGCCTGTTCGCAGCTGCCTGTACCAAACGTAGCTCGTATAGATAAAGCTGCCCGTTCCCACGTCAGCAACAAGCAAACCGCCGTCCAGCGGCTTTTCACCGGCATCGTTCGACG
>DASPJR010000025.1:0-9579 GCA_035628505.1 Planctomycetota bacterium | reverse complement strand
TGAAATCCTTTACTTCTAAAGAAGTGAACAAGGTTTTAAAGAGGGACGGAACACTGTGGCAACGTGAATATTTCGATCGTTATATCCGGAATGCTGAGCATTATGGAAATACCGTGAGGTACATACGGGAGAATCCGGTGCAAGCAAACTTGTGCGATCGGGCTGAAGAGTGGAGATTCAGTAGTGCGTGGGTTGGACGAAAAGTGTAATGCCAATGCATTCGGTTTGGCAACGGTTAGGCCGGCGGGACGCCGGCGGTCCCAGCTTTCGCGCTTTGTGCTTAGGAAGGAGTTCAACATGCATACAATGTCGATTTTTATGTTCGCGCTACTAAATCTCTCGGCGTTTGCCGCCGGTCTCGACGCCGGTTCGAAACTGCCCGGATACAACCCGAAGCACCTCACCGGGCCGGATAAGGGCAGCAAAGAGTGTCCCTCCTGAAAATACGCCGCCGTGCCGCTGATCCAGATCTGGGTCAATGGCGATGCGGCGGAGAACGTGGCCGGTCTGGCCGCAAAGCTTGAAACGACGCTCAACGAGAATCAGAAGTTCCGCGGCTTCATCGTCTACACGGACGAAAGCCTGAAACAGGAGATCGAGAAGTACGCAGTCGACTGGAAGCTTGAAAAGGCGGGGCTCTGTTACCTTTCGATCAGTGCAAAATCGCAGATTTCAAATGCCTACAAGCTCGGCAGTGCTAAAAACGTCGTCGTCATCAGCGATAAAAAGAAAGTGATCGCCAGCTTCGAAAATGTTCCGGCCGGCGAGTTCGACAAAATCGCCCAGCAACTGAAGGATACGACGAAATGAACTGCCTGCCATCTTCCCGGCCGCCGCTTGCCCTGTCCCTCTACCGCTCTCTGCGTCTCTGCGCCTCGGCGGTGGTTTTCACAGTTTGCTTGTCAGCAGCCGCCGGCGAGCGCAAAACTATCGTCTCGATCAAAGACGACATGTTCCTGATCAATGGCAAACCGACGTATGCGGGACGCGCGTGGAATGGCAAAAAGATCGAAGGGCTGTTGCTGAACTCGCGCATGGTTCAGGGCATCTTTGATGACCTGAATCCAGAAACCGCGGGCAGGTGGAAATACCCTGACACCGGAAAATGGGACGCCGAGCGCAACACGCGCGAGTTTCTCGCGGCCATGAGCGACTGGCGCAAACACGGTCTGATAGCATTCGTCATCAATCTGCAGGGCGGAAGTCCACAGGGCTATTCGAACGAGCAGCCCTGGCATAACTCGGCCATTGCGGAAGACGGTTCGCTGCGGCCGGAGTACATGGCGCGTCTGGAACGCATTCTGGACAAAGCGGACGACCTGGGCATGGCGGTGATGCTCGGGATTTTCTATTTCGGCCAGGACCAGCGGCTCAAAGACGAGGCGGCTGTGATCAAAGCGTTGGACAACGCCATTGATTGGGTGATGGCGCGCGGCTACCGCCATGTCCTCATCGAAGTGAACAATGAATGCAACATCCGCTATGAGCACAAAATCCTGCAGCCTGAACGAATCCATGAGTTGATCGAGCGTGTTCGCGAGCGCTCGAACAAGTCGCTGCTGGTGAGCACCAGCTACGGCGGCGGAACGATTCCCAAAGAGAACGTCGTGAAAGCGGCCGATTACCTTCTGCTGCACGGCAATGGCGTCAAAGATCCCGCTAAAATTGCGGAAATGGTGAAGAAAACGCGAGCGGTGAAGGGCTACCGGCCGATGCCAATCCTTTTCAACGAAGACGATCATTTCGACTTTGACAAGCCCACAAACAACTTCGTTGCCGCGCTTGGCGAGTACTGCGGCTGGGGCTACTTCGATCCGGGCAAGAACAACTATAGCGACGGATACCAGTGTCCGCCGGTCAACTGGGGCATCAATACGGACCGAAAAAAGCAGTTCTTTGCGAAACTCAAAGCGATTACCGGCGACTAACCTGTTGAGCTGCGCCACCTGCGTGGTTAGGATCTTCGTTACCTATACGGAGGGTTCGTTATGCGGATTCATCTTCTTGCCGTACTGTTCGCGGCCTCTTCAATTTATGCTGCGGACCTCAGCAAGATCGAACGCACCATCAAAAAACTTCCCGATTTGAAGTCCGAGAAGCCGGAATTTGGCTTAATCGTCATCGGACCGGAGGCCGCGACGCGCCACTGGGTTGTGATCGACGGCAACGTGCTGTATTTCGATTTCAACAGTGACGGCGATCTTACCACGCCCAACGAAAAAGTTGCCGCCGGCGTGAAAGGATTTCCTGTCGGGAACGTCGGCGAGCTGGGCAGCAAGACGATTCATTCGGACCTGGTCATCAGCCAGAGCGGCGGCGAATGGGGCGTCGTTGTTAATCTGCACGCGCGCCGCAAGCAGTGGGCAACACTCATCCCTGCCGCCAAGCCCGAAGAGGCGCAGATCGTTCATCTCAATGGCCCAATGACGATGCGGCCGGAAGTTTCCTCGCTTAAGCGCGGCCGCGACAATGACCTGCAGTGCTCGATTGGAACGCCGGGCCTGGGCGAGGGCACGTTTGCGAGCATCGCCTATACCGACATTCCCAAGGATATCCACCCCGTTGCTGAGATTGAGATTCCGGGCGCCGACAACCAGCCGCCAATGCGCGAGAAGATCATCTTGAGTAAACGATGTTGAGGCAATCTTTTCCACGGCCCGGTCCGGGTCGCAGCAAAGACTGGCGAGAAGGCGAAAGTCACCCTGTCGTTCCCTGATCTGAAGGAATTCAGCGTCGCGCCGGCAAACGCCGAGGTGCCGATTAAGAACGCCGAGTAACTCGTTTTTCTCGCTTAATTACTTTGCAGCCTTGCCGCTCAGGGTCGCGGCATCGCCCTTGGCTGACATTTTCATGTCCACAGGGAAAAGTCCGTCGTAGGAAACGCCGCCGATCATCAACACCGCTTGAATTTTCAGCTTCGTAGTTCCTGTCTGCAACGAACTGACGCCTTCAGTTTCCATCCCGGCGTTATCCATATTTGGCGAGTAATAGGTCACCGTAAGCTGCGCCACTTCCCCGCCCTTGGCCACGCCATCGAGCTTCGGATATTTGATCTGCAGCTTCTTGATGTGCTTGAGCTCGCTGGGCAGCGCGGCTTTTCCTTTGGAATCGACAGTCGTGCGATCGAGGATGTTGCCCATGCCGAATGCAATCGTGCCGTGCTGCTTGGGATCGAATCCTGGCGGCAGCTTGAATGATCCCTGCAGCGTCATCGTATCGGCGGTTGTCTTGGTAAAGAGCACTTTGCCTTTGAACGATTTGAATTCGATGGCCGAGCTCGGCGCCGGCGGCAGCGCGCCGGATTCCCCCGCCTCGCGCGCGCTGACCACCAGCATCTTGCGGCCTTTGCCTGTCTTGCCTGAAGCGCTATCGGTCACGGTCGTTTCAGCGAAGTAGACGCCGGCGTTTGAGAATTTACCCACCGCGCGTTTGCCCAGCCGCAGCAATCCGAGTGATCCATTAAGACCGAAAAATTCAGTGTTGATGTCTCCATCAGAGATTCCGCGCGGCGCAAAAGTGCTGACATCGACATCCAGTTGCAGGGCGCCGCCATTGCTCGCACTCACGCGTGCGCCCATTTTGTTCAGCGGATTGACCACAGTCGCACCGCCTTCCTGAATGTTGAGCACACCGTCTGCACCTGCGTTGGGTCCCACGATGGTGACGGTCTGCGTTCGTGACACCGTCTGCGATGCGCCGGTCACGGTGACTTTGACAGTAAAATCTTTTGCCGACGTGTAGGTGTGCGATACGGGATTGGTCGTTTCAGCCGCGCTTCCGTCTCCAAAGTCCCAGGAGTAGCTCAGCGCTCCTCCAGCTGGATCCGTGGCGGTGACACTGAATTCTACGGCGCGGCCCTGAATGGCTGGATTCGGAGCGCTGATCGCGGACACTTGAATACCCTGCCCAAGTGAAACGTTCGCGGTGCCGTATAGCGCCGTCAGTCCGGTGGCGCCGGATGAGACTGTCGAGAAGGTGCCGTTGCGCGAAGTCCCCTGGATGATTTCAAACGTGTCCGCGCCCGCGGGCGCAAAACTGTTGAGCGTTGAGACGTTCAACGTTCCGTTGAGCGTCATACCCGCGACAGAAAGCTGATCGAATGCTCCCGCAGTTGTTCCTCCAATTTCAACGTTCAGTGCGCCAGACGTATTCTGCGTATAGTTTCCCGTGACGGTAATCGTTCCCGCCGTTTGAGCGCCGCCGGGCTCAACTGTTCCACCGTTGGTAAGAGTGCCCGTGATCGTGCCCGCGCCATCAAGGACTCCACCATTAATTTTCGGATCACCCTTGAGGTTTCCACCGCTCAGTGAAGTGGAACCCGCGGATTGAATATAGTTTGAGCCGATGTCCAGGACGCCTGATTTCACCGACACTTTTCCGGCATTCGTCGTGATGCAGACGATTGAATTCGTCCCCGAGACATTGTCGCTGTCGAGCGTGCCCGTTGAGGTGATCGCGAGCGTACCTCCGCCTTCGACACGCCCCTGATTCAGCACCATGGCGCCGCTACAGGTCAGTGTCTTCCCCACGGTAAGGGCGAGCACGCCCGTGGCCGTGACGTTCAAGGTTCCAGCACAGGAGGAATTTGAATTGATATTGAGGTACCCGTTGCTGCCGGTGACTTCCAGCGTGCCGCCCGCCGGAATGGTGATTGGCACCGTTGTCGTCGTGCCGAAGCCGGAGTTGCCGACTGCCGCGAGTTTTCCGGTAACTGTCAGCGCGCCAGGCCCGCCAAGATTTGCCGTATAGCCCGCCAGCGTCAGATCGCCAGTCAGCGTCAGCGTTGGATTAATTGTCCATCCGTTGATGGTTTTAAACTTTCCTGCAAGCACCGAGCCGGCATCCACGATGAATGTATTTGACTGCGTCGTGAACAGAGCTCCCGCTGCAGTCGCGGTGATAGAACCAGTATTGCGTCCGCCGCCATTCAGAATGAGTTCGCCTGATTGCACCGTCACGGCGCCGGCATTGTCCAGATAGGGCCAGACCGGATTGCTTCCGCTGGCGATGTCACTGTTCAGCTTGCCTGTCGCCGTCAACTTCAGTATTCCGCCCGAGCCATTAATCGGACCGAGCGCTCCCCCGTTGAGCGTAATCGTATTGGACATCGTGAAGGTGCGGGTCGAGAGCACCGCGAGCTGACCGCCCGCCGAGACGCTGATGGGTCCGTCACAGGTGACATCGGCGTTGAAAGCCAGGTATGTGTTCGAGCCGTCTACCTGAATTCCTCCGGTCGCTGAAATCGTCACCGGAACGGCGATGTTTGTCCCGAATCCAGAATTGCTCTGCGCAATAATCTTGCCGTCAATAGCCAACGAGCCGGATCCCTTGATATTTGCGGTGTATCCGACCATGTAAAGAGTGCCGGTCATCGAGACGGCTGCATTGATCGTCAATGTGGCCTCAAGCTGAATGCTGCCGTTCAGGGATGCGCCGGTGCTGAACACAGTCGTGCCTTGCAGGATCAGCAGCGTGTTGGCGGCGCTCGCATTCATGCCTCCACTGCTGGTGCCGCCATTGGCGAACCTGAGTGAGCCGGTGTTCACCGTGATGGTACCGGCATTGGCGATCATCGGGTTGATCGTATTGCCTGTCGTCGGATGGTCGCTCGTCAGCGTGCCGCCGGTGGCGATCGCCAGCGTTCCGCCGCCATTCAGGGACGCCTGGTTCAGAGAGACGGTTGTGGCCGTCAGCGTAAAGCCTGTAGCGATCGAAGCGGTCTTGCCGCCGGAGATTGAGAAGCTGGCAACGGTGTAGTCTGCATTGATACTCGGCGCGCCGCTGCCGGTTGCATTGACGATGGCGTTGTCTGCCGGGCCTGGAACGCCGTTGGGGCTCCAGTTTGTGGTTGTGCCGAAATCAGAGTTTGTGGCGCCGGTCCAGGTGTACGATTGAGCGTTTGAGGAGGCAGTCCAAAGCGCGCACAGCAGGATACAGCAGCAGAAGCGGCGAAGCAGCATAAAGAGTCTCCAGGTGGTAGAGCTTGCTATTATAGTGGACCTGTAATTCGGGAGAAAACAGAACATCCAGATTACTGCAAAAGTGAGGCATTAGAGCGCCGCGCTCAGCTTCACGTTCTGCCTGGAGTTTTCAGCCTCTTGCTTTTTCAGGAGTACGACGCATGCGAACGCTGATGATAGTTTCGCTTCTGTTCTGCTCGGCGAATGTTCTCGCTGAAGACTGGAAGCCGCTCTGGGACGGCAAGACGTTCAATGGCTGGCACATCATCGGCAAAGGCGAATGGAAAATCGTTGACGGCGCGATCGTCGGGAAAGGTCTGAAAGGCGAGAAGGAATACGGCCAGCTCGTTTCGGACAACGTCTACAAAGACTTTTCCATCCGCCTGAAGTACAAGGCGATAAAAGGAAATAGCGGGTTTTATTTCCGCACCGAAGAGAAGGGCTTTAGCGGCGTCAGCGGCTTTCAGGCAGAGATCGATCCCAGGCATGATGCGGGAGGACTCTACGAGACCAATGGCCGGGGCTGGGTCGTGAAGCCGAAAGCCGAGGACGTCAAAAAGTGGTACAAGCCGAATGAGTGGAATGAAATGGTCGTGACCGCCATTGGCGGCGATGTCACTGTCGACGTGAACGGCATGCGCAGCGCCGAACTGAAAGACGATAAAGGCCGCCGCGAAGGAAAATTTGCATTTCAGGTGCACGGTGGAGAAGACGTCGAAGTGATGTTCAAAGATATCGAGATAATCACGAAGTAGCTGTAAGCCATATTGTGCACACTTGCTCCGGAAAAAACCATTTTCGTTGCGAACTTTGCAACGTCACTGTTGCCGGTATCGATTCCTCACTGTAGAGTGTGGTTGTTCAACTATCCTGGAGTTCAGATGGACACCAGCCGTTTGAAAATGCTCGCAAACGAGCTCAAGCAAAAGCATGAGCTCGAGCAGAGTATGCGTCTGGCCAGCAAGCGCCAGCTTCGCATGCTCCCGAGCATGCCGAAAGTGGAAGGCTATGAGTTCAAGAGCCTGTATGTCCCCTGCTCCAACGTATCGGGTGATTTCTATGACTTCATCCGCGTAAGTGAATTTGAAATCGGCATAGCGCTGGGCGACGTCTCCGGCCACGGCATCGAAGCCGGCATCATCATGGGCATGGCCAAGAAGGCGCTGCAGATCTACGCCAAAGGCGTCTCCAGCCCGAAGCAGGCACTGGCGACGACGAATCTAGATCTTGCCGGCGACCTGGGCGAAAGCACGTTCGTCTCCGCGGCGTACGGTATTTTGAACACGCGCGATCGCGTCTTCCGCTTCGCCCGTGCCGGAAACAACCCTCCGTACCTGATCAATCCGGGCCGCGATCCGGTGGTGCGTGAAGTCAAGCCCAACGGGATGGTGATCGGAGTCGACAAGACCGGCAAGCGCTTCCCCCTGGTTCTCCAGGAGGAGGTCATTGAGCTGCGGCCCGGCGACGTTTTCTTCCAGTTCACGGACGGAATCGTCGAAGCGCCGGACCGCGACAAGCGCGAATTCGAAGAAGAACGCCTGCGCGCGCTGCTCAACAGGACCGCCGGCGCATCGCTCGACGAGGTCGTCGGCATTGTCGAAGAAGCCCTCAACAGCCACATCGGCAATCTTGAGCAGGAAGATGACATCACGATGGTCGCCTTCCGCGTGCTCTAGAGCTCTATCCCGAATTTTCCTTCACTCTTTCCGTCGCTTTACCTCTGACGTTCTCGGATTAACTTGAATCTGGGGTTCCAGGGGGCGGGCGTCATCTATGGCTGAAAGAGAAATTCTCGATGTGGATGTTCTGATCGTCGGCGCGGGCCCGGCGGGGCTCTCCTGCGCTATACAGCTTCATGACCTGGCGCAGCAGCGTGCGCGCGCGGCGGGCGTAGCGTTCCAGAAACCGAACATCCTCGTCATCGAAAAAGGAATTAACGTCGGCGCGCATTCGCTTTCCGGCGCCGTGTTCGACACGCGCGCGCTTGATGAGCTGATTCCGGACTGGAAACACCAGGGCGCGCCGGTGACTCAGCGCGTGACCAGCGAAGACATTCTTTTTCTTACGCACAAGCGGGCGATCCCGCTGCCCTCGCCGCTGGTCCCGCCTTACCTGCACAACAAGGGCAATTACGTTATCTCCGTCGGGGAGCTCACGAAGTGGCTGGCCGAACAGGCCCGCAAGCGCGGCGTGGAAATCCTGGAGGGCGTCGCGGGCGCTGAGCTGGTCACGTTCGGCAACACCATTCTCGGCGTGCGCTGCGGGGATATGGGCATCGGCAAAGATGGCAAGCCGCGCGCGACGTTCCAGGCTGGAGCTGAAATCCATGCCAAGGTGACGGTGCTCGGCGAAGGCGTGCGCGGCAGCCTGACCAAGCAGCTGATCCGCATGCATTCACTCGATTCCAACCGCCACCCGCAAACGTACGCGCTGGGCGTCAAAGAAATCTGGGAACTGCCGGCGGGCACGTTTCCGGCAGGAAAGATCATTCATACGCTCGGCTTTCCGCTGCAGAAAAGTCCGATGGAAGGCTGGTACCTTCAGGAACAGGATTTCGGCATCGGCCGCGGCCCAGTGGGAATTGGCGTGACCGCAACCGACAGCTTCGGCGGCAGCTTTATCTATGGTCTGGACGAAACACGTTTAATCATCGGGCTGGTCGTGGGTCTCGATTACAAAGATCCATACCTGGATCCGCACTACGAATTCAACCGCTTCAAGATGCATCCGTTTGTTTCAAAGCTTTTGGATAAAGGCAAAATTGTTCAGTACGGAGCGAAGGCCATTCCCGAGGGCGGCTACTACTCCATGCCGCGCTTTTATGGCGATGGCTTCTGCCTCATTGGCGATAGCGCAAGCTTCCTGAATGCCGCGCGGCTCAAGGGCGTTCACCTTGCGATGAAGTCCGGCATGCTCGCGGCGGAAGCGATCGAAGAAGCGCTGGTGAAAAAAGATTACAGCCTGCGGCAGCTTGGGCGCTACGAGGACCTGTTTCAGACGAGCTGGGCGCGTGAGGAGCTTTATGCCGTTCGCAACTGGCGTGCAGGTTACGCTGAGGGGCTTGCAAAGGGCGCCATTCACGACATGGCGCAGCGCTACACCGAAGGAAAAGGGTTTACCGATCCTATTCCAGTCAAGCCCGATCACGAGATGCTCGAACGCTTCGACAAGCATCATCCGAACTTCCAGGGTCTCGCGCGGCTGATGGCCGATGGCAAGCTCACGTTCGACAAAGTCACCGATGTTTTTCATTCGGGAACCAACCATGCCGAAGAGCAGCCCTGTCACCTGAAAGTTCCGGATCTCAATCTCTGCATCCAGCGCTGCACGGCTGAATATGGCAACCCGTGCCAGCATTTCTGCCCCGCCGGAGTCTACGAGTGGATTCAGCCGCAGGTCAGCGCGGACATCGGAGTGCCGGACAAGGGCCACCTGCACATCAATCCCGGCAATTGCGTGCACTGCAAAACGTGTGACATCAAAGATCCTTACGAGAACATCCTCTGGGTCGTCCCCGAAGGCGGCGGCGGCCCGCGGTATCAGCGGATGTAGTGCCATCGCGTCACCCTCTCCCCTTGAGGGAGAGGGCCGAGCGAGCGCAGCGAGACCGGGGTGAGGG